>JAFROK010000051.1 GCA_017429695.1 Clostridia bacterium | reverse complement strand
TTAGCAGGGGAGCCCCTTCGGCCACTTGGGTACTTCTCCTTGTCAAGGCTGGCGGAGCGAGAGGGATTCGAACCCCCGGTACCTTTCGGTATCACTGGTTTTCAAGACCAGCGCCTTCAACCGCTCGGCCATCGCTCCAGAGCTAACCAGCCCGATTAGTTTATCATGAAGCGGGGAAAGCGTCAAGATTTTTTTTGTTTGTTCGCTTGTTTCATGGCACGGAGTGTTGTATGATGCAGGAAAGAGAGTCAGTGTTGGCGGAGGAAAAAGCATGTGCTGCCGGTATTATATGGAACTGTCCCCGGAACTGCGGCCGATCGTTGAAGAAATGAACCGGTCGCCGCTGGTGAGGAGATTTCAGGAGATGACCGCGGTGATGACTTCGGGTGAGATCCGGCCGACGAACGTGGTGCCGGTGATTGCCAGCAACCGGAACGGGGAACGGGCGGTTTTCCCGATGAAATGGGGATTCAGCGTACCCGGCAGGCCTTTGCTGATCAACGCCCGGGCGGAAACGGCGGGGGAGAAAGTGATGTTCCGGGAGGCATGGAAAGCGCACCGGTGCATTGTGCCGGCCAGCTGGTATTATGAATGGGAACACCGGGTGCGGAATGACGGAAAAAAGGAAACCGGGGAGAAATACATGATCCAGCCCAGCG
This sequence comes from Clostridia bacterium, assembly GCA_017429695.1. Lineage (GTDB taxonomy): Bacteria > Bacillota > Clostridia > Christensenellales > Aristaeellaceae > Aristaeella. Next base: position 24,746 of record JAFROK010000051.1, on the reverse strand, counting down.
GATCCGCGGTGGCATGGATGTGCGGGCTGTACCGGATTGAGGAAGGACTGCCGGCGTTTGTGGTGCTGACGCGGGAGGCGGAGGAAGGGATCCGGTTTATTCATGACCGGATGCCGCTGATGCTGCCGGAGGAGCAGGTGGGGGAATGGATCAGGCCGGGGGCGGAAGCTAATTTATTATTGGCATTGGCGAAAAAGGAAATGGTATTTGAGAAAGCGGGTTGAGCATGAAACTGGAAAGAGAAGATTACCTGGATCCGACTTGCGTTTTGTGCGGGACGCCGGGAGAGCCGGAGGCTATGCAGCCGATTCCGGTGGGACGGGTGCTGGACAAGATGCGGGAATATGAAGACCGGAGCGACTGGCCGGCGGCGGAACGGCACCTGCACTACTGGCTGGTGGAAGCGGAATCGGGCCGGGACGAGCGGGGGCAGCTGATGCTCCATAACGAGCTGATGGGCTTCTACCGGAAACAGGGAAACCGGGAGCAGGCGATGCGCCATTCGGAACAGGCGGCGGCACTGGTGGAACGGCTGGGAATGGCGGACACGATTACCGCGGGCACCACATGGGTGAATTGCGGGACCGTGCGGGAAGCCTTCGGGGATCCGGTCAGCGGACTGGTGTTTTTTGAAAAGGCAAGGGAAAACTATGAAAAGAACCTGCCGGAGGGCGACGGCCGGCTCGGCGGGCTGTATAACAACATGGCGCTGGCGCTGACAGCCTGCGGAAGATACCGGGAAGCGGAAGACATGTTCCGCAGGGCAATTGTCGTGATGGCAAAGCAGGAATACGGGGAACTGGAGCAGGCGATTACCTGGCTGAACATGGCGGATGCCGCGGAAGCGGAATACGGCGCGGAGGAAGGCGCCGCGGCGGCGGAAGCATACCTGGACCGGGCGGCGGAGCTGCTGGATACGGAAGGAATTCCCCGGAACGGGTATTACGCGTTTGTATGTGAGAAATGCGCGCCGGTATTCGGCCACTACGGATATTTTGCGGAGGAAGCGGAACTGAAACGGAGAGCGGAGGAAATCCATGAAAGGGATTGAACTGGCGCGGAAATATTACGAGGCTTTCGGTGCGGACATGATCCGGGAACAGTTTCCGGAATACGGGGAAATCATCGCGGCGGGCCTGACAGGCAGCGGATCCGAATGCTACGGATACGACGACGGGATATCCGAAGACCACGACTTTGAACCGGGGTTCTGCCTGTTTATTCCCGGAGAGGATATTGTGGACCGGAAAACCGAGTTTCAGCTGGAGCGTGCTTATGCGAAGCTGCCGGCGGAGTTTGAGGGATACCGGCGGCAGAGGATGGCGCCGGCCGGCGGACAGCGACACGGGGTGTTCCGGATTGAGGATTTCTTTACGGACCGGATCGGCTGTCTGCCGGAGAATATGACGACGGGGGACTGGATCCGGATTCCGGAATACGCGCTGGCGGAAGCGGTGAACGGGGAAATGTTCCGGGATGACGCGGGGCTCATGGAAGACCAGCGGAACATCCTGCGGAACATGCCGGAGGATATAAGGAAAAAAAGACTGGCCGGGCATCTGCTGATGATGGCGCAGAGCGGCCAGTATAACTACAACCGGTGCGTGCGGCGGGAGGAAAGCGGCGCGGCGCAGCTGGCGGTGGGCGAGTTTGTGAAACATGCCATGGCGACGGCGTTCCTGCTGAAAAAGCGGTGCATGCCCTATTACAAATGGAGCTTCCGGGCGCTGCGGGAGCTGGAAGGGGAAGAAACGGCCCGGTCGCTGGAATGGCTGCTGACAACCGACAATGACAAAAAAACAGCAGAAGAAAAATACTTCTGCATGGAAGGGATTGCCGCAGGGGTGATTGAGAAGCTGCAGGAGCAGGGACTGACGCAGGCGGTGTGCGGGGATCTGGAGAAGCATGGTTATTCGGTGAATGACGGGATTAAGGACAGTACGGTAAGGAATATGAATATTTTGGTTTGTGTATAAAGAGCGTTAGAATGATTTAAGAACTTCCGGGAGATCGGACAGGGAATGGATGACGGCATCGGGGTTTGTGACTTTGCCGAAGCCGTATTCGGCGTGGATAAACGGGATGCCGGCCAGGATGGCGGCATCCTGGTCTTTTTGGGTGTCGCCGATATAGATTGCTTTGTCAAAACCGTTGCGGCGCATGACCAGGCGGATGTTTTCGCCCTTGACGAGGCCTGTGCGCTCCCATTCCTCATAATCGCAGAAAAGGTCGCGGACGTTTGCGGCTGACAGGAAGGCATCAACATAACCGCACTGGCAGTTGCTGACAATGCCCAGTTTGTATCCATCGGAGATCAGCTTTTTCATGATGGTACGCAGGAACGGATAGGGCTCGCCGCCATGCTCCCGGAGATATTCCACTTCATAACGGCAGCATTCATCAAAAACCGCGGCGCGCCGGGCTTCCGGAAGCGACGGGTGGAGCCGGTCCTGGATTTCCTTCATGGTGAGGCCCATGACGCTGTGGACATCGTCCTTTGTCAGCTTCGGCAGGGTGGGATCCTCCCGGGCAAAGATGATGTTCCAGGCTTCCGCTACATTGGCGGCGGAATCCCACAGGGTACCGTCCAGGTCAAAAAGCAGCATGGGTTTCAAACACAATCAGCTCCGTTCGGTGTGGTTTTACGCATATTATACACAGGATGACGGGATGTGTACAGGTGTCAGATTTCAGGTCTCAGGTGTCAGGAGATGAGACGGAGTTGGGGGAGAACAGGATGTTGATAAATTGCCGGATATGTGTTATTAATAGAAGCAGAGAAAAGGATGAACAGAAAGGCGGCTATATATGGAAAGAGTGGATATCGCGATTATCGGTACCGGCCCGGCCGGAATTTCCGCGGCGATTACAGCGACGATCCGGAATAAAAAGATCCTGCTGCTGGGCAGGAAGGAACTGAGCAGCAAGGTTTCCAGGGCCCAGGAGATCCGGAACTATCCGGGCTTCCCGGCCATCAGCGGGGAGGAGCTGGCACGGAAATTCAATGAGCATCTGGAAGCGATGGGCATTGAAATTACCGAAAAGCGGGTGGCCGCGGTTTACGCGATGGGCGATTATTTCGCGCTGCAGGCCGGGGAAGAGATGCTGGAAGCCCGGGCAGTGATCCTGGCTGGCGGTGTGGTTCAGGGAAAGCCGCTGGACGGGGAAGAGGAAATGGTCGGCCGGGGCGTGAGTTACTGCGCGACATGTGACGCGCCCCTGTACCGCGGGAAGACAGTGGCGGTGGTTGGCTATAATCCCCGGGAAGAAGCGGAAGCCGCATTTTTGAGCGAAGTATGCGCCAAGGTGGTTTATTTTCCGGTGTATGACGGGGAAACCGGTTTGCCGGACAGCGTGGAAGTGATCCGGGCGAAGGTGACCGGCGTCGGGCAGGCGGACGGGAAGCGGATTGTGCATACGGACGGCGGGGATTATGCCGTGGACGGGATTTTCGTGTTGCGGGAAGCGGTGGCGCCGGGGCAGCTGGTGCCGGGACTGCAGACGGAAGGACCGCATGTGGCGGTGAACCGGCAGATGGAAACGAATATTCCCGGGGTGTTTGCCTGCGGGGATATTGCGGGAACGCCGTATCAGTATATTAAGGCGGCGGGCGAAGGAAACGTGGCGGCGCTGAGTGCTGTCAAATGGCTTGGATAACCAGGGGGCTTAGCGGTGCATGTGAACCGTTATCCGGAATTAATTCCGGACGGTTCATCATCCGATCGAATCCAACGCAGGCCGCACTGTGGCCTGCGCCCCTGGACCCCTTCGGGCAAATGTAAACAGGAGAAGAAAATGCGGAGGCGTTGAGGGTCGTCTGGTGGTTGGAAAAATAAATTAAAGAAGGAGATAAGAAAAATGGTTAAGAAGATCAATGCGGAAGAATTTGTGAACGAGGCGGAAAAGAGTGCGGTGGCTATTGTCGACTTTTCGGCTACATGGTGCGGACCTTGCCGGATGATGGCGCCGGTGCTGGAAGAGCTTTCGGAGGAAATGAGCGGAAAGGCGGATTTCTACAACCTGGACGTGGATGAAGCGCCGGAAGTGGCTGCCAAATTCGGCATCAGCTCGATTCCGTGCCTGGTGCTGCTGAAGAACGGACAGGCGGTATCCCAGAGCGTCGGATTCCGTCCGGGACCCCAGATCAAGGCCTGGATTGAAGGAAACCTGTAATACCGGAAGATAACGGAGCGCACAGAAGATGAACATTCCCGGAAAAATCGCAAAGTGGTTAGTGGCTGCAGCGATTGCCGCTGTGCTTGTCTTTTGTGCTGCCGCCGGGGAACAGGCAGCCAAGGTGCTGAAGATCGGCTGCCCGTCCCAATGCCCGGAGACGGTGACCAGCTGGGACGTGAACCTGTTTATTCCCGGAAACTGGGATCTGAGCCGGATGACGCTGGAAGTGCCCGGTTATGAATGCATCCGGCTGGAAAAAGACGGCCCGGATATTTATCCGGGGAAGGAGACTGACCTGAGCGCTTATGCGGGTCAGTATGTGACGATTTACCAGTCCCAGAACAAAAAGGTGCTGAAGCTGACTTTCCGGCAGGGCTCCGCGATTCCTGCGCTGTTCCTGACGGTGGACAGCAATATGTTCAAAAAGGTCAGAAGGAATAAAAACATCGAGATTACGGAAGGGCGGGCCGTGTATGAGGAGGCGGACGGCTCCGTTTCATATGACGGCGGCATTACCCAGCTGAAGGGCCGGGGGAATAATACCTACAGCAGCCAGTACAGCAAGAAGCCCTATCAGATCAAGCTGGAGAAAAAAGCTTCATTGTCCGGTATGGCCAGGGCCAAGACCTGGGTGCTGCTGGCGAACAGCAATGATATCAGCCTGCTGCGGAACCAGATTGTGATGGATATGTGCCGGGAAACCGGGCTGCGATATGCCCTGGGATGCACCCAGGTGGATGTATGGGTGAACGGCACGTACCACGGCCTGTATCTGCTGGCCGAAAAGCCGCAGATCAAGAAGGAACGGATGGACCTGAAGGACCTGGAGGACGAGACGGAAAAGCTGAACAGTCGCCCGATGGACGACAGCCTTCGGATCATCCGGAGATCCGGCGATGAACTGTCCCTGGTCCGGGCTTATGAAATTGAGAACAATCCGGCGGATATTACCGGCGGATACCTTTTCACCATTGAGAAATATGCCAGGCTCCGGGATTATAAAATACCGGGGTTCCGGACAAAGAAGGATCTGAGCATCCGGATCAAGGAACCGACCTATCCCAGCATGGCACAGACCGAATACCTGGGCAGGCGCGTTTTTGAAATGCACCAGGCGCTGATTGCCGGAGACGGGATCAATCCGGACACGGGTAAGCACTATACGGAATACATGGACACGGATTCCTTTGCCCTGAAGTTCCTGGCGGAGGAATGGTGCAAAAACTATGACTTCATCGGCGGCAGCCAGTATATGTACAAGGATTCGGATGAACGTGATCCCTTGATCTATGCCGGGCCCGCATGGGACTATGACCTTTCCTTCGGCAATATGGGCGACCGGGGTACTTTCCCGGAGGGCGGCTATATCACATCGCTCAGCAGGCGGTCATCCAACCTGTACTGGCTGCTGAGCACGCATCCGGAATTCATGGACCGGGTGGGGGAAATGTGGAAAGAGCAGTTCCTTCCGGCGGCGGAGATCCTGCTGGGCGAACGGGAGGCCGGAGAAGAAAGCGTGATCCGTTCGCTGGATGAGTATATCGAATCCATCCGGGCTTCCGCGAAGATGAACTATACCCGCTGGCAGCCCAGCAGCGCCACTTCGGATAAAGCCGGAGGGAATTTTGATAACGCCTGCGATTATCTGAAAAAGTGGATCCGGAAACGCACCGAATTCATGCGCGGCGTATACTGAAAACAGAAAAACATGAATAGTGCAGGCAGCACATTGACAAGCATCCTTCCGCGGCGGTAGAATACCGCGCGTAAAGGCAAGGGCGTCTTTAACAAACGGTTGTGTGTTAAAGGCGTTTTGTTCATTCAGGAGAATAAAACGCAAGGAGGTATTCCGGTATGTCTTATGTTGACGAGGTAATTGATCGCGTAGTGAAGGAGAATCCCAACGAGCCCGAATTCCATCAGGCGGTGAAGGAAGTGCTGAATTCCCTTCGTCCCGTGGTGGAAGCCAATGAGGAAAAGTATCGCCATGAAGCGCTGCTGGAGCGCATCGTGAATCCTGAACGGCAGATTAAGTTCCGTGTGCCGTGGGTGGATGACAAGGGCCAGGTGCAGGTGAACACCGGCTACCGCGTCCAGTTCAACAGCGCGATCGGACCGTACAAGGGAGGCCTGCGGCTCCATCCCTCCGTCAACCTGGGCATCATCAAATTCCTCGGCTTTGAACAGATTTTCAAGAACAGCCTGACCGGCCTGCCCATCGGCGGCGGCAAGGGCGGTTCCGACTTCGACCCCAAGGGCAAGAGCGACCGCGAAGTGATGGCCTTCTGCCAGAGCTTCATGACCGAACTGTGCAAATACATCGGCGCGGATACGGATGTTCCCGCCGGCGACATCGGCACCGGCGCCCGTGAGATCGGCTTCATGTTCGGACAGTACAAGCGGATCCGCGGCCTGTATGAAGGCGTGCTGACCGGCAAGGGACTGAGCTACGGCGGTTCCCTGGCCCGGAAGGAAGCGACCGGTTACGGCCTGCTCTACATCACCAACGAAATGCTCAAGTGCCATGGCGACACCATGCAGGGTAAGACCGTGATCGTATCCGGCGCCGGCAATGTGGCGACCTACGCGATTGAAAAGGCCTATCAGCTGGGCGGCAAGCCCGTGACCTGCTCCGACTCCACCGGCTGGGTGTACGATCCGGAAGGCATCGACCTGGACGCCCTGAAGGAGATCAAGGAAGTCAAGCGTGCCCGCCTGAGCGAATACAAGAGCTACCGGCCCAACGCGGAATACCATGAAGGCCGCGGCGTATGGTCCGTCAAGGCGGACATCGCGCTGCCCTGCGCCACCCAGAACGAACTGAACCTGGACGACGCGAAGACCCTGGTTGCGAACGGCGTCAAAGTTGTTGCGGAAGGCGCGAACATGCCCACCACCCAGGAAGCGACCGATTACCTGCAGGCCAACGGAGTATTCTTCCTGCCCGGCAAGGCTGCGAACGCCGGCGGCGTCGCCACCTCCGCGCTGGAGATGAGCCAGAACAGCGAACGGCTGAGCTGGAGCTTCGACGAAGTGGACAAGAAGCTGCAGGGCATCATGGAGAACATCTACCACAACATCGACAACGCGGCCAAGAAGTACGGCTTCGAAGGCAACTATGTGGTCGGCGCGAATATCGCGGGCTTCGAAAAGGTTGCGGATGCGATGCTGGCACAGGGGATTGTCTGATTTAAAGGGGGACTTAGCGGTGCATGTGAACCGTTATCCGGAATTAATTCCGGACGGTTCATCATCCGATCGAATCCAACGCAGGCCGCACTGTGGCCTGCGCCCCCTGGCCCCCTTCGGGCAGGATATTTTTCTGCTCCTGGGGTAATAACAAGAAAATCAGAACGGCAGGCTGAAAAGCCTGCCGTTCTGATTATGCAGAGAAAGAAAGGAAAAAGAAAACCCGTCCGTGATACGGACGGGGTGCAAACGTAATCTGAATTACGCTTCCTGCCAGGCCTTGACCTTGTTGGCAGCGATGCGGGTGATGGTTTCTTCGGTGTAGGGGGATTCGGGGCCGCCGAAACCATACAGGAAGAACTTGCCATCCTGGGTCTTGTACAGGGACTCTTCATAGCCCTTGGGATCGCCGAACACGCCAAAAACCTTCTTCTGGACGAGCTCGGAAGCTTCGGTATCGTACTCGACTTTGCAAATAACCTTCTTCATACTACTCTCCCTTTCGCGCCTATGCGCTGATTCGATCTTCGCGTGTTCTCTCCACGCGCGCATTATGATAGCACAAACGCCATTGATATACAATGGATTGCAATGGTTGAAAGTTTACCATTTGGGGCATGTTTTGGGGTTTTGATGCAAAAATTAGCATGAAAGCAAATCAATTGGACGATTGAATGGGAATGATTGCAAGCCGGTTTACACAACTGAGATCATATGATATACTTTACGTTGTCTGAGCGACCGAAATAAAAAAATGAACCTTTCCCCCGGAGGAGCTGCTGTAATGAGCCGTCTGAAAACATTATGGATTGTTCTGGTGAATGTGGTGCTGATGGCTGCCATACTGGCCTTTGTTGCGCTGTATTCCAACCGTGAGCGAAAAGAAAACTATGATCATCAGGTGGAGCATTTTGTCAACACGGCCATTGCCATGGAACAGGTAACTGGAAATTACATGGATGGGGAACAGGGAATCTGTGACAACTGGGCGCAATATATCAACAGCCAGGACCTGACGCTGGAAGAAGCCACGGCCTATGTCAGGGCAACCCATGCCCAGACCATCACATCCGCCCACCTGATTGACGCGGAAACCCTGAAAGGTTATTCCACCCGGCCGAGGCTAAATACTGAGGACAATTACGATGTCTCCTATGAGCGGATGGACCTGCTTGGGGATGGCAGCTGGATTGCGGACCTTGGCACGGCAATCAATATTACACGGACCTATACAAATCCCATCAACGGGGAACAGTCCCTGGCCTTCTGCAACCGGATCACGGTGCGGGACGCAGAAACCTGGGAAAAGCGGCCGGCCTACCTGCTGCGCATCGTTCCCACTTCCAGTCTGGCCGAAAAGTGGGTTTTCCCCCAGGAAGAGTATGAAAACGAAGAGTTTTCCATGATCGATGCGGAAGGCAACTACATCATCCGGGGACGCTCTTTTAAGAATTCCAACTTCTTCGAGTTCTATAAATCCTATAACCAACCGGGCGTCGCAGTGCAGCAGCAGCTGTTTACGGATATCCTGACCGGAACCGGCTCGTTTACCATGGTGAACTCAAAGAAAAAGGAATGTATCGTTGCCCATACGCCCATTACTTCCACGAAAGGCTGGGTGCTGTTGGGCTCCTCACCGGTCAGCGACCTGAGTGAAAGTACGGTGGACTGGCTGCTGATCGGGGTTGTAAGCGCCGGATTACTGCTGCTGCTGATCATCGACCTCCTGTATATGCTCTCCTTTAATAAGAAGCTTAAGGTTATGGCCCGGAAGGCAGAATCAGCCAGCAAGGCAAAGACCGATTTCCTCTCCACCATGTCCCATGACATCCGTACGCCGATGAACGCAATCATCGGCCTGACCACGATTGCCGAAAAGAACCTGGATGACCGGGAAGCCGTGGGGGAAAACCTGAGAAAGATCGGCCTGGCCAGCAACCACCTGCTGACGCTGATCAATGATATTCTGGATATTTCCAAGGTGGAGAGCGGAAAACTCAGCCTGAGTCCGCTGACTTTCTCCATCGTGGAAACGGTGGAAAACCTGGTGAATCTGTCCCAGCCCATGATTAAGGAAAAGAATATTGATTTCAGCTTCCGCATCAACCGGATGGAGAAGGAATACCTTCATGCGGATCAGCTGCGGCTGAACCAGATTTATATCAATATTCTCTCCAATGCCATTAAATATACGGAACCCGGCGGCAGCGTCTCCGTGGATCTGCGGGAGGAAGCAAGCGAAAAGCAGGGCTGCGTGAAGCTGATCTATGTTGTATCGGATACCGGGATCGGCATGAGTCCTGAATTCATGGAAAAGATGTACCAGCCTTTTTCCCGGCAGACAGACAGCCGCGTCAACAGCATCCAGGGGACCGGGCTCGGGCTTGCGATTACCAGGCAGATGGTTGAACTGATGAACGGAACCATCGAATGCCAGAGCAAACCCGGAGAAGGGACTACTTTCACCATTACACTGGATATTCCCGTGGCGGAAAAACAGCTGAAGGAGATGCGGTTCGACGCGATTGACGCCATGATCGCGGATGATGACCCGATCCTGCTGGACACCGCTGTGGACGCGCTGGAATCGCTGGGCATCACCACGGAACGGGCGATGAACGGTCGGGAAGCGCTGGAAATGACCCGCAGCCGGCATGCAGCCGGAAAGGATTACGATATCATCATTCTGGACTGGAAGATGCCGGATATGGACGGCGTTGAGACGATCCGGAAAATCCGGTCGGAATTCGGCGCCGGCATTCCCATTCTGCTGACCTCCGCTTATGATCAGTCTGACATCGAAGACGAGGTTAAGGGAGCGGGCGCAAGCGGATTCATCAGCAAACCCCTGTTCCGCTCCAGACTGTATGAGAAAATCAATGAAGTGCTCGGGAAAGAAGCAACAGCCGTTGAGCCGGAGGATGACTATTCCGACCTGGCGGGAATCAATATCCTGGTTGCGGAAGATAACGAGATTAACTGGGAGATTCTCTCGGCCATGCTGGGCATGTTTGGCATTACCACAGAGCGGGCTGAAAACGGACGGATCTGTGTGGACAAAATGGCAGCAGCCAAAGAAGGAAGTTATGACCTGATTTTCATGGATGTTCAGATGCCGGAAATGAACGGCCTGGACGCGACCCGTTCCATCCGCAAGCTGGAAAACAAATGGGCCGCTTCCATTCCCATCATCGCCATGACGGCCAATGCTTTCTCCGAAGACGTGGCGGAATGCCTGAACGCGGGCATGAACGGACATATTGCCAAACCGATTGACATGAAACTCATTATCAAAGAAATTCGCAGAATCAAGGAGGAAAAGGGAAAATGAGAAAAATGCTTTGTACCATGCTGGCTGTCCTGCTCACCGTCGTATCAGCGGCCTGTATTTCGCCGGCGCAGGCGGATTCCGCCGGTGAATTTCAGCCGAGGCTGGACACAGAATCCGAATGCACCATCACGGTGGTTGGAAGCTATTCCAACTTTGAGGCACTGGAAGCCGAATTTGACCTGTTCAATGAGTATTACCCGGATGTTGAACTGAGCTATGTGAAACCGGATGACTATAACAATCTGCTGGGAACGGTACTGGAAAGCAGCACCGCCCCGAATATTTTCTTCTCCTATCAGTGGATGATCGGAAATGAAAAATATCAGACGGTCTATGATCATATGGAGGACCTTTCGGATCCCGGACTGGGCCTGGAGCTGGACTGCCTCCGTTCCGGCCTGCTGAACCGCGATGCGGACGGGCGCCTGCTGATGGTGCCGATTTTCGCCAGAAACTATGGCATGCTGGTGAACAATGACCTTTTTGAGAAGGAAGGCCTCCAGGTACCGACTACCTGGGAAGAACTGCTGGCCGTATGTGAGGCATTCCTCAGCAAAGGCTATGCCAGTCCCATGATGGGCTACAGCGCGGATTCTTCCGGTTGCCTGATGAATAACCTGGTGTATCCGGAAGTCGTGGCCGCCCTCGCTGCCGATCCGGAAGCGCTGCAGGCTGCGAATGAAATGGCCCCCTCCGCCGGTGAGTGCATGCGCCCGGCGCTGGAATCGATGATGCAGCTGATTGAAAATGGCTATATCAACCTGGACAAATGCAACGAGATCGGCGACAACTACACCCAGGTCATTCTCCGGTTCTTTGAAGGCGACGTCCCCATGATGGTTTGCACGGGAGATACCGTGTCCGGAACCGGAAAACGGGAAAGCCAGTCCGAAGCGTTTTCCAAAGCGCCGTTCACCTATTCCTTTGTTCCCGTTCCGATGTCAGAAGCCGGAGGATATTTTATTGACAGCCCTTCGATCCAGTTCTCCGTGAATAAAACCTGCGAAAATCTGGACATGACGAACGAATTCATGCGCTTCCTGGTTTCCCGTCAGGAACTGAACAGGATGGCTTCCATGAAACGCCTGGTGACACCGACAACGGATCTGTCCTTCGACGCTGTGTATGCGCCTTTCGGCCAGGTTCCTGCCGAACGGATCCTGTCTCCGGAAGTCATCGGAATTACGGATCCGCTTGCCAAGCAGGTCCGGAACGCGGCTTATCAGGCCGGGACCGGAGCCGTCACCATTGATGAAGCCGTCGGCAATTACGGATCCTATTGATTCCGGGAATGAATGGAAAACCCGGGCTGCCCTGAATTTAAGGCGCCCGGGTTTTCTTTTTCCAACGGGAGAAGTTGAAACTGTTAAATTTTCAAGTTATCATCGGAGAGGGTGGTGATTCCGGCGGCGTTCAGGACGGCTTCCGCGGTTTCCACATCGTTGACGCGGAGGACCACATAGGCCTCATCGGCACCGGAGCCTGTAAAGGCATACATATATTCAATATTGATATTCGCCTCGTTCAGGGCTTTCAGGATCGGATACAACGCGCCGGAACGGTCGCCCATCTTCGCGGCGACAACCGCGGTTCTGGAGATCAGGAATTTGTCCTTCAGCAGGGCGCAGGCCTGGTCTGAATCGGATACGATAATCCGGAGAATGCCGAAATCATTGGATTCCGCGATACTCATGGCGCGGAGGTTTGCGCCGCCTACTGAAAGGGCGCCGACGGCGTCCACGAGCTGGCCGGGCTGATTCATCAGAAACAGGGAAATCTGCGTAATCGCCATTGTTTTTGCCTCCTTTTATTGATAAATGGGGGAGATCCTGTATTCAGTTTCTTGTTTGATAATACCAGTTTAATCATGAAGCTTCCGCTTGTCAATGACGCGGACGGCTTTACCTTCGCTGCGGGTGATGGTCTTCGGGGCGACCAGGTGGACCTTCGGGCCGATACCCAGCATGGTCCGCATGGCGGATTCCAGGCCTTTCTCCATCTTCTGGATCTGGGACATCAGGTCGGAGAACTGATCGGGAGAAACTTCCACATAGATGTCGAAGGTGTCAGTATTGCGTTCACGGTCCAGCACGATCTGGTAGTTCGGCGTATAGCCTTCGTTGAGCAGGACGGTTTCGATCTGGCTCGGGAAGACGTTGACGCCGCGGATGATGAGCATATCGTCGCTGCGGCCCATGGGCTTGGCCATCCGGACATGGGTCCGTCCGCAGGAACAGGGCTTGCGGCTCAGGACGCACAGGTCGCGGGTGCGGTAGCGCAGGAGCGGGAAGGCTTCCTTATCCAGGGAGGTGAACACCAGCTCGCCCACGGAGCCTTCGGGCAGGACTTCACCGGTATCCGGATCGATGATTTCCGCGTAGAAATGGTCCTCGTTGATGTGCATGCCTTTCTGCTCTTCGCACTCATAGGCCACCCCGGGGCCGCTGGTTTCCGTGAGGCCGTAAATATCATATGCCTTGATGCCCAGGCTCTTTTCAATGGCCTGGCGCATTTCCTCCGTCCAGGGCTCCGCGCCGAAGATGCCGGCCTTGAGCTTATTGTCTTCCGGCTTGAAGCCCTGCTCCGCCAGCGCTTCGCCGATATAGGCGGCATAGGAAGGCGTGCAGCAGAGAATGGTGGCTTCCAGGTCCATCATGAACTGGATCTGGCGATCCGTGTTGCCGGAGGACATGGGCAGGGTCAGGCAGCCTACCTTGTGGGAGCCGCCGTGGAGGCCGGAACCGCCGGTGAACAGGCCGTAGCCGTAACAGACCTGGACCACATCGTCCTTTGTGCCGCCGGCGGCGACGATGGCCCGGGCCACGCAGTCTTCCCAGAGGTCAATATCATGCTGGGTATAGAAGGCGACCACGCGCTTGCCGGTGGTGCCGGAGGTGGAGTGGATGCGGACGCAGTCCTTCAGGTCTGTGCCCAGCATGCCGTAGGGATAGGTATCCCGCAGGTCTGCCTTGCTGAGGAAGGGGAGCTTTTTAATATCATCCACGGACTGGATGTCATCCGGGGTGACGCCCTTTTCCTCCATCAGGTGGCGGTAATAGGGGACGTTGTCCCATACATGGCGGACCTGTTTGACAATCTTTTCATTCTGGATCTCCAGGATTTTCTCCCGGGGCGCCGTTTCGATTTCCGGCTGATAATAGTTCTTCATGTTGGTTCCTCCTTTACTGTCTGACCGGGACCATCCCGATGAGGGCTGATGATGATAAAAAAACCACCGCCTTTTCTCATCACAAAAGGCGGTGGATTTAAGCGCGATCCGCGTTTATTCATCCATCGCTGAGCTTCTAAAGGCGAAAGCCGCGCTGTACTTCATCATCAGGGATTACCTCCGGTCATTGATTCGGGATGCATGCATGATAAACCCGGTTCGGGCAGTTGTCAATGGGTTTTGTATACAATCGATTGTTTTTATCGTGTTCCTGCAGATGAAGGCAACGAAGATTAACATTTTGGTTCGGGAATGTCACGGAGAAATGGTTGACCGGCGGGAAAAACGCGGTATGATATTACCGAAAGGTGGGAAATGTATGATTAGTGAGAACCTGCTGAAATTTCGGAAAGGGAAGAACATGACCCAGGAAGCGCTGGCGGAAGCGGTGGGCGTGACGCGGCAGACCGTGGCCAAATGGGAATCCGGGGAAAGCATTCCGGACCTGGATGTTTCCGGACGGCTGGCGGCGGCGCTGGATATCTCACTGGACGACCTGGCGAACGCGCCGGCGGATGAAATGAGCCCTGAGCCGGCCATGAAGGGGAAGCATATGTTCGGCATGGTGACGGTGGGCGACAAGGGGCAGATTGTGATTCCGGTGCGCGCAAGGCGGGTGTTTCATATCAATCCCGGAGACCAGCTGATGGTGCTGGGGGATGAGGGACAGGGCATTGCGCTGGTGGACGCGCGGTTATTTATGACATTTACGGAGGGAATGAAAAATGGCTTCTGAGATGAAAAGCCCCCTGACAGTCAAGGGACTGGGCAAAAACTATCCGGCGTTCAGGCTGGAGGATGTCTCCTTTACGCTGGCGCCGGGCACGATTACCGGGTTTATCGGGCGCAACGGCGCCGGGAAAACAACGACCATCAACACCATGCTGTCCTTTGTGCATCCGGACGCCGGGGAGATCGCCTTCTTCGGCCTGCCGTTTCCGGAAAATGACCGGGAAATCAAACGCCGGATCGGGTTTGTGTCGGCGGGCATGACCTACTATACCCGGAAAAAGCTTTCGGCGATCACGGCGGTGACAAAATCCTTCTATCCCGAATGGGACGACGGGCAGTATGCCAAATATATGAGCCGGTTCGGCCTGGCGGATGACAAGACGCCGGCGGAGCTGTCCAACGGCATGAAGATCAAATACGCGCTGACCCTGGCGCTGAGCCACGGGGCGGAGCTGCTGATCCTGGATGAGCCTACCAGCGGACTGGATCCCGTGAGCCGGGAGGAGCTGGTGGAGATCTTCCTGAAGCTGAAGGATGAGGGAAAGACGATCTTCTTTTCCACCCATATCACTTCGGACCTGGAGAAATGCGCGGACCGGATCCTTTTCCTGCAAAACGGGCATCTGAATGCGGACGATACGCTGGACGGCTTCCGGGAAGCATGGCGGATTGCGGAATGCGGCGAAAAAATACCGGAGGAGCTGGCAAGGGTTTCCCGCGGGGAGTGCCGTGTCCGGGACGGTTTTACCGTGCTGGTTCCCGCGGAGGACGCCGGCGCGTTCAACGCGCGGGAGGCAAACCTGGAGGAGATCATGATTCACCTGGAAAAGGAGGCGGATGCGGAATGATGAAGATGCTGATGAAGGAATGGAAGCTGTGCATGCATCCCACCGGATATATTATGCTGCTGGGCGCCGCGCTGGTGCTGGTGCCCGGATATCCCTACGGCGTATGCTGTTTCTACATGGGACTGGCCATCTTCTTTATCTGCCTGACCGCCCGGGAAAACCATGACGCTACCTACAGCCTGACGCTGCCGGTTTCCCGCGGGGACGCGGTGACGGCCAGGATCCTTTTCTGCGCCGTGCTGGAGGCGGCGGACCTGCTGGTCATGGGCCTGTTTGTACTGCTCAAAAACGCGATCGGCAGCCTTCCGAATCCAGCCGGACTGGACGCGGGACTGGCGATCATCGGCGACGGGATGATCATATTCGCGGTGTTCAACATGGTGTTTTTCCCGATTTACTACAAGGATATCAACAAGCCGGGCAAGGCGTTCGGCTTTTCCGCCACGGCGGTATTCCTGTGGATTATCCTGGAAATCGTCGGAACCTACGTGATCCCGTTCTTCAAAGATGTGCTGGATACGCCGGATCCGCAGTATATGCGGGAGAAGGCGCTGTTCACCCTGGCCGGACTGGCGCTGTTCCTGGCCGGAACCGCCTGGAGCATTAAGCAGAGCGTCAAACGGTTTGAAGCGGTGGACCTGAGCCTGTAAGGCATGGAAAAACATAATGAAAGTGGCGGAATGACTGATCATCCGCCACTTTTCATATGGAAAAACCGGAAGGGTTATACCAACCGGATGGCCCGGGACATATCCGCGGTGCCTTCATCATTCACCGGGGCCAGGTAAAGCGTTTCGGGAATCTCTTCGATATAGGGATAGAGGAATTCCGCGTCAGAATCGGAATATTCGGCGGGGCCCTGGCTGTCCGGGAAGAGCAGCGTTCCGGCCGCGTCCGTCAGCTCCAGGCTGTCAATCCACTCGCCGAATACGTCCATGCCGCCGTAGGGCCACATGGGTTCGCCTTCATCGTCCAGCGCATACTCGCCGTTTTCCGCAATGAACGCGGCCATGGCATCTGGATTGACCTCCAGGTCCAGCTTGATGTAGGTGAGCATCGGGGAGAAGACAGTTTCCCGGACCTTTGCGGTAACCTCCGGCAGGACGGTTTCGCCTTCCGGGAAGAAAGTGCGGAGGGAGGAGGCAACTTCCTTTGTATCAAATTCGAAGGTGATCATTCCTTTTTCCGGGAGAAGCAGGTTGCCGTCTTCATCATACTTTTCCGGATGTTCGTCCATGGTATAGTCATCCAGGTTCTGGCAGTCCCCGATGGGCAGGCTGATCTGCACTTTTCCGCTCAGGTATACATCCACGTTGTCCAGCCGCCAGACGTCTGTTTCGACGAATTCCCCGGGGATACTGTTTCCGGAAGTATACTGGCCGGAGCCGCCGGGCATATCGGACAGCGGCTTGCCGTCGATCCAGATGCCGTCGATCCACCAGCCCACATTGTGGCTGTACAGCAGGTCTTCCGCATTTTCCGCCAGTCCGTAGACATACTGGTCCGGCGCCATGCCTTCCGGCAGTTCGTCGCCGTATGCTTCCGCCGCGGTGATGCCCAGCGGCTCATTTACATCGAGCATCCTGAAAACGTATTCCAGGAAGAGGGAACGGCCGTCATAGGCGGCTTCCCGGATAGTAATTTCCACATTGTTGACGGTTTCCTGATAAAGATCATGCTGGATCAGCTGGGCTGCGCTTTCCGGCATGGGCGTTTCCGTCATCTCGCTGACCAGCTCCGCCACGCCTTCCGTGGATTCCGCAAAGGCTGCGGAGCAGGCGACCGTGACCATCACCAGGGCGATGAGAAAAGCAAAGATGCCGGATCGTTTTGTTTTGGTCAGATATTTGTTCATACTGAACCTCCTTTTTCTGCAGGCCGGTCGGGAATAACGCCATAGGGCTATTGCTTTTTCAGCCTGCGCTCAGCGATGCGGAACCCCGGAATATCAGGGAAGGGGAGGATTCCGGCACCGCTTGTGTCCCCTGTATTATACAATATGTACGAACATTATGCAAATTTGCACATTGGATATGGCATTGAGAAGCGATGAATCATCCTTTCATAATCCGATAAATTCTGCTTTTCATGTTACGCTTTGCTTGGTATACTATTACTTAACAGATCAAAATGCAGGAAGTTGCTGAAAGAATTGATCGAATCCGTAAAAACGATCCAGGGGAGTGAATGAACAGATGGGCATTCAGTGCCGGAGAGCTGATAACAGCATATCAGACAGGCAGCTGCAGCAGATTGCGGGACTGATCTATGATACTGATCCGCACATTTATCCCGCGATGTTTAAGGACAGGCAGGAGGCGGAAATGATTCTCCCCAGGATGATCCGTTCTGAGGATCAGATGTTCAGAACAGATAACCTGTTTATCGCCCTGGATGGGCATAAAATCATCGGTGTTCTTTTATGGAAGCGGGGGCCCATGCAGTGGAATACAGCTGTATATAAAAAATGCGGAGGCAATGCCGAATATATTGCCAGGGTCGTACAGGAATACTTTAATCTGTTTGCTGAGACAGCAGCCAGTACGGCTTCGATTGTAAGAATCGGCGTTCAGAAGGATATGAGGGGAAACCATACAGGACGCCTGCTGATGGAAACGTTTATGCGGGAGGAACCCGGCCCATATGAGCTGTATGTCCTGATGAAAAATACGGATGCGATTCGTTTTTTTGAAGGGATGGGCTTCAGCATCAGGGAAACAAGACCGGGATTCAGCTTGGACTACAGCGAGTATCCATGTTTTTGGATGATCAGGTGATGCGGTCAGTTCCTGTATTCTTTATTCCGCCTCATACGGACGGACCGGTTCGTTGGCTCCGCGACTCACGCCGTTATTCCCGGGCGAGCAGGTAATTCAGGTTGGTCAGGTTGAACGCGTTTTTCACCGCGTCGTTGGCATGGTACACTTTCATTTCCGCGCCGTCATCCAGCATATCCTCCGCGATCAGCAGCACCCGGATGCCGGCGGAGGTAAGATATTCCAGGTCTTTGAAATCCCAGCACAGTTCCTTTACGCCGGACAGGCCTTTCCGGATTTCCGCCTCCACGGCCGGAGCGGCGGGGGTGTCCAGTTTGCCATGCAGGGAAATGATCAGCGTTGTTCCGATTTCTTCACGTGTAATATCCATAATTCGATTCCTCCTGTTTCAGGGATTCTGACATTGCTTTATGTATTATTTGTACCACAAACCGGGCATCCCGTCAAACCGCGTGTGCCTTTTTGGTGTTCATAGCTGGCGGTAGCACAGCATGGTCGTATCATCGAACTGCGGCGCGCTGCCCGCGAAGCGGTCCACCGCGTCATGAACGGCGCGGACCAGAGCTTCGGGGGATGTGTCCGACGCCTGATTGAGCGTTTCGGCCAGCCGCTTTTCCCCGAACATCTCGCCGGCGGCATTGATCGCCTCCGGCACGCCGTCTGTGTAGACAAACAGGCAGTCGCCCGGGTTCAGGCGGAATTCACGGTTGTGATACTCCGCTTTTTTCCTTGCGCCGACAAACGTATCGTGGTCGTATTTCAGCAGCTCAAACTTTTCGCCGGCGCGGTACAGCGCCGGATTCTCGTGCCCTGCGTTGCACGCTGTTCCCCGGCCCGTGGAAAGCTCCACCACCGCCAGCCAGACGGTCACAAAGGTCATGGAGGCGTTCCCCTCCCGAAGCTGCTGGTTGGCGAGCGCCAGCGCCCGGGCCGGATCGTTGCCGTTCAGCAGCTCGTTTTTGATCAGGCTCTTGGTCCGCATCATGAACATGGCGGCGGGCACGCCCTTATCAGAAACATCCGCGATCACCAGCGCCAGGTGGTCGTCGTCAACCAGGAAGAAATCGTAGAAATCGCCACCGACTTCCTTTGCCGGCGTCATGGAGGCATAAAGCTCAAACTCTGTCCGGTCCGGGAATGGCGGAAAGACCTGCGGCAGCGCGTTTGACTGGATCTCCCTGGCCATCTGTAGTTCCCGGGAAATGCGTTCATTCTCTTTCTTTGTCTCAACCCGCCGGGCCTTCCGCTTCAGGAGCCAGCGGATCAGCAGCACGTCCGCCGCCAGCAGGGCAAGGACTATGGCAACCCAGAACAGGGGATGTTCAAAGACGGTTTTCGCTTTTTCCAGCGAGATGGAGATCTCCCGGCCGCCTGAGCGGAGGAAGAAGGTATAGCTTCCCCCGGGCAGGTTCGTGTAGTTCACCGGCTGCAGCATGCTGTGCCGGACGGTTGTCTCCGCCGCGTCGAAACCTTCCAGGCGGTAGGAAACCTGGGGATCGCTCTGCATATAGTTCAGCACGTACGGGTAGACGGTAATCTTTTTCGCTCCGGCAGGCAGGGAGAAAGAACGGCCTTCATCCGGATAAATGCGCTTTCCGTCGCAGTCAATATACGGCAGGACGAGCCTCACGGTTTCATTGCTCTCATAATGGTTTTCAATGTTGACATGGATGATGCCTTCGTTGCCGGCAATAAACAAGTCTCCGTCCCCGGTCAGTTCGCTGTAGGAGTTTGCCGTGGCTGTATAAGGCAGGCCGCTGTGGTAGTTGTAATGCACGGCGTCAATTTCACCGTTTGCAAGCATCTGTTTCACAGGAACCGTATAGATTCCGCCGCTGGCCAGCACCCAGAGCTCGCCTTTGCTGCTTTCAAACACGTCGTAATTGTTGGCATACGGAAAATCCCGGACGGTTGTGACCCGGCCGTCCGGCGAAAGGAAGGCCAGGGAGTTGCCGGTAACGATCCAGAACACGTTTTCCGAGCGGCTGCGGTACAGGCGCATGACGACATCCGATCCGAGGCCGTCCTCCGTACCGATATGCGACACTTCGCCGGAACGGATGATGAAAATCCCGCCGCCGTCGGTTCCCAGGATGTATTCGCCGTTCATCCCTTCCGTAACCGTCAGGATGCCCTCGTTTGTGATGCCTTCATCCTTCCCGTAGGTGGCGGCCACCCGTCCGTCCCGGATCACGCTGAGCCCGCCGCTCTGGGCCGCGAGGATGGTTCCGTCCGTACACTCCCATACCATGCGGCATTTATCTGAGACCATGCCGTCCTCCGGCGTGAAAACTGTCATTTCCCCATCTGCGTACAGCACCAGGCCGTCGCCGTTCCAGGGGGAAATCCACAGCCGGTTTTTGCTGTCGCGGATCACGGAGCGGATCCGCACTTTATCCAGGTATGCCAGCAGGTCAGTAGCGTCAATTTCCCTGCCTGAAGCCGTCGCCGCCTTTGTAATCGGAATCCTGTCCATCTTTTTCCCGTCCCGGATGGCGGCCAGTCCTTCGTCGGTTCCGATGAACATCATGGCATCCAGCAGGCACGTGGAGTTAACCACCTCCGCAGGCAGTTCCCACAGGGCATACATGTCCGCAAACATGTTGGGCGCCACTTTCATCACGCCCTGCCGGGTTGAAGTAAACCACAGGTTTCCCTGGTAGTCTGTCATCACATTCTGGATGGAATTGTCCATCGGCAGGTTTTCCGGCTGGATGAATCGGTTTCCCTCCAGCCGTCCGGTCCCGTTCCTGCCGCAAACCCAGACCCGGCCGTCGATCATTTCCAGTCTTTTCGGATACGTCAGATCTCCCAGGTCCAGCGTCTCCGGGTTTTGGAAGCATTTCTCCGCTTCCCCGTAATACGCGCCGGAATCCGAGGTGCCGATCCAGAACCAGCCCGGCCTGTCCGGATCGGGAAGCATACAGCTGATATCCGCGATAAAGCTGTCTTCATGGCGCATCCGGCTCACCTGTTTTCCGCCCCGGTAGGCCGCCAGGTCCCCGTCCGCGGTCAGCGCGTACACCACGCCGCCGCTGCCCCGGCGAAGCTCCAGGACGGTCTGTCCCGCCTGGTCATCCTGCAGCACGGTCAGGTTCATGTCCGGGTCAAGGATCGAAACACCGGTGATGGATCCGATATAGATATTGCCGTCACCGTCCTCCGAAAAGCTTCGGATTGAAACGGCATCCAGTCCGTCCGCACGGGTCCACCTGCGGAAGGCGCCGTTTTCCATCAGGAGAATTCCTGCGTCATTGGTGCCGATCCACAGCCGGTCCCGGCTGTCCACATACAGGCACCGGACATTGGAAATACCCGTCTCGTCGTCGATTCGCTCAAAGTTATTCCCGTCATATCGGATCAGGCCGGCATAAGCCCCGATCCAGATAAAGCCGTCGCCTGTCTGCGCAATGGCGTTCGCTTCCGATGTAGGCAGCCCGTTCCGGCTGTTGTACACTTCAGCGATGTAGGCTCCGTTTCCGCCGACCAGGTCAACGGAAGGAGCCCGGTTGACACCGCCGGATGTGTTCAGCGGCAGCGCACCGGTTTCCGGCTCCGATCCTGCTTCGGCGCGCGAGAAAGCTACCCATCCCGCCGCCAGGCTCACCGCCAGCAGCAGGCTGATCAGCATCCGCCTGCCGCGACTGTATCCGGTTTGCTTTTCCGGCATCAATGAACACTCCTTTTCAGCCATCTGTATGAAAAACCATTAATCGTTTCCGATGTCCGCTGTACTGATGGACCGGATGTTGGAGCGGCCTGTGATGGTTTTCGATTTGGCAGAACATCAAATACAGGACAATCCGCTCGCTATGTCTTATCATTCCTGCATATCGCGCCTGCATCATAGCATAATTCAGAAAGAAAAGGAAGGGAACAGCCTGTACGGCCGGAACTGGAGGGAATCAGCGCTATCTCCCGAATTCGGATAAAAGGTCCAGCGCTGTGCGCCAGCAGATCTCCGCGGCAGGATTCCCGGTCACCCCGGAAGCACAGATGTCATCCTGCAGTACATCCATTCTCTCCCTGATATAAACCGCAGCGGCTTCATCATCCCGGGCGATATGTTCCAGCATTGAAAACACCCAATACCATGAATCCCTCCAGCCATCCGGATACAGGCCCCAGCCTCCATTTTCCGTTTCGTAGTACAGGCCTTCTGCGGGTCTTTCTGCCATATGCTGCGGCATGGCGGTCCCTGCATGGAAATATCCCGGCACTTCCGTTGTCACCATCGGGTACCAGGGCACAAATACACTGGTCCGGTTATCCGCCATCGATACCCATTCCACGGTGCCATGAGCCGTAGGGCCGCTGATCTGAAAGATATGTGTCTCCAGGCTCCTGTGCCTGCTGACCGGCTCATGCTGATACAGCGCCATCACATCCCGGATGCCCGTTTTTCCTTTCAGCCGGATATTGGTATACGGGAGAACGGTTTTTCCTTCCGAATCCACATTGGAAATCCGGAATATACTTTCCTGCATCCCGGATGGCATCAGATCCGCAGGATCTGTATGCTCCCCGGACATGGCATTCAGTCCCGCGGCCAGCCGGGGATATACCGAAGCGGGAGCGTCGTCGTAGGAAGCCGCGTAATCAATCCGCCCTGCCTCCGCGTCCCCGGTAAATGTGCCTGCCCGGACAGCGGTTTCGATCAATGCATCAGAAGCAGCCACATTCTCCGGATCATTCAGGTCTGTAAGCCCGATGACGGAAATGTTTGGACAGACGAACACCAGGTCTGCGTTCATCCTGACCGCCAGATACTGGCTGCCGCCATGGTTCTCAATGTACCAGGCTTCGTCACTGTCGGCCACGATCACACTCCCTGCGCCGTATGCGCCTGTGGTTGTATAGATGGAAGCCAGGAGCAGCATCGCTTCACGGGCAGAGGAGGCTTCGCTCAGCAGGATGGTTGGGATCTCGGCTTCTTCAATTCCGGATTCCTTGTTGTATGGATCGATGGCTGTGACTGCTTCTTTCCCCACAAGCGTTTCCGTGGCCGTCACGCTGACGCCCCTGCTGTTCGTACCGCCGGCCTGATATGGCGTATGTGCATGCGTCCCGCCGCAATCCGGACAGATCCCCGGGGAATTGTTGTCGCGGAAGGCCGTGTAGCCATAGCTGTCATGGGTGAAAGTCCAGGTGAACCCATAACAGCCCGTATATACTTCCCCGGCTGTGTGAGCGCCTTCCGGAATCACGTCAAAAAGCTTCGGCCATCCTTCATCAGAGGTATATTCTTCCAGACGCG
Organism: Clostridia bacterium; assembly: GCA_017429695.1. Lineage (GTDB taxonomy): Bacteria > Bacillota > Clostridia > Christensenellales > Aristaeellaceae > Aristaeella. Next base: position 1,207 of record JAFROK010000051.1, on the reverse strand, counting down.
CAAAGATTGTGCTTCCATCCGCTGTCAGGCCAGATCCGATATAAATCGCCGTACATGCAAAAGACCCTGCAGGCAGGATGGCAAGAACAAGCAGAACAGCAGCCACCTTTCTGAACATATACGATACCCCTTTTTCTTTCATCTTCACTGCTTTCATGAATCACTAACCGGCCACAATCATACCATACCGGCAAAGCTTCAGTCAAAGGAGAACAAACGCTTGCAGCGTTTCTCCGCCCATGATACAATACCCTCACGCCATGGGAAGGGAGATGATGATCATGGCCAGATTCGTTCCGAAGGAAAAGCTGAGTAAAAAGGCCCGGAAGGAACTGAACCGTCAGCGTCGGACGATGTGGGATTTCAGCCCCGTCACGAAGACCGTTGACAGCAGGAAACTGTACAACCGAAAAAGAAACGCCCGCGACCGGTACGATGACTACGGTGGGGGCGTTTTTTTATGGGAACCCACAGTCGGAAGAGATTGGCGGCGTCATCCCACATGCTCCAGCCACCGAAGTGCGCACCGACGAACTTCAGCTTCGGAAATGTGCGCAGGACATTCACAATCCGGTTCGGATTGGAACAGTCAAAGCGTTGGTCGCCGGTGTGTACCAGAACCGGAAGGCCTGCCGCCTCACAGAGCGCAAAGATGCGCCTGTTGATCCGGGTCCGGCGGGAGAATGAAGCCCGGGCGATGGAAGCCGGGGCTGATAACGACAAAATGCCCGCTGATTGAAGCTGCGACACGTTCGTTCGCTGTCGGCGCCTTTTGGCGGGCAAGCCCGCCTTTGGTGGCGCCTCCCGCTCTCTCTGGGAAAAGATTTATTGGCTATTTGCATTTGGTGGGGGAATTATCCGGTAACATTCGGACATATGCAGTATTATGATCAGGAGCAAGTTAATAGAAATAGCAAAAGCCTGCCGATCCGACTGGATTAGCAGGCAAGCAAGGAAGGATAATTTCTATATTCCGGCCTATTAACAATTACTTCCGGGTTTCCGTTCCAATTCCGTGTTTTTTTTCGGAAATTTCAAACATATGTTGGGGTTATTCGTCTGCGGTCAGTTGACTCTGACTTCCTGATTCAGTCCATTTTTCAAGGGCGGCGGTCAGGGGAGGTACGATCGTTGACTTCCGCGAAGCCTTGGGGGTGAAGAGCAGATATCCGCTTCCGTCATAGTCCGGGAAACTGTCATATACGGC
>JAFROK010000050.1 GCA_017429695.1 Clostridia bacterium | reverse complement strand
TTGAGATTTATTATTCTTTTGTTGGCAAGGTGGACTTGCCCGAATAACCGCCCGACCTATCCGACACAATGCGCAAGTGCCGGATAGGAACGGCAAAATTTTTTACACTTCTATTACTTCTTTATCGCACATCAGTAAAGTGGGAAGAGTACAAACGCATGCTTAATGCCTCGGAAATTCTTGATCTCAACATGTGTAATCCTCATACTGTCCGCACCTCCTCTCCGACTTGATCTTATGTCCAGTAATTACTATTTATTTTCTCGGTTCCTCCAAAAGTAAAGCTCCATCATCCGTCCGATTTTGCTTCTGAAATCCGGGACCACTCTGACCGTTACAGATCCTTCTATCCAGTGTGCTATCCCACCGGCAAAACCACTGTTGTATTCTACTATAATTCACCGAAAGTTCTTATTTTTCCTGTTTTGCGGAGGATTATCTTGCAACAGGCTGAATCCTGAATTGCGCTCAAAGAAGCGGGGCGCCACAATATGTGACGCCCCGACGGTTAATCTTCATAGATCAATTCATTACAGATGATCTCTTCAACCTGTGCCTTGCAGGTATTCATGATCCCAACCCATTTGATCTGATCCCTGACTTTCAGTTTCTCTGTTGCACCTGCGGATGCTGCCAGTTCCGGAAGGATCGTATCCATCCTTTCCTGTGCCGCACGATCTGTTTCATACAGGTGATCGTACAGCGTGCCAGCCAGAAGCATTCTGGTATACAGGCCAGACCGATGTTCCTCAAGGTATGCCTTCCTCATTCTACCGTAAAGTCCAAGGGGTTTCTGCTGGTTCTTCGGAATCGTCCAGTCCGGGATGTAGTAATCTCCTTCTTTGCGATACTGAATATTCATGTTCATGACGCCTCCTTCATTCCGGCCATAATCCGGCCAATCATCGATAATGTTTCTGTCAATTCATCGCTCAGTTGATCCCCGGGGTTCAATCTGCTCAGTTCATCCAGGATGGCTTTCATCTCCCGGCGCAGGGCCGCAAAGACTTTCGGATTTCCCTGAACGATAACATCTTGCTCCGTCAACCGCCGCATGATATAATCCTGCTTGGTCAGGCCGGTCAGTTTGACCAGCCTTTCGATTTGTTCATCCTCTTCGGGAGAAACCCGAAAGGCAACCGTGATATTTCTCCAGCGCCCGTGCGCATCTAACACCTTTTCTGACATGTCGTTTCCCTCCTCGGAATCATTCGTTTTGATTCGTATCCGGTGGCTTGAGAGTTATCATTCCTTTTGTAGCCACTGGCTACAAAATGGCTACAAAAATCTCGAAGACGTACCGGAAGTCGCATAATTCGTGGATAATTTCTTCGTTTTACGCATCTAAAGTGCGTATTATCACGGAATGGCGCGATCTTAGAGCTGAGTGGGAGTGACGTCCGAGAATCGAGGGCAAAGCCCGAAGATGATCGGGTAACGTCACCCACAGCTACAGGAGCCCGCGATTGACGAGTGCTATGCACGAAGTCAGAGCGGTTGCGACGATCGCTGGAATGACACTGACGACCCGCAGTGCGGGATATTTCGTCAGCGTCATTCTCAACCGAAAAGGAGTGATCTCCGCTGTGCGGAGTCACGACTATTTAGGTTTCGGATAATGATTGCAAAAACCCGGACCCCTAATTTTTCAACGAGGTCCGGGTTTTTATTTTGTCTCGCGACCAACTTTTGACCCACTTTTTTCTGGATACATTATTTCAATTACCCATATTCACTGTTTCTCTACGGATTTCATAGATATAATCTTTCGGATTAACAACATATTCAGAGTTTTAATTTCGATTTCACCATACATGACCTTATACATTGAACAAGTATCGGGAACCTTCTGCATTGCCTTTCCGCTGTGAAAGGTCAATGGGGTTTCCTGTCCACAAGTTTATCAAAAGTGATGAGAATTCCTGGCAAACAAACCAGGATCAATGCGATTGCAGCCAATGATCCAAGAGCGATTGTATCCACGATAGCAGTGATTGTCGGATCCTGGAAAAACCGGCCCACAACCGATGGCACGATAAACAGGATCAGTCCTGAAGTGGTAATCGTATGGATTGCGCCTTCATAAGCCTTCCTGACCGCCTCAAGCTTACCTGTATTCTTTCGGTTTTCAGTGTAATAGTTTGTAAACAGAATACCATAATCGATTGTTGCACCCATCAGAATACACTGGACGATCAGCAGGGCCAGGAAATAAATGGTATTCCCGAAAAGGCCGATGCTGGCCACAGTGATAAAAACGCCGGTCTGGACAATCAATACAAGGATTAGCGGAATCATAAATGATCTGGTAGACAGCGAAACAATCAGGAAAATCACAATGGCCGTCAGAATTGTAATGAACAGGTACTCACTCCCGAAGGAGCGCGACATTTCCAGATTCATGGCCGAATTGCCGACAAGATAATATTTCCCTTTGAATTCTTGATCACATGCTGAAGAAAGCCTGTCAATAAACCTGAATGTTTCCTCATCCTCATCCGGGTATTTGGTTGTGATAATCATTCGGGAATGCGTTTCCCCCACCAGCTGCGTTTTCCCGGCAGCTAATTCTTCCTCTGCATCAGACAGCGCAGCTTTTGCGTCCTCGCCAAGCAGCGGTGAGAGCCGCGGATCATGCTGAACTGTACCATAAAGGAAGTTAAACAGTTCCTCCATCGTCATTGTCCACCTGGGATCGCCGTCTTCAATTCCCGCTTTGTACAGGAATGCCAGTTCCAGTGATTCTTCATTGATATCAGGTGAAAAAGCTGAAAACATGTCCGCCATCTGCTTTGGCGTCATCGGATCGTTCCCGGCTAGCAGGCCGACCATACCGGCATAATTTCCAATCTGTGAAAGCATTTCCCGCTGATCCGCGATCATGTATGCCTCAAACATTTCATTCCCGGCAACATGATCGGAAAGGAAGTTCAAAAACTCCTCCGCTGTCATTTTCAGAGACTGATCTCCCGCATAGCGCAGATAATAGATCATGGAAAGGAGATCACCGTTCAGTTTTATACCATCCTGCATTTCAGGTATGTTCTGCGCCATTTCCTCCGCCGTATAAGGAGTGGCAAGCGCTGAATAATAGCAGGCAACAGATTTCACATTGCTGTCTGCTTCCAGCGTCCCGCAGATTCCGGGAATGGCCGGCTCGTCATCATTATGATAAACAAGCACCATTGTGTTGTCGGCGGGAAAAACATCTGCAACCGGATCTTCCCGCTGCATTGTATATACGATTCCGGTCTGCTGCTGCAGGAACAGCGCCCCGGCCATCAGAAGCACAAACGCAGCCGTAATTGCAGCATGCTTTTTGTTTGAAAACGACGAAAAGGCTTTTGTCGGGATCCGGAGCGATTTCTTGGCCGTTTTCCGGATCAGGCCGTCACAGGAAATCAGGATTCCCGGCATAATCACCAGGACACAGAACATACTCAGGAAAACGCCTTTCGCCAGGACAATGCCCAGGTCCATGCCGATTTTAAAGCTCATAAACACAAGCATCAGGAGTCCGGCAACCGTCGTCATTCCGCTGGAAACGACCGATGAAAAGGAATTGATGACCGCTGTCTTCATGGAAGCAGCAACATCTTCGTTTTTGGCTCTTTCCTGTTTGAATCGATTGCTCAGGATAATGGAATAATCCATGGAAAGCACAAGCTGCAGGATTGCTGACATCGAAGCGGTAACGGTGGAAACGCTCCCCTGAAAGATATTGGTTCCCTGATTGATAATCACTGCGAATCCGATTCCGGCAAGGAAGAGAAAAGGTTCAATCCACGATCCGCACATAACAAGCAGAATCATGAGAATAGCAGCAACCCCGCTGAGCAATATCCATGCCGGCACTTCGGGAATTCCGACATCATCGTCATGCCAGGCAATCTCATAACCCTGAAAATCCTGATCAAGCGCTTTCTTGATGGCTTTCATTTCCGCAGATTTATAACCTGCGTCCGTGCTGACGACATACAGTGTATGGCTATCCCGGTTATAATCAGGATGATTCGCCTGCCAGGCAACACCCGTCACATACGGGATACGTTGCAGCCTTACGCGAATGTCTTCTTTTTCTTCCGAATTCAGGTGGGTAAACATGACACGAATTGTCTGGCTGGTCTGTGCTTCGGGAAACTCGTCTGACATAATGTCTATTCCCTGCTTCATTTCTGATTTGTCAGGCAGATATTTTGTCAGGTCTTCATTTGTTTCAACTTTTGTGACCAAAAACGCACAGACAGCCGCAACAATCACCATCAGGGCGAAGATGGCCCGACGGTGATCAACAACAAATGATGCCAGTTTCCTTTTCATCAGCATTACCCCATATCATGTCATGGCAGTATTTTGTTTGTTTCTCTCTCAGATATACTACCATATAACCCGTAATGACACAAATAAATTCATACGAAAAGCGGAGGGAAACGTTTCCCGCCGGCATGGATTATTCCAGATAACCTTCCCGTGCCCGGATGCCAAATCTCTTTTCCAGCAGATGCATCTGTTCATCCGTAATCGTGTTGATCCGCGGCAGATGAGCAATCTTCATATAGATCTCCGCTGCTTTTTCAGCGGTTTCAATCAGTCCGAATGTTTCATCCAGATCTTTCCCCGCGCCATAAATCCCGTGCAGGCTCCAAACCACCAGCCGCGCAGTTTCCATTTTCGCCGCGGTAGCTTCACCGATCTCATTCGTTCCGCAAAGCATCCAGGGCAGTACGTTCACGCCGTCCGGGAATACCACCACGCACTCCGTGCACATCTGCCAGAGCGTCCGGGTGAACTCCCGCTCATCCAGCGTATGAACGAAGGTCATCGCCAGCAGGTTCGCCGGATGACAGTGCATAACCACACGATTCAGCGGATCAACCTTCAGCCTCGCCACATGGCTCATCATATGGGCCGGGAATTCGCTGGTGAACTGTCCGCCATCAGAATAACCCCACAGCAGGTCTGCCTGCTGTCCCGCATCCTTCAGCCGGACGATGCCCAGGTTCACGTCCGGAGCATACTGCACATTCTTGAAGTATTTGCCGGTACCGGTGACCAGGAAAACCTTTCCTTCCAGTTCAGGAGCCGTAAACCCGGTCGGTATCGTGCGCAGCACATTCCCCATATCCAGGTATTCCGCAACATCATTCTCGTCCAGCATCAGGCTGATGTTACCACCGTTCCGCTCGTCCCAGCCGTGATCATACATATTTGTCGTCGTACGTATCATTTTCCCCATAAAGGGAGCTGTCAGAATATTCAGCATCATCTGTCCGAAACAATCACAACCGAACAGATTGCTGACCATCTGTTCCTGAGCCGTCAGCACTTGTCCCGCAGATTTACGCAGGACGCAGGCATTCCGCTGGCTGCCTTTGTACGCAATGAAAAAATAGAAGAAGGCAAGCGCCTCCTCCGGTATACCGACAGATCTGCGTCTGTTATCGCTGCTTATCTTGGTTTTTCCAGCCAAGGACATTTTTCAAAAGTATTTAAAGAAACCACCGGAAAGACCCCGGGCGAGTATCGTGAAAAGAAACGCAGATAATGAAAGTTAAGGAACCGTTGATTTATCAACAGATTCCGGGTTTTCTTTTTGCCTCGCAACCAACTTTTGACCCACTTTTTTTCCGGGCACATTCCTCGACAGGTCTGATTGTGGTATGATATTGCCGGATCACCGGGAAAAGAAAAAAAGGAGAGCGTGGATAACATGATCACCAATGACAAGGGGATTGTTGAACTCAAGCATTTTATTCTGCGGGAAGTTTGCCGCCTTGCCTGGGAGAACAAGCTGACCCAGGAAAGCACCGAGAAAATCGTCTATGATGTCAGCCCCGGTCCCAAACCAAAGTACCGCTGCTGCGTCTATAAGGAACGTGAAATCGTCCGGGGCCGGATCCGCCTGGCCATGGGGCAGTATCCGGATCCGGCCCATCTGACAGACAATGTGGTGGCTGTCATTCCGGCCGCCTGTGACGACTGTTCGATCCAGGATTACTTTGTTTCCGACATCTGCCGTTTCTGCCTGGGAAAAGCCTGCCTGAACGTCTGCCGGTTCGGCGCCATATCCCCCGGCGATTCCAAAATGCACATTGATCCCACCAAGTGCAAATCCTGCGGCCTGTGCGCAAAGTCTTGTCCCTACGGCGCCATCATCCACCAGGAGCGTCCCTGTAAAAAAGCCTGCCCTGTCGGCGCAATTTTCTATGACGAAGCCGGCATCTGCCGGATCGATGAGGAAAAGTGTATCCACTGCGGTCACTGTATCCATAACTGCCCCTTCGGTGCCATCGGTTCAAAGATTTTCGCTGTGGATGTGATTCGCGCCATTCAGGCCGGCAAAAAGGTAATCGCCATGTGCGCTCCGGCCACTGAAGGCCAGTTTGGCAGTCAGGCCGGCATGGCTTCTGTCCGGGCCGCCCTGAAAAAGGCCGGTTTCGCCGACATGGTGGAGGTAGGCCTCGGCGGAGATATGACCGCCGCCTTTGAGGCGATGGAGTGGATTCACGCCCGCAGGGAGGGGAAAGTGATGACCACATCCTGCTGTCCTGCCTTTATCTCGATGCTTCACCATCATTTCCCCAAAGTCTACGAAAACAACAAATCCGGCACCGTGTCCCCCATGGTGGCGGTTTCCCGCTATCTGAAGCATCTGGACCCGGACTGCGTCACCGTGTTCATCGGACCCTGCATTGCCAAAAAAGGCGAGACTCTGAACGAACTCATTGCAGACCGTGCAGATTATGCTTTAACTTATGGAGAGATTGTTGCGCTTCTGGAGTCCAGGGGAATAACTGTTGAACCAACTGAAGAGGATTATCAGGAGGCTTCCCTCTTCGGTAAGCGCTTTGCCGGCAGCGGCGGCGTAGCCAAAGCAGTTCTGGAAGTCATGGATGAAATGGGCGAGGATACCTCCGGAATCCGGCTGATGACCTGTGCCGGCGGCGATGAATGCAAAAAGGCCATGATGCTGCTGAACGCAGGAAAGCTGGATGCGGACTTCGTGGAAGGCATGGTCTGCCCGGGAGGCTGCATCGGGGGCCCTTCCAAACATCAGGCAGAAAATCTTGTGCTGAAAGCTCGGGCGGATCTGCTGAGCCATGCAGATGACCGGAAAGTTCTGGACAACCTGAAAAAATACCCGATGGCGGAATTCTCCGTGCACCGGGACGGCGAAATTCATCCGGAAGAAATCCCTCCCCAGCTGCAGAAACAAGAATTTGCGGACCGTTGATTGATTCATGCTGATCTTGTCATGTAAAAGGGATCAGCCATCAGTCAGATATTACAAAATCGGCTCATCATACGTGAGCCGATTTTGCTTGAACTGCCTGTTTAGCATTTAGCACGGCTGACCTTCTGCCGGAACAGGCCATGCTGATTGCAATAATAATACAGCCAGCCTGTTCCGCGATAGAAGAATCTTGCCTCCGCGTTTCCTTCCGGATACAGCACGATGGTTTCGCAGCGGTCAGGTGTCATATATACCACAAATGACAGATAATGATCTTTTCCCATGGAGTGATCCGAAGAAACATATATTTCATCTTCCACCCGCTGAACATTCACCCGGTGCGCATTGTCCGGCTCCTCTGCTTCCAGCGCCGGAAGCTGAATTCCGCAGCAGGAGATCAGTGCGTCTCCTCTGGCAAACAGCACATTCCCGCAGACAGGGCAGATATAGAACAGGCTTTTCAGCATGTTGGCTGCCCTGTTTTTGTTGACGACCGTCTGCCCGCACAGCAGTTCCGGAACAGAAACATGCAGCGCCTTTCCCAGCGGCTCCAGCAGGGATACATCCGGAAATCCGCGTCCCGTTTCCCATTTGGAAACCGCCTTATCGCTCACGCAAAGCCGCTCCGCCAGTTCGGCCTGCGTCATCCGGTATTTTTCCCGCAGCGTCCTGATCGTTGCACCTGTTACATAATGGTCCATCCGTCATCACTCCTTTCCGGATGAGCATAGCAGCGGATGGTTGTTTCAGGCAACCTACGTTCCGTAGAGACATACGTAAAGTTGTCTTCAGATCAGCCCGAAATGCTTCATCGCCTTTTCAATCCCGTCATTTTCCGGTCGGTCCGTCACATAGGAGCATACGGCTTTCACGTCATCTGTCGCGTTGCCCATCGCAATGCTGTGCCCCGCATGTTCCAGCATGGTCAGGTCGTTCCGGCTGTCTCCGAAGGCGTAGCATTCCTCTGCCTTCATGTCCAGCTTTTCCCGGAGAATATCGATTCCCTTTCCTTTGGAATATCCCGCCGGAACCATCTCCCAGCCCTCCGGCCATCTGTCGATGGATGTATACGGCATGCCGACTGCCGCCGTTTCCTTTTCCAGTTCGGCAATCTGGCTGCTGTCCGCAAAGCAGAACATCTTCACCGCCCGGAATTCCGGATCATTTTCCGTAATTTCCCGGTGGATTCCCTTTCGCACCGCAAACTCCCGGAATCCTTTCATGGCCGGATGTGCCGGGGAGCGCGGGTCAAAATACAGCGCCGTATCGCATTCATATACCGCCGGAATACCCAGTTCCAGGAAAAGATTCCGCAGCCGCATGGATGCTTCCGGTTCATATTCCATGCTTTGCAGCGTCTTCTCATGATATATGATCCGGGTGCCGCAGCCCATGATCCAGCCGTCCAGCGGCAGGCAGTCCAGCCGGTGGTCCATATTGCACAGGGTGCGCCCTGTGTTGATGATCAGCTGATGACCGTTCCTTTGTGCCGCTTCCATCGCCGGCCTGACAGAATCCGGCAGGTGTCGGTCATCGTCAAAAAGTGTTCCGTCGATATCAAAAAACAAAAGCATCTTCTGCATTCTCCCGCAGTAGTCAAATCCGGCCTCATGTCTGTTCCATTAAACCATAAAAAACACCGTTTCGTCCAGATGCCGGTCCGGATGAAACGGCGTTTTCTCAGAGTTTTTCTTCCTCCAGGCGGTGGATTTTCCTGCGCAGCACCAGGCTCTGGGTCATGATCAAAACCAGCAGCAGTCCGCATCCGCCGGCCAGTCCCCATGTAACGGCAGCCGGTATTTCTTTTTTTACGGATTCACCGGATGCGGTTTTTCCGGCGTCAACCTTCACCGGCGCCTCCACCTTCAGGTTTACCGGAACCCGGAAGGATGCCGGATTCCCGTCCTGGTCCGTGCATTCCACCGTCATTTCCCCGGCAAAGTCACCGGTAATATCCTTCGCGGGCGACAGCACCATCTGGGCCTGCTTTGTCTCGCCCGGCTGAATCGTGCCCACCAGTACGCTCTGCCGTTCCGTAATGCCCGGCAGGGTCACCGTTGCCAGCACATTCACGATGTCCGCCTTTCCCATGTTCATAATCGGCAGGCTCAGGCTCACGGAATCCCCCGCCGTTACCGCCGGCGCCATTTTCAGGCCGCCCTGTTCCATGCGGATCTCCTGCCGGACTGCCACCGTATAATTCGCTGAATAATTTGCCGCCTGTCCCAGGGCCGTCCAGGCGAGATCCAGTTTCAGCACATGCGGTGCCACCACGGCCTTTTCCGTTACCGTAACCGGATAGGAAACAGTCATGCTCTCCCCGATGCCCAGTGTCCCGATCTTCAGCGTTTCCGCATCCCGGGGAAGGATGTGTCCTGCGCTGTCGCTGATCTTCAGCTCCAGGTTTTCGATGACCGTAGCGCTGCAGAGATTCGTAACGGTCACTTTCACTTCTCCCTCTTCGCCGGTATTCAGGTCCGCCCGGACATCCGTGATCTCAATCCGCGCCTTTTCAATACTTTCAGTCGCGCCCCGCATCCGGATGGTATACGGAATTTCCGTTACCAGTTCCTTCCCCTCTTTATTCTTTCCCGTCAGCCGGATCACGCACGGATAATCGGCATTTTTCTGGTTCGGAAACAGGTCCAGTGAGAACCGTACCCGCCAGATTCCTGTGGTTTCCTGCTGGGCCGTCATGGTCATCTTTCCGGGTCTGAAAAAGGAGTAACGTTCCGTGGGAAACACCAGTTCCGCTGTCACAGGGCCCGCCGCTTCCGCGGAGCGGACCGGCAGGATCATTGTCCACCTGTTTCCGCCCACCGCCGGCATGTATCCCTGCCGCCAGGAGCGATCCATATCCCGGAGCACTGCGTCTTCATCGACCGTAAAGGCCGGTGCCGTTTCCGCCTTCGCGGAGAAAAAGGGTATGAGGAACCATGCGGCCAGCAAGGCCGCAAGCCATTTATTCATTTTCATATCTGTCACAGCTCCCTGATATTTTCAACAATGGACCGGCGGGTTACCCCGGCCAGGCGTTTGCGGATTCCTGCCACGGAAGCCAGCGCAACGCATGCTGCCATCGCCGCCAGCACCGGCAGCATAACAGCCGGATGGTTTTTGCTGAACAGGCGCAGGCCAGGAATTCCGGTAATGATATAGAAGACTGCACAGGGAATCAGCGCCACAACCGCGCTTCCCCACACCGGCAGCCGGTAGCAGCCCACCAGCGTCTTCAAGTCCGCGCCGACAGCCCGCAGCGTGCCGATCATCCGGGTTTCGGAGCGGATCTGCCGGGCCGCGCCGGATACCTGCATAAACAGGGATACCGCGAAGAACAGCAGGATCAGTCCCGCAAACAGCAGCATCTGCCGCGTCTTTTTCAGCCGGTATTCCCGGTTCAGCTCCCTTCTGTTTTCCAGGTTCATCCAGCTGCCCATGGTAATCTGGCTGATTTCGCTTTCGATTTCCTTCTCCGCTTCCGGCGAAGGATTACCCTCCAGCCAGATACCCGTATATGTCGGGCTCGGCAGTTTCAGTCCCAGCGCTTCCGCGCCTTTGGGCGACAGGATTACGGTAAAACCGCTCTGGTAATATTCACTGATCCGCACAGGCCCGCTGAGCACCGCGCCGACCGTTACCTCCGCCCGGACATGATCCGTTGTGTTCACCCGGTACTCCGGGAAGCCGGATTCGTCCTCCGCAATTTCCATCTTTCCGGCCAGTTCCAGCAGTTTCAGCGGCGTGCCGGCGGTAAAGGCATCATTCCGGATAATGATATCCCATTCTTCGTCGCGGATCTCCCCGGCAGGCAGCCACTTGTCGATTACATATCCGCCGCTGCTTTCCTTCCTCGCACATATCGTCGGTGCAAAGACCAGGGCCTGTTCCCCGCGGTCGAGCTGTTCCATATTGATCCTGCCGTCCGTTACAAATTCCTTCAGCGTTTCCGGATCCAGATCTGCCACGAGCACCTTCACCGGTACAATGGATTCCGTAATTCCCAGTTCGCTGCGAATCCCGTTCATCCGGTCAATGCATTTCATGTTGTAATACGCTGTATAGTCCTCGTCCCGGCACGCCCGGGCATCCGCAATCTCCTCGTCATCCAGGAACAGCCATTCCGATCCGCCCCAGGCGCCTTCCAGCGTACCGATCACGATTTCGGATGTGCTCCCGTCATCATATGTGCTGTATTCGTTCCGTGTGCGGAAATATTCCGGGATGGTATCCATCAGCAGGTTCGCCTGGATTTCCGTAACGCTCCCCACCCGTTCCACACCCGGAACGGCAGCGATCCGCTCCAGGTCCGACCGGGACATGGCGTCCTCCTCGATAATCTGCACAAATGAATCATCCGATGCATAGGCACCACCCTGGATCTGGTAATCCGGTGTGTTTCCGCCCTTTTCCGTGTTCAGGCCCATGGCCAGCTCGCCCAGCATCAGGGCGGACAGCAGCGTCAGGGTGATCATCCCCGCGGCGCCCAGCAGGCGCAGCGGATGCAGCCGGATCCGGCGGCCGGCAATCAGGCTGTCCGGCCTGAATATCCTGTGGTTCCGGAGTTTTCCGGCCCGGCGCATCAACTTCGTATCCCGCAGCACGCCCATCGGCATCTGGCGGGAGGCATGCACCAGCGGCATACGGGAGGCAACAAATACGCACAGGGCAGAAAGCCCCAGGATCGGAATCAGCAGCCAGGCATTCGGCAGGAAAGCCACCGAATCCGGCGCAATTCTCGAAACGATCCATGCCGTCAGGACACCAAGGATCAGTCCGGCCGGCAGCGCTGTCAGCGTCAGCAGCCAGGCTTCCGCGCCGTAGATGCGGCGGATCTGCCGGCGCGTGGCGCCGATGGCCCGCAGCATGCCGATATCCTCTGTTTTCCGGCTCAGCAGGCTTTCCATCGCCGATGTAATGCCCACGCACACAGACAGCAGTGTCGCGGCGCCAAGCACAATCCAGACAATGGCCCGTTCCCAGATCCGCTTTGCCCGGTCCCATCCGGAATCATAGAAAGTCACCCCGCCGTCCTCCCGGCTGATCCCGTAAGGACTGATCAGTTCCAGCGGGCAGTTTCTGGTAACCTGGTTGTAGGTAATGGTCGGGGCATAGGTCAGCACCCGGTGTACCATCGCACTTCCGACATCATACTTTTCCTCCGGGGAAACCAGGAGTGCCGGAAAGCGCATCCCCTCTTCCTCGTAATACGTATCCAGATAATCGGTCTGTTCGTTCAGGATGCCGACCAGGGTAAAGGTCCGTACCTCGCTGACGCCGTGGACCGGCTTCATGGTCAGGGTCAGCCTGTCGCCGACTCCTGATGTTTCCAGTCCCAAACGGATCAGTGCGCTTTTCTCTGCCGCCATCTCGCCGGCCTTTTCCGGCAGGCGGCCGTCTTTCAGCGTCCGGTTCATCAGCCGGTCCGCAGTCTCGTCATAGTATCCTGCGCAGATATTGCTGTCTTCCACCGTGGCATTGACCGTCACATGGCCGATTTCCCGGAAGAATCCGCAGCTGCGCAGCTGTTCATCCGTAACGCGTTCTCCGTCCAGCAGGAACATGTCCCCCCAGCCGACGCGCTCCGCCATCTCTTCCTCGTGTCCGCGCACGGCACCCCAGGCGCACAGGCTCGTGGCCGTTGCCAGGTACACTGCCAGCAGGATGCCCAGGAAAAGGCTGATATAGGCTTTCCGGTTGACCCGGATGTTTGCCCGGGCCACATGATTCATGGTCAGGCGTTTCATGCCATCACCCCGCTGTCCTCGGCAACCCTGCCGTCCTCCAGCCGGATGATCCGGTCCGCCTGTTCAGCGACGCCCGTATCATGGGTGACCAGAATCATGGTAATTCCCAGCTCATTGCTCACCGTACGCATCAGCGTCAGCACTTCCCGGCCGGTTCTTCCGTCCAGGTTTCCGGTGGGTTCGTCTGCAAACAGGATGGCCGGCTTGTTCGCCAGCGCCCGGGCGATACACACCCGCTGCTGCTGTCCGCCGCTGAGGGCGCCGGGCAGGTGGGTCAGCCGGTCGTCAATCCCAAGCATGTCCGTCAGCCGTTTCAGGTATTCCTCATCCGGCTTACGGTGGTCCAGCATCACCGGCAGCAGGATGTTTTCCTGGGCTGTCAGCTCCCGTACCAGGTTATACGCCTGGAAAACGAAACCGAAACGGCGGCGCCGCAGCACGGAAAGCTGGTTCTCGTTATACCGGAACAGGTCGTTTTCCTGGTAGATCACCTGTCCTTCCGTCGGCCGGTCCAGGCCGGACAGCAGATGCAGCAGGGTGGATTTGCCGCTGCCGCTCTTGCCGGTCACCGCGGTAAAACTGCCCTGTCCGAAGGAAAGGCTCACGCCGTCCACCGCGTGGACCGCGGCGCTGCCGCTACGATATATTTTTGAAAGATTCTCACAACGAATAATTTCCATGGTTCATCCCTCCTCGAAAGCAAGGATAGCAGATGAACCTTACTTTCAGGTGACTTTCACCTTACGATTCTGTAAGCTTCAGGTCCATCACCGGCAGGGAAATAGTAAACTTCAGCCCTTCGGTGCCGTTTTCTGCAGTGATATGCCCGTGATGGCGGTAAATGATCTCCTTGACAATCGCCAGTCCCAGCCCGGCGCCGTGAACCGGCTGATCCTCTGCCCGGTAGAAGCGTTCAAACAGATGCGGCAGGTCCTTTGGCGCAGCCCCGCCGCCGTTATCCTCCAGGGTACAGTAGACCGTCCGGTCCGTCTGCTCCAGCCGGACTCGGATCTGCCCGCCTTCCGCAGTATGCTCGCAGGCATTTTTCATCAGGTTCCTGAAAGCTTCTCCCATCCATCTGGCGTCGCAGCGGATCTTTGCCTCCCCTTCCAGGATCAGCGTCCGGTCCGGCCACAGGGGCTGCAGCTGCCGCCAGTTTTCATCGATCAGTGCCCGCAGGTCGCATGCGTCAAACACCAGCTCATATCCGTCCGCACAGAGCTTTTCCAGCCGCAGCAGGCTGCTGATCAGGGTTTCCATCCGTTCAATCTGGCTGATCTGCTGCTCACAGTGGGTGCTTTCATCCATTTCGCAGAACAGGCGCAGGGACGCCAGCGGCGTCTTCAGTTGATGGGAAATGTCCGCAGTCAGGTCGCTGGTCCGCTGCGCTTCCTGCCGGAAGCGCTCCTCCGTCACCTGGATGCGGTTCTGCATCTCCGCAGCGGCGTTCTCCACCTGGGCAACCGTGTCCTCCTTCAGGCTCAGCGGAATGGTTCCTCCGTGGCCCGTGAGGTAATCCTCCATCTGTTCGCTCAGCGTTCTCAGCCGCCGGTTGTCCAGGAAGTGCCGGACGGCCAGCACCGCCAGGATCACAAAGAGGATGCCGCTGAGGATGTATCCGACCATTGATAACCCACTCCCCGTATTGTGCGGATGTGTTCCGCGCCGACCTTATCCCGCAGCCGGCTCATATGCACCGACAGCGTATTGTCATCAATAAACTTTCCGCCTTCGTCCCACAGCACCTCCAGCAGGCGTTCCCGCGGCACGACATTCGGATGGTCCATCAGCATCGTCACAATCTTATATTCCGTCAGCGTCAGGTTCAGCGCTTCGCCGTCTTTCAGCACCTGCATCCGCTCCCGGTCCACGGCGAACCCTTTCCGGTTCACCGGCCGGGGCTCTGTCCCGGAGCGCAGCAGCACCCGCACACGGCTCAGCAGTTCCTGCATCCGGAACGGTTTGGTCACATAATCATTCCCGCCGGAGTCCAGTCCCCGCACCACATCAAACTCTTCCCCCCGGGCCGTCAGGAAAAGCACCGGCCTTGTTTCACCTGCTTCCCGCCATTCCCGGCACAGGCTCACCCCGTCGCCGTCCGGCAGGCCTACGTCCATCACAACCGCCTGCACGTCCCGGTTCAGTTTTTCCCGCGCTTCCCGGACCGAAGCAGCCGCGGTTACCTGCCATCCTTCCCGGGAAAACAGTTCCGTCAGTCCGTCCCGCAGGATGGCGTCGTCTTCAACCAGCAGTATTGTTGTCATCGTTTTCCATTGCTCCGTTTCCGTCCGTGATTCATCCGATCCGGAGGGCATTTTTCTGGGCCAGCAGGCAAAGCTCCGCGGCTTTGAACGCGTGTTCCTGGGTCATGGCGTTTTCCGTCCGGTTCAGGCAGTCCAGGATCATTTCCCCGAAGAAGGGATATCCGGTCGCTCCGGTTGCGCTGATATACTGTTCGCCTTTTCCGTTCACCAGGTAAACATGCCCGCCGCCCTTTTCATTCGCAGCCAGGTTGATATACTTGCGGATTTCGATAAACCCTTCCGTGCCGAGGATAAACATCCGCCCGTCTCCCCAAGTCCGCAGCCCGTCCGGGGTAAACCAGTCCACCCGGAAATAGCCCGCCGCGCCGTTTGCCCCGGTCAGCGCGCAGTCTCCAAAATCCTCCAGCTCCGGATATTCCGGATGTGCAAAGTTCGCGATCCGGCTGGCGGTCACGCTGGCGTCCTCTTCTCCCGTGTAGTACAGGTACTGCTCAATCTGGTGGCTGCCGATATCGCAGAGGATCCCGCCGTATTTTTCCCGTTCAAAAAACCAGGCCGGCCGTCCCGGCGCCCCCAGGCGGTGCGGGCCGAAACCGGTCACGGAAACCACCTTTCCGATCTCCCCGTCCCTCACCAGGTACCCGGCCAGGATGGATCCCTCGTCATGCAGCCGCTCGGCATAGTAGACCATGTATTTCCTTCCGGTCTCCTTTACGGCCTTTTTCGCTGATGCCAGCTGTTCCAGGGTTGTAAACGGCGCCTTGTCGGTAAAGTAATCCTTCCCGGCCGCCATGGCCCTGAGGCCCAGGGCGCAGCGCTCACTGGTCACTGCGGCGCCTGCGATCATATTCGTTTCCGGATCGTTCAGCGCTTCTTCCTCGCTTTCCGCGGCTTTCGCCTGGGGAAATGCCTTCAGGAACGCCGCCAACTTTGCCGGATCCGGGTCATACACATACTTCAGGGTTCCCCCCGCTTCCGTGAGTCCGTTGCACATGCCGTAGATATGCCCGTGATCCAGCCGGACCGCGGAAAAGACAAACTCCCCGGGTTTTACTACCGGCTGCGGCTTTCCCTTCGGCGCATACGTCATTCCATCTGATACTTTCATCCCTTTTTCTCCTCCGACTTTTGTGTTTCCGCCCGGCCCGCACCGCCGCGCAACCGGTATCTCCTGTCTTTTCGTGCTTTGCTGCATCCCATTTTATCGCCTTGATCCTACTCCATGTCAATAGTTTTGGGAATTAATATTTGTGTTTTCATGCATTCCCGCATATAATATGTACATACATGACTGAAACCGCACTGATAACCACCGGCAGGCGTCCGCGGCGGCGCCAAAAGGAGATTCCGATGTTTTGGGATTATGCGGAAAATATATTCCAGCTGATGGCCAACCTCGTTGCCATGCTGATGTGCCTTTTCTATTACATCACCAATAAGCACCGGGCCTGGCTTTATGGCCTGCTCTTCTTTGTCAGCGGGATGCTGAGCAGTTATTACTGGGTATCCTACCAGGTCATTATGGGATCCTGGCCTGATTCGTTCACGCTGCTGACCTATTCCGGCTGGTGCCTGGCCTTCTTCTTCCTGTTCATTCTCGTTTTGCGCATGGCCATTCCGGAAGCCCGGCGGTTTTTCCATCCCCTGATGCTGCTGCCGGTTCCGCTGGATATTGCGCTGATCCTGTTCTACTACAACTCTTCCCCCGATACTTCCGGCCCGGTCTCCTTCCGTTTCAGCCAGTACCTGACCGGTATCTACCTGATCGTGATCTGCAATGTGATTGTCGTCCTCTGCCTGCAGCGCATGGCCTGGTACTGGAAGAACCGGAAAAAGGAGCAGGTGGTACGGCCATGGATCTCCCTGGCCGCTTTCCTGATCGTCCTGTTTGAGTTCGGTATGCTGATCACTTCCGACCAGGCCGGCCCCGTCAGCAACCTGTATTATCCGTCCTCCTTCCTGAGCAGCCTGTCTTTCCTCTTCCTGGTCTGGGCCATCAAGCGTTCGGTCGTTCCCCGGGAGAAGGAACCGCTGGCCCCCTTTGAGAAAAAGCTCCAGAACATCCTGAAAGCATCCAGCCTGGGCATTGTACTTTTCTTCTCCTTCGGCGGTCTCGGCCTGGGCCTGTGGATCCGGAATACGATCATGCGGCATATCGGTTCCGCCTCCGCCTCCAGTGTTTATGATATTATTCCGATCGTGCTTTATGTGATCTCCGTGATCCTGATCATTTTCGTCGTCGCAGTCATCCTGATTGTCTATTTCAGCCAACGTGCCGCCGAAAACGGCAAACTGCGGGAAGCCACCCAGATTGCCGAGCGTTCCAGCGCGGCCAAGAGCGAATTCCTGGCCGCCATGAGCCATGAGATCCGGACTCCGATCAATGCCGTAATGGGCATGAATGAAATTGTGCTGCGGGAAAGCAAACAGGCCCGCGACAATCTTCCGGAAAATCCGGATGATGTCCGCGGAGTCTTCAGTGATATATGCGGCTATGCCGGTATCATCAACAACGCCGGCAAAAACCTCCTGTCCATCATTAACGATATCCTGGATATTTCAAAAATCGAAGCCGGAAAAATGGAAATCCGGGAAGACAGTTATATGCTTTCCTCCGTCCTCAATGATGTCTGCAACCTGATCAGCGTCCGTGCCGCATCCCGTGACCTGGCCTTCCACATCGCCGTGGAAGACTGCCTTCCGGATCATCTTTTCGGTGATGCGGGACGCGTCCGCCAGATCATGCTGAACCTTCTGAACAATGCCGTCAAATATACCGATCGCGGTTCCGTATCCCTTTCCGTTCACGCCGGGGAGGATACCGCATTTATCGAGGGCCAGGTCATCAGTCTCAACATCGCTGTCCTGGATACCGGGGTCGGCATCCGTCCGGAAGACCGGGAAAAGCTCTTCAGCAAGTTTGAACGGATCGGCCTTGGTAAATCCGAAGAAGTGGAAGGTTCCGGCCTGGGCCTGACCATCGTGAAAAACCTGCTGGATATGATGGGCGGCACCATTCGGGTGGACAGCCATTACGGGGAAGGCTCCCTCTTCACCGTCATCATTCCCCAGCGGGTCGAGTCCACGGAGCCGATCGGCAATTTCAGGGAAAGATTTGAAAAAAGCGGCGAGACTGCGGACGCGCCGCAGGAGCTCTTCCGCGCTCCCCGGGTCCGTATCCTCGTCGTCGATGATACCCGTATGAACCTGACGGTGGTCGAAGGCCTGCTGAAAAAGACAGGTATGCAGATTGATACTGCCCTGGGCGGCAAGGAAGCGCTCCGGCTCACCCTTTCCGTTCCTTATCATGTGATCCTCATGGATCAGCGGATGCCCGGTATGGACGGAATCGAAACCATGCGCCGCATCCAGGCCCAGGAGACAGGCGTCAACCGGACAACCCCGATCATCTGTCTGACTGCCGACGCCATCTCCGGCGCAAAGCAGCGCTACCTAAATGAAGGGTTCACAGACTACCTCAGCAAGCCGATTGACAGCAAAGCACTCCGTAAAACGCTCCTCGCCTATCTGCCGCCGGATAAGGTCATCCTGCTCTCCGGCGCAGACGGGCAGCCGTTCCCGGATGAGTCCGGTTTTCCGGTCGTCCCGGCAGCTTCCGCCTCAGATGCCCTGGCGCTTCTGCCTCCGCAGGATGTGGATACCGCCCTGGGACTGATGCACTGCCAGCAGGACCGGGAACTCTATCTTTCCCTCCTGTCGGAATTCGCCGAAGAATCACCCGGAAGGATGGAGCGGATGGAATCCTCTTTCGCTTCCGGCGTCTGGCATGAATACGGCATCCTGGTTCATTCCCTCAAGAGCATTTCCGGCACCATCGGTGCTACCGGCCTTTCAAAGGCTGCCGCCGTCCTGGAAGCCGCCGCAAAACAGGGCGATGAGGCAGCGCTTCAGCAGGGACATGCGCCGCTCATGGAAACTTACCGGCATATTGTCGAAATCCTCGGGCCGTTCCGTACGGATGATCCGTCCGCTGATCCGGCTGACAGCGGCGTAATCGAATTTCTGCCCGAAGAATAGTTTCGGCTTTCATCAGAATCGCCCGAATGAATCATTCCCCGCTGTCAGGCGGACAGGACCTGAGAACCAATCCGTCCTCCAGCGAAACCCCGCGCACTGCGCACAGGTCATTCACCGTCACCAGTAATATGTTCCATTCCTCAAACCGTTTCATACACAGTTCCGCCAGTTCCCCGGCGTAGTTTTTCACATCATGGAAAAGCACGATATCCCCGTCCTTTGCGCCCAGTGCGTTCCCGGAGCAGGAAATCATATCCTCCGGATATATATCTCCTTTGGCGGCATCCTGGGAATTGGTTTCCCACAGGATCATGGGCAGTGTGCATCCCGCAGTCCGGAATAAGCGGTCCTGTCCTCCCGGCGGCCGCATCATGATCGGAACCGTTCCGATCATGTTCCCCATGGTCTGGTTAAAGCGTTCTTCCCATTTGGCCTCATTTTTCACGTTTATTTTCTCAAGGTCATGCGTCCAGGAATGGCTCTGCACGCTGTGTCCCCCGTCGAATTCCCGGTGCAGCAGTTCCGCGTTCTTGGCCAGTCGGTGCCCGATCGTAAAGAAGGTCACCTGGGCCGCATGGCACACGGTCGCGTTCAGCACCCGCCGGGTCGTTCCCTTCGCCGGCCCGTCGTCATACGTCAGCGCAATCATGGCATATCCGCTGCAGTCCGTTTCCTGCCTGGCTTCTTCCGTCAGGATCTCCCATAGTCCCGGCACATAGATTTCAGCACGCAGCAGCGCTTCCGCGTGCGCGGGATATACGCCGCCCGCCGGAAAATAGAGCGCCAGGTGTCCGGGGGTCATCACAAAACCGGCCCCTTCCAGGCCTTCCCGGCTGCAAAGCGCGTCCAGTGCGCTTTCGTCCGGTTCATCCTCCGGAAACATGGCTGCCAGCTGCGTCCGGATCTCCTGCAGCAGCTTTTCCCAGCTATCCTCCCGGATGATCTCCCCCAGATGGATCAGCCGGCCGGTTTCCATATCGTAGGTGTATTCTTCGCTCTTTGACCACACCTGGTTGTCGTTGGCCGAGGCCAGCGCCACAATATGAAAACTCATCCACCGGCTGCCCGTCCGGGTAATCTGGGTCACAATATCCCCGTGTGCCGGCTTGGTGTTGAAATCCTTTCCCTCCGGAATCAGTGGCGTCACTTCTTCCGTCAGTGCCGTCACCCGCGCATTGATGGCTTCATCCACATCCTCCCGGGATGAATGCAGCACAGATTGTGTAACAACCTTATAGTTCTCCAGCCGTTCTGATACGATCTCCTGCGTCACCCGCAGCGCGTCCGGTATTTCCCGTTCCGCCGCTGCCGGGGTGATCATCACAGCCAGTGCCAGAACCCACAGGATGATCCGGCCGATTCTTTTCATGCTCACTTTACCCGATAACTCCATTCGCCCTGATATTATTGATGATGCCGGAATGCCGCAGCTCAGAATCCCAGACTGTCATTGACCAGAATCACATGGATCCGGTCCGCATGGCGGGAATACCGGGTAATCAGGAACTGGCAGCAGATGGTATCCGGTGACTTGCAGTTCATGCAGGCTCCGGTCTTGGAGCAGGGCGTGTTCAGGCCGAAACGCTGGGCGTTGATCGGCGCGGCCACATTCCGGGCCCGTTTCATGGCGCTGTCCAGGTCACCGCAGATCTTGTTCATCCCGACAATAACCAACACCTTCTTCGGCCCCTGGGCGATTGCGGAAACCCGGTTGGCATTTCCGTCAATATTCACCATTTCGCCGTCTGATGTCATAG
This sequence comes from Clostridia bacterium, assembly GCA_017429695.1. Taxonomy (GTDB): domain Bacteria; phylum Bacillota; class Clostridia; order Christensenellales; family Aristaeellaceae; genus Aristaeella. Next base: position 75,914 of record JAFROK010000050.1, on the reverse strand, counting down.
CGTTTGCGCTGGTCAGGAAGAAATCGGCGTCGTAAGCCGCCAGCATCGCCGCCCGTTTGTCTGCAATCGCGTCCCGGTCGATGAAATGGTAATTGCCTTTTTTTAGCGCGTCCACCAGGCCGATCTCATGGGCACTCATCGCGCCGCCCATGGTCACGCTGCTTCCTTCCGGAATCAACGCGAGCGCCTGCGCCAGCGCCTCCTCCCTGGTCGCGGCGTAGTATCCGGTCATGTTCCGGCTCTTCAGTCCCTGGATCAATTTCTGGGCAAGCAATTCATTCCGTTTGGTAATATTGGCGTTCATTTTCTTTCCTCCCATTTTTAATTTCACAGCTTTTGCTCCGATGATATCAGAATAAAACGCCTCCCGTCAACAGGATACCGGAACGGCCGCACAATATCCTGCAAAGAATCCGCGCAATATCTTGTAACATGGTTTTTGTCCATGCTATAATAGTTTGATACTGCAACTGAACAGGGGGATCGGGCCATGGCCAACTGGATCATCGTTATTGATGACGACGTCACCACGCTGAAGCTGGCAGGGCATCTGCTGAGCAAAGCCGGCTACCGGGTTACCGCACTGCAGTCCGGCCAGACTGCGCTGGATTATGTGCGGAAAAACGGCATTCCCGATCTGTTCCTGCTGGATATCAACATGCCGGACATGGACGGTTTCCGGACCCATGAACTGCTGAAAAAGGAAATGGCGCCCGGGCAGGAAGTGCCGGTGGTTTTTCTGACCGCGGAATACCGTCACGACCAGGAGGTCCGCGGCCTGGAATCAGGCGCCATGGATTATATCAGGAAGCCCTTCGACCCGGATGTGCTCATCAACCGCGTCCGGAGAATCCTGGATGTCCAGACCCAGATGAACCGTTTCGCCAAAAACGCCGAAACGGATCCGCTGACCGGCTTTCTGAACAAAGCCGCATCCGAAGCCCTGATGACCCGCCTGTGCTCCCGGGAAACCGGCCTGCTGTGCGTACTGGACCTGGATGCTTTCAAATCCGTCAATGATATCTTCGGCCATGACACGGGCGACCGGATCCTCGTGATGTTCTCTCAGATCATCGCCAACAACCTGCCCAATCCGGAAGAGTGCGGCCGGATCGGCGGAGACGAATTTGTCGCCTTCCTGCGGAATCGAAAGCGGAGTGAAGACCTGACATCATTTGCCGCCAAAATCAATGAGGAATACATTGCCGGTGCCAAAGCCATCCTCGGCGACCGGCTGACCTTTTCCACCGGCGTTTCCGTCGGCGCGGTTTCCGTGCCGGAATATGGCCGGGATTATCCGGAGCTGTTCCACCTGGCCGATCAGGCGCTGTATATCGTCAAGCGGAACGGCAAGCACGGCAGCCGCCTGTACCGTTATAACGAAAGCCGCAGCAACGACCGGGGGCACGAACTGAACCTGGAAACAATCACCGCCATCCTTGAGGAACGGATTGAAGCACCGAGTGCCATGTGGATGGGGCGGGAAGTCTTCGGCAGCATCTATAAATACATGGTCCGCTATATGGACCGTTATCACAGTTGCGCCTACCGGGTACTGCTGACAGTCAAGGTCGCCCCGGAAGCCGGCGATGCCAAGCGGGCCGAACTGATCGTCCAGTTCCGCAAAATGATCCGCACCTCCCTGCGCACCAGCGACGTGATGATGGAATGCGGTGACAACCAGCTTTTCCTGCTGCTTCCGGAGATTCACGAGCATGATATCGACCGGGTCATCGGCCGGCTCCTGCATAAGTGGAATACCTCCGACTGTCCCGAATATGCCGAAGTCGCCACCGAGTACGCGCCGGTTCATCCGGTCCGCCATCCGGAGCCCGGCAGCCACCGCGCCGGCAGCGAATGGATTGTGGTTGTTGATGATGATCCGGTCATCCTGAACCTGACCGAACAGGTCCTGACCGGAGAACGGTATCAGGTCACCACCCTGTCGTCCGGCACGGAACTGGTGGATCTGCTGCGGGAAAAGACGCCCGACCTGGTTCTGCTGGACCTGGCCATGCCGGATCCGGACGGAATGGCCACCTTCCGGAAAATCCGCCGGGACCTGCCCGACGCTTCCGTTCCCGTCATCTTCCTGACCGCGGACAACAGCACCGACGCAGAAACCAAATGCCTGCAGCTCGGCGCGATGGATTTTATCCGCAAGCCTTTCACCCCGGAAATCCTGACAGTCCGGATCCAGCACATCCTGGAGCTGGCCCACCTGCGGATGAACCTGACCGAAGCCGTCTCCCGCAAAACTGCGGAGCTTGAAAAAATGTCCCTGCATATGGTCCAGGCCCTGGCTGAAACCATCGATGCAAAGGACAGCTATACCAGCGGACATTCCGGCCGTGTCGCGGAGTATGCCCGGGAAATTTCCCGCCGTGCCGGCTATACACCCCGTGAGCAGGAAGATATATATATGATGGCGCTCCTGCACGATATCGGAAAAATCGGTATTCCGGATTCCGTCATCAACAACCCCGGAGAACTGAGTGAGGAAGAATACGAAAAAATCAAAACCCATTCCCGGGTCGGCGCCCGGATTCTCCGGAAAATTGAAGAAATGCCCCGCCTGCTGGAAGGCGCCCGCTGGCACCACGAATGGTATAACGGCAGCGGATACCCGGATGGCCTCTCCGGCGACGGTATTCCTGAACCGGCCCGGATCATCGCCGTGGCCGATGCCTACGATGCCATGTCCCACGACCGCCGGTACCGGGCCGGTATCGCTCCGGAAGAAATCCGCAAAGAGCTTGAAACCGGCAAAGGCATCCAGTTTGACCCGCGCTTCGCGGATATTATGCTGTCCATGATCGACGACGGCTTCGCTCCGCTGCAGCAGGCAAACGAATAATCACGGCATTTCCCTGCCCTTTTCATATACCTGCATCAATACTTCCATCGTATCCGCAACGGAATCCACATTGTTCTGATAAGCCCGTCTCTCTTCCAGGCTCCGGTAAAAATCTGCAATGCACGGCAGGTGTCCGTTCCCCCAGTAGCCCTTGCCGAGGGTTTCGGGCACCGTAAACGTCCTGTGTTCCGTGCCTTCCGGTGTCATAATATCCAGCCCGTTTCCTTCCAGCCGCAGCGTTGCTTTTTCCAGCCGGAATTCAATCATCACCGGCGCGTCTGCAGCATAGGCATTCGATGCATACAGCAGCGCCGGCCTGCCGCCGAGAAGCATATAAACAGCTGCGGTATCCTCCACCTCCGTCTGTCCGGCCAGGTGGTGATTGCTCAGCAGGCCCTCTGCCTTCTCCGGCGTTCCCATGATCCAAACCAGCAGGTCAAGTGTATGAATCGCCTGGTTGATCAGCGCTCCGCCGCCTTCGGTAGCCAGGCGTCCACGCCAGCCGCTGTCCAGGTAATACGGCGCGTCCCGGTGCCATGTCACAAACGCCCTTGCCCCGGTCAGCGCGCCGTACGCGCCGCTTCCGATCATTTCCCAGGCCGTCCGGATGTTCGGGTTGTAGCGGTTCTGGAAACAGATACCGACCGGTACCTTTTCCGCCGCTCGCCTGAGCCGGGCCCACTGGTCCCGGTCAATGGCCGGCGGTTTTTCCGTAAACACCGCGATGCCCCGTTCGGCCGCTTCCTCCGCCATCGGCACATGCAGGTAATGGGGCACGCAGAGGTGCACCACGTCCGGTTTTTCCTTTTCCAGCATTTCTGTATAGTTTTCATATACGGCGCAGCCGTCTTCCCGGGCCAGGTTCTCCGCCCTTTCCCTTTTGATATCGCAGCATGCGCACAGCTGCACCTCCGGCAGCGCATGCAGCACTGCTGCATGCACCCGGGCAATCGCCCCGCATCCGACCAGTCCGACATTCCGCATCTCAGTAGCTTCCTTCTGTTGAAATCGTCACATCCCGTTCTTCCTTATGGCGGGAGTTTTGGCATTTTTCCTTCAGCAGCCGGTAAAACAGTTCCTCGTCGATCGGCAGGGTCACTTCTTTCCCCAGCCAGGAGGATAAATGCATGGCATTGGAAAGCATCAGCCCGCGGATCCCTTCCCGTCCGTCCGCCACAAGCGGTTCACCCCGCAGGATATGCGCCGCGAAGGCGTTCATCACCGCCGGATGCTGGATATTCTGCCCGTCTGTTTCCACAGCAATCTGTTCGCAGTCCGGTTTCCGGAAGCCTTCCTTGCATTCCGTGCACCATGTCCGCTCATCCGTTTTGTTCCGCCAGAAGTTCAGCCTGTCATCCTCGCAGACGATCTTTCCCTTCGTGCCGGATATCTCCAGGCGGTTAGTGCCCGGCGCGTCGCCGGTTGTTGTCACAAACACGCCGGTCGCGCCGTTTTCAAACTCCAGCAGGGCGCTCACGTCATCTTCCACTTCAATATCATGCCATCTGCCTTCATAGCAGCGGGCCTGCACCTTCACCGGCAGGCCGCACAGCCACTGCAGCAGGTCCAGCTGGTGCGGACACTGGTTCAGCAGCACACCGCCGCCCTCCCCGGCCCAGGTCGCCCGCCACGCACCGGAATCATAATAGAACTGCGTGCGGTACCAGTCGGTTACCAGCCAGCTCATGCGTTTCAGCTGCCCCAGTTCACCGCCGTCAATCATTTCCTTCAGTTTGCGGTATACGCAGTTGGTCCGCTGGTTGAACATCATCCCGAAAGTCAGTTCCGGATGCCGGTCCGCCGCCGCGATCATCTCCCGCACCTGCAGCGTATAGACGCCCGCCGGCTTTTCACACATGACATGCAGGCCATGGTCAAACGCGGAAACAGCCAGCGACGGATGCTGGTAATGCGGCACGGCAATCAGCACTGCGTCGCATGTTCCGGAGGCAATCAGTTCCTCCCCTTCGGTAAAAATCTTTGCATCCGGCATCCGTTCTGCCGCCCACCGCCGGCGGGATTCCCGCCGGTCCGCCGCCGCGGTTACCGCAATCTCCGGGCATTTTCCGCCCAGGATATTCTCCACATGGGCGCTGCCCATATTGCCGATTCCGATGATTCCCAGCCGAACCGTACTCATTTCCTGCATCCCCTTACTGTTTTTCCTTCACCATGGTCAGCGCAATCCGCTTCTTCTTTTCATCCACACTGACCACCCATACCTTCACGATATCGCCCACCTTGACCACCTCGCCCGGGCTGCGGATAAACCGGTCCGCCATCCGGGAAATATGCACCAGCCCGTCCTGGTGCACCCCGATATCCACAAAAGCGCCGAAGTCGATCACGTTCCGAACCGTGCCCGTCAGCTCCATGCCCGGCGTCAGGTCTTTGATATCCAGCACGTCCGTACGCAGCACCGGCCTGGGCAGATCGTCACGGGGATCCCGTCCCGGCTTGGCCAGCTCGCTCAGGATATCCCGCAGCGTCGGCAGGCCGAGCCCGGTCTCCGCCGCCAGTTTTTCCTCCCCGTAGGCTTTCGCCTTCAGCAGGATTTCCGGCAGTCCGCCTTTCTTCAGGTTCTTCAGGTCGTATCCGAGCTTCTCCAGCACCGCTTTCGCGCCGTCGTAGCTTTCCGGGTGCACAGCCGTCGCGTCCAGCGGGTTTTTGCTGTCCGCCACCCGCAGGAACCCGGCGCACTGCTCATAGGCCCGCGGCCCCAGCTTCGGCACCTTTTTCAGTGCCTGGCGGGTCGGAATGCCGCTTTCCTCCCGGTAGGCGACAATGTTCTTTGCCAGCGCCGGCCCGATGCCCGCCACATGGCTCAGCAGTTCAGCCGAAGCGGTGGATATTTCCACGCCGACTTGGTTTACGCACTGTTCCACCACGCCGTCCAGGGCCCCGCTCAGCTCGTTCTGCTTCAGGTCATGCTGATACTGCCCGACGCCAATAGCCTTCGGGTCAATCTTGACCAGTTCCGCCAGCGGGTCCTGCATGCGCCGTGCGATGGACACCGCGCTTCGCTGGGTCACGTCAAAGTCCGGAAATTCCTCTGCCGCCAGCTTGCTGGCCGAGTAAACCGACGCCCCGGCTTCGCTGACGATCATGTAGGCAACACCGGGCATGTCCGGCAAAAGGCCTGCAATGAACTGCTCGCTCTCCCGGCTGGCCGTGCCGTTGCCAATGGCAATCGCGGTCACGCCGTATTTCTGAACAAATCCTTTGATCAGCCGGGCCGCTGCCGCTTTTCCGCCTTCGTTTCCCGGCAGCGTAAAATATCCGACGCCGGTGTCCAGCACCTTGCCGTTTTCGTCCACCACCGCCAGCTTACAGCCGGTGCGGAAGCCCGGGTCCACCCCCAGGGTGACCTTGCCCTTGATCGGCGGCTGCATCAGCAGCTGGTGCAAGTTCCGGCTGAACACCCGGATGGCAGATTCGTTGGCCCGGTCCGTCAGCTCCGCGCGGATTTCCCGTTCCAGCGACGGGAAAATCAGCCGGGTCCATGCGTCGTCGCAGGCGGCTTCCACCTGTTTTCCGGCTTCAGTGCTGCCCCGCACAAACTCCCGCCGTACGGCCGCCATGGCCTTTTCCTCCGGCGCTTCCAGGGTTACCTTCAGGAATTCTTCCCGCTCGCCCCGGTTCACCGCCAGGATCCGGTGCGCCGCCATGGTCCTCACCGGTTCCCGGTAGTCATAATACATGCTGTATACGCTGTCTTCTTCCTTCGCGTCCTTCGTGCAGATAACACCTTCCCGCTCCAGCATCTCCCGCAGTTCCTTCCGCAGGGCGGCGCTGTCGCTGGCGGTCTCCGCCAGGATATCCCGTGCGCCGGCCAGGGCGGCCTCCGCGTCCGGCACTTCCTTTTCGGGGTCGATATATTTCCGGGCCTCTTCCTCCGGATCTCCGGCAGTTTGCATCATCAGCCACAGGGCCAGCGGCTCCAGTCCCCGCTCTTTCGCCACCGTTGCCCGGGTGCGGCGTTTCGGCCGGAACGGACGATAGATGTCCTCCAGCTCGCTCAGGGTTTTCGCGCCGGCCAGCTGGGTTTCCAGCTCGTCCGTCATCACGTCCTGTTCCGTCAGGCTCTTCCGGATCTCGTCCCGGCGCTTGTCCATATTCCGCAGGTATTCCAGGCGTTCCGCCATTTCCCGCAGCACCTGGTCGTCCAGGGATCCCGTCGCTTCCTTCCGGTACCGGGCGATAAAGGGAATCGTATTGCCCGCGTCCAGCAGTTCCACCGCCGCCGCTACCTGGGCCGGCCGCAGGGAAAACTCCCCTGCCAGCAGAACCGAATAATCCGTCTGTACTGTCTGTGTTGCTTCAGCCAAAGATGATCTCTCCTTTTCCATATGTAGCATGTTTCATCATAGCAGGTCCGTATCCGTTCTGTAAATGACCGAAACGGTATATCTCCATGAAGATCCGGCAGCGCTTCCGGCCTATTCAAACTGCGCCTTGTACAGGGCATGATAGAATCCCTTTTTCCGCATCAGCTCCTCATGGGTTCCCTGTTCGACCACATCGCCCTGGTCCACCACCAGGATATTGTCAGCGTTCCGGATGGTGCTCAGCCGGTGGGCAATCACAAAACAGGTCCGGCCCTTCATCAGGTCCCGCATAGCCCGCTGGATCTGGCGTTCGGTAGAGGTATCCACGTTGGATGTCGCTTCATCCAGGATCAGCATATGGGAGGAATACAGCATCGCCCGGGCAATGGTCAACAGCTGCTTCTGTCCCTTGGAAATGTTTCCGCCGTCCTCGCTGATCACCGTATGGTAGCCTTCCGGCAGGCGCATGATAAACGGATGGATATGCGCAGCCTTTGCTGCAGCCACAACTTCTTCCATGGTCGCTCCTTCCTTGCCGTAGGCGATATTGTCAAATATTGTTCCCCGGAACACCCATGTATCCTGCAGCACCATGGCGTAGGCGCTCCGCAGGCTCCGCCGGGTCAGTTCACGGATGTTTTGTCCATCCACCCTGATGCATCCGCTGTCCACGTCATAAAAGCGCATCAGCAGGTTGATAATCGTCGTTTTTCCGGCCCCGGTGGGCCCGACAATGGCAATCAATTTTCCGGCGTCCGCCCGCATGGACAGGTTGTGGATAATCGTCCGCTCCGGTTCGTAACCGAAGGAGACGTTCTCCAGCGCCACATTGCCTGCCACATTTTCCAGGATCCGGGCATTTTCGGCATCCTTCAGTTCCTCCGCCTGGTCCAGCAGGCCGAACACACGCTCCGCTGCCGCCAGCGCGGAAAAGAGCTCGTTAATGATATTCGCCACCTCGTTGATCGGCCCGGAAAACTTCCGGGAATACAGCACAAAAGAGGATATGCTTCCCAGTCCGATGGCTCCGTTCATGTAGAGCACTGAGCCCAGAAGTGCGATCAGGCTAAGGCAGATATTGTTGATAAAATTCATGGTCGGCCCGATGGTAACCCCCAGGGAATCCGCGTCATAGTATGCGTCCGCCGCCTGGTGGTTGATCGTGTCGAATTTGCCGTCAATCCGGTCCTCGTAAGCATATGCCTGGATCGTCTTTTGCCCGGACAGCTGTTCTTCCACAAAACCGTTCATCGCTCCGTAGGACTTCGACCGTTTCACAAAACGGGGCTGTGTTTTCTTTCGCATGTGCGCGGTAAAGGCAACGGAGGCCGGCACTGTCACCAGCGCCACCAGGCTCAGTGCCGGAGAAATCCGTACCATCATGATCAGCGCGCCGATGACGGTCACAACGCTGGTCAGGATCGCCGTCACGTCCGTAGACATACAGGTACTGATCACGTCCACATCATAGGAGGCCCGGCTGATAATGTCTCCCGCCTGATTCCGGTCGAAGAACCCCACCGGCAGGCGCATCAGCTTGTCGAATATATCCTGCCGCATTTTCCGCGCCACGCGCTTGGATACGTTGACCATCACCATGTGGATCAGGATGGTGATCAGCGAGGAGCAGGCGTATACAATCAGCATCCGTACCGCGTAATATGTCACTACATCAAAATCCACTTTTCCCTTTCCCCGGGCAGCCGCCTCAATAGCGGAACCCGCCAGGCTCGGCCCGATCAGGGAAAGCACGTTGCTTACAAGGCACATGACCGCCACCAGCAGAATCAGCGCCTTAAAGGCCCCCAGGTAGGACAGGAGCCGCCGGAATGCACCCCGGGAATCCCTGGGTTTGGTCATAATGGAATCCCTTCGTGCCATTTATCCCGCCTCCCCCATCTGCGTCTGCTGGATTTCCCGGTATTCCGGGCAGCGGCGCATCAGTTCCTCATGGGTTCCGCGGCCGATCATTTCGCCCTCATCCAGCACGATGATCTCGTCCAGGTTCATGATCGAAGAAATCCGCTGGGCAATCACAATCAGCGTCGTATCCGCATGGCGTTCCCGGATGGCTTTGCGCAGTTCCGCGTCCGTCCGGTAATCCAGCGCGGAGGAGGCGTCATCCAGCACCAGGATATCCGGCTTTGCCGCCAGCGCGCGGGCAATCAGCAGCCGCTGCTTCTGCCCGCCGGAAAAATTACTGCCGTGAATAGCCGCCTCATGATCTGCGCCGTCCATATAACCGTTCACAAAGTCCGCCGCCTTCGCGTCCGCCAACGCTTCCTCCAACCCGGCATCACCCACATCCCGGCCGAACACAACGTTTTCCCGGATACTGGCCGCAAAAATCGTGTCGTTCTGGAACACTGCGCCGAAATGTCGCCGCAGTTCATCCCTGTCCCATGTCCGGATATCCCGCCCGTCCACAAACACATGTCCCTCATCGGCGTCGTAAAAGCGCATCAGCAGGTTGATGATTGTAGTTTTTCCGCTGCCGGTGGCACCGATAATGCCCAGGGATCCGCCCCGCCGGATGGTAAAATCAATATCCTTCAGGCACTGCTGCCGGGCAGACCCGGCAAAGGCTGCCGCGTCATACTGCGCATTGCCTTCTCCCGGCGCATAGGTGAAGGAAACATGGTCAAAGACAATATAACCTTCCCGTTCCGTCTTTGCCCCCGCTTCCGCCGGCAGCACCGGCAGGTCTTCCTCCGTTTCCGCAAGTTCGGCAATCCGGGCTGCGGAAGCATTCGCCTTCGAAAGCATCATAAACACCCGGTTCAGGCCCATCACGCCCATCAGGATCATATTGAAATATGTCAGAAATGCCAGGATCACCCCCGGCTCCGTTGCGCCGGAATTCACCCTTCGTGCGCCGATAAATACAATCAGCGTCAGTCCGATGTTCAGAAACAGCGTCACCACCGGTCCCGGCATCGCCATTGTAATACCGGCTTTGATATCCCGCCTGGAGGTGGTATTGTTTGCCTCACCGAACCGCCGCATTTCAAACGGTTCCTTGCTCAGCGCCTTCACTACCCGGATTCCGGTAATGTTTTCCCGCATAATCCGAACAATATCGTCCATGCCCCGCTGCACCATGTCATACAGCGGAATCCCCCTGAAAGAGATAAAAACCACCAGGCCGATCATAATCGGCGCCATGATGCAAAGGATCAGCGCCAGGCCGGCATCCATTGCGAGCGTAACCGCAATCCCGCCAATCAGCATAATCGGCGCACGGATTCCAAGCGTCTGCACAGACTGCATGAAGCTCTGCACATTATAAGTATCCGATGTCATACGGGAAATGATCGACGGCATACCAATCCGGTCCGTCTGTCCGCCGCTCAGGTTCAGGGCGGCATGGAACAGGTCCTGCCGGATTTTCAGGATATTGTTCCGGGCGATTCGTACCGCCCGCCGGTTTGCCGTCACATTAAGGAAGCGGACCGCACAGGCCAGCAGAATCATTGCCCCGCCCCACAGCAGCACCGGCAGGACCTGCTTCTCGCGCACCACATGATCCAGCAGATGTTCCATGATATAGGGAATCAGCAGCTCCACCAGCGTGCCCGCCAGTTTCAGCCCCATACCGCCCATAATCCGCCATTTATCATGCTTCAGATACTTCCAAAGAAACCTCATTCATTCCTCCGGCTTTTTTAACAGCCGCACTCCGGTTTCATCCCGGATGTCATGCCTTCATTCCGCACACTGTTTCATTCATTCGGAGCGCAGCGAATAATCTCCCTTTCCGTCTGAAGCAATCATAAAAGCTGTTCCGCACCCCGTCAATCCATTTCCCGAATCCGTTATGAAAAAAGACAAAGGCGGTCATGGATTATTCTCCTCACCGTTCCCTGTAACCGGACCGTGACCAATGGAGAAACAGCTGAGGCACGCATAAAAAAGCCCGCCTGCTTCTCATGGAGCAGACGGAAAAACTGTAACCCATTTCGTTTTTACAATTTCATCAGGTAGTCATAGCTCTGTTTCAGGCAGTCGAAAGGAGAAGCGCCGTAGCAGTCGTCCTGCTCCACCAGTGCATACTCCGTTACGCCGTTCAGCCGCAGCATGTCCATGATCCGGGCAAAGTCCAGGTTGCCGCCACCCACCGGCGCCATCCGGATTTCAAACCCGGAAATGCTGAAATCTTTCAGGTGCACAATATGCAGGCGCTCTGCGTGTTCATTCAGCCACATACAGACATCCATGCCGCCGTAATGCAGCCAGTAGGTATCGGCTGTAATGCCCATCAGCTCCGCCGGCATCATTTCCAGCAGATGGTCCATCATGTGCCTTCCGTCCGGCATGCGGGCAAATTCAAACGCATGATTGTGATACATCAGTTTCATGCCGGCCTGCTTCAGCTTTTCCGCCGCAGGCCGGAAGTCCTCCCCGAACCGGGGCAGCCCTTCCGCTGTATGATACCGTTCCGGCAGAAATCCAAGGCCGGCATAGGCACATCCATACAGTATATGGCGTTCAATCAGTTTCTCCGGTTCGTTCAGGAATTCGCTTTCCGGATTGTGGGTCAACACAATCTTCAGCCCGTTCTGATCGCACAGCGCTTTCACCCGTTTCGGATCAATGGGGCCGATGGCGGAAAGCTGGATGTTCCGGTAGCCGATGGCGGCAATCTTTTCCAGCGTCCGCCCGAAATCCTGTTCATTTCGGCAGTATTCACGGACGGTATAACTCTGTGCACCGAATTCCGGCATGTTCCGTTCTCCTCCGATAATCAGAAGCTTCCGCCCAGGTTTTCCAGGGTGTCAATCACAACAACGCAGTCTTCCTGAACGTTCTGCATAATCATCTTCATGATATTTTCCGGAACCGCGACGCATCCGCCGGTCCAGGGCTTCTGCGGTCCGAAGCAGTGCAGGAAAATCGCGCTGCCGCGGCCGGCCGTCCCGTCCTCGTTGAAGGAGATATTCAGGCAGTACTGATACTGGTATTCGTAATCCACAATGTGCTCGCTGTCGTCCATCACCAGTTCCGGCACATCGCGGATATCGACCATCTGGTTATACTGACGGTCCGGATCGCCGGACCAGTAGGTATTCTCGTCCACCTGGATATAGGGAATGGCGCAGCCGGGATCCGCAGCGATGCCGAATGCCTTGTTGAAGTGATACACGCCGGCAGGGGTCTGCGCGCATCCTTCCTTGTGTTCTTCGTCCGGGCACAGGCCGTTCTTGCCCACGAATCCGGGTGTGGAAAGGATCTGCTTCCAGGCACCGTTTTCATCCTTCCGGTGCATGGAGATAAAGGCGGTTGTCTTTTCCATGTCGATCGCAGCAACCACAAACAGCTGGGTCGCGTCCTGGGCCGCGGGCAGATTCGCAATCCATTCAGGGGAATCCGTCACATGCTGGATATCCACATGCAGTCCGCTCTCCGCGGCAACTTCTTTTCCCTCTTCTGCCAGGCCGGCAGCGCAGCCCGCCGCCAGCACCAGGGCCAGCATAACCATCATCAGTTTTTTCATTTTCGGTATTCCTCCATTCCAAAGTTTTCCAGGTTTTGAGACAATGGTATCATCCCCTGTCCAACAAATGTCCAGTATGCGCGATTCCTTTTTACCGGCATCGGTTCATCAGCGCCTGCCTTGACAATGTCCCGTGAAATCTTATAATATTCAAGGAGTTAAGTGATTTTTTCGGGAGGTTTTGTCCTGTGAAAAAAGCCATTGTCTGCCTGCTGCTCGCCTTCCTGCTGCTCTTCTCCTGCACCGCGCTGGGAGAGGAAGCACCGGTTGCGGAAATCATCGTTGAGGACACGCTGGTATCCAATCCGCTGCCGATTGATTTTACCGGCGGATACGCACCCCAGGCGGACGGCTATAAAAGCGAAACCGTCTATGAGGACCCGACCATCCGGGTCAGCATTGAATACAAGGACGCTGCACCTTATGTGACCGGATACCGTGGACGGGACGCCGGATACTGGGTTGTGGATATCCAGGTCGGTGACGCGTCCCAGTTGCGGACAGCGCCGGCCGTATCCTTTGATACCAAGAACGACGATGAGATTGCCAATATTGCTGAACGTGTCAACGCAGTCGTTGCCTTCAACGGTGACTCACCCTCCTATAACAGTGAAGGCCTGATCATCCGCCAGGGGATCACTTACCGCAACAAGCTGAAGGAAAAGCGCGATATGCTGCTGATCGATGAGGACGGAGATTTCCATGTGTATCATCTGCCGAAAAAGGACACCCTTTCCGATACGGTGGACGGAAAACAGGTGATCAACGCCTTCTATTTCGGACCAATCCTGGTTGAAGACGGCCAGCCGCTGAAAAAGCTGCCTTCCTTTGCCCACCTGGATCCCGAAAAGTATTACGCCCGGATCGCAATCTGCCAGATCGGCAAACTGCATTATAAGATGATCCTGACCACCATGGAACAGAGCTATACTCTGGGACTTCCCCTGAAGGATTTTGCCCGGCTGTGCGCGGATGAAGGCGCACAGATTGCCTTCAATCTGGACGGCGGCCTGTCCACTTCCCTGTATTTCAATCACCAGCGGGTGAATTCCCAGAACAAGGTCAATTTCCGCCTGATTCCGGATATTATCTACTTCGCTTCCGCCTGGAACGGGGAGGGTCAGGAATGAATCCCTATCTGCTTCAGCTGAAAACCGCCGCGCTGATGCTCTTTACGCCATACGGCCTGCAGACCATCCTGGAGCGGGAAACGTCTCAGGAGCCCATGACGCCTTATCTGCAGTGGATGACCATCGGCACGCTTGTGATCTTCGCGCTGTACGGCCTGCGCTGCCTGCTGGACCGGCGTGAAATCAGCCGGCCTGTCCGGAAATGGGCGCTGCTGACCGCGGTCATTGCCCTGGCGCTGACGGTACGCCTTGCACTGGAGCTTGCCCGGGTCGGTTTTGTTGTGCTGACAGAAATGTTTGATCTTTCGCTGGAAGACCTGTATTGGGACGATGACGTGCTGCTCCCCCTGTATACATTCAGCGGCGCCGAGCTTTCCTTCTTCTGCGGCGCCCTGGGCGTATGCCTGTCCGTCCTGATTGCCAACTGCATCACCCGGCGGGGTGAAAAGGCCGTTACCGCCGGCATGGACGCGTTTGCGCCCTTCGGTGCCCTGATGGTCGTCCTGTTCCGCCTGGGGCAGACCTATGAACCGTCGCTTCACCTGCACGGCGGCGGTAAACCGCTGCCGGCCGGCAGTTCCCTGGCACACTTTCCCTTTGCGCTGGAAATCGATATCGCCGGCGGGTATTCCGGCTGGGTCTGGAATATCTGCATGCTTTCTGCGCTCTTTGCCTTGATCTGGGCGGTGATTGCTTTCGTCATCAGCCTCCGGGGCAAAGGCCGGACCGGACTGAGCTTTACACTGACGCTGTTCTTCCTTTGCCTCCCTCAGATCATGTGCGAGAGCATGCGGGGCGATGATATCAAATGGCTGTTTGTCCATGTGGAACAGTTGTTCTGTGCGCTGGTGCTGCTCGGTGTGCTCATGTACTGGATCATCGGAAGCAAAGGCGTTCCGGCCCTGAAGCGCTGGCTGCCGATGATCATCCTGGTCGTATGTCTCGGCCTGATTGTGGTCACGGAGTTTGCCATCGACGGAAAATGGTTTGATTTTTCCCACACAGTCTGCTATATCTTTATGACTTTTGTCCTTGCGGCAATGGGCTTCGCGGGTGTGTGGGCCGCCCGGAACTGGAACCGGAGCGGTGAAAAGCCGGCGGAAACCGCCGCTGAATGAAAATGGTGAGGAAGACAGTATGAGAAAAGCACGATGGGTCCTGCCCCTGCTTGTGCTGCTTCTGACGGTATTGCTGATATCGGCTGTTTCCGCAGAGGAAGCAGCCGATATTTCCGCTCAGTGCAGCTTCAAGGCCTCCAAAAACTCCTGGAAGAACACCCGCCTGGTCAACGGGGATTACCTGAAATACTGGCAGAGCGGCAGCGTCAAAAATCCATATCTGGAAATCCGCTCCGACGAGCCCATGTACGCCCTGTATATCCTGTTCCGCATCATGCCGGCCAGCTATGAAATCCAGCACAAAGTGGACGGCGAATGGGTCCTCCTGGCCGAAGGCGATACCCGCTTCCATCATGTGTGTTACGATCTGGACGGCGAAACGGAAATCCGCATCATTGAAACCGGCACCAAAAAGGCCCAGCTGGTCATCAATGAGTTGTATGTTTTCGGCTCCGGAGAACTGCCCGGCTGGGTGCAGCGCTGGGAGGAAACGTATGAGAAAGCGGACCTGCTGCTCCTGGTCGCCCACGCGGATGACGAACTGCTCTTCTTTGCCGGCGCGATCCCGACATATAATACAGAGCTCGGAAAGCGCGTCATCGTCGCCTACCTGGTCCACTGCGGCGACACCCGCCGGAGTGAGGCCCTGGACGGCCTGTGGACCATGGGGGTCCGGCATTACCCGGTTTTCGGCCCATTCACCGACAAATACAGCGACAACCTGAAAAAAGCTTACCAGCTTGCCGGCAAAACCAAGGTCCTGTCCTGGGTCACGGAGCTGTTCCGCAAATACCGGCCGGAAGTCGTGCTCACCCAGGACCTGAAGGGGGAATACGGCCACGGTCAGCATAAAATGGTGGCGGACGCCTGCGTCCAGTGCTTTGACCTGGCCGCAGATCCGGAAAGCGATCCGGAATCCGCGGCGCTGTACGGAACCTGGGAAGTCAAAAAGCTGTATATCCACCGCTACGGGGATAAGGCGGACCGCCTGCATTTTGAATGGGATACGCCGCTGAAAAACCTGGATGGCAAAACCGGCATGGAGGCTGCCATCGAGGCCTTTGAAAAGCACAAGACCCAGTATGACCTGACTTTCCGCATCGGCGGATACCGCAAGCCGCTGCGTGTGGAAATCACAGGCACCTATTATGAAAACACGGATTTCGGCCTCTATGCCACCCGGGTCGGCCCGGACGTAGCCTGCAACGATTTCCTGGAACATATTGATTTGGAATGACCGATATGCAATATGAATTGAAATCCGCCCGGTTTCTGGCGGAAGATGTCCTTCGCCGCGTCATCCGGCCGGGCGATGCCGTGATTGACGCCACCATGGGTAACGGCCATGATACCCTGATGCTCTGCGAAGCCGTCGGCCCCGCCGGCCATGTCTATGCTTTCGATATCCAGCCCCAGGCTGTTGCCGCTGCAAAGGCCCGCCTGGAGGAAAACGGCATGCTGGACCGGGCTTCCCTGTTCTGCACCGGCCACCAGGAAATGGATGCTTATGTGCCAGTTCAGGTGCGCGCCGTGGTTTTCAACCTGGGCTGGCTGCCCGGCGGAGACCATACGGTAACCACCCGCTGGGAAACCACCCGCCAGGCGGTGGAAAAAGCGCTGTCTCTGCTGTTGCCCATGGGAGTGCTGGTCATCTGCGCCTATCCCGGCCATGCAGAGGGCGACCGGGAGCGTGCCGAACTGGGCGCCCTGCTTTCCGGCCTTTCCAACCGGAAATATAACGTGCTGCACCAGCATTTCCTGAATGCCTCCCCCGGCGCTCCGGAATGCTTTGTCATCCAGAAGCTGAATTGAATACTGTCTGTAAAAAGTGAGGCGTTCCAAACCGGAACGCCTCTTCTGATACCTGGTACCTGAAACCTGACACCTGGTACCTAATGCTTCGTCATTCTTCCACGTAATTGACGCCGGCGTCAAACAGGTCTTCCACTTCTTTACTCGGTGCTTTGGTCATCCTGGAAACGACCACCGCAGCGATCAGACCGCAGATGAAGCCGGGGATAATCTCATACACGCCGGTTCCGGACAGGAATACCAGCCACAGGATATCGACCGCCGCGCCGGCAATGATGCCACTCAGCGCACCGGCAAAGTTCAGCCGCTTCCAGTACAGGCTCAGCAGGATCACCGGGCCGAAGGCAGCGCCGAACACGCCCCAGGCATTGGAAACCAGGTTCATGATCGTTCCGGTATCCGGGCTGGAGGCAATCACCAGCGCAAGAATCGCAATGATCAGCACGACCATCCGGCCGGTCCACAGCATTTCCCGGTCGCTGGCCTGGTTGTTGCGGACGATGGGCTTATACACATCGCTGGAGAAGGCGGAAGCCGCCGCCAGCAGCTGGCTGTCCGCAGTGGACATGGACGCCGCCAGGATGGCGGACAGCAGGATACCGGAAATCACTGCCGGGAAGATCTGCCGCACCATCGTGATGAACACCAGTTCTTTGTCAACGATCTCCTGGTCATAGGCCAGCATTTCGCGGCCGAAAATACCGACCAGCGTGGCAAAAATCAGAATCAGGGTCGTCCAGGAAATACCGATTGTCGCCGATTTGCGGAGCGCTTTCTGGGACCGGATGGACAGGAAGCGGATGATGATGTGCGGCATACCGAAGTAGCCGAGGCCCCAGCCCATGCCGGACAGAATATCCTTCCAGCTGGTGAAGGGATTGTAGAAGTCAGCCGTTTTGCCGGTAATCGCCGCTATGGTATCGGCATCCAGCATACCCAGGGCAAAGATCGGGGCCAGCAGCAGGGCACCCAGCATCAGCATGCCCTGAAAGAAGTCTGTCCAGCAGACAGCAGAAAATCCGCCCAGGAAGGTGTAGGCAATAATGATCGCCGTCGCGATATACATCGCCACATTGGCATCCAGCCCGATGACCTTGTTGAACAGTGTGCCGGCCGCCTTGATGGAGGAAGCCGCATAGATTGTATAGGCAATCAGGAAGATCACCGCGCAGACAACCTGCAGCGAATAGGACTTGGACTTAAACCGCCTCGTCAGGTACTGCGGAATGGTAATCGCGTCGTCCGACACGATCGAGAACGCCCGCAGCCGCGGTGCTTCAAAGATCCAGCTCAGCGCGTAGCCCAGCGCCAGGCCGATCGGCGTCCAGATCTGGCCGAGGCCCGAAGCAAAGATCGCAGTCGGCAGGCCCATCAGCACCCAGGCGCTCATATCCGATGCGCCGGCGGAAAGGGCGCTGACCCAGGGGCCCATCTTCCGGCCGCCCAGGAAATATTCCTTCTCTCCGCCGTTCTTGCTGCGCAGGAAGAAGAACAGGCCGATACCGATCATGAAAAGCAGGTAGATGATAAATACAATGGCTTCTGTCCAGTTGGTAATACCCATAGGGCATCCCTCCGTTTCGTGAGTCTGCATATGCAGGTTGGATACAGTATACCCGATTTTTCAGCGTGGTAAAGTGCTGAAAGAAAAGAAAACAAATAATGTTCAGAAATTCCCTCATTCCTTGTTGCCCGCCTCCTCAAAAGGCAACTTTTCCCGGTCCCTTCATTGACACATGCTTTTTTGACAGTGTATATTGATTGTAGTTTCTTGCGTGAAATTTCTGTTTGTTTGCTTTTTTCAACTGCATAACGGGAGGACATGAAGATGAGGAAAACGATAAAGGGAATACTGGCCATCCTGCTGGTGCTGGGCATGCTGCTGCCCGGCCTGGCATCCGCCATGCTGGACTGCGGACCCGGCAACCACGCCTGGAGCGACTGGGCCGTCCGCCCGGAACCCACCTGTACCGAAAAAGGGTCCAGGACCCGGTGGTGCAACAACTGCATGCAGACCGAGACAGAAGAAGTCCCGGCTTTGGGACACAGCTACGACGACTGGAAAGTCACCAAAGAACCCACATGTACAGAAAAGGGTTCCCGGACCCGCACCTGTTCCGTCTGTGGCGACACCCAGACCGAAGCGATTGCTGCAAAGGGACATTCCACGGCGGAACGCATTGCGAAAGAAGCCACCTGCGCTGCGGACGGCGTTAAGGAAACCTATTGCACGGTCTGCGGAACCGTAACCGGAACATCCGCCATCAAGGCAACCGGCAATCATACCTACAGCGAATGGATAACATCCAAAGAACCCACCTGCACCGAAAAAGGCTCCCGGACCCGTTCCTGTTCCGTCTGCGGGGGCACCCAGACCGAAGCCGTCGCCGCGAAGGGCCATTCCCTCACGGAGCGGATCACAAAAGAGGCCACCTGCGGCGCAGAAGGCAAAAAAGAAACCTACTGCACCGTCTGCGGCACGGTCACGGAAACCGCCACCATCAAAAAAACCGGAAACCATTCCTATGGCGACTGGATCGTTACCAAAGAAGCCACCTGCAATGCCAACGGTTCACAAACCCGCACCTGCTCCGTCTGCGGAAACACAGAAACAGAAAGCATTCCCAAAGCTTCAGCCCATCAGTACGGCGACTGGTTCATCACGACGCAGGCCTCCTGCGCCTCCCAGGGCCTGAAAACCAAGACCTGCCTGCTCTGCGGCCTCAAGCAGACAGAAGCCATTCCGAAGCTGGAGCATGAATGGGGCGAATGGACAATTACCAAAGAAGCCACCTGTACCAAAGACGGCATGCAGAAGCATACCTGCCAGCTCTGCGGCGCCTCCAAGCGCCAGACCATCCCCAAGCTGGGGCATTCCTATGGTGAATGGGAGATTACTGAGGAAGCGACAGACCACAGCAAGGGTAAACGTTCCGCCACGTGTGAGCGCTGCGGCAAAAAAAACACCGAAAGCTTCTATCCGGAAGGCACGCTGTACAAAGGCGGTGACAATCCGGAATCGGAAGTGAAGGATCTGCAGACCGCCCTGTCGGCCCTGAAGCTGTATAAAGGCAAGATCAGCGGTAAGTTCGACAGCGGCACCGCCAACGCCGTCAGCAAATTTGAAAAAAGCTACCTGGGTATCAAGGGCGACGGCATCGGCTGGCCGAAGGTCAAAAAGGCGCTTCTGCCGGGTATCGGCTCCGGCGAGGCCAGCTATTCGGACACATCCGGCGTAAAACTGCTGCTGGAGGTGGAGCAGGTCTCCCCCGTGAAAGACTATTATGCTTCCGGGGACCAGATTATCTACCAGTGGACGCTGACCAATCTGTCCAAGAAGGATGATGCTATGTCCGTCCGGCTGTATATGTACAAAGGCATGAAGCCGGACAAGAAGAAGGATACCGAAATTGCCCAGCCGGAGACCCTGATTCCCGGTGAAAAAATGACGGATACCTGGACCTATACCGTCACGGACCAGGACGCGCTGGATGTGCAGTTCACCGTCGGCTTCATCGCCCGCTGCACATTTAAGAAAAAGAATGCTGAATCGAATAAGGCCTGGTTCAACAACATCGCCGCCGGCGGAATCGGCGGCGGTGGAGAAGGCAGCAGTGGCGGATGGACCCCGCCGGAGGAACAGCAGCTGGCCGTTTCCAAGAAAGTCATGAACAAACCGGCCAACGGTGCTTTCTTTGTCAAGGGCGAAAAGATCAAATACCAGATCACTGTGGCCAACACATCCAACGCAGATGTCGAAAAAGTCATCCTGACCGATCAGCTGGTTTCCGATACCAGCCTCGCCTCCTTTGACCTGAAAGCCAAAGATATCAAAACCTTCGCTGCGTCTTATCAGGTGAAAGCGGCGGATATCCCGGCCGGTGAAATCCTCAATACCGTCATCGCCTCCTATACCGGATCAGACGGCAAGCTGAAGTCCGCCAAGGCCTCCGCCAAAGCGCCGGCGGATTTCGGTACCGGTTCGCTCCATCTGTATAAAACCGCGGTCAGCATCCCGGAAAACGGCCTGTTCTACTTGCCCGGTGAAATCGTGAGCTATGAGATCACCATTATCAACAATACCGGTAAGGTCATTACCGACATCAAAGTATATGACGAACTGAACACCGATCCCAAGGAGCCCATCAAACAGATCGGCGCCATGAAGAAAGGCGCATCGGTGACCGTCAAATTCAAGCATCACACGTCCAAATGGGAAGCCAAAACAGGCAAGGTCATCAACACGGCCACCGCAACCTATGTCGATCCGTCCCTGAAAAAGATCCGGGAAACCTCAAATGTCTGCATCGTTCCGGCCGGCCTGGAAGACAGTAACGGCGTCATGGTCGAAAAGGTGATTGTGAGCACGCCGGAAAACGGCAGGTACTATGAGGAAGCCGAAGAAATCCGTTACATGATCAATGTGACCAACAACACCGTGAAGGATATCCCGGACCTGGATGTCCGGGACTGCCTGGCGCCGCCGGATGCAAACGGATTCCGGACCGCCTATGCGCATGAAACCCTGGTCGCCGGGGAAACCAAATCCTATCCTTTCAGTTTCATCCCCGGCCCCGCTGATGTGGAGAACACCACCGTCACCAACATTGCCAGCGTCTGGTGGACAGTCAACGGAACGGACTACTTTGAAACCTTCTCCGACCCGGTTGTCGCGCCGACCGCCATCGAAGCGGTACCCCGGACGCCGAAAGCAGTCAAACTGGACGGTGCCACCTGCGAAAACCCGCTGACCGCCCTGGGCGAAGGCGTCGCCGAGCATGACGTCACCGAGTGTGAAGCGCATACCGCAACGGCCGCCGATGCCAAAGCCCTCATGGAAAGCCGGGCTTACAGCGAGGCAAAGGACCTGTGGACTGTCGAAATCGACGAAATGTATGCCGAGTGGATTGAGAAGGCCGATGCGGAAGGCGCCCGGAACGCCGAGGATGAAAAGGCTGCCTGGGCATACCACCTCAGCGCACTGGAATCCTCCCTCAGCCTCATCTGCGATCCGGCGGAGGCGGAAGCCATCGCCGCCGAAGAGCAGATGAACAAGACGGTCCGGATGTGCTATGAACTGCATTCCGCACCGGAAACCCGTTCCGACAGCCTGGAAGGCAGCCATACGGCCGCGTCGGGCACGAAAACCGGCAATGAATGCAGCCACGAAACGACTTATCTGGCCAACGGTTCCGCCCATGTGGTGGACAGCCAGTGCGAAACCCACAACATCACCATGCAGCTGACGGAACGCCTGCTGGAAATGGCCGCCGATGACGATGACAGGGCCGTTGCCTGGCAGCGGGCCCAGGGCAACTGGCTGCTGCAGCTGAACAGGATGTACGATGCCTGGTACCTGTCCTCGGATGATACCCAGCGCGCAAAAATCGCGGCGGACCGGATCAGCTTTGACCGCCTGATCGAAGCCCGGAGAAAGACCCTGGCGGATCTGTATCCGGACGATCCTGCCACCGCGGCGGAAGTGCTGGCCAATATGATCATGGAGCGTACGGAACTGATCTGCCGCCTGCTCCATAACGCCGGCATCCTGAAAGACTGATGCAGAAAAAAACGATATGGAAAGAATGATGCCGATGAAAACCATCCGGGTCGTCGCAGCCGTCATCCGGGACGGTGGTCGGATTTTCGCCACCCAGCGGGGGTACGGTCCATGGAAGGACTGGTGGGAATTCCCGGGCGGCAAAATCGAAGCAGGTGAAACGCCGGAAGCCGCGCTGGTCCGGGAAATCCGGGAGGAACTGGATACCGAAATTGCCGTTGGCAAAAAGCTGGCGGACGTGGAATACGATTATCCGGATTTCCATCTGTCCATGGCTTGTTTTTCCTGCCGGATCCTGTCCGGATCCCCGGTCCTGAAAGAACACGAATCCGCCGGATGGCTGCTGCGGGAGGAACTGGATACCGTCCGCTGGCTCCCTGCCGACCTGGAAGTAATCCGCAAACTGCAAAATCCGACTGCCAACTGACAGCTATCCACTAATCACTAATCACTAAAACCGGAGGTCTCCCATGTTTCATCACATTGAACCCTTCCCCGGCATATTTCACATCACCGATGAAATGGGCGTCAGCTTTACCCTGATCACCGGACGGGACCAGGCCCTGCTCATTGATGTCGGCTACGGTACCGAAGACGTTTCGGCATACGTGAAAACGCTGACCGTTCTCCCGGTCAGCGTGCTCCTGACCCACGGACACCACGACCATGTGCTGGGCGCCCGCTGGTTCCCGAAAACCATGATGTGTGCGGATGATATGCCGGTCTTCCGGCTTCGGACCGCAAAAGCCCAGCGGGAAGCTGTCCGGGGGCAGGCATATGATAAAGGCCTTACCGTTCCGGAAGATTTCCTTACCGCGCCGATTCCGGACCCGGAACCGCTCTCTTTCACGTCTGCGCTGGGCGGCTTTCCCTGCCTGTCCCTTTCCCTGGGCATCCTGGATGTAAAAATCATCCACGTGCCGGCTCATACGCCCGGCAGCGTCATGGTACTCGTTCCGGAATATGAACTGCTGCTGACCGGGGACGACTGGAATCCCTGCACCTGGATGTGGTTCGCGGAATCAGCGGATGTACAGTGCTGGCGGGATGATATGCTCCGTTTCCTCCGCGCCGCGGAAGAAGAAGCGGGCATTTCCGTCCGCCATGTGATCTGCTCCCATCAGCCGGCGCCCCGCGAGGGCAGCGAGCTGAAGGATTTCCTGGCATATATGACAGATGACCGGCTGCGCAGCGCGCCGCCGGTCGACATGAACAGTCCGATTCAGACCTGCTCCGTCACCAATCCCGCCCGCGGCTGGACCCTGATCTTCGACGGCGCCCGTCTGCATTGATTCCCGCCGGAATCATTCATTATTCCGGCAGCAGCCGGAATGACATCCGGACCGGATTGTGGTCGGAATACCTGAAATCCGTATCAATCGTTTCAATCGTATTCACCTGCACATTGGCGGATACGATATACCCGTCAATCATATAACAGGGAAAACTCTTTTGATCCGCACCGGCATATTTCCTGTCCAGGGAACGGCATGTCGGTGCGGTTGTGCTCATCTGTGTGGAAAAATCCGGCCGGTAAGCTTCCACATCAATCCTTCCCGGCTGCCATGGCGCACCCGTTGACTGATAGGGGCTTTTCACGTCGGAAAACTGCTGGTTGAAGTCCCCGCCGGCAATCACATAATTGCCCTTGCCATATTCATTGATCAGCAGATCCATCAGCGCCCGGGTCTGGGCTTCCTTGCCGGCGCCGTCGTCATACGCTTCCAGGTGCAGATTGACCAGCACCAATTCTTTGTCCGTATCCGCCAGCGGAATCCGGCTCACCAGCAGGCATCGTTTCAGGTTAACAATCCGGACCGGCCAGGAGAATGGAGTCGGCAGTGCAATCCGTTCCGCCTGCCGGATATCTGCCGAACTGAGGGTATACAGCCCACTCTCCACGTGGCCGATCGGCGGAAGCGGATACGGCACATAAAGCGTGTTGAAATTATACGCAAACGCCTCCGTTCCGCCGGCCATTGCCTGCTTCAGGATGGTCCGTTCGTCCGTATGATAGCTTCTGTCGGAATTGATATCCACTTCCTGCAGCAGGATCAGGTCTGCGTCCTGCGCTTTCAGGGTATCCCGAATACCGTTCAGGTTCAGCTGCACCCGGTCCTTATCCGCCGTATACACGGATTTTCCGCCATCCATAAAAAAGTCGGCATTGTCGCCCAGTGCGCCGTAACCGCAGTTCCAGGTCACCAGGGTATATTCCTCCCCGGTACGGAACTCCGCCGTCACCGGATGGTCTGCAATCACCGTTTCTGTATCCTTGGGCCGGTACTCCGTAATGGTCAGCACCCCGAGGCCGATGATCGCAATCAGGAGCAGCACCGGTATCAGCCGCAGGATAATTTTCAGGATAAGCTTCAGGATTTTCATCAGGATAATCATTTGCTTCTCCAACCCTTTCAGTCGGATTCATTGGGAAAACCGCCGGCGGTATGCCGGCGGTCCGTCCTTTTTCGTTCGGCGGATTTTTCTTTCCGGGAACGGCGATTTCAATTAATACTCCAGGGAAGCTTCCCAGTCCGTCCGGGCTTTCTCTTCATCGCCCAGCGTATGATAGATATCTCCGCGCAGCTTGTAGCTGTCAGCCAGCTGGAATTCATGCTCAATGCAGGCCGTCACGTCAGCCAGCGCCGCTTCGTAATCTTCCAGGCCCATATTGGCGTAAGCACGGGAGTAGAAGCATGCGTCCACTTCATAGGCGTTGTCGATGCAGAAGGTCAGGTCTTCCTTGCAGGCTTCATATTTCGCGGTCTGCAGGTAAACAACGCCGCGGTTGTACCGGCATTCCATCGCGAAAACATCGTTGCTGATGCAGGCGCCGAAATCGGCTTCTGCCTTCTCATATTCCGCGAGCGCCATATAGCATACGCCCCGGAAGTAGTTCGCGTTATCCACGAATTCGGGCACCTCGGTGCCTTCCTCCGCAGCGGCCTTTGCAGCTTCATTCTTCATTTCCAGGTATGCGGTGAAATCATCGGCTGCCGGCTGGTACTCCTGGGTGGCCACATAGCAGACGCCGCGGTTGTACAAACTGTCCTCCTGGAAGGGTTCGCTTTCGATGGAGGCGTTGAATGCTTCGATCGCTTCCGGATACTTGTCCGTCATCATGGAGCAGATCGCGATATTGTACAGGAGTCCTTCAAAGCTGCCGCCGTTTTCCCGGCAGGTGGTGAAATAGGGCAGCGCTTCCGCGTATTTTTCCTGGCGCAGGTAGCAGATGCCGATGTTGTAGCAGGCGTTGAGCCCGTTCACCGTATCCTGCAGGTAAGCCGTGTACATCTGAATGGCTTCTTCGTATTCGCCGGCTTCCATTTTGGCGTTCGCCGCTTCAAAATCCTGGTTTGCCGTATCCAGGCGGCTGTTGAAAGCATCCAGTGCGGCCTGGGCCTTCTCCGCGTCCCCGGCTTTGGTATACAGGTCGTTCAGCGCTTCATACTGGGCGATATCGCCGGAGTATTCAATGTATTTTTCCAGGTTTTCGGCGGCCATCACGTAATCTTCCAGTTCGGAATAGGCCTGAGCCTTCACGATGAATACGTCCGAAGCTGTCGGATAAAGCCGGAGCACTTCGTCCAGCTCGGCCAGGCCCTGGTCATATTCCTTCTTCAGGATATGAACGCAGCCGATTTTCAGGTGTGCTTCCGCATACGCATCAGGAAGCGTTTCCTCGGTTACATACTGCAGTTCCTGATTCAGCACTTCCATCGCGGCGTCATAATCATCCTTCTGGATCAGCGCGGTGGCTTTCCGGGAATAGATTTCGGCATATGTTTCCGCGGGGGTTTCCGCGCTGCAGTAGGAAAGCACCTTGTCCAGGTTTTCCAGCGTGCTGTCATTATCGCCCTTGGCGGTATATGCGATCGCCTTTTTCATATAAAGGTCCGCATACAAATCCGAGGAAGTTTCTTCCCCGCAGTAGGAAAGCACCTTGTCCAGGTATTCGATCGCTTTGTCATAATTGTCGCCGGCATTCAGATAGCTGTTGGCCAGGTTGTAATAGGTGTCAGCCTTTTGAGCATCGATCTCCGACACGGCGAAAGCGGACACAACGGTCAGCAGTGCCATCATCAGGGCAATCACAATGGCAGTCATACGTTTTTTCATGCTTGATTCCTCCATTTATCTTCGGCGGCAAGTCATACCTGCCGCTGGGGTTCGGGATAAAAATATAATGAATCGAACGTCATATTACCATAATTCATTCATAATGTCCACTGTTCCCTGCTTCTTAAAACCGCTTCCGCTTCCCGGTCCGTCAGCCGCTTCTGGGCCGGGTGCCGGGTCCGCTGGTCCGCCCTGGCACCGGTCGTCCGCCATTCCCCGCAGCGTTCCGTAACCACCCGCTCCTCATCCCAGTCGCTGAAGCCCTCCGGCGCCACATGTTCGTCCATCTCGCATTCCAGGAAAACAGTCCGGGCATACTTCCGCCAGGGCCTTCCGAGAAATCCCGCGCCGGGCGCACAGTTTCCGGTGAGTCGGCAGCGGTGAAAAACAAATCCGCACTCCTGGCCCTCGTTCGTATTCGCCGCGGTATACCAGCCGCCGCGCTCATTCATAAACAGCGTGCACCGTTCAAACCAGCAGCGGTAGCACCCGAAAATAAAATCCACATCTCCCCGGATCAGGCAGTTCTCAAAATACTGCCGGCTGTGCGTCAGGTGTCCGTCCTCCACCCGGAGTACCGCCTCCGCCGATCCCGTCCGGCTGCCGATATCCTCCCGCACGTTCGGCAGGCGGACCGGCCCGCAGAACAGTGTGTCCTGGTGTGCAATCATCCGGCAGTTTTTCCATATTCCCCGGTCTCCGGCCGCGTATACGGCAACCGCCTGGCCGGCAATCCGGCCGTCCCCGGCATCATTGCGGATTGTGATGTTTTCCACCGTCACATGGCTGCCGGTGACCATCAGCGTGGAAGAAAGGAAGGTTCCCTTCTCCGTTCCGTCCGGATAAAGGTCTTTGGCGCATCCGTTCCAAGCCACCACGGTATGTTCCGGATCCTCGCCCGTCAGCACCACGTTGTCCCGGTGAATCACCACTTTTTCGCGGTACTCCCCAACGCGGACCAGGATCTGCACCGGTTCCTCTCCGGGGTATTCCGGAATGCTGTCCACAGCCGCCTGGATACCGGTATAGTCCCCGCTGCCGTCCTTTGCCACTGTTATCATCATGCTCTTTTCCCCTTCACCTGGTTCTTTCCGGCGGTATTCTGGCAAACCGCCATCAAACATCCGGCCGGCTCCGGATTCATGGAAATCTTGTTTTTCGCCGGTCGGCATGATACAATGCTCTTACATACCAAAACTGTCACCCCCCTGTGCCATCCTGAAACGGAGGGTTCCCGTATGAATGATATCACCTATGTCGGCAAGCATACTGTCATTTACACCGTTTCCCGGCATGCGCATGAAAGCTGGGAATTCGTTTACTGCACCTACGGCTCCGGCGCTTTCGTCTTTGACGACCGCCGGCTGGACTACCAGGAGGGGGATGTGGTCATCATTCCCCCCATGGTGCCCCATTCCAACGCCAGCGCGGACGGCTTCCAGAATATCCATATCAATATGGTGTCCCCGGCGCTGTCCTTTACCTCGCCGATGGTCATCTCCGATGACTCCAACCATTTCCTGCTGGACGCTTTTAACGCGGTTTTCTTCCACTTCTACTCCGACCGGAAGGATACCTCCACGCTGCTTTCAGTCTACGGAGACCTGATCAGCTGCTACCTGGTGGCTTACCAGACCGGCAGCACCCTGACGCCGGTTGTCGCTGAGATTGAAAACAATATCATCTCCAACTATGCCGATAGCACCTATGAGCTGGATGCTTACCTGCATTCATTGCCCTTCAGCTACGATTATCTCCGCAAGCTCTTCCAGAAGGAGCTGGGCGTCACACCGCACCGTTATCTCACGGACAAGCGCCTGAAGATGGCCGCGGAGCTGCTGGTCAGCGACGCAAATGCCGGCGCGAAAACCATTTCGGATATCGCGCCGCTGTGCGGTTTCCATGACCCGCTGTATTTTTCAAAAATGTTCAAGAAGAAATTCGGCACCGCGCCGCGTTATTACCTGGAATCCCGCCTGGCCGGCGCGATTCCGGAGCATGACAGCGAAAGAATGAAAGTCAAACTGGATTAAAGCACCATTTCCGTTTCTCCGTCAAACAGATAGATACTCTCATACGGAATCCGGAATGTCAGGTCCGCATCCGTTTCCGGTGTGTCGTGGCTGTCCACCTTCAGGATCGCGTGCTGATTGCCGGAAACAATATAGATATTCGTATTGTCGCCCAGCATTTCCGTCAGTTCCACCCGGCAGTTCACCGAAACGGCGTCCTCCCGCGGTTTCAGGCTGATCGCCTCCGGGCGGAAACCAAACACAATCTCCCGGCCTTCCAGTTCAGCGATATCCTGCCGCACCGGTTTCAGGTCCAGCTGCTGTTCCCCGAAGGCCAGCATGCCGTTTTCCACCTTGCCCCGGACAAAATTCATCGGCGGTTCGCCGATAAATCCCGCCACGAACACATTCACAGGATTAAAATACAGGTCACGGGGCGTGCCGACCTGCTGGACGTAGCCATCCTTCATCACCACAATCCGGTCCGCCAGCGTCATGGCTTCCGTCTGGTCATGGGTCACGTAAATCGTGGTGGCGCCGGTCTCCCGGTGAATCTGGGCAATCTCGGACCGCATCGTCACCCGCTGTTTCGCGTCCAGGTTGGACAGCGGCTCATCCATCAGGAAGATGCCCACCTTCCGGATGATCGCCCGGCCGATGGCCACGCGCTGGCGCTGGCCGCCGCTCAGGGCCCGGGGCAGGCGGTCCAGGTAATCCGTCAGGCCCAGGATCTTCGCGGTTTTCTTCACCCGCTCTTCAATCACGTCCTCGTCCACGCCCTGGAGCGTCAGGCCGAAAGCGATATTGTCAAACACCGTCATCTGGGGATACAGCGCATAGCTCTGGAACACCATGGCCACTTCCCGCTCCCGGGGGCCTTTTTCATTGGCCCGTTCCCCGTTAATCAGGAACTCGCCGCTGGAAATGTTTTCCAGCCCCGCGATCATCCGCAGGGTCGTGGATTTTCCGCATCCGGAAGGACCGACAAATACCACAAATTCACCCTTGTCGATTTCCAGGTTAAAATTGTGCACCGCGTGAAAACCGTTCGGGTAAATTTTATTGATGTCCTTCAGCGTGATATACATCGCTTTGCCTCCCCCACTAACCACTAACCACTAACCACTAACCACTGATTCTCCGTATTTCCGTATAGCAGAGCACAAACGGCGCGGCGCCTTTGGCATCGTTCGCCACAATCGGCTCTGAAATGTAGTATTCATAGGAGCCATCCCGCCGGGGATTCTTCTCCGGCCCCAGCCCGGCCACCAGGCAGATGTTCGTCAGTTCCGGCATACCGTCCCGGACCGTCATATACCGCTCCGTAATCCCGGTAAATGTCTTCTGCCCCAGGGTGCGGAACCGGCTCTCCAGGATTCCCAGCCGCGCCCCTTTCAGCATGGCATAGGCGATCATGGCGCTGCCGCTGGTTTCCGGGTAGTTGCCTTCCCGGCCGCCCTGGTCAATCACCTGCCAGTACATGCCGGTTTCCGGATCCATATACCTGGCGATGCTGTCCATAAACTCCGCCAGCATTCCGGCAATTTCCGCCCGCTCCGGCTTCTCCGCCGGAATGATGTCCGCCAGGTCCGCCAGTGCGCAGGCAAACCATCCGTCCGCCCGCAGCCAGAAGTTCCGGCTCAGCCCGGTTTCCGGATCTGCCCAGAACGCCTTCCTGCTTGCGTCGTATCCGTGATAATACAAGCCGGTTTCCGGATCCCGCATCCGCTCCCGGATAATCCGGAGCTGGCGGATAATATCCGAATAGTCCCCGTTTCCCATTTCCCGCTGGTAGGTGGCAATGAAGGGAAGCGCCATATAGGTACCGTCCAGCCATACCTGGTCCGGATAAACCTTCTTGTGCCAGAAGTTCCCCTCGTATGTCCGGGGCTGCTCCATCAGGAAACCATATTGCTGTTCAATGGCTTTCCGGTATTTCTCCTTCCCCGTGAGCCGCAGCAGGGGAAACAGAATCCGGCTCTCGTTGAAATCGTCCAGCGCGCGATGCTCCGGGTCAAAGGTCAGGATACTCCCGTCCTCCTGCACAAAGCTGTCGCCCACCTGCTCCGCGAACGCAGCGTACCGGTCGTCCCCGGTAATCTCCGTCATGGTGATCAGCGCAATCAGCATGCACCCGTCAATATAGTTCCACTTGACTTCCCCGCCGGCGCGGATTTTCTCCATGTTCCAGGCGGTTTTTCGCGGTGTGCTGCGTCGGATCAGTTCCAGCAGGTACTGTTCAATCATTTCCCGCATGCGTTTCCCCTGTCTGTATCATTTCTTTTTCGTGGTTCCGCCGGCCTGTGCCGCGCTTTTCTTCGCGTCCGCCAGCATAGCGCCGCCCAGTTTTTTGCACTGCAGCAGCAGCCAGTCCCACCCGGCCGTAAATATTCCGAACAGAATCGGCCCGACGCCGATCGCGCCTTCGCCGTTTCCTGTCCCGAGCGCGGCATTCACAGCGTTGTATGTCATCGCCGTCAGGAATATCAGCACAATGCCGTAAACAACGTTCAGCGCGCCGGCAATCACGCCGGTCTTCGGTAACATCATATACCGGCCGTAATCCTTCGTCTCCGCTTTCAGGCGGATAAACGCGTTCACCGGCAGGTCCCACAGCAAACCGGTCACAACGCCCATGATTACGATCATATCCAGGGTATTGATCCCGTACGGCGACAGTCCGATCATGAAGAACCAGCAGACTACGCCGGCAAACCACCATTTCAGCAGGAAGTATTTCAGGCCTTCCGGCAGGTTCAGGATGCTTTTCCGGCGGTACTTTTTCAGCTCTTTCGGATCAACCGGCTTCGTGTTGGTCACATTGGCGTTGATCAGTTCATTCACCGCGTCGCTTTTCAGCTCATAATATTCCGCCGCGGTTTTATCCGGCTCCCGGCCGGGTTTTTCCCTGTTCCGTGCCATGGGCGTCACTCACCGCTGATATCGATCGCTTCCATCTCCACATTCTCCGCGATCTCAATGGACGTATTGATCTTCCGGATCCACTTCCGGTAAACCGGCAGCGTCGCCGTCAGCAGCGCTGCAATGCCGATCATTACCACATGGGCAATCAGGATGGACCTCGTCTGGAGAACCTTCGGCACCGCCGAGGCTTCCAGGATATTCTGGGCCAGTTTGCTTGCGATGGTGCCCAGGTAGAGGAGATCGCACGTCAGGATTATCCCCATCATCACAAAAGACAGGATCAGCATCGGCACCTTGGTCTTTTTCCGGTAGGGAAACGCGTTCATGACGCAGACGATCGCCAGGATCGACAGCAGCATAATCACAAATCCCATCAGGCCCGTATCGGCCTGGATCTGGGTGGTCGTATAGGAAATCAATGACAGGTTGAATGAATACCACAGAAAACAGCAGGTTATCATGACCAGCGGAATGTTCTGCGGTTTCCGCTTCAGGGCCACAAAGAATCTCCGCCGGCTTTCCCTACGGATCATGATAAAGATGAACGCGGCCAGAATAAGTGCGGAAATGTAGTAATAGTAGGTCGGCGCAATTCCCAGCAGAGCGCTCAGCAGAACCATCTTTCCTCACTCCTTCCGGATGGCTTCGGTCGTTTCAGCGTCAAAGAAATGTTTCCGGACAATCTTCAGGCGGATGCCGTCGCCGTTGCGGTAATCCTTCCAGCCCCGCAGTTTGGCCGTCACAGGCATGGTTCGCTGGCCGCCGATATACCCGTGAACCAGCGTGTTCATGCCCAGGTTTTCGTTGGTCATCACTTCCACAGGGATTTCGTCGCCCTCCGCCAGATCCTCCGGCCGTACGCCAAGTACGATTTCCTTCTGCCGGTAAGTTGCCAGCAGGCTCCGCTCTTCTTCCGTCAGGGAGACTTCAAAACCTTCCCCTTTCAGGATATCGTCATTCACAACAACATGCAGGAAATTCATGGGCGGCAGCCCGATAAACCCGGCCACGAACATGTTCGCGGGACTGTCATACAGCTCCATCGGCGTGCCGATCTGCTGCACATGGCCCATGCTCATGCACACGATTCGGTCCGCCAGCGTCAGGGCTTCCGTCTGGTCATGGGTCACATACATCATGGTGGCGCCGAGGCGCTTGTGCAGCAGCAGGATTTCCCGCCGGGTGGATCCCCGCAGTTTCGCGTCCAGGTTGGATAGCGGCTCGTCAAACAGGAACACGCTGGGATTCCGCACAATGGAACGCCCCATGGCCACCCGCTGCCGCTGTCCGCCGGAAAGCTGCGCCGGTTTCTTGTTCAGCTGGGCTGTCAGGTCCAGGATTTCCGCCGCCGCCATCACCTTCCGGTGAATCACGTTCTTGTCCTCTTTGCGCAGCGTCAGGCTGAAAGCCATGTTTTCATAAATCGTCATATGCCCGTAAAGCGCGTAGTTCTGGAAAACCATGGCCATATCCCGATCCTTGGCCGGCGCCTGGGTAATATCCTTCCCATCCAGCAGCAGCCGGCCTTTGGAAATGTCTTCCAGCCCGGCCACCATCCGCAGCGTGGTGCTCTTGCCGCATCCGGACGGACCGACCAGCACAATCAGCTCGCCGTCCTTCACGTCCATATTGAAGTCAAACACAGCCTGAACATTATTGTCGTAAATCTTGTCCAGATGCTGCAGCGATAATTCCGCCATGTGCTGTCCTCCTTACGCCTGCTTTGCGCCGGAATCTGCCTCTGCCGCCGCAAGCTCCCGGCTCTTGTACCAGTTGATCAGTGCCGCGGCCAGCAGGCACAGCGCAGATACACCCAGATAGATCACAACACGGGTATACTGATCCGCGGGCATCACAATCTTGTCAATCGTATCAAAATGGTCGAATACTTCCTGCTTGGTGCGTTTGCTGTATTTGTAAACGGCAACGCTTTCCGTGTAGTGCATCACTTTCATCATCGCGGGAATGATGAAAATCCGGACTACCTGCCCGGCCCCCAGCAGCACCAGCAGCACCGAATACCGGACATTATATCGTTTGACGCCTTCACTGGCCAGGAAGGTCGCCAGCATAAACACCAGGTTATACAGGATGGAAACGCCGATCAGCCAGCTGTAATAGGCCTCAACGTTTACTTTATATATACTTACAAAGAAGAGCACGTTCAGGATAATGGCCAGGATCGCCAGCCGGGAAGACGCGGTATTTTTGGTAAATCTCATCCGGTCCCTTCGGATCAGCCGTTCCTCGCTCATTCAGCTCACCGCCTTTCCCATGGCAAGCGCGTTCTTTTCGCGCTTCATCAGAATGCTCTTCCAGATTGCATTCAGAATCAGGAATGCCGCCATCAGCAGCAGGATACCGAAAACATAATAATGCACGTCAAACCAGAACGCGGATTCCGTATATACATTCACGGACTGAACGGAGCCGTTCCCCCGCGCCAGGTCATCGCATGCCATTTTCACAAAGTCGAAATCAATTTCTCCCGAAAAGTAGCGGGCCCTCAGTCCGGCAATCTCTCCGTGGGCCCACACGGACACCGCGCATGCTGCGCCCACCGTAAGCAATGTGGCAATATAGTTGCTGATATAGTATTTCCGCCGGGTGTGCGTATTCGTTAAAAGAAGGGTCAGGGAAACCAGGATCAGCCCGATGCCGACCTTCACAAAAATGCTGTCAAACAGGTTCATATCATCCATAAACTGGCGCATCGGCGCTTTCTTGGCCGCAATCTCAGCTTTAACTTCCGCCGATGTACCCGTCGGTGCTTCATATCCCAGCGCAGCCGTGGCAATCATGTCGTTGGCATCGGTCATGAATCCCAGCGCGTAAACAAACACAACTGCACTGACGACAACCATCAGGATACAGAGGATACGCTGAAGCGTCATTTGCTTTCTGTACATGATTACGAACCCCTTCATCGGATGATATTGCGATTCATTGCTCCCGCCTGCCGACCCCGGCAGGCGGGAGCGTGATGACTCAAGGAATTAAGGAATCGTGATTATTTGGTGTAGTAGTCCTTCAGCCGCTGCCACTGGGCATTGACGATGTTCAGGTACTTGTCACCATACATATTCTGGGTGATCTTTTCTGCCGCTTCAGCAGCAAACTCGGTACCGGTCGCACCGACCAGGCCCTGGGCAATGATGTTCACGAAAATGTTCTCGCCGCCCTTGGCGCCAGAGAAGGAATCATTCAGCTCCTTGTAGGAGGACAGGTTGCTGGATTCATCCGTGGTGGACGGGAGCACGGTGGGAACAGAGGTGTACCAGGGATTCTCGGTCAGCGCCAGTTCCGGATGCTTGATGGTGCCCAGGCCAATAGCGTTGGAGATATATCCGGCGCCGATCTTGCCAAGCTCATGCGTGCACTGGTACTCGAAGGCCTGGCTCTTGACGAAGCTCAGGGTGGAGCCCAGGTATTGGCGGGCGTAGTTCGTGTAGTTGCCGGAAGCCTTCTCCCACAGTTCAGCGTAGGTCGCATCCGCGATCACGGGCATTTCCTTACCGTTGAACAGGAAGGTTTCATAGCTGCCGTCGTCCTTGGTCTTGATGAAGGCGTCGGGGCCGTAGCTCATCAGAATCTGGCCTTCAGGAGAATAAGCGTAGTCAATCAGCGCCAGCGCGGCATACAGCTTGTTGTCGTCTCCGGCAACACCGGCCTTGGAAATGGCCCAGCCGTCCGTCTTCACGGAACGCCAGGATTCGGTGAACCGCATGAAGGTCGGATTGTGTTCGCCGTCTTCTTCTTCGCCCTTGTCATACCACGGAGCGATCGGGGGCATAACCGCCATGTACTTCTCGCCTGCGTCGTTCTGCAGCTTGGTCTGGTTCATGGCCGTCTGGGTCTGGTTGTAGTCATAGCTCATGAAGCCGCCGTCGGTCTCCAGGTACTTGCTGGAGCTCGCTTCTTCCACATTGATGAAGCTCTGGGCGATCAGGCCTTCACGGGCCATCTGGTTCATCTTTTCCAGCGCAACGTAGGTATCGGCTTCCTGGCGGGCGTCATGCAGGTTGCCGTCCACGCCCACATATAGGTAATCCTTCCGGGATTCCAGTCCGCGTACACCGAAGAGATGTCCGGCCAGGCGGAAAAGGTCGATCCGGCGCTGGTTGTTGTTGTCTTCACGGGAGAAAATCGCTTCAACATAGTCCGTACCGTTCAGCGTCTGGGGGTTGGAGATCACGCAGCGCAGCAGCGCTACCAGTTCATCCGCGTCCCACGCGGCGTTCTGGCCCACGAACAGGTCGGAACGCTTGGTGCCGTAGTAGCCATGATAAGCCTTGTCGATATAGTCGCGGAGCATGTTGACCGCTTCCACACCGGTCATGGTTCCCTTGGCATTCATCAGGGCAACGATGTTGCCGCCGATCTGGGGATCTTCAGTGGTCGCTTCATAGTCCTTCTGGATGGTTTCCACAGCAGTGCCGTCCGCGGTCACAACGTCCACATCCAGCGCGATGAAGGTCGGCATGATGGGTTCATAAACAAATTCTTCGGTCTCGTTGCTTTCATCCGCTTCAAACGGGCCTTCGCCGTCCAGCAGCTTCTCAACCCAGTCAACGCGCATCAGGGGCATCCGCTCGATGTCGTTCA
Organism: Clostridia bacterium; assembly: GCA_017429695.1. Lineage (GTDB taxonomy): Bacteria > Bacillota > Clostridia > Christensenellales > Aristaeellaceae > Aristaeella. The sequence continues at coordinate 39,954 of JAFROK010000050.1, read as the reverse complement.
CGCCGTCAAAGTAGGGGCTGAAGTAGATCGCGCCGGTGTCAGTGTTGCCGGTGATGGACAGCTTAACGATGGGGTTGGCATCCAGATAGGCCTTGAAGTTCGGCATCACATCCAGGTAATCTGCCAGGTTCACCAGCAGTCCGGCTTCGCCGTTTTCAGACAGGCCGGCCGCAGTGCCACTGACCATGTCAACTTCCGCCAGGTTGTCTTTCCAGAATTCAAATTCCTTCGCCGCGGTGTTGCCCTGGTACTTGCTCTCGAACTTAACGCCGAGGATATTTTCCAGTGCAACCCAGGTGGGCTTCAGGCTTCCGGAAGTGTAGGTGTTTCCGTCTGCCAGGGTAACGCCTTCGCCGGCGACTTCAGCGTCAAACACGATACCGGTTTTGGCATTGTTGTAACCAACCGCCATGCGGAGCACAGTGCCTTCCGCATAGTTACCGGCGGCCAGGGCGGTTCCGGCCAGCGAAAGCACCAGGGCCAGAGCCAGGACCAGGGACAAGAGTTTCTTCATGGGGCTACCTCCTAAAAAATTATTTGTGATTTTTTCAACGCTTCCGGCAGAACTGCCGTCTGCGAAGTTACCTGATTGATACACCCACTAACCACTAATCACTCTTTTACGCCGCCGACATTCGTGCCTTTGGCGAAGTATTTCTGGATAAAGGGATAGATGATCAGGATCGGAATGATGGAACATACGATCAGCGCGTAAATGACCGAATCGGTGGCGTATGTTTCATTCCAGTAGTTGATTACTTCCGGGTCATACACCAATTCATCCAGTTTGGTTCGGATATATACCTGCAACGGCCATTCCCAGGAATTGGTCACCATCTGTTTCGCCCAGAAGTATCCGTTCCACCGGCTGATGGCAAAGAACAGCGCCACCGTCGCGATGGTCGATTTGCTCATGGGAATAAACACCTGGCGCAGCACCTGCATTTCGGTCGCGCCGTCCACAATGGCTGCCTCTTCAATTTCGCCCGGAACGTTTTCAAAGGCATTCCGCAGCAGGATGATATTCATCGCGGCCATACCCATGGCGATAACGACCATCCATTTGTCGTCCATAATGCCCACATTGTGGAACGCCGTCTTCGTGGCCAGGTAGTTCAGCCGCTGCGGCACGATACCGGCGCTGAACCACATCGTGAATACCAGGAAGAAGTTGAAGAACTTGCGGAATTTCAGCCGCTTCTTGCTCAGGGCATAGGCGCCCAGGATTGATACCACCAGGGCCCATACCGTACCGTAAACCGTCAGGAACAGGGTGTTGGAATAGGAATTCCAGAAAACGTCCTGCTGGAACATCCATTTGAACGCCCGGAACTGAATCGCCTTGGGCAGCAGCACAATCCCGCGCTGTTCTGTTTTCCGTACAACGGACGCGCCTTCCACGATCGTGATATCCAGTTCGCTTTTCGGAACCTGCACCTTTTTCTTTTCCACATCCACCTGGATAATATCGGAAATGGGGGTTCCGGCAGCCAGCGCGTGTTCACATTCAATCGCCAGCAGCGACGTGGTCTTGTCCTTGGTATATCCCGCCTTGCCCTTCACGGTCGATACCCGGGCCACCTTCAGCTGGTATTCTTTGTTCAGGGTGGCAATCCGTTCCGCCAGGTATTCCGGATCCTTCAGGGTTGTCTTTCCGTCATCCACAAAGGTCATGTCCCGGTCAAAAAAGCCTTGGAGACCAATGCCGTCTTCATTGCTGAACCAGATCACCGCCGCGAAAACCGGCTCGTCGGCGTCGTCCGTAACAGCGTTTCCCTCGCTGTCCTGGAGCTGCAGCGCTACCAGTTCGTTGTTCGCGTTCCGGATGGCGTCCTTGACGTCCTCCGTGCTGCCGTTCTCGCCGATCCGCTGGGCCGAAACGATTTCACCCTTGTCGTTCAGTACGGCCTTCAGGCGGATGCCTTCATCGCTGTTGACCAGGTAGATATCACTTTTCCCCTGGGCCGTCACGGGCTCATACAGCTCAAACAGGTCGTTCTGGACATTCCGCTTTCCGCTGATCGAGGAAGATGCCGCGTAGACAAACGGATACAGGCAGCACAGCGCGAACACGGTCAGCAGCACATAGCTGATGATCTTGAATATCAGTTCGGAGATTTCCAGTTTTCTTTTCACGGTTCCTCTCCTCTCCTCAGTACAGCGATACGTTGGATGCCTTGCGGGCAATCGTATTCGCGCCGATCACCAGCAGCATGCCGACCACGTTATTGATCATTTCCGCGGCGGACGCGATTCCGGGCAGTCCCTTCGAAGAGCCGGACGCCTGGCTGGTCTGCCATGCAAAGGTGGATACAACCTGCGCCGTCGTCAGGACGTCGCCCTTGCCCTTTTCCAGGTTATTCGTCAGCAGGATGACTTTTTCGTAGCCGATGCTCAGCATCGAGCCGATCCGGGTAATCAGCATGATCACAATCGTGCTCAGGATGCTGGGCAGCACCACATAGCGCATCTGCGCCCATTTGCCGGCGCCGTCGATCTGGGCGGCTTCATAGCTGGTCGGCGAGATCGCGATGATTGCCGCGAAGAATACGATGCTGTCATAACCGGCGGTTTCCCAGATGCCGCTCACCTGGTAAATCGCCCGGAAATAATCCGCGCTCCGGAGCAGGCCCGCATTGGCCGCCGTTTCGGAAACGAGCCCCATGTTGACCAGCAGCTGGGAGATGACGCCGGGAGGCGCCGCCAGTTTGCCGGCGGTTGTCGCGCCTTTCACCAGCATCACCACCAGGGACGTCATGATAACGGTGGACATAAACTTGGGCAGGTAAGTCATCACCTGCAGCACGCTGCGGGCCGCATTGGAGCGGATTTCATTGAAGAACAGGGCCAGGATGATCGGCATCGGGAAGCCGAAGCACAGCCCGTAGAAGCTCAGCAGGAATGTGTTCCGCAGGGACATCCAGAATTCCTGGGACAGCGCCGCGTTGGTTCCCGTACCGATCAGCAGTGCCCGGAAATTGGAAAATCCTTTGTAGGCCCATTCCGATACCGACTGCGCCTCACTGCCGTCCACCTTGAAGGCGCGCAGCAGCTCGTACATCGGCAGGTAGCGCCAAAGCAGGAATACCAGCAGCATCGGCACCAGCATCAGGTACAGCCGCCAGTCCTTGATGATGGCCCGCAGCACATTCAGCCAGTAGTGCTTCTCCACATCATCACGGACGGCCTGTTCCGGATCTTCCCGGTATATGCCGTTTTCCTGATCGTAAATCAGGTAATCCGTCCCGTTCGCTCTCATTCAGGCGCCCCTTCCTTCTTCTCCGGCTCATGGCTGAGCCTTTTCAGGTAATGAATCTGGTCCTCCAGCAGCCCGTCCGGCCGGGAAGCGATCCAGACAATCGTCAGGGTAAAGATGTAAGTGATGGAGTCGTGCGCGATCGTTTCCCATGCCGTTTCAATCGATCCGCTGAATATCATCACCAGCACAGCCCGGCCCAGGTGCATGGCCAGCACGCTCAGCGCGCCGAACAGCAGGTTGACCGGAATGCTTTCGCGGAGCTTTTTCCATCCCCACTTCTTTTTCAGCGGAAGCACTGCCAGCACCGCCAGGTTGCCCACGGCGTAAATCAGGTACTGCTGCCATCCTCCGCCGACCGTGAACGTGGTAATGATTCCGCCGGCCGCGGCGGTCAGCGCACACCAGGGACCCCAGCGCACCATCACGATCGCCGTTACCGCCGGCACCGCGGAAACCATCCAGGCTTCTTTGGGAAACCAGCTGGTTGCCGCTTTGACGATAACGGTCTCGAAAACGGCCAGCAATACAGTGAACAAAAACAGGTCAATTCCGCGGTACTGACCGACCGTTTTCTGGCTGTGCACGATATTTCCTCCGGGGTTCTTGGCTTATTTGTCCATCATTCAGATACTATTATACATGAAAACGTTCGCATTCGTAAAGTCAAAAAACGGGTTTCATATGGACAAAATGGATGAATCTTTGTGTGCTCAGGGCTGTTTCCCGATATAAGCCAAAATACCGCCGTCCACATACAGGATATGGCCGTTCACGAAATTGCTGGCGTCGCTGGCCAGGAATACGGCGGGACCCTGCAGGTCTTCCGGCGTTCCCCAGCGGGCGGCCGGCGTTTTGGCAATAATGAACTGGTCAAAGGGATGGCGGCTGCCGTCGGGCTGCTTTTCCCGCAGGGGCGCCGTCTGGGGCGTGGCGATATAGCCCGGCCCGATGCCGTTGCACTGGATGTTGTGCTCGCCGTATTCGGAGCAGATGTTCCGGGTCAGCATCTTCAGGCCGCCCTTGGCCGCCGCGTAAGCGGAAACGGTTTCCCGGCCCAGTTCGCTCATCATGCTGCAGATGTTGATAATCTTGCCGTGGCCCTTCTGAATCATCGAAGGAATCACCGCCTTGGCGCAGATAAACGGCGCGTTCAGATCCACGTCGATGACCTTGCGGAATTCCGCGGCGCTCATTTCAATCATCGGAATCCGGCGGATAATGCCGGCATTGTTCACGAGGATGTCAATCACGCCGACTTCAGCTTCAATCTGCTTCACCAGCGCCTGAACCGCTTCCTCGTTCGTCACGTCGCAGACATAGCCTTTGGCGTCAATGCCCTTTTCCGCATAGGCCTTCAGGCCCTTGTCCACCAGTTCCTGGTTGATGTCGTTAAAAACGATGGTCGCGCCGGCGGCCGCATAGGCCTCAGCAATGGCAAATCCGATGCCGTAGCTGGCTCCGGTAATCCAGGCAATTTTTCCCTTCAGGCTGAAAGCATTCATATCCATTTTCTTTTCCTCCGTTTTCAGTTATCGTTCGTCAAGTACTTGGTTCTCTCTGTCCTTCGGGACCCAGATGCCGAAGGGGTCCAGGGTGGCGATCGGAAAGCCCCCTGGTTATCTCAGATCGGTTGTCTTAATATTGTCCATATCGTCAAACGCCTGGTTCTCCCCGCCCATCGCCCAGATAAACGTATAATTGCTCGTTCCGGCGCCGGCATGAATCGACCAGCTGGGCGAAATCACCGCCTGCTCGTTCTGCATCACAATATGCCGCGTTTCCTGTCCTTCGCCCATCATATGGAACACCACATTGTCCTGCGGCACTTCAAAATAGAAATATACTTCCATCCGCCGCTCATGGGTATGCGCCGGCATCGTGTTCCACACACTGCCGCTTTCCAGCACCGTCATCCCCATGGACAGCTGGCAGGTATTCAGTACCGAGGGATGGATGAACTGGTTAATCACCCGCTTGTTGCTGGTGGCCGCGTCGCCACAGGGTTTCTTGGCCGCGTCCGCAATCTTGATCAGCCGGTTCTCGTAGCTGCAGTGGGCCGGGGCGGAAACGATATAGAACTTTGCGGGCTGTTGCGGATCATCGCTCTCAAACAGCACTTCCTTTGCGCCGCGGGTCAGGTACAGGCAGTCCTTGTATCCCAGCTCGTATACCTTCCCGTCCGCGGTCACCTTTCCGGCGCCGCCGACATTGAACATGCCGCACTCCCGGCGTTCCAGGAAATACTCCGTGCCGAAATTGTGCCAGATATCAATGCCCTTGTCAATGGACACTTTTTCCTTCACCGGCATCACGCCCAGCGTCACCATGCGGTCCACATGGCTGTAAACCGCCTCCACCTGTTCCGGCGTAAAGAGTTTCTCAATCAGGAACTCCTTCCGTACTTCTTCTGTGGTGTACCGTTTGAAATCCCGTTGATTGCAGCTGTACCGAATGTCCATACCCGAATTCCTCCATTTTTATACTTCAGCGTCCGTATCAATTACCTGTACTTCCGTGGTTTCCAGCAGATCGCCCTCAAACCCGTCCAGCATCACATTCTGCATGGTCAGCTTCTCCAGATACCGGGCAATGACGCCCCGCCGGCAGCATGTCTCGACGCCCAGTGCCATCGCCGGCACCATCGGTTCCGCTTCCGGGTCAAAGGAGAATTGGCAGTCCCGCAGGATCAGTTCCTTCATCGGCTTTTCCGGCAGGCCCATGGCATACGCCGCGCACGCCTTGCAGCCGACCGCTTTCACCCGTTCAAAGGCAACCGTGCCGATTTCCGGCGTCGTTTCGTCCACCGGCTGCTTTTCGCGGCTCTGCACCCGATCGGATTTGCCATCCGCGTCGCAGAAGTAGAAGCTGTTGACCACCAGCGGCATTTTGACATCTTCCATCCGGACGTCCCGGAAGCGGATTTCATCCACAATGCCGTCCTTGCCCCGGTCCCGCCGGGTCTTGATCCGCAGGGCCCGGTCGTTGCCTTTCATATAGCAGTGATGCGCGTTCACCCGCCGCACGCCGCCGGCCATTTCACTGCCGATCGTTACGCCGCCGTGCCCGTCCAGCAGTGCGCACCAGCCGATTTCCAGATCCTCGCTGGGCGTCTTATACTTCCGTCCCAGGTCGATTTTGCCGCTCTTGATGGCAATGCAGTCATCCCCGACGGAGATCTCCGCCCCCAGCAGCCGCACCCGGCGGCAGCTTTCCGGATCAAAGCCGTCCGTGTTCGGGCTGTCCCACGGCGCCCGGACCCGGATATCAATGAAATCCAGGTCCTCGCTGAATGCCGGATGAATATTCCAGCTGGGGCTGTTCATGAATGTGATCCCCTGAACCGTCATCTTCCGGCACCGCTGGGTGTAGAACAGGTTTCCCCGGCAGGCGATCCGCTGCACCTTCGGATTGATCCACCAGTCGCCTTCGCCGGCCCGGCCGTCGATGATGCCTTCACCGATGATGGCCACATCCGTCAGGTCAATCCCGTTCAGTGCGGCGGCAAATCCGTCTGTCTTGCAGCCTTCGAACATGCCCAGCAGCAGCTCGCCCTGTTCGTTATCCGCGTAAGTTTCCCCGGGAAAAACCGGAAAGCGCTTCCGGTCCGTCAGCAGCCGCAGGGCCGCGCCGTCCGCAATTTCCAGCGTCATATGGCTTTTCAGGAAAAGCGGCCCCGTCACATAGTCCCCCGGCGGAATCCGTACCGTTCCGCCGTCCGGGCAGCACAGGATCGCAGCCTGCAGCATGGCGGTATCTTCGGTTTCCCCGTCGCCCTTCGCGCCGAAAGCTTTCACATCCAGCAGGCAGGTTTCAGTTTTCGTCTTAAAGGAAAGCTGCTCTGTTTTCCCGTCGTCTGTCCGGGTTTCCAGCGTATAGGCCGTATCCGGTTCCAGGTCAAACAGCGAGGTCACCGAGCGGTATTCCTCGCCCAGCTCCTCCCCGTCCAGGCAGAGGATCCGCTTTTCCCGGGCTTCATACAGGCCTTCCGCATCCAGCAGCACGCTTGCGCTGCGGGATGATACGAACAATAATTCCATCGGGTTTCTCCTGTCAGTCGTCCAATTTGTCCGAACAATTTTGCCGTATTTTACCGTTTCATATCGCGTATATCCATATCGCTTCATATCTCATGAACAGTATATATGATAAGCTGTCCGGGTTTCAATACTTTCCGCCAACTCTCTCCGTTTCCGGCTGTATCATGTCCGTTTAGTCCATGTTCTCCAGATACAGTCTCGTCCGCTCCGCATTGTCCGGCGTCGTATTCTCCAGGGTCATCGGCAGCCGCCGTTGCCGGGCCAGGGCCAGCAGGTCCCCATACTTCATTTTTCCCTGCCCGCAGGGAACCGGTTTCGGCCGCGGTGCGCCTTCCTGCGGAACAAAATCTTTCATGTGCAGTACGCAGACCCGGCTGCCCAGTCTCCGCACCGCTTCCCGGATCATCTCTTCCGCCGCTTCCGTATGCGCGCTGTCAATCAGGTTCACCGCGTCCAGGATAATCTTCACGCTGCCGCTGTCCAGGTCCCGGAGCATCTGTTCCGCCATGCCGGTATCATAAACAATATGGCTGCAGACCGGTTCAACCGCCAGCGTCACGCCCAGTTTCTCCGCCTCGCGCACCACCGGCACCACCCGTTTCAGAAGCAGCTGGTAATGTGCCTCCGTCCGGCAGGCTTCCCCTTCCGGTCCGTCCGCCGGCGGCGTTTCCGTTCCGACGCATCCCGCGCCGATCCACTTGGCGAAGCGCAGATGGGCCTTGTAGATTTCCTGCACCCGCCTCGCCTCTTCGTCATCAAGAGACGCCAGCTTCAGATAGCATCCCAGCACGGCGCAGCTGATCCCGGCATTTTCCAGTTCTCCCCGCACCTCCGCCGCCAGTTCTTCCGTCAGCAGTTCCGGCGCCTTGTTCATCTGAAACCCCGGCACCGCCTTGCTCATCGCCAGCTGAACGCAGGTAAACCCCTGCGCCGCGGCATACGAAAGCCGCTCCCGCAGCGTTCCGGGCAGCGTATCATGCAGCCTGATTCCGATATTCATGGTATTCCCTCTTTTCAACCTGGTTCGTCAGAAAAGGCGCCGGAATTCCGGCGCCGATTATCAGATTTTCTTTTCATCAAACGCAAAGTACTTCTTCGCGTTTCCGTAGCTGATTCCCGTCACGATTTCCTTCAGGGTATCGAAATCCTCGGGATAGAACCCGTCCTCCACCCACTGGCCGAGAATCCGGCACAGGATCCGGCGGAAGTATTCATGCCGGGGATAGCTCAGGAAGGAGCGGCTGTCCGTCAGCATGCCGATGAACCCGGCCAGGTATCCCAAAGCACCGAGGCTCTTCAGCTGTTCGCTCATCCCGTCGAAGTGGTCGTTGAACCACCAGGCGGAACCGTGCTGAATCCGGCCGACAGCCGTATCGTTCTGGAAGCAACCCAGGATCGTGTCGATGGCGGCGTTGTCGTTGGTGTTCAGGCTGTAGAGAATCGTCTTCGGCAGTTTGCCGGTCTCCTCCAGGGCGCCCAGGAACGCCGCGGTCTGGGCGGACGGCGCGTAGTTATCCACGCAGTCGAATCCGGTATCCGGTCCCATTTTGCGGAAGGTCACCGGATTGTTGTCCCGGCGGCAGCCGTAGTGCAGCTGCATCACCCAGTTCCGCTCCGTGTATTCCCCGGCCATCGCCATCATAAACGCATACTTGAATTTTGCTTCCGCTTCTGCGTCCGGAATCTGTCCGGCCAGGCGTGCGGCGAAGATCGCTTCGATCTCTTCTTCCGCTGCCGGCGCGTACATAACGTAATTCAGGGCATGGTCGCTCAGTTTGCATCCGTGGGCGGCAAAGAAATCCAGGCGGATATGCAGCGCCTTTTTCAGGTCGGCAAAAGAGCGGATTTCCATGCAGGCAGCCTTTCCCAGCTGCTGCAGGTATTCCGGCCATGTGGTTTTTTCCAGGTTCATGGCCTTGTCCGGGCGCCATGCCGGCAGCACAGTCACCGGGAAGGTTTTGTCCGCCGCCAGCTTCTCGTGGTATTCCAGGCTGTCTGCCGGATCATCCGTCGTGCAGATGGTTTCCACGTTGCTCATCCGGATCAGTCCCCGGGCGGAATAGCCTTCGCTCCGGAGCTTTTCATTGGCAATCTTCCATACTTCCGGAGCGGTCTTTGCATTCAGGATGCCTTCATAGCCAAAGAACCGGCGCAGCTCCAGATGGCTCCAGTGATGCAGGGGATTGCCGACGGCCTTCCCCAGCACTTCCGCGTATTTCTGGAACTTTTCCTCGTCCGGTGCGTCTCCGGTAATATACTTCTCCGGTACGCCGGCGGAGCGCATCAGACGCCATTTGTAGTGGTCGCCGCCCAGCCACACCTGGGTAATATTGTCATACCGGATATCCTCCCAGATTTCCCGGGGGCTCAGGTGGCAGTGATAGTCGATAATCGGGCATGCTTCCGCCGCTTCATGATACAGCTTCCGCGCCGCTTCCGTATTCAGCAGGAAATCCTGATCCAGAAATTGTTTCATTTTGATAACGCCTCCATTTACCGTTTCACGCGAGCGCTTCCGTTGCCCATCACGCTTTCCACTTCTTCCTTGGTAGCCATGCTGGTGTCTCCCGGCGTCGTCATCGCCAGGGCGCCGTGGGCTGCGCCGTAATTGACCGCCAATTCGGGATCGCCGGTGGTGATAAGCCCGTAAATCAGGCCGGAAGCAAAGGAATCGCCTCCGCCGACGCGGTCCATAATCTCCAGTCCGTCATAGGCTTTGGACATATGCACTTCCCCGTCCGCCCAGCAGATGGCTTTCCAGTCGTTGACCGTGGCGGTTTTCACCGTCCGCAGGGTGGTGGCAATCGCCTTGAAGTTGGGATACTGCCGGGCAGCTTCCGCAATCATCTTGTAATAGCCGTCCAGGTTCAGCGATTTCAGGTTTTCATCGTTGCCTTCCACCTGGAGTCCCAGGCAGGCCGTGAAGTCTTCCTCGTTGCCGATCATCACGTCCACATATTTCGCGACTTCCTTGTTCACTTCCCGGGCTTTTTCCAGGCCGCCGATGGCGGACCACATGGAGGGCCGGTAATTCAGGTCGTAGGAAACCAGCGTGCCGTATTTCTTGGCGGTTTTGCAGGCGGCAATCACCGTTTCACAGCTCTGTTCCGACAGGGCTGCGTAAATGCCGCCGGTATGCAGCCAGCGGACGCCCAGCTTGCCGAAGATATACTCAAAATCGAAATCTTCCGGCGTCGCCTTGGAAATGGCGGTATTGGCCCGGTCCGAACATCCGACAGCGCCCCGGATGCCGAAGCCGCGCTCGGTAAAATTCAGGCCGTTCCGGCAGATCCGGCCGATTCCGTCCGTCTTCTTCCAGCAGATCAGGCTCGTATCCACGCCGCCCTGTTCAATCAGGTCCTTAAGCAGTTTACCGACCTCATTGTCCGCAAACGCGGTCAGCACGCCGGTTTTCAGGCCGAAGCACTTATGCAGGCCGCGCACCACATTGTATTCGCCGCCGCCTTCCCATGCTTTGAATTCCCGCGCGGTACGGATCCGGCCTTCACCCGGATCCAGGCGGAGCATGATTTCGCCCAGGGATACGGCATCATAACGGCATTCTTCAGCGGGTTTCAGGTTCAGATTCAGCATAATCATTCTCCTCCTGTTTCATTCCGGTTGTTTTTCAGCCTCTGATTTCCTTCACGATATCGGCGGCTTCCCGCACGAGTTTCTCAATTTCGTCAAACTGGCCTTCCTTCACCAGCTTACCGCTGACCATCCAGCTGCCGCCGCAGGCCACGATCCGGTCATAGGCCAGATAGTCCCGCACATTGGCTGCGCTGATGCCACCGGTCGGCATAAAGTTCACGCCCACATACGGTGCGGCCAGCGCCTTGATCATCTTCAGTCCGCCTGAGGGCTCCGCCGGGAAGAACTTCAGCACATCCAGGTCAAACTGCAGCGCTGCTTCGATCTCCGTCGGCGTGCAGATGCCGGGCGTCATCGGAACGCCTTTTTTCAGCACATATTCCGTCACCTTCGGATTGAACCCGGGGCTGACGATGAATTTCGCGCCGGCGTCAATGGCCCGGTCCGCCTGTTCACAGGTCAGCACGGTGCCCGCGCCGACAATCATTTCCGGATACGCCTTCACCATCCGGCGGATGGATTCCTCCGCCGCGGCAGTCCGGAATGTCACCTCCGCGCAGGGCAGCCCGCCGGCCACCAGGCGTTCCGCCAAAGGCAGCGCATCCTCCGCTTTGTCCAGTACCACCACCGGTACGATTCCCAGCTTCTGCAGCTGTTTCATCATGTCTGTCATCTGCATTCCCTCCTCATGAACTAATCACTATAATGTAACGCCCTGCTTAAAAATCGCCAAATCGTGGAACCCATTCTCCTCGCCCCGGGTCTTCTTTCCGGACGCAACCGCCAGCACCTGCTGCAGCAGCTCCTCCCCGAGCTGTTCCAGCGTCAGCCCGTCCAGCAGCCGTCCCGCGTCAAAGTCAATCCAGTTCTTCTTTTTCGCGGCCAGGGGTGAATTGCTCGCAATCTTCACCGTTGGCACCGGGCATCCGAAGGGCGTGCCCCGGCCGGTGGAGAACAACACAATCTGCGCGCCGGAAATGGCCAGCGCCGTGGAAGCCACCAGGTCGTTCCCGGGGGCGGACAGCAGGTTCAGCCCGGCTGCTTCCGCTTTTCCCCCGTAAGCCAGCACCCCTTTCACCGCGGAGCTTCCGCTCTTCTGGGTGCATCCCAGCGCCTTGTCCTCCAGGGTGGTAATCCCGCCCGCCTTGTTGCCCGGCGACGGGTTTTCATACACCGGCATATGATAGCTTTCAAAATATGCCTTGAAATCGTTAATCAGGTGCACGGTCTTCTGAAAGAGTTCTTCCGTTTCGCAGCGGCTCATCAGGATCGTTTCCGCACCGAACATTTCCGGCACTTCGGTCAGGATGGTCGTTCCGCCCATAGCCGTCAGCCGGTCACTGAATACCCCGATCGTCGGATTGGCCGTAATGCCGGACAGGCCGTCCGATCCGCCGCATTTGAGGCCCACCGTCAGCTGATCCGCGTTGCAGGGCATCCGCTGATCATTTTGCATGCGTGCTGCCAGTTCTTCCAGCAGCCGTTCGCCTGCTTCCAGTTCATCCTCGCAGTCCTGGCATACCAGGAAGCGCACCCGGCTTTCATCGTATGCGCCCATAAACGGCCTGATCTGATCAATGCCGCTGTTTTCACATCCCAGGCCCAGCAGCAGCACGCCGCCGGCGTTGGGATGGGTCGCCAGCGCTGCCAGCGCTTTGCGCGTGTTGTCCTGGTCATCCCCCAGCTGGCTGCATCCATAGGGATGCGGAAAAGCGTACACGCCTTCCACGGAACCGCCGGCCAGATGCTGTGCCCGGTGAGCCAGCGCTTTGGCCACATCGTTGACGCAGCCCACCGTCGGCAGGATCCACAGCTCATTCCGGATACCCGGTTTTCCGCTCTGCCGGGGATAACCCATAAAGGAAGCCGGCGCCGCTTTTTCCTGTACGGGATAAATGGGCTGCCATTCATATTCCTTCTCTCCGGAAAGCAGCGTGTGCAGGTTATGGGTATGCACATGCCGGCCCGCGGGAATATCTTCCGTTGCTTCGCCGATGGGATAGCCGTATTTGATCACGGCCTCCCCTTTGCGGATGTCGCGCAGGGCAGCCTTATGGCCCATGGGCAGGTCTTCCGCCAGGGTGATTTTGCCCCCGCCGTAGTCCACCGTTTCCCCGGCCTTCAGCGGCCGCAGCGCCACCGCCACCATATCGCGGGGGGTAATGCGTACGATGTCGTTCATTGTCCGTCCTCCGTCGGCCCCTCAGGCCAGGCAGTCCGCAAACGCCTTCTTCGCACCGTCCGCCCGGATCGTCTTCAGGATCCGGACCGCGGCTTCTTCAAATCCGGGCACCGTTGTCAGGTCCATGCCCCACATTTCTTCGTTCTTCATCACCGCATGGATCAGTTCTTCCGGGGTATCGTTCCGGTGGAACCAGTAGAACTGCAGCACGGAGCGGTCGTCGCTGACCGTGTAGGTATTGCCCTTCGCCCGGCGGCAAATCAGGCCCTGGTCCGTCAGTTCCTGCACATCGTTGGTATAGAAGGCCACATAGGCCGCAAAGCTCGTTGTCAGGCAGGGCGGCAGCTGTCCTTTTTCCTTCACATAATCCAGGAAAGTGGGCATATTCCGGGCCCGCCACTTGCTGGTGGAATTCAGGCTGATGCTCATCAGCTCATGGTTCACGAAGGGGTTGTTGAACCGGTCCTGCACCGCCTTCGCAAAATCCTCCAGGTCCTGTTTGTCAAGCGGCAGGGTGGGGATCACTTCTTCATAGAGCATCCGGTTCATGTATCCCCGGACCGTATCGTCATGCATGCAGTCCCGCACGATATCGAATCCCGCCAGGTAAGCCCCGGGAACAAATCCCGTGTGCGCGCCGTTCAGGATCCGCACCTTGCGCTTTTTGTAAGGCGTCACGTCCGGCACCACAATCACCGGCGCGCCGGCCTTTTTGAAAGGAAGCCGGGTTTCCAGTTCCGCCGGGCCTTCGATGACCCAGATGCCGAATACTTCGCCCACGTCGGTCAGCGGATCTTCATATCCGTTCTTCGCGTTCAGCGCTTCAACTTCTTTGGGATCGCGGATCCGGCCGGGAACGATCCGGTCCACCAGCGTGGAGCAGAAAATGTTTTCTTCATTCACCCAGCGGCGGAATTCATCGCTCAGCTTCCAATCGTCAATGTACTGATTGACGCAGCGGAGCAGTTCCTTCCCATTATTATCGATCAGCTCGCAGCTGAGGATCACCACGCCCTTCCGCCCGGCGGTAAACCGTTCATACAGCACCCGGGTCAGCTTGGCGGGGAAGGAAACCGGCGGCGTCTGCTCAAACGTGCTTTCCGATTCATGCACAATACCGGCTTCCGTTGTATTGGAAGCAATGATTTCGAGATCCGCGCTCCGGGCCAGTTCCAGCACCTTGTCCCAGTCTCCGTAGGGATTGATGCAGCGGCTGACGGCGGAAATCACACGTTTCCGGTCCACCTTTTCTCCGTTCTCACTGCCCCGGAGATACAGGGTATACAGGCCTTCCTGTTGGTTAATCAGTTCCGTCAGTCCCTGGGCAATCGGCTGCACCAGCACAACCTTGCCGTTGAAGCCGGCTTTTTCGTTGGCCATGTCCAGGAACGCGTCCACAAATGCACGCAGGAAGTTTCCTTCGCCGAACTGCATCACTTTTTCCGGCGCTTTTTCGAGAATGAATCCGTCGTATCCGGTCTCTTTCAGTACCTGGTAATTCAGCTGTGCCATGCCTTTGCCCTCCGATATGGATTTTATATACCAAAAATACACCTGAAAAACACTTTCGTCAAGGTGTCCAAAAAACCGTCATTCCCTTCTGAAAAAAGCGATAAAAGCCCGTCAAGCAAGGAAAATCAAAGGTTTGAAAACGTCCGTACATTTTATGGACAAAACGGATATCCTTTATGTGGATTCGGAGAGTTTTTGGTTTGTCGCCAAAAAAGCCGCATGATTCCGCTCCGGCGTCCCGGGTCGCAGGCGTCGTTTTTCGCATCCGTCTGCATCAATCATCAATATCAGTTATATTATTTCTGTTTTGTTACATAAATCAATTATTTTTGCTATATTATTACCAATATATTACATTTCATATTATATTTAGTAATAACTCGTTACGTAAATGTCATATATAATATTTCATCTGCTTATATCATTGTTCAATCTGATTTCCAAAATAAGATCAGACCTCAGGATAAAATTGTCAACCTATTTCGATATTTCAAAGTTGACAATTAAGTCAGCATATGATATCCTGCCAAAAAAAGAAACGGAGGTGCTTCCCATGGCTACAAAGGATGCCGTCCTGCAGGCACTGCGGCAGACAAACTTCCCCCTGTCCGGCGAACGCCTGGCCCGTCAGCTGGGAATCAGCCGGAACGCCGTATGGAAAGCAGTCCGTGCGCTGCAGAAGGATGGCTGCCGGATTACCGCCTCCACCCGAACGGGATACCGCCTGGTCGAAGCGCCGGATCTCCTTTCTGAAACAGAAATCTCCCGCTGGCTGGTTCAGCGGGAGATCGGTTCGTCCATAGAGATTCATCAGGAGCTGGATTCCACCAACAACCGTGCCAAGGAACTTGCCGCCCGGGGCGCTCCCCACGGAACAATCATCATCGCCGATTCCCAGACGGCCGGCAGGGGCCGGTTCTCCCGGCAGTTTTTCTCCCCGCTTCATTCCGGCATCTATATGAGCATCATCCTGCGTCCCATCCTTCCGGCAGAATGTGCCGTGATGATCACCTCCATGGCCGCCGTAGCCACATCCCGGGCCATCGAATCGGTGGCGGATGTGGATGTGGGCATCAAATGGGTCAACGATCTCTACATCAACCGTCGTAAATGCTGCGGGATTCTCTGCGAAGCAAGTATGGATTTTGAAAGCGGTGGGCTGGAATACGTCGTAGCCGGCATCGGCGTCAATGTGGCGCGGATGCAGTTCCCGAAGGAACTGGAATCCATTGCCACGTCCATCGAAAATGAATGCCAGATGCCGGTATCCCGGAATCGACTGATTGCAGAAATCGCCAACCAGATCGCCGGATTGTATCCCGATCTGGCAACCGGATCCTTTATGGCCGAAAGCCGTCGGCGCTCCGTCGTCATCGGACAAAGCGTAACCGTTCACAGCGGCACCCAGTCCTATCCGGCTGAAGCACTGGATATCGATGAACAGGGCCACCTCATCGTCCGCCGGGAAGACGGCCAAACCGAAATCCTGAATTCCGGCGAAATCAGTATCAAACTGTAACGAAGGAAATGATCGCTTTTGAAAACCCGTGATGTCACCCTGATTGCAATGATGGCTGCCTTTATCTGTGTGGCGGGGCCGCTGACCGTTCCTGTCGGCCCGATCCCGCTGAGCCTGGCCACTTTTGCGGTATATCTCGCCGGTGCGGTGCTCGGCTGGAAACGCGGAACGGCCGCCGTCGCCCTGTATCTGCTCATCGGCCTCATCGGCGTTCCGGTGTTCTCCGGTTTTACCGGCGGCTTCCAGAAGCTGGCCGGCATCACCGGCGGGTATCTGGTCGGTTATCTGTTCTGTGCGCTGATCACCGGCCTCGGAACAGTCGATTCGGATCAGCCGGGGAAAAAGCCCATCATCCTGTCAGCGCTTCGGATGATTACCGGAACCGTCGTTCTCTATGCTTTCGGAACCGCATGGTTTGTGGTCCAGACCGGCAAAACCCTCGGCGCCGCCCTGGCACTCTGCGTCCTCCCCTTCATGATCGGTGACGCGGTCAAAATTGCTGCCGCCGCCCTGATCGCCACCCCCGTCCGGCGGGCCCTCAGGAAAATGAACAGCGCCGCATCATAATCGATGCGGCGCTGATATTTACTTTCCTGTTTCTTACCGGGCCTTCTGCGGCACGGTAATCATGTTGCTTTCCAGCGTGGTTTCGGTTCCGATGGCATGCTCGGTCTTCACCCAGTGCTGCTGATCCCGCCAGCGGGCCAGGCCCACAATCTGGTTGAAGATCGCAACGATCATATTGGCGAAGAATCCGCCGACCATCACCGGAATCGTCTTGATGCTGAAACGGATATGGTTGTCCATCCAGTCGGACAGGTAGAAGAGGAAGAAGTAGCTGTAGGAGAACATCAGGATGCCGTACAGCGCAGATTCCAGGGAGAAATTGAAAATCCCGATTCCGGTGCTCAACAGCGATATCGCCGTGGAAAGCACCAGCTGAATAGCTACGACCACATAGGTGGCGATGCTGTACATATAGGTCAGCAGGCTCAGGAATTCACCCAGGCGAACTTCACCCTTGAAGAAGGCCCGGAACAGGCGGCCGGTATTGGTCAGGGCAACGAACCAGTGTCCCTGGCCCCAGCGGATCTTCTGCTTGATGGAAGCCTTCATGGAGGTGGGTTTCTCGTCATAAACGCGGGTATGGTGGTTCCAGAGGATCCGGCGGCCCTCGATCGTTGCGTCAACCTGCATCTCAAAGTCTTCCGTCAGGGACCGGGTCGTCCAGCCACCGCGTGAATACAGATACTCGGTGGACATCGCGAAGCCGGTGCCGCCGATAACGCAGTTCAGGCCCAGGCGATGCTTCGCCAGGTCGAAAAAGCGGTTGGTCAGCGTATAGCCGGAATAGTAGAACCAGGCAACAATGCCTTTCTTGTTCTTGCAGCCCAGGTAGCACTGAATGAAATCAGGCTTGTCCTTGTCCAGATACTGGCTGTTGACTTCGCGGAACATGTTCAGGTCCATCAGGTTATCCGCGTCGAAGATCATCATCAGGTCGTAACGGTTCTGATAGTCGCCCAGGGCGTCCAGCGCTTTCCGAAGTGCAATCGGTTTGCCAGTCGGGGCATCGGGGGATTCCTTCCGGGTTTCAATCACGTTGGCGCCCAGGCTCCTGGCCACATCGGCCGTATGGTCTGTGCAATTGTCCGCAATAATATAAAAATCGTACAGTTCTTTGGGATAGTCCATCTGTTGAAGATTCCGGATGATATCGCTGATAACCTTCTCTTCGTTATGGGCCGGAACAAGAACCAGAAAACGGGATTCCGGATCATGATCCGCGTAATCCTTGTCGGCCTTTTTAAAGCCGAAAAGCCCGATAAGCAGCTGATATCCCATCATTCCAAGCAGGAACATGCTTGTAATGAAACTGATGGACTGAAGAATCTGAATGACCACTTCCACGGTTGTCCTCCTCGTTCAGCAGAGCCCCATACTCTGCGATCACACAAAAATCCACAACATTCATATTTAACATCAGAACCATCCCTTTGTCAAGCGTTTATAACGTTTCGGGCGGTTTTGAACGGTCGCATTTGTTACCGTTTTGGACGTCAAGTTCAGACAATTTTTTATTTTTTTCCCACACGCCGCAGCCGTACAATATGCAGCTTCTTCCGCCTGCTTTCTGATTGTCGTCCCGACCGCCTGATGTCCTCCTGACTGCCTGATATTCTCCTGTCCGCCTGGTTGTCATCCTGAACGCAGTGAAGGATCTCCTTTCGAGTGTTCGAGTGTTCGAGTGTTCGAGTGTTTTCACTTCTCCGCTTTAGTGTTTAGTGTTTAGTGTTTTAGTGTTTTGCCAAAAAGAAGAAGCAGGGATTCTTTCTTCCCTGCCTCCCCGGAACCTATCGGGTTATTCCGCCTCGGAAACCAGCTGGATAGAAG
The DNA here is from genome assembly GCA_017429695.1 of Clostridia bacterium. GTDB lineage: Bacteria > Bacillota > Clostridia > Christensenellales > Aristaeellaceae > Aristaeella. The sequence continues at coordinate 21,457 of JAFROK010000050.1, read as the reverse complement.
CCACCATAATGCTGGAGATGGGCCGGAAGTCTTCATTGTCCGTCGGGCCAAAAGAAAGGGTCAGGAATGTGTTGTCGTTCGCATTGAAGAACAGAAGGTTGGAGGTCTGGACTTCGTTAATGACCAGGTCGTAATTGATCGCGGGGATCTCGTTCATGATAATTTCGGTCAGATCGGTCGCGCCGGCTTTGGTCAGTTCGTCAATGAGATAATCCACGCCGTTATCACCCAGGGACTGGTAGGTGCCGGAAACGCGGCATCCATTATCGTCCTCCAGGATGAAATAGACGCCGGCAGCCTTCTGCTCGTCGGTCACTTCAACGGCATGGAAGGAATCCGGAACGTACATTCCCAGGGAATAGACACCCAGGGGCTTAATTTCTCCCGGATACGTGGCAGTGGCGAATTCCTCAACCTGTTCCCAGCTGGTTTCAGCCGTTTCAGCCAAAGCACAGCAGCACAGCAGGCACAGTACGGTCATCAGGGCAAACAGTTTCTTCATGGTTCTTTCCTCTTTTCCCGGGGCTGACCCCCGTTATGATTCGGCCTGCCTGTCAAGGCAAACCTCCGATATTATACGGAAAAATCTTCTGTTTGCAATGGGAAAAAGAAAATTTGCTTGTATCCATTCGTTTCCGGCAGTTTAACATTATCACGTTTCCGACCTGCCATCAACCCGGCAAAACCGGACATTCCCGGACATTTCCGGCATTTTTTGATTCCCGCCGCGCACGCCACGGAAAAAGCTCCCGCATTTCCGCAGGAGCCCTTTCCATTCGTTTCCGACAGTATAACAATATCACGTTTTTTCACTGTCATCAAGGTGACAAATGGTGACAATTAGTGACAAACCATGACAACTTTCAGCAGGGTTGAAAGAGCTTCCTTAAATGAATATAATACATAGCGAAACTTTTTGCCTGCGAAACAGGAAAGGAAGCCGAAATGGAACCGAGACCGATTCTGTGGATTGTGATCCCATGTTATAACGAAGAGCAGGTGCTGCCCCTGACAGCTCCGCTGTTCCTTCATAAACTGCAGCAGCTGGCCGCAGTCGGAAAAATCAGCGAAAACAGCCGGGTGTTGTTCGTTAATGACGGCTCAAAAGATAAAACCTGGGAAATTATCTGCGATTTAGCCAAGGAAGACGGGCACTTCATCGGCATCTGCCAGAGCCGGAACCGGGGACACCAGAACGCCGTGCTTGCCGGGCTGATGGAAGCGAAAAACCGCTGCGACATCACCATTTCCATCGACTGCGACGGCCAGGACGATATCAACGCCATGGATGAAATGGTTGATAAGTACCTGGAAGGCTATGAAATCGTCTACGGCGTCCGCTCCAAGCGGGAAACCGACACCTGGTTCAAGCGCACGACGGCCGAGGGATTCTATAAACTAATGAACGCCATGGGCGCGGAAGTCGTGTACAACCACGCGGACTACCGCCTGATTTCCTCCCGTGTGCTGGACCAGTTTGCTGACTTTGAGGAAGTCAATATCTTCCTGCGCGGCATGGTTCCCCTCGTCGGGTTCCCTTCCGCCACCGTGACCTATGAGCGCTCCGCCCGCCTGGCCGGGGAAAGCCATTACCCGCTGCGGAAAATGATCGCCCTGGCGTTTAACGGGATTACCAGCCTGTCCGTAAAACCCATCAACCTGATTACCGGGTTCGGCGTCCTTTTCAGTTTGTTCGGCATTATGCTGATGATCTGGGCTATTGTCGGCGCGATCCTCGGCAACACCGTCGCGGGCTGGGCCTCCACGATATGCATTATCTGCCTGCTGGGCGGCATTCAGCTGATCAGCCTGGGCATCATCGGCCAGTATATCGGCAAAACGTACCTGGAAACCAAACGCCGCCCCCGCTACATCATCTCCGAGCGCACCTGGGAGAAAAGCGAGCGCCGCTGGATCGAAGCCGGACAGGCCGGGGATGCCGGAACAAACACCACGTTAAAGGAATGAATGTGCGATGTCTTTTTTCTCAATGGTGTATCAGCTGCTGATCGGGCCGCTCATCATCATGTTCGAATTCATCTACAAGGCATTTATCGAACTGCTGCAGAATCACGGATTCAGTATCATCTGCATGAGCATGGTGATGAATTTCCTGCTCCTTCCGCTGTATAAACGGGCCGACGCCATTCAGGACGCGGAACGGGAACAGGAAAAAGCGATGGCTGATTCCGTAGCCCATATCAAAAAAACATTCCAGGGCGACGAACGGTTTATGATGCTGCAGACCTATTACCGGCAGAATCATTATAAACCCTTCTATGTGCTGAAAGGATTCCTGCCGCTGGTGCTGGAAATCCCGTTTTTTATTGCCGCCTATCAGTTCCTGAGCAACTATACGCCCCTGTCCGGCACTGCCTTCGGTCCGATCACGGCCCTGGGCGCGCCGGATCAGCTGCTGACTGTTTTCGGGCTCACCATCAATGTGCTGCCGGTGCTGATGACGCTCATCAACTGTATCTCCAGCGCCATCTATACCCGGGGATTCCCCCTGAAGGACAAAATCCAGCTTTACGCCATGGCCGCCCTGTTCCTGGTGCTGCTGTACGACTCCCCCGCCGGGCTGGTGATCTACTGGACGCTGAACAATCTCTTCTCCCTGGTGAAAAACCTGCTGACCCGGCTGGTCGCAAAGCATCCCCGGCAGAAAAAGGCCAGGGCGGAAGCCGCGCCCCTGAAGCCGGTTCATACAAAGCTGTTCGTCTGCGGATGCATCCTGCTGGCGGTGCTGACCGGCGCGCTGATTCCCTCGGCGGTCATTGAATCATCTCCCCAGGAGTTTACCCATGCGCTGAATTACTATTCCCCGCTCCGGCATGTCCTGAACGCGTCGCTGCTCTCCTTCGGCCTGTTCGTGATCTGGTTCGGAATCTTCTATTATATGTTTACACCCCGGGGAAAGCGAATATTCAGCGCCGTGATCTGGGTCCTGTGCGGAACGGGTGTTGTCAACTATATGTTTTTCGGAACAGGTCTCGGCCTGCTGTCCGCAGAGCTTTACTATGACCGGATTCCGGTATTCTCGCTCAGGGACCAGCTGATCAACGTGGGCGTCGTTGTCGCCCTGATTGCCCTGGCTGTGCTGATCTGGCGGAAAAAAACACAGATCGCCCTGTGGGTTACGGTCATCATGATGATTGCCGTTGCCGGAATGTCCGGCTGGAATATGATCCGCATCCAGTCCGCCATGGCCGGCACCGGAGAGGATCTCCGGACTGTCCACACCGAGCGGGCGGAAATCCGCCTGAGCAGTGGCGGGAAAAACGTCATCGTATTCATGCTGGACGCGGCCATCAGCAGCTATATCCCCTATATCATGGCGGAGAACCCGGAGCTTCAGCAGCAGTTCGCCGGTTTCACATACTATCCGAACACCGTATCCTTTGGAAAAAACACCAACCATGGCACCCCGGCCCTCTTCGGAGGATACGAATATACCCCGGAGGAAATCAACAAGCGAAACGGAGAATCCCTCGCTGAAAAGCAGAACGAGGCGCTGCTGGTCATGCCGTGTCTGTTCCGGAATGCCGGATACCGGGTTACGGTGTGTGATCCGCCCTATGCCGGATATACCTGGATTCCAGACCTGTCCATATTTGACGGATATGAAGGCATTGAAGCCTACCATACGGAGCAGGGACAGTTCATGCCCACGGTGGACGCTGTGCTGGACCAGGTCTGGCAGCGGAATTTCTTCTGCTATGCCCTAATGAAAACCGTTCCCCTGTCCCTGCAGCCTGCCATTTACCAGAACGGGAGCTACCTGAACGATACGCTGAACGTGCATACCCAGTTTGAAAAATCCTATGGCGTACTGAAAGCCCTGCCGGACATCACCGTGTCCGTGGAAGGCACGCAGGATACCTATCTGGCCCTGACCAACAGCGCCACCCATGAGCCGGTGATGCTGTCCCTGCCGGATTACGAAAGCGTCGTGGAAGATGCGGATCCGCTGCTGGACAGCGGAAAAAGCCTGACGCGGGAAGCAGAAGGCTGCGAACCGGTCGAACTGTCCTCCGCCCATGTCCGGAAATACTATATGTCCGATACCGGCGCGCTGCTCCGGATCGGCGCATGGCTGGACCGCCTGCGTGAACTGGGGGTTTATGACAACACCCGGATCATTCTCGTCAGCGACCATGGCCGGAACCTGGGCCTGTTTGACAGCCTGATTGTCCGGTCGGATGACGATTCGCTGCTGGATATCCTCAGCTACAACGCCCTGTTGATGGTGAAGGATTTTGACAGCCGGGAATTCACAACAGACATGCAGCTGATGACCGTCGGCGATGTTCCGGAGCTGGCCATGGACGGCCTGATTGAACAGCCGGTGAACCCCTTTACGGGAAATCCGGTCCGGAGCATTGACAAAAACGGAACCAGGCTGACTATCTTCTCGTCGGATGAATGGTCCGCCACCCCCGGCAACACCTTCCCGGCCGGGGAATGGTATGCCGTTCATGATGATATCCTGGATGCCGGCAACTGGGAAAAACTGGGAGAATGGTGAGGTGACAGAAGATGCTGCTGTATATTGATCCCGGCACCGGGAGCATGCTGTTTGCCATTCTGATCGGCATCCTGGGCACCGCCGGATATCTCCTGCGCAATGTGTTTATGAAACTCCGCTTCCTCTTCAGTGGCGGCGCAAAAGAAAAAAACGCAATCCAGGACCGGATCCCCTATGCCGTTTTCTCGGATCACAAGCGTTACTGGAGCACTTTCAAACCCATCTGCGATGAATTTGAACGCCGGGGAGAACCGCTGGTATTCATGACCGCCTCCGAGGATGATCCGGCGCTGCAGGAACACTATGAGCATGTGAAATGCAGTTTTATCGGTGAAGGCAACCACGCCTTTGCAAAGCTGAACTTCCTGAAGGCGGACATCCTGCTCTCCACAACCCCCGGGCTCGACGTATACCAGTGGAAGCGCTCCCGGGATGTCAGATGGTATGTGCATGTGCTGCATATGGCCAACGATCCGACCACCTACCGGATGTTCGGGCTGGATTATTACGATGCCCTGATGCTCTCCGGTGAATACCAGGTGCGGCAGCAGCGCGCGCTGGAGGAAAAGCGTGGGCTGCCTGCCAAGGAAATCGTGCTGACCGGCGTTCCCTACCTGGACCAGCTGAAAAAGCGCCTGGACGAAGCGGAACCGCTGCCGGAGCATCCGGTCACCATCCTGCTGGCCCCTTCCTGGGGAAAGAGCAGCCTGTTCGGCCGTTTTGAGGGAAAGATCATTGACGCGGCACTGGCTACCGGATACCATGTGATCATCCGGCCCCATCCCCAGTCTTTCACTGCGGAAAAAGAACTGATGGACCGGCTGATGGCGGCATATCCGGAAAGTGAGCAGCTGGAATGGAACCGGGATAACGATAATTTCGAAGTGCTGCGGAGATCCGATATCATGATTTCCGATTTTTCCGGCGTTATCTTCGATTTCTGCCTGATTTTCGGCAAACCGGTCATCTGTGCTGATACGTCTTTTGACAAATCCCCCTATGATGCCTGGTGGCTGGATGAGGAACTCTGGACCTTTGAAACCCTGCCGAAAATCGGCCGGCCGCTGACGGAGGACCGCCTGGATTCCCTGAAGGAACTGGTGGACGATACCCTGGGCAGCGCCATGGTGCAGGACGCCATCGAGCAGGCCCGGAAGGAAACCTGGGCGCATCCCGGCAAAGCCGCTTCCCGCATTGCAGACTACATGATCGGAAAGCGCAATGAACTGGCCCAGGAAAAACCGGCGCAAACGCCCGAAACGGAAAAGAAGGAGTAACACAGAAGATGGAACTGACCCGAAAGCAATTTGATATCCTGGAAGCGCTGGCCGGTGCAAAGAACGCCATGAGCCAGCGGGACATGGAAAAGCAGACGCATCATTCGCTGGGAACAATCAATCGCCTGGTGAAGGAACTCACCGAAGGCGGCCTGATCGCCGACGGCCGGATTACCCGCCAGGGCCTTGCCGCGCTGGAACCCTATCGCGTAAAACGGGCCGTGTTTATCGCTGCCGGTTTCGGCTCCCGCCTGATTCCGATCACCCTGAACACGCCCAAGCCGCTGGTCCGGGTGCATGGCGTCCGGATTATCGACCGGCTGATCGACGCCTGCATTGCGGCGGAAATTCCGGAAATCTATATCGTACGCGGCTACCTGGCGGAACAATTTGACCAGCTGCGGTACAAGTATCCCCAGATCCGTTTCCTGGAAAACCCCACCTATAACGAAGCCAACAATATCGGCTCCGCGCTGGCCGCCCGGGCCATCCTGTCCAACGCCTATGTTTTCGAGGCGGACCTGCTGATCAGCAATCCGGCCATTATCCGGAAATACCATTACAGTTCCGATTTCCTGGCCATCCGGAAGGACCGGACGGATGACTGGTGCTTCTCCGTAAAGGACGGCATTATTACCGAAGAAAAAGTCGGCGGCGAAGGGCCGGATATCTGGCAGATGGTCGGTATTTCCTACTGGAACGAAGAAGACGGAAAAAAACTGGCGAATGATATCTATGACGTCTATTCCTCCCCGGGCGGAAAGGAGCGTTACTGGGAACAGGTGCCCCTCGTCTACCGGAAGGATCACTACACCGTATCGGTGCTGGAATGCCGGGAGGAGGACATCGTTGAAATCGATACCTTCAGCGAGCTGAAGGCGATTGACCGGAGCTATGATGTATAACAGTTATGTTCAGCAGAACATAATTTAAGCACGAAATTGAACATGTTTCGTTGACACCGAACGAGTATTATCCTATAATACCGTTCGGTTTTTGCTTGCATACAAGTGGTTTGAAACAGCAGAAAAGAACGGAGAACTGAAAAATGAGCCAGAAAAACGGAGTCACAAACGACGGGAACCTGCAGCGCAAGCTGAACCCGATGCACGTATGGGCCATCGCCTTCGGCTGTGTCATCGGCTGGGGATCCTTCATCAACCCCGGGAAAAAGTTCCTGACCAATTCCGGCGTGGCCGGCACAGCGATCGCCATGATCCTCGGTGCGCTGGTCATGATCATCATCGCTTTTTCCTACGCCTACATGGTGCCCAAGTTCCCGAAGGCCGGCGGTGAATTCACCTTCACCAAAAACTGTTTCGGCAAGAACATGGCCTTCATCTGCGGATGGTTCCTGACCGTCGCCTACCTAACCAACGTGCCCATGAACAGCACCGCCATCGGCCTGATCGTGGACGGGCTGGACGGCAGTGCGGATATCCTGAAATGGGGTTTCCACTATAACATTGCCGGTTTTGATATCTACCTGGGTGAAATGCTCCTGGCCATGGCCATCCTGGTGCTGTTCGGCTACCTGAACATCATTGGCGTCAAAAAGGCGGCCATTGTGCAGACGATCCTGTCCTCCCTGCTGGTGATCTGCGTGTTTACCCTGTTTATCGCGGCGCTGGTCAGCAGCAAGGCAAACAACGTCAACATGGCGCCTGTCTGGGGCTTTGACAAGAAAGCCGCCATGGCCGCCAATGCCACCACGGCCAATATCAGCGAATTCGAGCATGCGGGCACGGCCGGCATCCTGTCGGCCATCCTGGCCACCTTCGCCATTGCCCCCTGGGCATATGTCGGTTTCGACGCCATTCCCCAGGCCGCGGAGGAGTTCAATTTCAGCTTTAAGAAAGTATCCTTCATCATGATCATCGCGATCATCTTCGGATGCTTTGTGTATGTATCCAACAACACCGTTGCGGCCGCTGCGCTGGAAAACTGGCCCGACCGCGTCATGGCCGGCGAATGGGTTGTCCTGGTTGCGGCAGAGGAACTGCTGGGCGGCTTCGGCAAGGTGCTGGTCGGCCTGGGCGTTTCCTGCGCGGTGCTTTCCGGCATCATGGGTTTCTACCTGGCTTCCTCCCGGCTGATGTATTCCATGAGCCGCGACGGATACCTGCCCGCCTGGTTCGGCAAAGTGGATAAAAAATACGGCACGCCCAAAAACGCCATGATCTTCTGCGTGATCGTCAGCCTGTCCGGTCCGATCCTCGGCCGGGAAGCGCTGGGCTGGTTTGTGGATATGAGCGCCATCGGTGCCAGCATCGGTTACCTGTTCACCTCCGCCTCCACACTGATCACTATGAAGAAAAGCGGAGACGGCACCGGCTTCCTGAAGGCCATGTCCATCATCGGCATCGTATTCAGCGTCACCTTCATCATCCTGCAGCTGGTTCCGATTCCGGGACTGAGCGGCGTCAACTTCGGCAAGGAAAGCTACATCATGCTGGGCGTCTGGGTGTTCCTGGGACTGCTCTTCTATGCCAAGCAGATCAAAACCATCAACCGCACAGAAAACGACTGATTCCGATAACGTCATCCATAACGGTGCACCGCCCGGCGGCGCACCGTTTGTTTTTCCTGCGGATCCGAAGCCGTCTGTGCGTTGACGCGTAAGCGTTTTTGCACTAAAATAAGAAGGATTCCCATGAATAATTCAGAAAGAGAAGCGTCATGAGCGAAAAGAAAGCCATCATCCGGGACCTGACCACCGGCAGCGTGCCGAAAACGCTGCTGAATTTTGCGGCGCCGCTGTTTTTGTCCGGCCTGCTCCAGATGGTCTACAACATGGTCGACATGATCGTCGTCGGGCAGATGGTCGGCACGGGCGGACTTTCCGCGGTTTCCGTCGGCGGTGAGCTGCTGATGCTGATCACTTTCGTCGCCATGGGCTTTTCCAACGCCGGGCAGATCCTGATTTCCCGCTATGTGGGAGAAGACCGGCACGACCTGATCGGTCAGATGGTCGCAACGCTGTTTACCCTGCTGATGTCCCTGGCCGTCATCATCATGGTTGTTTTCCTTTTCACCTACCAGAATATCATGGCCTGGCTGAACACGCCGGACAGCATCTGGGAATATACCCGCCAGTACTGCATCACCTGCATCTGCGGCACGGTTTTTATCTACGGCTATAACCTGGTATCCGCCATCCTGCGCGGCATGGGCGATTCCAAGCACCCCTTCATGTTTATCGCCATCGCGTCCATCCTGAACCTGCTGCTGGACCTGCTGTTCGTCGGTCCCCTGCAGATGGGCCCCCAGGGCGCGGCGTTGGCCACGGTCATCGGCCAGGCGGTCAGTTTTATCTTTGCGCTGACGCTGCTTTACCGCCACCGGGACCAGATTCACTTCGATTTCAAACCGTCCCATTTCCGGATTTACCGGAATGTCATCCGGCCCCTGCTGTCCCTGGGCATTCCCATGGTCATCCAGTCGGCGGCCATTACGTTTTCCATGTTGTTTGTCAATTCCTTCATCAACCGTTACGGGGAAATCCATATTGCCGTTACCGGCATCGCCCGGAAACTGGAGAATATGATCAGCATCGTTGCTCAGGCAATCTCCGCCGCCGGCGGCGCCATGATCTCCCAGGCCCTGGGAGCCGGAAAAACCAAGCGCGTTCCAAAGGTGGTCTTCCATGCGCTGTGGATTGTGGCCATTCCCTCCGCCATTTTCGCGCTGATCACACTCATCAAACCCGAATGGCTGTTCGGCATCTTCTCCCCGGATCCGGAAGTCCTGGAGATGGTGCTGGAGCTGTATATCCCCGTTGCCATGATCCAGTATCTGGGCTGCACCCTGCGTCCCCCGTCCTTTGCGCTGATCAACGGCTCCGGCAATTCAAGGCTGAACCTGGCCGTGGCCCTGCTGGACGGCGTGGCCTGCCGCATCGGCCTGTCCATTCTGCTGGGTGTCACCTTTAACTGGGGAATTACCGGTTTCTGGTACGGCAATGCCATCTCCGGCTGCGTTCCCTTCCTGGTCGGGTTCACCTACCTGCTCTCCGGCCGCTGGAAACTGCAGAGCAGCCGGAAGGAGGACTGACCATGGCAGGAGAAACCGTCCGGGTGGCCGTGATTTCAGATACCCACGGCATGCTGCGCCGGGAAGTCGTCGCGCAGCTGCAGGGCTGCAGCCATATCATCCATGCCGGGGATATTATTTCCGAATCCGATCTGGATGAACTGGCATTATACGGCAGCCTGTTTGCCGTCCGGGGCAATAACGATGTCTGGTATCCCTGGGCTAAACACCTGGCCGGTATCCTGCGTTTTCAGATCGGCGGCGTCCGGTTCCTGATGACGCACGACCGCTGGGATCTTCCGCATGACCTGGAGAACGTGGACGCGGTCATCTGCGGGCACACCCACCGTTACAGTGAGGAATGGATCGACGGCCGCCTGTGGCTGAATCCCGGCTCCTGCGGCCGGAGCCGCTTCGGCAGCGCTGTCACCATGGCCCGCCTGACCATCCAAAACGGTAAAATTCAGTCAGTTGAACGCATCGACTTCGATAACTGATAACTGACAACTGACAACTACGAAAGGCATCGCATGAAACTGATCCGGGAAATCCGCAGAATTGCCACGCCCAACGGCGTCCAGAAGCTGATCATTCTCAGCCCGGCCGACCGGTCGCATCCCGTTCCCGGCATCCTGTGGATCCACGGCGGCGGATATATGACCGGAATGGCCGCCATGGTCTATGCCTCCTGCGGCCGGATGCTGGCAAAAAAATACGGTGCGGTGGTCGTTTCGCCCGGATACCGCCAGGCCTGGAAAAAGCCATATCCGGCGGCAATGGAAGATTGCTATGCCGCGCTGGAATACCTTTCGGACCATACGGAGGAACTGGGGGTCCGCAAGGATCAGCTGATCGTCGGAGGCGAAAGCGCCGGCGGCGGCCTGGCCGCGGCCGTCTGCCTGGCCGCGAGGGACCGGGGAAAGATTCCCGTTGCGTTTCAGATTCCGCTCTATCCGATGCTGGACTGTTACGATACCCCGTCCTCCCGGGACAACCATGGCCGCAACTGGAACACGCGGAAGAACCACTGGGGCTGGCGCCATTACCTGGGAAAGCTCTACGGCACGACCCCGATTCCGAAATACGCCTCCCCGTCCCGGGAAACCGACTACGCCGGCCTCCCGCCGGCCTATACCTACGTTCTGGACGGCGAGCCGTTCCTGGATGAGACGCTCACCTATATCCGCCATCTGCAGGAGGCGGGCGTGGACGCGGCTGTAGACGTATACCACGGCAATTTCCACGGCTTTGACGCTCTTTTCTGGCAGGAGCGGGCGAAAAAAGCCAAGCAGGAACTGTGCCGGCGTTACGCGGAACGTTTTGCCGGGCCGGAAACACCGCATTCTGTTTGACAATAAACAGCGGTTTTACTAAAATGACAGCATACCGGAAAAATAGAGGGGGATCACCAATGAAGACATTCCTGAAACTGCTGATCACAGCCATCGTGCTGCTGGCTTTCCTGTTCCTGATTCCGTCCGGCGCCTTTGTGGGCCACGCGGAAGTCATCGAGATTCCGCTGGAAGCCAAGCCCAATGAAATTCCCGTTCCGCAGGAAAGCGGCTGGCTTTCCGATACGGAATACGAAGACCCCTCCATTTCCGTCAGCATCACCTCCGGCAGGATGTATGATACCAACTATAAAATCGCGCGGGTGAAGATCGCCAACGCGTCCCAGATCCGGTCCTGCATCTCCGGCACCTACAGCAATCCGCAGGAACGGCTCGGCTACAAACTGGCCAAACAGTATCACGCGGTGCTGGCCGTCAACGGCGATTTCTTCTCCATGACGCCCAGCCGCGGCATCACCATCCGCCAGGGGCATGGCTATTTCATCCCGAAAGAAGATAAACACCTGACCTATCGCGACGGCGTCCGGTACGACTTGCTCCTCATCGACGAAAAAGGCGACCTGCACATCCTGAAGCAGGCCAGCATGGAGGATATCTACCAGGCGGACCTGGATGTCATCAATTCGTTCACCTTTGGCCCCGGCCTGGTAATCGACGGGGAACGGCAGAGCAATTTCTACAACTACAATAATGCGCCGACCCATAATACCCAGCGGATCTGCATTGCCCAGGTCGGCCCGCTGGAATACCTGTGCATCTGCTGCGAAGGCCCGGACGACCCCGACTCCACCGGCATGACCCTGGAACAGTTTACCGACCTGATCATGACCCAGGAAGGTGTCATCAACGCCTACAACCTGGACGGCGGCGGATCCTCCACCATGGTTTTCCACGACAAGAAAATCAACTCCAACCCGAAGGTTAACCGTTCCCTGGTCGATATCCTGTATTTCGCCAGCGCGTATGTGCCGGACTGATTCCGGACTTGCGAATTCCTTCTGAAAGGAGACCGGACCGCCGTTGAAACTCACCAAAGAAGTAGTCGAAACATTTGAATATATCCCGGAACCGGAAGCAGTTGAAGAGATGGTTGAAAAATACCCATCTCTGCTTTCTTTTGAACTGTTCGGCCGGACCTGGGAGCTCCGCCCGTTTGCACTGTGCGTCGTCATCGCCGCGGTCTGTGCGCTGGCGCTGCTCTGGATGACCGCCCGGCGCTCTGGGCTGAAGAAAAAGGAAACGCCGGCCACCCTGGGGCTGCTGCTTTTGCCGCTGGGGCTGGTCTTCGCCCGTGCCTTCTATGTCCTGGCCAGCTGGACCTGGTTTGAGGAAATCGGCCTCCAGCACACCCTGTACCTCTGGGAAGGTGGATATGCCATGTGGGGGGCCTTCATTGGCTGCGCGCTGGCTGTCCTGCTGACCTCCCGGATCTCAAAAGAACGGCCGTCCGTCCTCTTCGATGCCTGTGCCGCCCCGATGGCGCTGTTTATCGCCCTGTGCCGCTTCGCCGCCTACCCCTTCAGCGGGGAAAGCCGCGGATACCTGATTGAGGAAACGTCTTTCTTCTGCCGTTTACCGTTTGCGGTTCAGGAGGACGGGGAATGGTACTGGGCTGTCTTTATCCTGGAAGGCATCGTCGCGCTCATCATCATGGCGGTGCTGCTTTCCGGCCGCCGGAAAAACGGGGAAAAGGCCGTTCTGTTCCTGATCCTGTACAGCGCGTCCCAGATCTACTGCGAAGGCCTGCACGGAACCGCCGGCAAAATGGTCTGGCATCAGTTTGTCCGCATTCCCCAGCTGGTGTGCGCCGTCGTACTGGCTGTCCTGTTTATCGCCGGTGTAATCCGGCGAAACCGCTCCTCCGAATCCTGCCGGCTCCCCGGCATACGGATTGCTGAACTGGCCGTGGCGCTGTTTCACGGCCTTGCGCTGGTCATTGCCATGGAATTCGCCAGGGACAAACCGCTGCTGCTGTCTGTTCCGGTCTGCTGTATCATCATTGCGGATGCCGGTTTCCTGATCGGTTATGCCGTCCGTTCTTTCCTGAATCATCCCTCCGCCGGCCGGACCGCAGAAATGTCCGTTCTGCTGCTTCTCGGAGCGGCTATTGCCGCCGGAGGAATCATCAACATGGGAACGCCGCTGTCCCTGCCTGTCGGGCTCTGTTATATCCTCATGGCTGCCGGCTGCGTTATCGCCGGCTATGCGGTTTACCGCGCGGCGCTTGATCCTGCCCGTTCCGGGACGAAAGGAGCCTGAATCTTGAAGAAAATCAGACTTCTTTCAGTTCTTCTGGCTTGCCTGTTACTGCTGCGCGCCACGGCTTCCGCAGACAAATCAATCCTGCTTACCTTTACCGGCGACTGCACCATCGGCAGCGAAGAAAGCAAGCGTAAGGAACCCGATTCCTTTGTTTCTGTTGTAAACCGGGAGGGGTACGCCTATCCTTTTGCCAAATTCCGGCCGCTCTTTGAACAGGATGACTGTACGGTCATCAACCTGGAGGGCGTGCTAACCGATTCCAATCAGGAAGAAAGAAAAATCAAAGCCTACCGTTTCCGCGGGGACACGGCTTTTGCTGCCATTCTCACCGAAGCCTCCGTGGAGGCATGCAGCCTTGGCAACAACCATATCAGGGATTTCGGCAGCCAGGGCATCCGCGCCACCCAGGATACGCTGACCGCAAGCGGAATCGGCTGGTGCCTTAATATGGATCCGTTTATTTTTGAAAAAGACGGCATCCGCATCGCTTTTTTCTCCGTGGATGAAGCTTCCTATATCGAATATTCCGAAGAGCTCCGGAAGGAAATGATCCGGCTGAAAACGGACGGGGAAGTCAATGCCATTGTCGTCTGCTACCACAACGGCGTGGAATACGCCGCCCGCCATGATATTCCCCAGGAAAAGCGCGCCACCATGCTGATCAAATCCCTGGCGGACCTGGTCATCATCAACCATGCCCATGTGGTTCAGGGAATCGAAATCATCAATAACCGCACGGTCTGCTATGCCCTGGGCAATTTTGTCTTCGGCGGAAACAAGGAAATCCGCGATCGGGTCTACGGCAGGCGGATCCTGACCTCCCGCTACTCCCTGGTGGTCCGGGCCCGGCTGGATTTTGCGGATGACAGCACGTATCTCGGCCAGCAGGTTACGCTTTATCCGGCCTTTTCCAGCGACCATCCGAAAGAAAACCATTATCAGCCGTACCCCGTCCACGGTGAGGACGCGGCCGCCGTTATCGACGCTGTTCAGTTTGATACAAAATTTACGCTCCCGGAAATCACGGAAGCGGAAGATTATCCCTATGTCACCATGCCCTATCTGCCGGCGGAAAATCCGGAATCATAATCCGGCCTGTCAGATCGGCTGCTCCGTCCACCGGATGGACCCGTTCTCCCCGGTGAGGATTTCCGCGTGGTCAAAACCGCAGGCCCGGGCATATTCAATGCCCTCTTCAAATCCGTGAAGCAAATCTTCTGTTTTGTGGGCGTCGGATGAGAAAATAATCCGGCCGCCGAATGCGTGCCATTTCTTTAACAGTTCCCTGCCGGGATATATCTTTCCTTTATCTGCCAGCTTGGTGTTGATCTCCAGCGGCAGATCTTCTTTGGCGAGGTATTCCAGCACCTCCACAGCCGGCGCCAGATACCTCGGATCGGTCTCATCCACAAAACGGAGGCTGCCGTTGAAGCGGGTAATCAGATCATAATGTCCGATCCAGTCACATTTTCCTTTGCCGTATGTCTCCGCAACCGTCCGGAAATAATCCCGGCTGAGCCGGTATCCGTCCCCGCCGTAGCAGTCGTTCAGCAGATGGAGAATAATCTCCTCCGTCCAGTCAATGGCCAGGATTTCCTCCCCGACCCTGAAATGATGCACCGAGCCGATCAGGTAATCAAATCCCTGCGGGTTCCGATCCGGATACAGGTTGTCCAGTTCCCCGCCGCAGAGGATGTCGAGCTGTCCCTCATACTTTTTCTGCACCCTTCGCACTTCCGCCAGGTAGGCCGGCACGTCCATCACCGGGCTCACGTCCACATGGCCGGAAAACCCGAAATGTTCAATTCCCGCTGCCAGGGCCGCCTGCACCATTTCCTCCGGGCTGTTCTGCCCGTCGCAGAAATGGGTATGCGTATGAAATGTGGCTTTCAGCATCTGTCCCATCGGTATCCGTCCCTTAATCCTTCCTGATCGTGGTAACGCCGTCTTTGCACCGGTAATAAACGGTATTGGGCTCCAGTTCCACCCCGTCCTTGGCAAACAGCTCGTCAATCGTCAGCAGCATATATCCCTGCTCTTCAATGTAGCGCGCGATCTGCCGGGCGGATTCCGGCGTATTCTTTTTAATATCGTGGCAGAGGATAATGTCCCCGTCCATCAGGAGCCTGCGGACCTTGCCCATCACCTCGGAGGTGCTGATACCTCGCCAGTCATAGGTGTCCAGGCTCCACTGGATATACGCCCAGCCCACCTTTGCCTTTTTCATCGCCGGATAACGCCCGCCGGGCACCCGGTCATACCGTACCGGAATCCCGATGGCCTTGATCATCACATTGTTGACCTTTTTCGGCATGGCCCGCAGCGAAGCGGCGGATGACTTTGTCACATTGCCGTGATGCCAGTTGTGCGACGCAACGGCATGGCCGTTGTCATGCTCCCGCTGCACCAGGTACCGGTATTCGTCCACCCGGTTGCCGATCACGAAGAAGGTAGCCCGCGCCCCGGTCTCCATCAGGGCGTCCAGTACACCGGGGGTATAGGCGGAACTGGGACCGTCGTCAAAGGTCAGCGCGCAGGTTTTATAGTATTTCAGGTTGTCGGTTTCCCGGTAACCCTGTTCGCTCATGTACTCCCGGATTTCAGGATAGAAAAGGGTGACTTCCATCAGCGTATGGTGCTTCGGATAAAGGATCTCCGCGGGATAATGCAGCACCAGGGACATCCCGTGCAGCGTAAACTCCGCATCTTCCAGGGCGGACCGTTCACAAAGGGCGTTCAGTGCTTCCTTATCCGGCTTTTCATCCGGCCAGTAATCGGTCAGCGCGGTGCGGACCTTCTCCTCCAGCATCGGCCAGAATGCTTCCTCGTCAAATATCTCGCGCAGCGTCACCCGCTCACCGGTGGTCATGTCATACGTCCGGGTCGCAATCCGCTGGGCTGACGGTTCCTGGTGATAAGTCGTCCGGGCCTGTACCATAAAGCTCATCCACTTCAGGCCGGTCCGGCTGTAGCGGATTTCCACGTCCAGGCGGCTGTTTTTCTTGCCGTTGTTCTTCGCCTCCGGAAGCTCCGCTCCCAGTTCCTCCGCCCAGGCTTCCGCAATCCCGTTGATCTCTTCTGTGACCGAATCCAGTGCCGTTTCCACATGCCACAGCCGCACCACGGATTTGTTTTTCTGCGTGGTGCTCTCCGCCGTGCTGGTCACCTGGTGGCAGGGCTGGAATCCCTCGCCCGCCGCGCAGGCAGCCGCCAGCACCAGTGTGGCAAGTACCAGTATCAAAAGACAAAGCTTCTTTTTCATTCCAACCTCCGTCTTACTGCCTGCTCCGGGCCGCCTTCCGCAGCAGCGGAATCAGCACTCCGCCCGCGGCGTTCCCCAGCGTCATCAGCATCAGGTATCCGATGGCTTTCCAGCCCCACACGCCGCCGACAGTGAAATAATACATATTGGCCACGCAGTGCTCAAAGCCGCACAGGATAAACACAATCACACCGAACAGGATCGCCAGGTACTTTCCGAATTCATGCGGGATATTCTTATACCCTTCCACAGCGATATAGATCATAATATTGCAGAATACCGCCAGCACAAACGCGCTCAGCGGCGTCTGGTCCAGCTTTCCCTGGCACACGGCCGCCGCCTTATCCGCCAGCTGCGGGCCCATCCGGGTCACCGATTCCAGCAGCCCTGTGCATACCGCGCCGATCAGGTTGCTAATCCAGATCACCGGCAGCGCCAGGGCATACTGCTTGTCGTTGTCAAACACATAGCATACTTTTCCGGTAAACAGGTTGAATCCGAACACGCATACGCAGAACAGCCCGACGGAGAACAGCAGCGCGCCGACAGTCTTGTCCGCACAAAGCAGGAACACCGTTCCGCCAAGCGAGATACTGATTCCTGCCAGAATTCCCAGGATCAGCGTCTTTCCGATCCATGATCCGTTCTTCATTGCGCACCGCTCCTTCCTGTCTTACGCCCCCATTATACTGAGATCCGGATTTTTCGCAACCTTTCGCAATGCAAAAAGAGGTTGACGGCGCGGGAAAGCATGGTAAAATATAAGCAGAATGGCACGGATGCCAGCAAATTGAATAGGAGGGGTTTTTATGACAGGGGTACCGCTCATTATAGCCTTTGTGGTGGCTATCGTTGCAATGATCCTGCTGATCTCCAAGCTGAAGGTTCATCCTTTCCTGGCGATCATGGGAATCTCACTGCTGCTGGCGATTGTCGCCGGAATTCCGTTGACTAATATTCCGGGAGTCATCGGCGCAGGTTTCTCGGGAACCTTCACTTCGATCGGTATCGTGATTATCCTGGGCGCGTTTATCGGCAGCGTACTGGAAAAGACCGGTGCGGCGCTGAAACTGGCGGACATGGTAATCCGGATGGTCGGAGAAAAGAATCCTCAGCTGGCCATCGAACTGATGGGCTGGGTGGTTTCCATTCCGGTTTTCTGCGACAGCGGATTTGTCATTCTGAACCCGATCCGCAAAGCCCTGGTAAAGCGCACCGGCGTCTCCTCCGTAGCGATGACGGTCTGTCTTTCCTGCGGCCTGTATATTTCCCACGTGTTTATTCCACCGACTCCCGGCCCGATTGCCGCGGCACAGACGCTTGGCGCAGGTGACTACCTGCTGCTGGTGATCGGTATCGGTCTGCTGTGCTCCATCTTCCCGCTGATTGCCGGTCTGATTTACGCGAAGTTTATCGGAAAGAAGATCAAAAGCGCGGATGAAATAAGCGATAACGGAGAAGTTGTCAAGACGTATGAAGAACTGAAAGCCGAATTCGGCAAGCTGCCGGGCGGCTGGAACGCGATTGCGCCGCTGATTGTCCCGATCCTGCTGATGGGCCTGAGTTCCGTTTCCAGCATGGCCGGATGGACCGGATGGATTGCAGACGGGCTGACCTTCCTGGGAACGCCGATCACAGCCCTTGCGGTTGGTACGATCCTCGCGATCATCCAGCTGTACACCGCCGGAAAGCAGGGCGACTTCTACAACCTGACCAACGAAACGCTGAAGACCGTCGGACCGATCCTGTTTGTCACGGCGGCGGGCGGCGTGCTCGGTAAGGTGATTTCCTCCTCCGATATGGTGAACTTCATTACGCAGCACGCGGAAGCACTGCAGGCCATCGGGATCTTCTTCCCCTTCCTGCTTGCAGCAATCCTCAAGAGCGCGCAGGGTTCTTCCACCGTTGCGATTACGACAACCGCCGGTATTGTGGCGCCGCTGCTTCCGGTGCTTGGCTTTACCGCGCCGATTGATATTGCCCTGGTGGTTATGGCAATCGGTGCCGGCGCGATGACCGTCAGCCACGCGAACGACTCCTACTTCTGGGTGGTAACCAACTTCGGCGAAATGAAACCGGAAGAAGGCTACAAGACGCAGACGCTGATGACGCTGGTGATCGGTATTGCCGCGATGGTCGAAATCTTTATCCTGAGCCTGATTTTCTGATAACAAACCGGGCGTGCCGTGCCGGAAAGACGCAGCACGCCCTTTTTGACTGACAGGGGGATGATCCATGAACACAGCTTTACGGAATGATGCGGACCGGATTATCCGGGACGCGATCGCAGCGGTACAGCCGGATGCGGCAGTCAGCAAGGCGCTGGCCGGACGGACATTCCCGGGCAGGGTACTGCTGGTTGCGGCCGGGAAGGCCGCGTGGCAAATGGCAAAGGCGGCGTCTGACTGCCTGGGGGATCGGATTGAGAAAGGCGTCGTCGTAACCAAATACGACCATGTCATGGGCCCGATTCCCAGGTGCGAGTGCTTTGAGGCAGGACATCCCGTGCCGGATGAAAATTCCTTCCGGGGAACACAGGCGGCGCTGGATCTGGTGGACAACCTGTGCGAAGAAGATACGGTCCTGTTTCTGCTCAGCGGCGGCGGAAGCGCGCTGTTTGAAAAACCACTGGTTCCGGGGGAAGAACTGCAGGATGTGACACAGCAGCTGCTGGCCTGCGGCGCGGACATTGTGGAAATCAACACCATTCGGAAACGGCTGAGCCAGGTCAAGGGCGGGCGCTTCGCGAAAATCTGCGCGCCGGCAAAGGTGATTGCGGTTGTGCTGAGCGATATCCTTGGGGATCCGCTGGATATGATTGCTTCCGGACCGGCGTGCCCGGACAGCACCACAGCGGCGGATGCCCGGCGCATTGCAGAGAAGTACAGCCTGAGGCTGTCGGAAGAAGCAAAGCATCTGCTGACAGTGGAAACGCCGAAAGTGCTGGACAACGTGGAAACGCAAATCAACGGCAGCGTACGCGAACTGTGCGCAGCAGCAGCAAAGACCTGCCGGGAACTGGGATATGAACCGGTCCTGCTGACAGACCAGCTGCGGTGCCAGGCAAAGGAAGCCGGGAGCTTCCTGGCCAGCGTATTGCAAACCTACCGGGGATGCGGGAAATCCATGGCATTCATTGCCGGCGGAGAAACGGTTGTAATCCTGACCGGCAAGGGAAAAGGCGGCCGCAACCAGGAACTGGCGCTGGCAGCCGGCAACGAAATCGGCGGAATGGAAGGCGCGGCCGTATTCTCCTTCGGAAGCGACGGAACGGACGGACCGACGGACGCGGCCGGCGGATACACGGACGGAGACACGAAAGGGATCCTGAAGGATGCCGGAATCCTGATTGATGATGTTTTGAAGAACAACGACGCCTATCACGCCCTGCAGAAAACAGGCGGACTGATTATAACCGGACCGACAGGCACAAACGTGAACGACGTGGCGGTGGCGCTGCTTCGGGAATGACGCCTGGCCTATTCCCCGGCATACACATAAAATTGTGCTTTTGCATGTTTGCTTTTTTCCGGCAGAGATGGTATAATCGCCTCAGGCAAAAGCCGGAAAAGAAAAGAAAAAATATGGAGGTATATCATTATGAAATGGGTTTGCTCTATTTGTGGCTACGTGTACGAAGGTCCGGAACCGCCGGAAAAGTGCCCCGTCTGTAAGGCGCCCGCTTCCAAATTCGTGAAGCAGGAAGGCGACATGACCTGGGCCGCCGAGCATGTCATCGGTGTTGCCAAGGATGTGCCGGAAGAAATCAAGGAAGGCCTCCGCGCCAATTTCCAGGGTGAATGCACCGAAGTCGGCATGTACCTGGCTATGGGCCGCGCCGCTGCCCGCGAAGGTTATCCGGAAATCGCCGAATATTGGAAGACCGCCGCGTTTGAAGAAGCGGAGCACGCCGCTAAGTTCGCGGAACTCCTGGGCGAAGTCGTTTCCCCCAGCACCAAGGAAAACCTGAAAGTCCGCGTGGAAGCCGAGAACGGCGCCACCCAGGGCAAGACCGACCTGGCCAAAAAAGCCAAGGAGCTCGGCCTGGATGCTATTCATGACACAGTCCATGAAATGGCAAGGGATGAAGCGCGCCACGGCAAAGCCTTCAAGGGCCTGCTGGAGAGGTACTTCAAGTAATCGGGAAATCCATATAACTCAAGGACTTTCGGGGAATCGTTCTGAAAAGGACGATTCCTTTTTTCATGGGGATTCGACACTCACTGTTGTGCCTTAGTTGTGTCACCCGTCCTTTCTGTGATAAAAAAACACGCATTCTTACCAAAATGTTGTGTCTCCAAAATGTTGTGTCACTTTCGCGCACCCATTTTATCACCTAAAAGCATTGAAAACAATAGCATCTCGGCATCATCTCAAATACATATTCGGAAAAAATCCGAAAGCAGAATGAAGCATCTCCATAACAACTTCAATACAAGATAAAAAACAACAAATCAGTACTTCTAATGTTGAAACTATTCTATATGGACGATATAGATGAATGGTCATTTATGGAGCATCTGACAGACTGTTGCTACAAGTGCAAAGTATGTGAGGATGAAGCCTACGCAATGTATTTTGCATCGAGGATTCCTGGGGAGAAGTGTTTTAAAGAGATTATGCGGAAAATTGAAGAGATTGAGGCAAGGGAATAATCCCGTAGTAAAGGCAGGTGGAATAATCCATCTGCCCTTTTCTTTTTGCGTTAGTTTGCTGTATTGTGCTGGGAGAGTAGTTGTAGGTA
>JAFROK010000049.1 GCA_017429695.1 Clostridia bacterium | reverse complement strand
TCCTAGTACGAGAGGACCGGAATGGACGCATCACTGGTGCAACTGTTGTCGTGCCAACGGCACAGCAGGGAAGCGAAATGCGGATGGGATAAACGCTGAAGGCATCTAAGCGTGAAGCCCACCTCAAGAATAAGACTCCCACAGCGTAAGCTGGTAAGACCCCCGGAAGACGACCGGGTAGATAGGTCATCGGTGGAAGTGCGGTAACGCATGGAGCTTGATGATACTAATAGGTCGAGGGCTTGATTTTACGCGTGAGAATGAGATCAATAAAGAGAACGGTCAATGAACTGAATCATATGAGGCTGTGCAGTTGTCAGGATGCGCAAGCATCCCGGGGGTTCGTGAGGAGGAAGAAAAGGACGACCGAGCGAACCGAACGTTCCACTTCGATGGAACGGTGTGACTTTGGGTATCATCTGGTTTCTTATTGGAAGGTTTCTTAAGTCACAAATTTCAGCTCACCATTTCCGGTGGCAATGACGAAGGGGTTCCACCTGTTCCCATACCGAACACAGAAGTTAAGCCCTTCAGTGCCGATGGTACTTGACTGGTAACGGTCCGGGAGAGTAGGTCGCCGCCGGATTCCACATAAACCTGATCGAAAGATCAGGTTTTTTTGTGGAATCCGGGACTTTTTCATAACCTTGCCATTTGACGGGCAAACTCATATAATATGTTCCATATCGCAGCGGAAGGAGGAAGCGGGATGCGACGGGATTCGAACCGGTATATCTTTTCATCGGAAATTTCGCGCCGGCATCAGCGCCACCGGAAACGGCGCACCGTGATCCTGCTGGTGCTGCTGCTGATTGTGGTGGCTTTCTTCCTTTCCAATTTCCTGATTTCCCGGCGCGTGATCCTGGAGGAACGGAAGATCACCATCCTGGACCTGCCGGCGGACCTGGAACAGTATTCCATCCTGCATATCAGCGATCTCCATGGCGCGCGGTACGGGGAAAAGCAGAAGGCCATTGCCAATGCCCTGGACAATACCCGGTATTCCTGTGTGGTGATGACAGGGGATATGCTCGGGGAGAACCATGACACGGAGCCGCTGATGGAGCTGATTGCCCTGATGCCGGAGGACACCCCGAAATATTATATTCCCGGCGATTCGGACGGCAGCTTTATTGACGACCGGGCGCACAGCAGCCTGTCGGTATATACGGACTGGGCGATCCGCCTGATGGACGCGGGCATTACGATCCTGGACCGGCCGATATCGGAAACGAGGGGAAAGGGAACCATCTGGTTTATTCCCGAAGAGCTGTACAACACGGACCTGGATATGCTGGAATGGAATTATACCCAGCAGATGAAAACGCTGAACGCGCGGGCAACCTCCCTGACGGCGGATGACGCTGCCCGGATGCGCGTGCTGGAATACCAGCTGGAACGGATTGCAGCAATCCGGGAGAGCATGAAACAATTCACGACGGGAGACGTCCAGGTTGTTGTGACCCACAAACCGCTGGAAAAGGGATATGTGAACCAGACCTTTTCCTGGACGGATAAGGAAGACGTGTTTTCCATCCGCTATGCCCGGCTGATCCTGGCCGGACATTATAACGGGGGCCAGTGGCGGATTCCTTTCGGCGGAGCGGTTTATGTGCCGGAAAAAGGCTGGTTCCCGGCGGATTCGGAAATTATGGGACTGAATTATATCCGGGAAACGCCGCAGTATATCAGTCCGGGACTTGGGTCCGCTCCCCAGTACAAATGGCAGCCAGGACGGCTGTTCAACAGTCCGGTGATTACGAAAATTACACTGACGCGGGTGGACCAGCAGGGACGCTGAACAAAACAGGAGGAACCGCATGCTCAGGAGTTTGCAGAAACGCGGAAAAAGATATGAGATCGATATGACGGAAGGACCGCTCCTTCCGAAGATTATTGCGTTTTCTGTTCCCCTGATCCTGACCGGTATCCTGCAGCTGCTGTATAACGCGGCGGACGTGATTGTCGTCGGCCGGTTTGCCGACGGCCATGAACCGCTGGCGGCGGTATCTTCCACCGGGTCGCTGATCAACCTGCTGGTGAACCTGTTTATGGGCCTGAGTGTCGGGGCCAGCGTGGTGATTGCCCGCTGCTACGGTGCCCGGGATGTGGTCGGTATGAGAAAAGCGGAGCATACCGGCATGACGCTGGCGCTGTTTATGGGAATCGGCGTCGGAATATTCGGTTTCCTGATGGCCCGGCCGCTGCTGGAGATGATGGGATCTCCGGCGGATGTGATTGACAAAGCCACGATCTATGTGAAAATCTACTTTCTGGGGATGCCGGCGAACATGCTTTACAATTTCGGCGCGGCAACCCTCCGGGCAGTGGGCGATACCCGACGGCCCATGATCTACCTGATGATTTCCGGGCTGGTGAATGTGCTGCTGAACCTGCTGCTGGTGATTGCGTTCCACCTGGATGTGGAGGGTGTTGCCATCGCCACCGTGGCGAGCCAGGTGATCAGCGCGGCGCTGGTGCTGATGTGCCTGTTCCGGACCCGCGGCGTGACGCAGCTGGTGCTCAGCGAATGCCGGGTGGACTGGAAGAGTGCGAGGCAGATGATCCGGATCGGCCTGCCGGCCGGTCTGCAGGGGAGCCTGTTTTCCATTTCCAATGTGATGATACAGTCTTCCATCAATTCCCTGGGATCTGTTGTCATGGCTGGGAACGGCGTGGCCTGCAACATTGAAGGCTTTGTCTATGTGGCGATGAACGCCCAGCACCAGGCGGATATGACCTTTGCCAGCCAGAACTACGGCGCCGGAAAATACGACCGGGTGAAAAAGACCATGTGGTACTGCCTGGGAACGGTGACGGTAATCGGCCTGAGCATGGGCCTGCTGATTCTCCTTTTCGGTTCGCAGCTGATGGGCCTGTACAATTCCGATCCGGATGTAATCGCGGCCGGACTGGTGCGGATGAGCGTGATCCTGCCCACCTATTTCCTGTGCGGACTGATGGACGTGATGGTCGGTCAGTTGCGGGGCATCGGCTATTCCATTATGCCGATGATCGTTTCTTTGGTCGGCGTCTGCGTATACCGGATTATCTGGATCCTGACGATATTCGCGGCCCAGACCGAGCCGGATGCCGCCCAGCATGTGCTGTATATGTCCTACCCGATTTCATGGGGGATGACATTTGCTGCGCATATGATGTGCTATCAGCTGATCGCCAAAAAGAAGCTGAAGCAGGTTTCAGGCGCCAGGCGCCAGAATGATTGACAAATCAAATAAACCCCTTTATGATGGGAGCATCGGATAGACAGGACGGACCTTTACGGAGGACGCCGCATATGGACGATGCTCTTTTTTCCGCCCGGGAAAAACTGAAAGATATCACCCCGCTGAAACGCGACTGCGGGCGGGTGTGCGGTTCGCGCTGCTGCCGGTCCTGCGAAGGCGAGGAGACCGGCATGCTGCTTTTTCCGGGAGAGGAAAAACTGTACCGGGAAAAGGAAAACTGGAAAATACTCGACACGGCAGGCGGAAAAATTGTCATCTGTCCCGGCACGTGCGACCGGGATGAGCGGCCACTGGCCTGCCGGATATTTCCGCTGCTGCCGGTGATCCGGAAGGATTGCATCCGGGCAGTGGTGGACCTGCGGGCCCGGGCGGTATGCCCGCTGGCACGGCAGGGGATCCGGGCGATGGATCCGGCTTTTGCTGACGCGGTGCGGGAGGCCGGGGAGATCCTGATGGCCGATGAAGCGCAGCGCCGGATGGTGGAAATGCTGACAGCACAGCAGGACGAGCTCAGGCAGCTGAGGGAAAAACTGGGAGGCAGCCATGTTTGAACAGGTGAATATCGAACGGGAAGTATTCGGAAACGGGGAAAACCTGCTGATGCGCGGCAATGTGATGGCGCTGCCGCCGGAATTCCGGAACCTGGCCGGAAAGGCACAGTGCGTATACCTGGATCCGCCGTTTATGACGGGGGAAAAATTCATGCGCCGGCGGCCCTACGGGGAAGCGGGATGGAAGACCGGCACGCCGGCTCCCCGGTATCCGGCCTACGAGGACCGCTATACCAGCGAAAAGGAATACCTGCGCCTTTTACGCCGGCTGGTCGGCGCGTCCCGGGACCTGCTGCAGGAAACCGGCGTGTTTTACCTGCACCTGGACTGGCGGATGGCGGCACCGGCCCGGATTATGTGCGACAAGGTGTTCGGAAAGACCCGTTTCCTGAATGAAATCATCTGGACCTATGAAAGCGGCGGACGCTCCCGGCGTTATTTTTCCCGGAAGCACGACGTGATCCTGCTTTACGCGAAAAGCCAGAAATACTTTTTTGACCTGACCCGGGTGCCGCTGCTGCGTGGGGATAAACGCCGGAACCATATGGCCCGCGGCGTGGACGAACAGGGCCGGATGTTCTCCCGGATTACCTCCAACGGAAAGGAATACCGGTATTATGACGACGAACCGGTTTATCCCAGCGACGTATGGACAGACATCGGCTACCTGCAGCAGCGGGATCCGGAACGGACAGGATACGCGACCCAGAAACCGCTGAAGCTGCTGGAACGGCTGCTGCTGCCGGTAACCAATCCGGGTGACCTGGTGGCGGACCTGTGCTGCGGAAGCGGAACAACGATGGAAGCGGCCGGCCAGCTGGGATGCCGGTTTGCGGGAATGGATGTAAATCCCGAAGCGGTGGCGGTGACCGCGAACCGGCTGAAGCCGGAAAACCTGACGGTGATCTGCCCGACGGGAAAAGGAAAGGCGGAACTGCTGACCGGGGAGGAAGAAGGACGCTTTGAAATGGGCGGGCTGGAGATGGAACATCCTGCGTTTCCGGCAAAGGCGAATCCGGCGGACAACCTGGAATCCTGGGAAATCGGACGGATTGAGGACGGCGTTTTCCGGGTGGAGCAGAGCTTCCGGCGTTCCTTCCGGTATCCGGAACTGGTGCGCTCCCTGAAGATGGATCCGCAGGCAGTAAAAGCCATCATGACGACGGATGCAGCCGGTATCCGCCGGGCCTGGCAGCGGACCGGGGAAGCATAGAAAATGTTTTTGTTCCCCTTGTGTTTTCGGGGGACCGGCGGTAGAATATCCGTACGGAACGGTTGCCTGCGGGCGATGAGATTTGTGGATTGAAAGGATGAATGATATGGCGACGAAGAAACCCGCAAAACAGGAAAAAGAACCGGTCAGCGATGTGCAGGCTGAAAAACTGAAAGCATTGGAACATGCCCTGGCCGACCTGGACAAACAGTTCGGCAAAGGCGCTGTAATGAAAATGGGCGCAGACGCGGTGAACCGCGATATCCCTGTGATCCCCACCGGGTGCCTGACGCTGGATTATGCGCTTGGCGTAGGCGGAATTCCCCGGGGACGTATTGTTGAAATATACGGGCCGGAATCCTCCGGTAAAACAACGGTGGCGCTGCATATTGTGGCGGAGGCGCAGAAAGCCGGCGGCATCGCAGCGTTTGTCGACGCGGAGCATGCGCTGGATCCCCTGTATGCCAAAAAGCTCGGCGTGAATATTGACGATCTGTACGTATCCCAGCCGGATACCGGCGAGCAGGCGCTGGAAATTACCGAAGCGCTGGTGCGCAGCGGCGCGCTGGACGTGGTGGTGATCGACTCGGTGGCTGCGCTGGTGCCGAAGGCGGAAATCGACGGCGAAATGGGCGATTCCTTTGTCGGCCTGCAGGCCCGGCTGATGAGCCAGGCACTGCGCAAACTAACCGGCGTGATCAACAAAACCGGGTGTGTTGCCGTGTTTATCAACCAGCTGCGCGAGAAGGTCGGCGTGATGTACGGCAATCCGGAAACAACGCCCGGCGGCCGTGCGCTGAAGTTCTATTCCTCCGTGCGGCTGGATGTCCGCAAGGGCGAACAGCTGAAAAACGGCAGCGAAGTGATCGGCAACCGCACCAAGGTCAAGGTAGTCAAGAATAAAGTGGCTCCGCCCTTCCGGGTGGCAGAATTCGATATCATCTACGGCGAGGGCATCAGCACCGAGGGAACGCTGCTGGACCTGGCGGTGGAACGGGATATTATCCACAAGAGCGGCGCGTTCTTCTCCTATCAGGATCAACGCCTGGCCCAGGGCCGGGATAATGCCCGCCAGTACCTGAAGGATCATCCGGAACTGACCGCGGAGATCGACAAAAAAATCCGGGCGGAACTTTTTGCCCCAAAGGACCTGACGCCGGAAGAGCAGAATGCTGTGAACGCGCAGGCCGCGGAGGAAGAGGACGACCTGGCGCTGCTGGATGAGGATATCTGAGCAGGTATCAGGTTTCAGGTTTCAGGTGGCAGGAGAAAGGAATCATCAGGATTAGCACTCGGAAGTGACGAGTGCTAATTTTGTGTTGATTTTGGGGGAGGAGGGTGGTAAAATATGTTTGGTCAGAAATGATCAAAGATGTTTTTTCCGGGGAGGAGAATGGTTATGGCAATTCAGAAAGAGAACGGTTCCGTATCGATTGATGCGCAGAATATTATGCCGGTGATCAAACGCTGGCTGTATTCGGATAAGGATATTTTCCTGCGGGAAGAAGTTTCCAATGCCTGCGACGCAATCACCAAGTATAAGATGCTGCATCCGGACAGCGAAGAGGAAATGTCCGTGATAGTCTCCGTAGACAAGGAAAAGAAAACGATCCGCATTTCCGATACCGGTATCGGCATGACGGCGGATGAGGTGCGCAAATACATCAACCAGGTAGCATTTTCCGGCGCGACGGAATTCATGAAGCAGTTTGAGGACAAGCCGGAAGAGAAGGCGGACATTATCGGCCATTTCGGCCTGGGCTTCTATTCCGTGTTCATGGTCAGCGAAAAGGTGGAGATTGAGAGCCTGAGCAGCGAGGAAGGCGCGGAGCCGGTTCACTGGGTCAGCGAGGACGGCATGGGCTATGAGATCTCGGAAGGCAGCCGGACGGTCCATGGGACGGACGTGATTCTGCACATCTCCGAGGAAGAAAAGGAATTCCTGGATACCTGGCGGGTGCGGGAAGTGCTGAACCGCTACTGCGGCTATATGTCCTATCCGGTGATGCTGGAAGATGCGAACGCCAAACCGGTGGAGAAGGATGTTCCGGTCGGGGATGAAAAGAACGAAGACGGCACGCCGAAGACTGAAAAGGTGATGGAGCTGCCCAAGCCCCAGCAGATCAACGACACGGCGCCGCTGTGGCTGAAGAAGCCGGCGGACTGCACCGATGAGGAATACAAGGCGTTCTACCGCAAAGTCTTTATGGACTTTGAGGAGCCGCTGTTCTGGATTCACCTGAACGTGGACTATCCGTTCAACCTGAAAGGCATCCTGTATTTTCCGAAACTGAAGAATGATTTCGGCACCCATGAGGGCCAGATCAAACTGTTTGCGGGCCAGGTGTTTGTGGCGGACAATATCAAAGAGGTGATTCCGGAATTCCTGATGCTGCTCAAGGGCGTGATCGACTGTCCCGACCTGCCGCTGAACGTCAGCCGTTCCTTCCTGCAGAACGATGGGTATGTGAAAAAGATCAGTGCGCATATCACCAAGAAGGTGGCGGACAAGCTGAACGGCCTGATGAACACGGAACGGGAGACCTATGAAGGCTATTGGGATGATATTGCCCCCTTCGTGAAATACGGCGCCATCAAGGACAACAAGTTCTACGACATGGTGAAAGGCGCTATCCTGATGAAGAAGACGGACGGCAAGTATGAAACGATTGAGGAATACAAGGCGGCCAACTTCGACAAGACGGACAAGAAGGTTTACTATACCAACGATGAAAAACGCCAGGCGGCTTCCGTGAAGTTGTATACAGACCGCGGCATTGAAGTTGCGGTGATGAACACCCTGATCGACGGAAACTTTATGTCCTTCATGGAATACCAGGGCAAGGAAGAAGACCGGGTGACCTTTGCCCGGGTGGACGCGGATATTGACGGCCTGAAAGAGGAATCTGAGGAAGGCAAGGAGCTGGACGCGGAGAAGATGCAGGCCCTGTTCCGCGGTGCGCTGGGCAAGGAGGAACTGGAAGTCAAACTGGAATCGCTGGGCGATCCGGAGATGACCGCCATGGTGACGGAAGACGAACAGATGCGGCGGTACAAGGAAATGAGCCGGATCTACGGCCAGAGCTTCCCGATGCCGGACAGCTTCACGCTGGTGCTGAACCGCCGGAATGAAACCGTGCAGGCGCTGGCCGCTCGGGATCCGGAGGATGAGGAGACAAAGATGATCTGCTGCCAGGTGTATGACCTGGCGCGGATGGCTGCGCAGCCACTGGAAGCAGAGGAGATTACGGCTTTCCTCGAGAGAAGCCGGAAGATTCTGAGTAAGATTGTAAAATGAGCGATTCGATTAGTGGTTAGTATCAGTCTGCGGGGAGCATGGCGGCGCTTTTGATGCGGCGCCCCATCCGCTGCTCCACATAATCGCGGAGGAGCGGGAACGGGGCGTAGGCAGACGGGGAATCCACCCAGGAAGCAGAGCCGGATTTCAGGGCTTCGCGCATCCAGCGGACCTGTTCGGGAGCCAGAGGAATCTGGCTCTTTTCTTTTCTGCAGTCGCGGCAGCAGACGCCGCCTTCCGCCGCGTCAAACCAGAAGGGCCCTTCCTCCGGAATGGCTTTTCCGCAGTGGACGCAGTGGTTCAGGCGGGGACGGAATCCCTGGCAGGCGGAGAAGTGCAGCAGGAAACCGGCCAGCAGGGGCTTCCACGGCTGATCGGAGAAGGTCAGGCGGGACAGGGTATGCACCAGCAGCATAAACAGCTCCCGCTGCTCCTGTTCCGGCTCCGCGGCGGCTTCCGCCAGGTTCAGGAGGTAAACGCCGCAGGTGAGGCGGGTATAATCACTCCGCAGGGGATAAAAAGTCTCAATCAGTTTCACAGAGGTGACGGATGCCCGGCCGTCGGCTTCATGCAGCATATAATCGCCCAGGGCAAAAAGCTCCCCGGCGTTCAGGTTATGGGAATTCGGCTTCCGGCAGCCGCGGATCATGGCGTCAATCCGCCCCCGGGACGGGCTGAGCAGGGTGACCATCCGGTCGTTGTCCCGGTAATTGACGAAGCGGAGGACGATGGCGGTATTCTCTGTCTGGATCATCGGAAAGGCCTCACTTTTTTCCAAGGGTGTTGGCGAAAATCTGAAGCTATGCTATCATATGGATACACAGAAAGCAAGGATCAATACGTTTTTTCCTTGTGCGGACGGAGGAGGAAGCAGGCATGGATGAGCTTTTGCTCAGACGCGCCCGGCAGGGGGATGCCGACGCGTTTGAACAGCTGATGACGCCGCTGGAAAAGCTGATATGGCGCGTGTGCTGGCACTATACCGGGCAGCGCGAAACCGCGTCTGACTGCGCGCAGGAGGCCATGATCAAAATTTGGCGGTCGCTGGACAGCTACCGGGGAGACTGCGCATTTGAAAGCTGGGTATACCGGATCGCCGCAAACTGCAGCATGGATGCCATGCGAAAAAAGAAACGGGACAGGAGCGAATCCATTGAGCCGCTGAAGGAAGCCGGGTTTGACCCGGCGGATCCGGAACCCGGCACCGAAGAAAAAGTGATTGCCGCCGAACGGAAACGGCAGCTGCGGGAATGCATCACCCGGCTGCCGGAGGACCAGCGTGACGCGCTGGTGATGACGCAGCTGGAGGGTATGTCATACGAAGACGCTGCCCGAAGGCTGGACGTATCGGAAGGCACGATCAAGAGCCGGGTAAACCGGGCCAAAGCGAAACTGAAGGAATGGTTGACAGACAGCGGGGAACTTTCCGCACCGGGAAGCGTCCAAAAAAGCGAAAGGAGGGATCTGTCATGAGTCAGAATGAACAGAAAAAAGACCGGACTGTTGACATGGATTTCTCCGCGCTGGAGACGGAACTGGCACAGCTGGCGGAGGAAACGCCGGATATGCCTGAAGACTTCCACGAAAAATGGACGCAGGCAATCCGCAGAGAGGCGGCGGCCCGGCAGGATGAAAAAGAGCTTCCGGATACCATCAGTACGGAAGGGAAGAGAACGGACGTGCGGAAGCAGCGCCGGTATATTCTCAGCGCGGCGGCGGCGTTTGTGCTGATCATCGGAGGCGTATGGCTGCTGGGCGGGGACGAGCTGAAAAAACTCTCCAACGACAATCCGTTCAGCCGGGTGAAAACTGACGCTGCGTCTGTGGTTCAGGTGGAGGATATTTCCGTACCCGAAACCGACACGGTGCCGGAAGCTGTTGCAGGCATGGAAGAAGCTGCGGCAGCACCGGACGCTGATGCCGGCGGAACGGTTTCCGGCGCGAAGGATTCCGCAACGGGACAGATGGATGCGGCCGGCGCGGGTGGCACAGCCGGAGAAGCATCCTATAAGACGGCCGTGAAGACAGCCGATGCAGCGGAACCCGTCATGATCGCGGATGAAGCTCTGGGAAATGCAGCTGTTTCCTATGATTATGCTGAAGAGACGGACAGCGCTGTGGAGCGGGATGAGCCGGAAGGGAACAGCCCGCAGCCATTGTTTGCGGGATTCATGGCGGCACATGAATCCGCATCCTCGCCGGCGGACGGTATGGCAGCAGATTCGGAGGCGGCAGAGGACGCTGAAGCGGAAGAATACGCGGCAGAAGAAGCGACCGTGACACCTGAGCCCACATCCGTACCGACACCTGAGCCAACCGTTGAGCCGACAGCTGAGCCGATGCCGGAACCGACCGCGGCGCCGGAAACGGAAGAGGCGGCTGTTCCGGAAGCGGTTCCCGCAGCAGCGGAGAATGGAAACCAGGCAGCGGAGGAAGGCGAGCCGTCTTTCCTGCAGCGCCTGTGGAACAAGTTCCTGCAGGTTACGCCGTGGGCGCTGGGAATCATCGTCGTTGTGCTGTTCCTGGTTACTTATGTGATTCGGGCGAAACAGCGCAGGAAAAAGCAAAGCGGAAAGGCGGACGAGAAACATGTTTGATGTCAGCAGGCTGAATGATCCCGGATATTTCCGGGAGAACCGGCTGGATGCCCATACGGACCACGCGTTTTATCCATCCAAAGCAAAATATGAAACCGGACGGAATCCGCTCCGGATGAGCCTGAACGGGCAGTGGAAATTTTTCCATGCCCGGAATCCGCAGCAGGTGATCCCCGGCTTTGAACAGCCGGAATTTGACTGCAGCGGATGGGCAGATATTACTGTGCCGGCCCATATCCAGACCGAAGGATACGGCAGTCCGCAATACTGCAATACGCAGTATCCCTGGGACGGGCATGAAAGCCTGCTGCCCGGACAGCTGCCGGAGCGGTTTAATCCCGTGGCCTGCTACGTCCGCTCTTTCCGCCTGCCGGAGGAAATGAAAGGAAAACGGCTGTTTATTTCGTTCCAGGGCGCTGAAAGCTGCGTTGCGGTGTGGCTGAACGGACAGTATATCGGTTTTTCATCCGACAGTTTCACTCCCCATGAGTTTGAACTGACGCAGGCGCTGCGGGAAGGCGAAAACAAGTTGGCCTGCCGGGTATACCGCTGGTGTGCCGGCAGCTGGCTGGAGGACCAGGATTTCCTGCGCTTTTCCGGGCTGTACCGGGACGTGGAACTGTATGCGGTTCCGAAGGCGCATATCCGGGATTTGCAGCTGAATGCCGAACCGGATGAAACCATGACCCGCGGGATCCTGGCCTGGCAGGCGGAGGTTACGGCGCCCGCCGGAACGGAGCTGCAGATCCGACTGAAACAGGACGGGGAAACGCTGGCAGCGGGAAAAGGAACCGTATCCGGGGACATGACGGTTTCAGGAACGCTGACGATCGACTGCCCCCGGCTCTGGTCAGCAGAGGATCCGTACCTGTACGATCTGGAAGCGGAGCTTTGCGGGCCGGAAGGCACGCAGGAGTATGTCCGGGAGCGGGTCGGATTCCGGAAGATTGAGATCCGGAACAGCGTCATCCGCGTCAACGGCGTGCGCGTGGTGTTCAAAGGCACCAACCGCCATGATTTCTGCGGGGAAACCGGCAGGGCAGTGACGGAGGAAAAGATCCGCCGGGACCTGATCCTGATGAAGCGGAACAACATCAACGCGGTGCGCACCAGCCATTATCCGAACTCCAGCGCGCTGTACCGCCTGTGCGACGAGCTGGGACTGTATGTGATCGACGAAAACAACATGGAAAGCCACGGCATGTGGGACATGTGGTGGAACGGGCGAATCGGGAAAGATGAGATGTTCCCGGGCAACCGGAAGGAATGGGAACCGCTTTTGCTGGACCGGATCCGTTCCATGGTCGGACGGGACCGGAATCATCCGTGCATCCTGATCTGGAGCTGCGGCAATGAGAGCCTGACCGGGCAGGTGATCCTGGCGATGAGCCGGGAACTGCACCGGCTGGATTCCACCCGCCCCGTGCATTACGAAGGAGATATGCACGCACCGGAAGACATGCGGATTCGGGAGATTACGGATATCGAAACCGAAATGTATACACCGGCAGCCCGGGTGCGGGAATTCCTGAAGATCCACCGGGAGAAACCGTTTATCCTGTGTGAATACACCCACTCCATGGGTAATTCCAACGGCGCCATGCACAAGTATACGGAGCTGGCTTACGAGGAGGAACTGTACCAGGGCGGATTCATCTGGGACTTTATTGACCAGGCGATGACCGCCCGGGACCGGTTCGGCAGGGAAACGCTGCTGTATGGCGGGGACTGGGGTGACCGGCCGAACGACGGTATTTTCTGCGGCAACGGCATTGTGTTTGCCGACGGAAAGGGCACGCCGAAACTGCAGGAGGTCAAATACTGTTACCAGAACATCGTGGTGAAGCCGGATGCGGAAAAGATAGAGATCATCAACCGGCATATGTTTACGCCGACATCCGCCTACCGCTGTGTTGTGAAACTGGAGCGGGACGGGAAAACCATCCGGAAAGCGGACATTGAAACGGACATTCCGCCGCTGTCTTCCGGAACGTATCCGCTGCCCTTTGAAGTACCGGATGCGCCGGGAGAATACGCATTGACAGTCAGTTTCCTGACGAAAACTGACAGCGCATGGGCGGACGCCGGATACGAGATCGCCTTCGGCCAGGGCACCTGGAAGCGGGAAGGCTGGGAGGTGCAGGGTTCCATGCCGGAACTGCGGGTGACGGAAAGCCTGTGGAATATCGGCGTGGCCGGGGAATCCTTTGAGGTGATGCTGGCCCGGAGTACCGGCGCGCTGACCTCCTACCGCTGGGGCGGCCGGGAGATGCTGAAGGCGCCGCTGCTGCCGAACTTCTGGCGGGCACCGACCAACAATGATTACGGCAACCGGATGCCGCAGCGATATGCCCAGTGGAAGATCGCGTCCATGTACGGCGCGGCCGGATACCGGGAGGAA
Organism: Clostridia bacterium; assembly: GCA_017429695.1. Lineage (GTDB taxonomy): Bacteria > Bacillota > Clostridia > Christensenellales > Aristaeellaceae > Aristaeella. The sequence goes on along the minus strand of JAFROK010000049.1, from coordinate 131,278 downwards.
AGCGCCCGGGCGAACAGCACGGTGCGTCCGGAACGGGAAGCGGACGGCAGCGTCTCCTTTACGATGACCTTTGACTTGCCGACGTCGCCGGCGGCTTCCTGCCGGGCGACATACCGGATTCATCCCTGCGGGAAAGTGGATGTGATCCTCCGGTATGATCCGGTGGCGGAGCTGGGAGATATGCCGGAATTCGGCATGATCACAAAACTGGACGCGGATTACAACCGGGTGCGGTTCTTTGGCCTCGGACCGGAGGAAAACTATATTGACCGCCGGGAAGGCGCACGGCTTGGAATATGGGAATACCGGGCGGAGGAGAATGTGACGCCGTACCTGCTGCCGCAGGAATGCGGCAATCGCACGGGTATCCGGTGGGTGGAGATTACCGACGCGAAGGGACGCGGGCTGAAGCTGTGGCTGAACGGCGGGGAGTTTTCCGCCCTGCCCTGTACGCCGCACGAGCTGGAAAACGCGGCCCATGGATTTGAGCTGCCCCGGGCGGAATATACCGTGGTGAAAATGAGCATGCGGCAGATGGGCGTCGGCGGGGATGACAGCTGGGGAGCGCGGACGCATCCGGAATACCTGCTGGATGTTTCCAGACCGCTGGAATTCAAATTCTCCTTCCGCGGAATCTGAAAAAACTTGTATGAAACACTTTGCCGCCGTATAATGAAAGAAATCCATCAAACGGAAGGAAGATCAGTATGAAGATCGGCTGCGTAAAGGAAATCAAAAACAACGAGTTCCGCGTCGGGCTGACGCCGGACAATGTGAAGGCGTATGTGGCGGCGGGACATCATGTGTACATGGAAAAAGGTGCCGGGATCGGTTCCGGATTCTCGGACAACGAATATGTGGACGCAGGCGCTTCCCTGATCGACAACGCCGCGGACGTATGGCACCTGGTGGATATGATGGTCAAGGTCAAGGAACCGCTGCCGGAGGAATATCCGCTGTTTCATGACGGCCTGATCCTTTATACCTACCTGCACCTGGCGGCCGACAAGGAACAGATGGACGCGCTGCTGGAAGGCAAGGTCAAGGCGGTAGCCTATGAAACGATCCAGGAAAAGGACCGGTCCCTGCCGTGCCTGGCCCCGATGAGCCAGATCGCCGGGCGGCTGTCCATCCAGGAAGGGGCCAAATACCTGGAAAAGAAATTCGGCGGGGAAGGCATCCTGCTGGCCGGCGTACCCGGCACCCCGAAGGCGAACGTGGTGATCCTGGGCGGCGGCACCGTGGGCATGAACGCCTGCAAGATCGCCGTGGGTATGGGCGCCAATGTCACCATCCTGGACGTGAACCTGAAGCGGCTGGAAGAACTGGACAATATGTTCGGCGCGCATATCCAGACGCTGGTGTCCAACGACAGCAACGTGGAGCGCGTGGTGAAGGACGCGGACCTGGTGATCGGTTCCGTGCTGATTCCCGGCGGTTCCACCCCGAAACTGTTCAAGAAAAAATATCTGCCGGAGATGAAGGACGGTGCGGTGTTTGTGGACGTGGCCATCGACCAGGGCGGCTGTGGCGAATCCTCCCATGTGACCACGCATGACGATCCGGTGTTTGTTGAGGACGGCGTTGTGCACTACTGCGTCGGCAATATGCCGGGTGCGGTTCCGCGGACCAGCACCATTGCCCTGACCAACGCGACGCTGAAGTACGGCCTTCAGATTGCGGAAGCCGGGCTGGAGGAAGCATGCCAAAAGAGCGAAGTGATCACATCCGGCGTTAACTGCTATCTTGGCAAACTGACGAACCGGAACGTGGCCGCAGCGCACGGATATGAATATACGGCGCTGGCGGACCTGATCTGAAAGAATACAAAATGACTGCCTGTCGGCAGCGGAGGCTGCCGGCAGGTTCTTTTTCACGGAAGGAAGGACAGAAAATGGACAGGAAAAACAACTGGAAAAAAGGGATGATCGCGGCCATTGTGCTGCTGCTATGCTTCGCACTGTGGACGGTTCTGATCCAGAAGGTGGACGTGCAGCCGGCCGGTGATTACGAACCGCAGAAAAACGTCGGCTTCGCGGGGATCAACGTCTGGTTTCATGAACTGACCGGCGCAAATATGACGCTGTATAAGATTACCGACTGGCTGGGACTGGTTCCGATCGCGGTCTGCGTGTGCTTCGGAATTCTCGGGCTGGTCCAGCTGATTCAGCGGAAGAGCCTGAAGAAGGTGGACCGGGATATTATGATTCTGGGCGTGTATTATATCATCGTGATCGCCGCATATCTGGCCTTTGAGATGATCCCGATCAATTATCGGCCTGTACTGGTTGACGGCATGACGAAACCGGAGTCATCCTATCCGTCATCCACGACGCTGCTGGTGCTGAGCGTTATGCCGACCCTGGTTTTCCAGGCAAACCGGCGTATGAAAAACACAACCATCCGGAAAGCAGTCGTCATCACGGCGGTGCTGTTTTCGGCGTTCATGGTCATCGGCCGGCTGATCTCCGGCGTTCACTGGCTGACAGACATTATTGCTTCGGTGATCCTCAGCGCGGGCCTTTACCTGCTTTACCGTTCGGCTGCGACGGCGGCGGAACAGAAGGGATAAAGAAAACGGGGGACGCATATGCTGCAGATGATTCTGACCATGACGGGCGTAGCGGCGCTGTATGTTTTGCTGACCGTTATACTTTGGAAGATCATGGACGGCCGGAAGATGACCTGGCCGGTCCGGATCCTGATCGGGCTGGTATACGGCGGGTGTTCCGTGCTGTCCACCCATTTCGGCATTCAGTATGCCGGATCGGTGCTGAACCTGCGGGACATCGGCCCGCTGGCGGCAGGATTGTATTTTGATCCGTTTTCCGGGATTCTGGCTGGCCTGATCGGCGGCATTGAGCGATATATTGCCGGCACTTACTGGAGCATCGGCGCATATACGCGGATTGCGTGCAGCGTTTCCACCTGCCTGGCGGGTTTTGTGGCTGCCGCAATGCGCAAATGGCTCTTTAAAGGGAAGAAGCCTTCCGCGGTCTATGCCTTTTTTATGGGCGCAGTGATGGAAGTATTCCATATGTACGTGGTGTTTATCACGCACCGGGATGATATGGCCAGGGCGCTGGATGTGGTCAAGGTCTGCGCGCCGCCGATGGTGATTTTCACCGGCCTGGGCATGGCGACGGCTTCCGAAGTGCTGCGGGCGATTGCCGGGGAATGGCGGAACCCGTTCCATCGTGCGCCGAAGGAGGAAACACCGGTTTCCACGAAATTTCAGCGGTGGCTGTTTGCGGTGACACTGACAGTGCTGCTGGTGAATTCCGGGTTTGCGTTCCTGATTCAGACCCAAAGCGCGGTGCAGTCCGCCAGGAAGGAACTGGATCAGATTTCAGCGGACATCCTGCAGGCGGTTCGGATTGAAAAAGAAAATCACGGCGATATCGAAGCAGTCGGGGAGATCCTGAATGGATTCCGGGTCGGCAGCACGGGCACGGTGGATCTGATCAATTCGGGCAACCGGGTGACTGCCGGCGCCCATGAAGGGCAAATTCTCACAAAACCTGTCCGGATGTATGCGGAAAGCGCAGCAAAGACCGGGTATTTTACCGAAACAGTGTTTGATGAAAACGCCATCGGCAAACTGACCGATCTGGGGGACGGACTGACGCTGATGACGCTGATGCCGACAGCCGAAGTATATGCCGACCGGGACGCACAGGCTTATGAAACCGCGCTGGCGGATATCCTGCTGTTCACCGTGATCTATATGCTGATTTCCATGCTGGTGCAACAGATTGTCGTCAAAAACCTGCAGATGGTCAACGCATCCCTGGCCAGGATTACAGAAGGCGACCTGAACGAAGTCGTGGACGTCCGGGAATCCTCGGAATTTGTTTCGCTGTCCAACGACATTAACCAGACGGTGAACGTCCTGAAGGGATATATTGACGCGGCGGAACGGCGGATTGAACAGGAGCTGGAATTCGCCCGGACGATCCAGGATTCCGCACTGCCCAAGAACTTCAATTTTCCGCGGCACGAGTTTGAACTGTACGCGACGATGAAGCCCGCGAAAGTCGTGGGCGGGGATTTTTACGATTTTTTCTTTGTGGATCAGCACAAGGTGGCGCTGGTAATCGCAGACGTATCGGGGAAGGGAATCCCGGCAGCCCTGTTTATGATGCGGGCCAAGACGGCGATCCGCGGCCTGGCTGAATCCGGCGGGAACGCGAATGAGATCCTTCAGCGATCCAACAACATTCTGTGTGAGGGAAATGACGCGGAAATGTTCGTGACCGTCTGGATCGGGATTATCGACCTGCTGACCGGCACGATGCAGTGCGCCAGCGCCGGCCATGAATACCCGGTCATGATGAAGGACGGCGGTGCGTTTGAGCTGGTCAGGGACAAACACGGCCTGGCATTGGCGGCCATGCCGGACATGAAGTACAGGGAATATGAACTGCAGTTCAGCCCCGGCGACAAGCTGTTTGTTTATACGGACGGGATTCCGGAAGCCATCAATGAACAGGTGGAACAGTACGGGACGGATCGCCTGGTTCAGGCGCTGAATGCCGTGAAGGACGAGCAGATTGATCATATCCTGCCTTCTGTGAGCAGGAATCTGAGTGCTTTCACAGGAAACGCCGACCAGTTTGACGATATCACGATGCTTGGTTTTACCTATTTCGGCCCGGAGGAGGATGCTCTGCCGGACTGACCGATGAGGAAAGGAAAGATCAGCAGGCCGGCTGAAAAACAGATAAAAAGCCCGGGAATCGTATCCGGCCGATGCTTCGGCTGAAAATGGTTCCCGGGTCTTTGCATGTATCTACGGATTCAAGTTTATCTGACTAATGTGCGGTACAGGTCCTCATACTGAGCGGCTGACTGCTCCCAGGAGACGTCCTTGCGCATGTTGCGCCGGACCATTTCGTCCCAGCGGGCGCGGTCTTCGAAATACAGGGACCTGGCGCTGGTGATGGCCTGCAGGAGGAGGCCGGAATCGTACCAGTTGAAGGTGAAGCCGTTGCCGGAATTTTCTTCCGCATTGTAGGGCATGACCGTGTCCTTGAGGCCGCCGGTTTCGCGGACGATCGGAACCGCACCGTAGCGCATGGCAATCAGCTGGGTCAGGCCGCAGGGCTCGAAGAGACTCGGAACGAGGAGCGCGTCGGAACCGGCGTAAATCTGGTGCGCCAGGCCTTCGTTATAGGAGATGTATGCGCAGACGCTGCCGGGGAACTGGCCTTCGTAATACCGGAAGGCGTTTTCATATCGGGGATCACCGGTACCCAGGACAACCACCTGGGTTCTGCCGTCAATCAGCTGGGGCAGCACGGCGTCTACCAGGTCCAGGCCCTTCTGGTCGGTCAGGCGGGAGACCAGGCCGAGGACCATTTTGCCCTCATCCTCTTCCAGGCCCAGGCTCTGCTGCAGGGCGCGCTTGTTGAGTGCTTTTTTCTGGAGGACGTTTTCTTCGTTATAGCGGGCGGCGAGGAGCTGGTCCGTATCGCTGTTCCACAGGTCCACATCGATGCCGTTGACGATGCCGCTGAGCTTGCCGCTGTGATACCGCAGGTGGGCATCCAGGCCTTCACCGTAGTCCGGCGTCTGGATTTCCCGGGCGTAGGTGGCACTGACGGTGGTGATCCGGTCGGCATAGGCGAGGCCGCCCTTGAACATGTTGGATTCATTTTCATTCTGTTTGAGAACGGGATAATCGAACAGGCCGTCCGGCAGGCCGGACCAGTATTTCAGGTGGTCAATGCTGCAGATGCCCTGGAAGCGGAGGTTATGGATGGTGAGGACGGTTTTGGCCTTCTCAATCGGGGTGCCCCAGAAACGGGTGCGCAGGTACAGCGGAACGAGGGCGGCCTGCCAGTCGTGGCAGTGGATCACGTCCGGAATCCACTCCATATAATTCAGGATGGCCAGGGAGGCCTTGGAGAAATAGCAGTATTTCGGAATATCTTCCCAGAGGCCGGTGTAGGGATTGCCCCAATCAAAGAATTCCTTGTTGTCGATGAAGTCGTACGTTACGCCGTCCAGGACGGTTTCCATGATGCCGACGAAGAAGGTGCGGCCTTCCATGGTCAGGTCCATCATGAAGGAACCCTTCCAGACGAGGTTTTCCTTGTATTTGGCGGGAATGCACTGGTAAAGGGGGAGAATGACGCGGACTTCATCCCCTTCGCGCTTCAGGGCGCGGGGAAGGGCGTACATCACGTCGCCAAGGCCGCCGGTTTTGACGAAGGGATAACATTCGGAACCGATAAATGCGATTTTCATGTGCAGTTTCCTCCGAAAAGTTGAATGGGTTTTATGGGGCGTTTTTCTGGATGAAAACAGTATAACATAAAAAGGGGCCGGATGGGAACAAAAAGATTTTGTTCCCCTTGTCACGGGAGAATGATGATTTTATAATGAGAAGAGATTTCGCGGCTGCGGCCGTGGCAGGGGGCAGGAAAATGAACGTATCGCAGCTGGCAGAACAGCTCAGACAGGATCATATGTTCATGAAAGACGTGACCCGGTGGGAAGTGATTCCCGCGCGGAAGGCACGGACTTTGCCTTTTCCCGCCTGCATGGATGAGCGGATTAAGCCGGCGCTGGCCAAACGCGGGATCTACGAGCTCTACACGCACCAGGCCAAGAGCCTGGAAGCGACGGCCCGGGGCGAGGATGTGACCGTGGTTACGCCGACGGCTTCCGGCAAAACCATGTGCTACAACCTGCCGGTGCTTTCCGCAATCCTGAAAAATCCGGATGCCCGGGCGCTCTACCTGTTTCCGACCAAGGCCCTGTCCGCCGACCAGGTCAGCGAGCTGTATGACATGATCGAAGAGATGGGCGTGGACATCAAAACCTATACCTACGACGGAGATACGCCCGCTGCCGCCCGGAAAGCGGTGCGCCAGGCGGGACATATTGTGGTGACGAATCCGGATATGCTGCATTCCGGAATCCTGCCTCACCATACCAAATGGGTGAAACTGTTTGAAAACCTGCAGTATATCGTGATCGACGAAATCCACAGCTACCGCGGCGTGTTCGGAAGCAACCTGGCCAACGTACTGCGCCGGCTGATGCGCCTGTGCGAATTCTACGGCAGCCATCCGCAGTATATCCTGTGCAGCGCGACGATTGCGAATCCCCGGGAACTGGCGGAAACGCTGATCGGCCGGCCGGTCACGCTGATTGATGACAACGGCGCGCCGATGGGCGAGCGGCATTTTGTGTTTTACAATCCACCGGTGGTGAACCGGCAGCTGGGCATCCGGAAAGGCGCGATTCCCGTGGTCCGGTCGATTTCCGGCATGCTGCTGAAAAACGGGATCCAGGCGATTACCTTTGCCCGTTCCCGGCTGACGGTGGAAGTGCTGACCCGGTACCTGAAGGATATGGTGCGGGATCCACTGGGAAATGCCGGCCGGGTCCGGGGATACCGGGGCGGATACCTGCCCGGGGAACGCCGGGAGATTGAACGCGGCCTGCGGGCCGGACAGGTGGATGCCGTGGTGTCTACCAACGCGCTGGAATTGGGGATTGACATCGGCGCGCTGGATGCCTGCGTGCTGTGTGGATATCCGGGAACGATCGCCAGCGCCTGGCAGCAGGCAGGTCGTGCCGGGCGCCGGCAGGGAACGAGCATTGTATTCTTTGTGGCGAGCAGCGCGGCGATTGACCAGTATATTGTGAATCATCCGGACTACTTCCTGCACCAGAGCCCGGAAAATGCGCTGCTGAATCCGGACAACCTGTATATCCTGCTGAGCCATTTCAAGTGCGCGGCATTTGAACTGCCCTTTGAGGACGGGGACGGATTCGGGAATGCCCCGGGGCCGGAGGAACTGCTGGATTACCTGAGCGAGGAAGGCATCCTGCACCATGTGGAAGGGAAATACCACTGGAGCGCGGAGGATTTCCCGGCCAGCGAGATTTCCCTGCGGTCTGCTGCGGCGGAAAACTTCATTATTGTGGATATCTCCGATCCGGCGCATCACCGGGTGGTCGGGGAGATGGACCGGTTTACGGCGCCGATGCTGCTGCATGAGAACGCGATCTATATGCACGAAGGCCGCCAGTTCCAGGTGGAGAAGCTGGACTTTGACGCCTGCAAGGCGTTTATCCGGGCTGTGGATGTCGGATACTACACGGACGCGGATCTGAACATCAACCTGAGCCTGTTGGATATTGAGAAGGAAGAACCGTTTGCGGGAACGGCGGTGGCCGCCCTGGGCGAAATCAAGGTAACCGCGCTGGTGACGATGTTCAAGAAGATTAAATTCGACACCCATGAAACCCTCGGGTTCGGGCATGTGCGGCTGCCGGAAACGGATATGCATACCACCGCCATGTGGTGGACGCTGCCGGACGAACTGGCGGAGAAGATTCCGAGCGACCGGCTGAAAAACGGCATGATGGGCATTGCGAACCTGCTTCGGATCGTATGTCCGCTGTACCTGATGTGCGCGCCGCAGGATATCGCGGTGGTATACCAGGTGCGGAGCCCCATTACGGACAAGCCGACCGTGATTTTCTATGACAACTGCCCCGGCGGAATCGGGCTGGCCCATAAGGCTTACGGCATGAAACAGCTGCTGCTGGAGAAAGCACTGCAGGTGGCGGAGGACTGTCCATGTGAATACGGCTGTCCCAGCTGCGTGGGCCCGGTGGGCGAAGTCGGGGAGGACGGCAAGCGGACGGCAATCCGCCTGCTGCGGGAGCTGACAAAATGAATCTGCGGGACAAACTGCGTGCGGTGGGCGGAACCGGCGGCCAGCCCCGCCCTGCGGGCGAAGCGACAACCGACTGCCGCCATTTTGCGGTGTACCGGGAAGCGGAGGAGTTTCCCGGGGCATACGACCTGACCCGGGAAACGCTGCAGCTGATGAGCGACCTGGAGCTGCCGGAAATACTGGATCCCCGGAAGATCCTGTATCTGGACACGGAGACCACCGGGCTCGGCGGAAGCGGCACTGTGGCATTCCTGGTCGGAATGGGATACCTGACCGATCACGGCTTCGAGGTGCACCAGTTCCTGATGCGGGACTATCCGGAAGAACCGTACCTGCTGAAGCATGTGGCAGCGGGGCTCGGAAAGTTCGACGTTCTGTGCACCTTCAACGGAACAACCTTTGATGTGCCGCTGCTGGAAAGCCGGTTTCTGATGAACCGGATGGACCGGAGCTGCCTGGAAATACCGCACCTGGACCTGCTGCATATGTGCCGGCGGCTGTGGAAACTGCGGCTGGGCCGGTGCAACCTGGGCCGGCTGGAGGAAGTGATCCTGGGAAAGCCCCGGACAGATGACCTGCCCGGAAGCGAGGTACCCCAGCGGTATTTCACTTATCTGAAAACCAAGCGGATAGAGCTGCTGGAGGATATCCTGAAGCATAACGCGCAGGATATCGCCAGCCTGTGTGTCCTGCTGAACCATATGGCCGAGCTGTATCTGCATCCCGAAAAGATCCGGTTCAGCGAGGATGTTTATTCCATGGGCCGCGCACTGGAAAAGCTGAACCGGACGGAGAACGCGCGGCACTGCTACCGGCTGGCGCGGCGCGGCCGGGCGGGCGACCTGGCTGGGCAGGCCCTGGCGGTCAGCTACCGGCGGACCGGGGAAAGGGAACAGGCGGCCGAAGTCTGGCGCGAAATGATCCGGGATCGGAAGGGCGGCATCACGCCGTATATCGAACTGGCCAAGTATGAGGAACATATCCGGCGGAACATTCCGGCCGCGCTGGAAATGACGGAACGCGCCATGGCGCTTTGCAGTGAAATGACGCTCCGGGCGGAAGAAACTGTACAACAGACGCAAAATGAGTTACAATACCGCTATGAGCGCCTTCGGCGCAGGATGAAGGAGACGGAAAACCATGGGAATCGGATCATATCTGAAGGGTTCCAAAGCAATCAAACTACAGAAAAAGGGACAGAAGGAAGAGGCAATCCGCCTGTATGAAGAAGCTTTTGCCGGGGGACTGAACGATCCCCGTTTCCTCCTGCCTTACGCACTGCTGATCATCCGGGACGGACAGTTCCAGAAAGCCAAGGATTTCCTGGTGGAACACCAGAAGGCGCCGGGCATGATGCCCCAGCAGCGGGTGGAGCTGATGGTATATTACGCGGTATGCTGCTTCCGCCTGGGACAGGTGGATAAGGGCGTGAGCACGCTGGAGCAGCAGTTCCGGAAAACGGAGACCGGGCTGATTTACCAGACGCTGGGATACCTGTATGTAGAACAGCTCGACCAGGCGCGTTATCCGGACCTGGATTATGCCGCGATCCTGGCGGGTGCCTGGCAGGCCCCGGCTGAACCGGCAGAGGTTGAAGAGACAACAGTGGAAAACGGAACGGAACCGGATGCTGATCCCGATGCGGATGCTGCCCATGATTCGGAAAGTGATCCTCGTCCGGAAACCAAAGCAACTCCGGGGGATCCGAAGGCTGCTGAAAAGGCGCCGGAAGAGATCTGGGACGAGGGCCGGAAAAAAGCGGAAGCATTTATCCAAAAGTCCCTGGAGTATGACGACGAAGACGCCATCTGCCTGGATAATATGGGGCAGTTTGTATACCGGGTGCTTGGGGACAAGGATGCGGCAAAGCCGTGGTTTGACAAGGCGATTGCCCTGAAGCCCCAGCAGATTGATACGCTCTGGTTCCAGAGCCGGTATGACCTGGAAGCGGGAAACACCCAGGGCGCCTTGGAAAAGCTGAAAGAGGCGGCTGAGGGCAGGTTCTCTCCGCTGAACTACTGCAACAAGGAAAAGGTGACAGCGGAAATTGACCGGCTGAAAGGAGAGGCACAGGCATGAGTGAGCAGGAGACGGTTCAGGAAGAACTGAAGGAAGAATTGAAAGAAGAGCCAAAAGAAGAGCCGAAGGAAGAAGTATCCGGCGGCAGGAAAAAGAAGGCAAAAAAGGAGAAGGTCAAAAAATCACTGGGACGCGAGATCCTGGAATGGGTGCTGACCATTCTGGTGGCGGTTGTGGCCGCGCTGATTATCCGTTCGTTTGTGTTTGAACTGGTGCGGGTGGACGGCGGATCCATGGACAACACGCTGAACGACGGCGAAATCATGTTTGTCAGCAAGTTCGACTATTCCAGCACATGGCTGAGCCTGCCGTTTGCCGGCAATAATGCCGTGGAAAGCGCGCCGCGGATTACCTTCGGCGATCCGAAACGGCTGGATGTGGTCATCTGCCGGTATCCGGGACGGGGTGGTGTGAACTTCGTCAAGCGGGTGGTTGGCAAACCAGGTGAATATGTGGAGCTGAGAAACGGATATCTGTACATTAATGGAACGAAGGTCGAGGAAGAAAGTAAAATCAAGGGAATTACCGACGATTATCGTAAAGGCGGAATAGCATATACATTTGGTCCGTATTATGTGCCCCAAAAAGGCGATACCGTGAAACTTACAGGCGTGGACAAAACATTGCAACTGCTGGATTATAACTATGTTCTGTCGGATGACATTTCCCTGGAGATAAATGGAGCAGCGTGGACCCGCGGACGGACCTGCCTGGTAATTAACGCGGACGGGAAAACCCTGAAGATCTATCACCGGAACACGGATGACAGCAGCAAGGAAACTGATTCAAGCAAGATCAGCCTGGAGCCGGTGGTATCCTACGACGGCAAAATTTACACGCCGTCTGAGTTCTATGCGGCACATTCCGAACTGTTCAATAAGGAACTGACGGTGAATGAGGATTACTATTTTGTGATGGGCGATCACCGGAACAACTCCAATGACAGCCGGAGCGTCGGCGCGCTGGAGCGCAGCGCGATTATCGGGCACGCCCGCAGCGTCGTATTCCCCTTTGCGAACTGGCGCGGAGTCGAATAATATGATCGGATATTTACTGGGCAGGCATTTTATCACCCTGGGGCTGACGATCGGCTTTATGCTGAAACTCCGGACCCAGAAATCAGCCGGGGACGCGCAGCTGAAGTATTTCTGGCTGACGGTGATCAGCACACTGGTGCTGGTGGCGGCGGAAAGCCTGGAATACTGGGCGCAGCAATCCGCTGACCGGGTTTTCTGGAGAACGCTGTTTGCGGTGATCGGATATTCCTTCCGGCCCATTGCAGCGCTCAGCATCACGCTGGTTGTTTATCCCGGATTTCACCGGCCGCGGTTTATCTGGATTCCGGCGCTTGTCAATGTCCTGATTTACCTGACGGCGTTCTTCTCCCCGATTGCGTTCCATATTGATGAGAACAATGTGATTCAGCGGGGACCGCTGGGATTCAGCGTGCTGATTGTTTCCTTCTTCTATATCGTCTGCATCCTGTGGCTGAAGCATAAGCGCTTCCACAGCGGAGCTAAGGAAGGAACGGTACTGTACCTTTGCGCGGTACTGTGCGTTGCGGCGGCGGTGATTGACTATTACCAGGAAAGCTCCCATATCAACGCAACGGTGATGATGAGCAGCATCTTCCTGTATATCTTCCTGAGATCCTTCGACATGAACCGGGATCCGATGACGAAGCTCCGGAACCGGTTGTGCTTCTATGAGGATTATGAACAGTATGACGGGTCTGTCAGCGCGGTGGTAATGCTCGATATCAACGGCCTGAAGAAGCTGAATGAGGATTACGGGCATGACGCGGGCGACAGGGCGATCAAAGCCATCAGCGACAGCCTGCGGCAGGTAAGCGACAAACAGATCCAGGCATACCGGATCGGGGCGGATGAATTTGCGCTGCTGTTTATCCGGAAGGATGAGCAGGCCGTAAAGGATACCATGGAACTGCTGCACGAAATTGCCCGGGAAAAAGGATACAGCATTTCTGCCGGGTATGTGATGCGGGAGGACCGGGATGAACCGGTTCAACACCTGATCCGCCGGGCCAACCAGGCGATGTCCAAAGAGAAAGCGGAATACTACCGCCAGCATGGCCGGAACCGCAGGCAGGAACGGGAATAAAAGAAGGCAAAACGAATGGCGTGACCGAAATCACGCCGTTCGTTTTTTACTGATCTACTTTAATATCTGCGATCTTATTGCCCGACATATCGGATACTGTCTTTTTGTTGTTGATCTTTACCTCGGTGCCGACGGGAAGCTTTATCCAGTCGCTCTCCGCATGGTTGCTTTCGACGATGCGGTAGGTGGTGGGGTTGCCCTTTTCATCCGTTGCGGTGAAGCGGTATACCGCGGTGTGGGTGCCTTCCCGTTCCTTCTCGCCGAGCTCATATTCCGGCCAGTACGGATTCTGGTCATCGCCGGAGGCGGTAACTTCCCGTCCCGGGGACCATCGCCACATGTAGTAATAATATTTGGTATCAAGCTCCGTATAAGGAACATTCTCCCATTGCTGAACATTCTCGCGACGTTCAACCCAGTCATAAACAGGTTCTTCGTATTCGACTTCTTCACTCATCCCGTTTCCGAGATTGACATATTTTACTTTTGTCTGAGTGCCAACCTGAACCTTTTCCCGACGGGTAACTTCCCTGGTGACCAATTCCCTGCGGTAGCGGGTACGCATTTCCCGTTTGGTGGTTATGGACTCTGCACCGGCCGGTGGCTGATCCCAGCATGATTCAGGGACCTGCTTATATTCCTCGATCGAAATGCTTCGCGTCCAGTTAACCGCAGTAATCTGTCCCTTAATGGTTTTTGGCCAGAGGAGATAAACCAACAGCGCAACAACGGCAAGTGCGGCGAACAGGAGCCACTTCGGGCGTTTCTTTTGGGGCTCATCCGGATGGGGCTGGGCGGCAAGTTCGGCAGCTTCCTTGGCCTTGTTCTTTTCCAGCATCTGGAAATAATTGGCTTCTGAATCCGCCCGGCTTGCGCCGCAGGTTCCGCAAACTTGCAGTTTGTCGTTGTTCAGGGAATTGCAGAAGGAGCAGTACCAGTCCGGGTTTTTGCCGATTTCCGCGGCTTTCCCGGCGTCGACTTCCTCGGCGCCAAGTGCAGCAGCTTCGTCTTTGCTCAGAACGGTACCTTCGGTATATCCCTTAATATAGAATTGTATATCATCGCCACGAGCCCGGCCGCAGGAAGGGCACTTTACCACATCACCGCGGATTTCTTTGTTTCCGCAGACTGGGCAATCCCAGTAATTCATCACAAGTCTTCCCATAAAGCAACACCCTTCAATCAATACTCCAACGTATTGTATCGCATTTCAGGCCGTTTTTCCACTGGTTATTTTGAGGTAAATGTGGTATGCTGACAGGGATTTCAGACATATTCTTCCGGCTTTGGGAAACAAGGAGGACGGGCATATGAGGAGATTGACGGCGCTGCTGCTGATACTGATGCTGGTGATGGGATTGGCACCGGGTATGGCAGAGGATGAAACGATCATTGAGATCCGTGATATCGCGGAGCTGAAGGATGTGGTCAATCACCCCGGCGCCCATTTCAGGCTGATGAACGACCTGGACCTGCAGGATGAGGACTGGACGCCGATTCCCTTCTCGGGAGAACTGGACGGCGGCGGATACGGCATTTACAACCTGGAGGTCACCCGGGTCGGCGGGGACGTCCGGACAACCATAGACGGCAATATGAAGAAATACGATTCCGTATTCGCAGGACTGTTTTCGGTGGCTGAAAACGCGAATATCCACGACCTGAAAGTTATCGGTGCCCATGTGGAGATTGACGCGGAAACCCATTGCTTCGCGGCGATCGTGGCCGGATATGCGGATAATGTGGACTTTACCAATGTAACGGTGGACGGCCGGGCCCGGCTGAACAACTATGCGGTGATGACCGGCGTCGGCGGGCTGGCCGGGTTCGGATGGACGGCTGTGAATGAATGCCAGGTGCGGGCAGAACTGATTTTTGAGGACCGGAATTTTGATTCCAGATGCGAACAGTTCCTGGGCGGAATTCTGGCCTGCGGCTTTTGCCGGATCCTGGACTGCACTGTGGAGATCGACGGATACGATTCGTGCCACGGGTACGTGCACAACGGCGGCCTGGTGGGCATGTACTGGCACTGCGGCAAGAAGAATTTCCTGCGGGATGCCAAACGTACGGTTACCCGCAATACTGTTACTGGGCGAATTTACTTCTTTGAGGACAATCCGGACCGCAGGGCATATTGCAGCGGCGATATCGGGGAACCCTTCAAGAAAAAGATGAAACTCAACCTTTTCAAAAACGACACGAAAGGCTTTGAACGCAAGGAACTGAAAGAAAATAAGGAAGAGGCCAAAAAACGGAGAAAAGCGGGCATCAGATATGAGGTGGTGCTGCTGCCGGAAACCTGTGATAATCCGGAATATGAGCTTCTGGTCAACCTGCCATCAGAAGGGGAATGGGGCTATACTGAGCATGTGTGCACAAAGTGCGGCTACAGCTGGCGGGATCATTATACGGCGCCGTAAGTTTTATCGGTCGGCAGTATAAAGTTTACGGTTTTTTGTACTGTTTTCATAGGACATCGGGATTGCAAATCCGGGATGGATTTGATAAAATAAGGTGTTAGGTTTTGTCAACAGGAGGGGAGCGCTTTGGCGGGGATGGATCCGGCGGTTAAAAAGGAAACCGGGTATATTGCCGTCTGGGTGGTGCTGCTGAGCCTGCTGATGGAAGCGGTGTTCCTGATTATCGGGCAGTGGGATCTTTCCGTGCTGTTCGGGAATCTGGGCGGCGCCGTGATCGTGGTCGGCAATTTCTTCCTGCTGGCGCTTGTGGTCAGTAAGGCAGTCGCCCAGGGACAGCCGGACAAGGCGGCAGCCCGGGTGAAGGCGTCCGCCGGCCTGCGGCTGATCGGCATGGGCGCATTGTGTGCTTTACTGATCGGCGTATTTAAAACCAATGTATTCGCAACGCTGATCCCGTTGCTTTTCCCCCGGATTGGCCTGCTCTTCCGTCCGATGATCGACCGGAAGCGCGGAGTAACCACCGGGGATTCGGAAGGAAGTGATCTGATTGACTGAGAAAGCTGCGCCGGAAGTGGATGTGAAGAGCGCGAAGTTCCGCCGGAAAGACCGGTTGTATTTCGCGATGATGATCCTCCCGATTCTGGCGTGCATCGTACTGAAGGTGCTGTTCACACCGGCCGGAGACGGCGGGGTTCAGATTTCCGGGGCGATGATTTTCCTGGGAGAGAACACATCCATGACATCGCTCTACATCTCTGAATCCCAGGTGAACACCTGGGCGGTGATGATCTCCATCCTGGGGCTGTGCCTCTATATGACCCACGGGCTGAGCGAGAAGGCTGTGCTGAAGCGGCAGCTGGCGGCAGAGTGGATTGTGGAGAAGTGCGAAACCCTGGTGAAGAACAACATGGGCGGCTTCTTCCGGGAATGGGCGCCGTTTGTGGCAGCCATCATGGGACTGAGTGCGTTCAGCAGCCTGATCTGTCTGGTCGGACTGTTCTCCCCGACGGGCGACGTCAACGTCACCTTCGGCTGGGCGATCCTCGTGTTCTTCATGATCATGTACTACAAGTTCCGGGGCGGACTGTGGAACTACACCAAAGGCCTGTTCAGCCCGATTCCCGTGTTTGCACCGATGAACCTGATCGGGGAGTTTGCAACCCCGGTGAGCATGGCCTTCCGTCACTACGGCAACATTCTGAGCGGCGCAGTGATTTCCGCGCTGATCGGATCGGCGCTGACGGGGCTGAGCAAATCACTGCTGGGATGGCTGCCAGGCGTGCTGTCGGATATGCCGCTGCTCCGGGTCGGCCTGCCGGCGGTGCTGAGCGTTTACTTCGATGTATTCAGCGGGGTGATGCAGGCGTTTATCTTCGCCATGCTGACGATGCTGAATGTGGCCGGTGCGGTTCCGTGGGATGACTGGAACGCCCGGCGAAAAAAACGGAACAAACCTGAAATTCAAAACTTGGTCGCGTAAGACCGGAAAACAGGGAGGAAAAAGACAATGTTGGAACTTGCAATGGGTATCATGCTGGGACTGCTGGGCCTGGGCGCCGGATGCGCGATGATCGCCGGTATCGGCCCTGGTATCGGTGAAGGCAACGCCGTGGCGAAGGCCTGCGAAGCCATCGGACGTCAGCCGGAGTGCAAGAGCGATGTAACCAGCACCATGATCATGGGCTGCGCCATCGCGGAAACGACCGGTCTGTACGGCCTGATCGTGGCGATCCTGCTGATCTTTGTTGCGCCCGGTACGTTTACCGGTATTCTGAAGGATGCTATTAAATAAGGCGGGAAACCTTCGTTTACTGGGGATTTGTCAATCAAGATAACGGGAGTTTTTTATGCAGAGCTTGGATGTTATTTCCGTCAATGTATGGGCGATTCTGGCCTCGCTGGCGAATCTGCTTATTTTGACGTGCATCTTGAAGAAGTTCCTCTTCAAACCGGTCAAGAAGATCGTGGACAGCCGCAGGGCGGCGATTGACGAGGACTATGCCCAGGCGAAGATTGCCCGGGACGAAGCGGAACAGACCCGGCGGAACTATGACGAAGCCATGGCGGCCGCGAAGATCACGGGCGACCAGATTATTGCGGACGCTTCCCGTACAGCGGAATACCGGAGCCATGAGATCGTTGCCCAGGCCCGGGAAAAAGCGTCTGAAATCCGCCGCCAGGCAGAGCAGGATGCCATTCTGGAACGCAAGAAGGCTGAGGATGAGATGAAGCACGAGATTGCCGATGTGTCGACCCAGCTGACCGGCAAACTGCTGCAGCGTGAGATCAACGAGGAGGATCATCGGAAGCTGATTGATTCCTTCCTGAACGATCTTGACTGACAGGAGACAGACGATGACGACGACAAGTAGGGAATACGCCGAGGCGCTGTTTGAGCTGGCGGTTCAGGGAAACGTGACGACGGAGACCTCCGAAGGGCTGGAAACCGTTGTCAGCGCGCTTTTGCAGATGCCGGAATACCGGGCGCTGCTTGCCAGCCCGGCGATTGCCAAGGAGGAGCGGCTGGCCGCACTGGACACGGCTTTCCGCGGTAAGATCCCGGATATCCTGCTGGCGATTCTGCGGATGATGATATCCCGGGGCCAGATTTCGGCGCTGAACGGGATGGCCAGGGATTACGAGGAGCTGGCCCGGGGATACCGGGGCGAGTCGATGGCTGTCGTGAAGAGCGCTGTTCCGCTGAAGGAGGCGGAGGCGGTGACTTTGCGTACCAGGCTGGAAAAGAAGCTGGGAAGGCAGATCATGCTGCAGTGCGTAGTGGATCCTGACCTGATCGGCGGGATCCGTGTGGAAGTGGACGGCCGTGTGATTGACGGCAGTATCCGGAATAAGCTTGATGAGATCAAGGAAGTGATGAACGCATGAGCTCCAAGGCGGGCGAGATCAGCAGTATCATTAAAGAGCAGATCAAACAATACGAATCCAAAATCGAAATGAAGGAGAACGGCACGGTCATCACCGTCGGCGACGGTATCGCGACGGTGTACGGGCTGCGTTCCTGCATGGCCAACGAACTGCTCCGGTTTGAAGACGGCAGCTTCGGTGTGGCCCAGAACCTGGAAGAGGAAACGGTCTCCGTCGCCATCCTGAGCGACAAGGACAACATCCAGGAAGGCAGCACCGTGTTCCGGACCGGCGAGGCCCTGTCTGTTCCGGTAGGCGAAAACCTGCTGGGCCGCGTGGTGAATGCACTGGGTGCGCCGATCGACGGCAAAGGTCCGATTGAGACCACGGAGATCCGCCCGGTGGAAGCCATTGCCGCCGGCATTATCCGCCGCAAAGGCGTCAGCGTTCCGCTGCAGACGGGCATTAAGGCCATCGACAGTATGATTCCGATTGGCCGCGGCCAGCGCGAGCTGATCATTGGCGACCGGCAGACCGGAAAGACCACCATTGCTGTTGATACGATTATCAACCAGAAGGGCAAGGGCGTTCTCTGCATCTATGTGGCCATCGGCCAGAAGCGGACGAGCGTTGTGCAGATTGCGCAGGAACTGGAAAAGGCCGGCGCGATGCCCTATACGATCATCGTGTCCGCCACAGCGGCGGAGAGCGCTCCGCTGCAGTACATCGCGCCGTATTCCGGATGCGCCATGGCGGAGTATTTCCGCGAAAAGGGCCAGGATGTGCTGATCATCTATGACGACCTGAGCAAGCACGCGGTGGCCTATCGCGCCCTGAGCCTGCTGATCCGCCGGCCTCCGGGACGTGAAGCGTATCCCGGCGACGTGTTCTACCTCCACAGCCGGCTGCTGGAACGAGCGGTCTGCATTGCGCCGGAATACGGCGGAGGTTCCATCACCGCCCTGCCGATCATTGAGACCCAGGCGGGTGACGTTTCCGCCTATATTCCCACGAACGTGATTTCAATCACTGACGGCCAGATCTTCCTGGAAACCGAACTGTTCCACAGCGGTATCCGCCCGGCCATCAACCCCGGTATCTCGGTCAGCCGCGTCGGCGGTTCCGCCCAGATCAAGGGCATGAAGAAAGTGGCCGGCGAGCTGAAACTGCTGTATGCCCAGTATCGCGAACTGCAGGCATTTGCCCAGTTCGGCAGTGACCTGGACGCGGATACCAAAGCCCGCCTGGCACTGGGTGCCCGGATTGTGGAAGTGCTGAAACAGAAGCGCTCCGCGCCGGTGGATGTTGCCTGCCAGGTGGCGATCGTTTACGCCGTCATCAACGGTTACCTGAACGATGTGGAACCGAAGGATGTTGCAGCCTGGGAAGAAAAACTGTATGAATACCTGCGTGCCCGGTATGCCGATCTGCTGGCGCGGATTGAACAGGGCAAGTGGGAAGATGCTGAGATCGAAGAGATGAAGCAGGCGCTGGCAGGCTTCAGGGGGTAACGGATGGGCTCTGATATCAAATCATTACGGATCCGCATCCGCAGCGTAGACTCCACCCTGCATCTGACCAAGGCCATGGGGCTGGTGGCGGCTTCCAAAATCCGCCGGGCAACCCGGACCATGAACCAGAGCCGGGAATATGCGTCCGCCATGGATGATGTGATTTCCGTGCTGAGCGCTTCGCCGGAGTGTGAGCGGACGCCGTACATGCAGCCGAAGGGTGAGGGCACCCGGCTGATTGTGATTGCGGGCGACCGGGGCCTGGCGGGCGGTTATAATGCCAATGTGTTCCGACTGGCGGCGACTGAACCGGATGCGGAGATCATTCCGGTCGGAAAGCGCGCGTGTGAGCGCTGGGGCAGGCCGGTTGTTTCTTCCGAGAAATATACGGCAGCGCAGGCCCAGGAACTGGCGGATGAACTGTGCCGGGACTTTCAGGAAGGAAAGTTCGGCCGGATGGGTATTCTGTATACGAAGTACCGCTCCATGATGAGCCAGGAGGCGACCCTGCTGTGGGTGCTGCCGCTGGAAAAGAAGGAGAAGAACGGGGATAGCGCCGGAGCTGCTCCGGTGTTTGAACCGGATGAGCGGACCGTGCTGGGGGCTGCGGTACCCACTTATGTGAGCGGCCTGCTGACGGCCTGCATCCGGGAAAGCTACGCCTGCGAAGTGGCGGCACGCCGGATGGCGATGGATTCCGCCGGCAAGAACGCGCAGGAAATGATCGACAAGCTGCAGCTGCAGTATAACCGGGCACGCCAGAGCTCCATTACGCAGGAGATTACGGAGATTGTCGCGGGGAGCGGTCTTTGAGACCGCCAGTGGCGGAAATTTCTCAAAGATCGCTCTCAACCGAAACAAGCGAGCTCCCCAGTGGGGAGTCACGCCGATTAAGGTTGCGGGATGCGGATTATAGTTATCAGTTAGGAGAAAGAGCATGGAGAGCAAGGGAAACACGGGAATTGTGGCCCAGGTCATGGGACCTGTGGTGGACGTTCACTTCGGGGAGGGGCAGTTGCCGGCGATCTATAATGCGCTGACGCTGCCGGTCGGCGACCATACGCTGACGGTGGAAGTGGCACAGCACATCGGCGACAATACGGTACGCTGTATCGCCATGGGCTCCACGGATGGTCTGCAGCGGGGCGTGACCGTGACGGATACCGGCAAGGGCATTTCCGTGCCGGTCGGCCGGGAGACGCTGGGCCGGATCTTCAATGTGCTGGGGGACGTCGTGGACGACGGTCCCGAAGTGGAAGCGAAGGAACGCTGGGATATCCATCGTCCGGCGCCTTCCTATGAAGAGCTGTCCACTTCCACGGAGATCCTGGAAACGGGCATCAAGGTCATCGACCTGATCTGCCCCTACGCCAAAGGCGGTAAGATCGGCATGTTCGGCGGCGCCGGCGTGGGCAAGACCGTTATGATCATGGAACTGATCAATAACATTGCCAAGCAGCACGGCGGCCTGTCCGTATTCACCGGCGTCGGTGAGCGGACCCGTGAGGGTAACGACCTGTATTATGAAATGAAAGAGAGCGGCGTTCTGGGGAACACCGCGCTGGTCTACGGCCAGATGAACGAGCCGCCGGGAGCCCGTATGCGCGTCGGCCTGTCCGGTCTGACCATGGCAGAATATTTCCGGGATCAGGAAAATCAGGACGTGCTGCTTTTCATTGATAACATTTTCCGTTTTACCCAGGCCGGTTCCGAGGTTTCCGCGCTGCTGGGCCGCGTGCCTTCCGCCGTCGGATACCAGCCGACGCTGGCCACGGAGATGGGCGTGCTGCAGGAGCGGATCACTTCGACTCACAAGGGATCCATTACCTCCGTGCAGGCGGTTTACGTTCCGGCGGACGACCTGACTGACCCGGCACCCGCGACCACCTTTGCGCACCTGGACGCTACGACGGTGCTTTCCCGCTCCATCGCCAGCCAGGGTATCTATCCCGCAGTGGATCCGCTGGATTCGACCAGCCGGATTCTGAGCGCGGAAGTGCTGGGTGAGGAGCATTACCGGATTGCCCGGGAAGTGCAGCGGATTCTGCAGCGGTACAACGAACTGATGGATATCATCGCCATCATGGGTATGGACGAGTTGGCGGAGGAAGATAAACTGCTGGTGACCAGGGCCCGTAAGATTCAGCGGTTCCTGAGCCAGCCGTTCTTTGTCAGCGAAAAGTTTACCGGCCTGCCGGGCGTTTATGTTCCGCTGAATGAAACCCTGCGCGGATTCCGTGAGATCATCGAGGGCAAGCATGACGATCTGCCCGAGAGTGCATTCCTGTTCGTCGGAACCATCGACGAGGCTGTGGAAAAGGCGAAGAAAGGCGGCAAAGCGTGAAAACCTTCCCATTGACCATTTCCTCCCCGGACGGCGACCTGTTCCGCGGGGAAGCGGAGATGCTGATTCTCCGCGGCACGGAGGGCGACCTGGCCGTGATGGCCGGGCATGTGCCCTTTGTGACGGCTGTGGTACAGAACCGCTGCGTTGTTGTGACGGAAAATGAGCGAAAAGAGGGCACGATTGAGGGCGGCCTGCTGACGGTGGATCCGGAACAGGTGACTGTGCTGACTTCGGCGATTGCCTGGGATAAGTAATTAAACGAAACAGCGGATTCCTGTCCGCTGTTTTTTGTTCAGATTGGAGAGAAAAACAGATGGATGTTCTGGAGAAATTTCTGAATTTTGCGGAACAGAGCCCCACGGCGTTCCACGCAGCGGCAAACCTGGCAGAGATGCTGCGGGAGGCCGGATATACGGAACTGCGGGAAACGGATCCCTGGCTGGTGGATGCCGGCGGCAGATATTTTGTGGTCCGGAACGATTCGGCGGTGATTGCTTTTGCTGTGCCGGAAACAGGGTTTGCTTCCTTCCGGATCGTGGCCGCCCACGGGGATTCGCCGGCCTTCAAACTGAAGGAATTCTTTGAGGACAAGTCCGAGGCATATGTCCGGGTAAACGTCGAAAAATACGGCGGGATGATCATGTCCACGTGGATGGACCGGCCGCTGTCCGTGGCCGGGCGCCTGGCCGTCCGGGAAGGGGATACGGTGGTGACCCGGCTGATGAACCTGGATCGGGACGCGCTGCTGATTCCGAATATGCCGATTCACTTTAACCGGGAAGTCAACTCAGGGTATGCCTTTGATGCGCAGACGGATATGATGGCACTGTACGGGGACGGCGAAAGCGCCGGCGGATTGATGAAGGAAATCGCGGGGGCAGCCGGGACGGCGCCGGAAAACATCCTGAGCCATGATCTGTTCCTGTACAGCCGGCAGAGCGCCAGCATATGGGGCGCCGGAGATGCATATTTCTCCTGCGGCCGGATTGACGACCTGGAATGCGCTTTTGCGGCGGTGACGGCTATGATCCAGGCTGCGCCCCGGGATGCGGTGAATGTCTGTGCGGTGTTTGACAACGAGGAAGTCGGATCCGGCAGCCGCCAGGGAGCGGATTCCGGATTCCTGTATGATACGCTGACCCGGCTGGGATTTGCGCTGGGCGCATCCGACGGGGAGATCCGGGCGGCCATGGCCGGCAGTTTCATGGTATCCGCGGACAACGCGCACGCGGTGCATCCCAATCATCCGGAAAAATATGACAAACAGAACCGGACCTATATGAACAAAGGCGTCGTGATCAAGCACAACGCCAACCTGAAATACACAACGGACGCGATTGCTTCCGCCCGGTTTGCCCTGATATGTGAAAAAGCCGGGGTGCCGGTGCAGCATTTTGCGAACCGGTCGGATATTGCCGGCGGATCCACATTGGGGCATATTTCCGGAACCCATGTATCCGTGGAATGTGTGGATATCGGCCTGGCGCAGCTGGCGATGCATTCCGTCTATGAAACTGCCGGTACAAAGGATCTGCCGATGCTGATTACAGCCCTGGAAACGCTGTATTCATAAACGCTGCTCCATGGTGGTATACAGCGGTGACATGCCCAGCTTCTGATAGAAACCGAAGGCTTTTTCATTAAAATTCCACGCATGCAGCGTAACCCGGGTACATCCGCTGTCCCGGGCCAGCTGAACCGCCCGGTCATACAGCTGCTGACCGATATGCTGTCCCCGGGCGGTTTCATCTACGCACAGATCGTCGATATACAGTGTCCGGACTGCCCGGAGGGATGAAGTCTCCTTTGTTTCCTCAAAGACGCAGAACACATAGCCCAGCACCTGATCCGCCGGGGCAAAAACAAATACGGGACGGTGATCATCCGCCAGGATTTCCGTCAGTTCCGCATCGGTATATTTGATGCCGCCGGACTTGAAGAGATCCGGCCGCCCGTCCGCATGCAGCTGATTGACCTGGAACAGAAGCTTTCTGATACCGGCCAGGTCTTTTTCTTCCGCGCGTCGTATCATGGGAGACACCTCCATTGTTCAGTGGATAGTGGTTAGCGGTCAGTGATTAGTTGCCAGAAGCTATCATAACACAGAAGCAGGGGAATAAGAACGGCAACAGGATGAAAAACAAGCGGAAAACAACTGGTATATTGCGGAATATGCTACAATAATCCATCCGATGCAAAGGAGGGTTTTGCGTTTGATGCCGGAAAATACGAATCCGGAAGAACTGCAGCAGCTGAAACAGCAGCTGCGCCGGGAAATACGGACGGAAGCGGCGTTGCCTGAAGATTACCGTTTATGGGCTTCCCGGCGGATTGCGGAGAAGGTGCTGTTGCTTGAGGCATATCAAAATGCCGGTACCGTAATGGTATACGCGAGCCTGCCGGAGGAGCCGGACACCCGGGAAATTATCCGGGATGCCGTGGAAAACGGAAAAATCGTGCTGCTGCCCCGGTGTATCAGCCCGGAGAAGATGGTGGCACTGCCATTCAGCGGATGGGAAGAGATGGAAAACGGCTGGCTGGGGATTCAGGAACCGCGCCAACCGGATGAAGGTATGGAGATTCCGGAACCGGATCTGATCATTGTGCCGTGTGTGGCAGCGTCATCCGATGGAAAACGGCTGGGCCACGGGGCCGGATATTACGACCGCTTCCTGGCGGGACGGGAAACGGAAACGGTTTGCCTCTGTTTCCGGCGGATGATCCGGGCGGATATTCCCATGGGGCCCATGGACCGGTGGATGGACCGGGTGATTTCAGAATGACGGCCGCCTATTGACGGTTGTTCGTACAAAGAGTAAACTGAACCCGTATAACGGGGGAGGAACCAGGCATGAAGAAGACGGTATTCACAGGTGCGGCGAGTGCGATTATCACACCGTTCACTGCGGACGGTGTGGATTATGACGCATTCGGGCGGCTGATTGATTTCCAGATCGAAAACGGAATCAATGCGATTGTTGCTGCCGGAACTACCGGTGAGGGCAGCACCCTGACGGACAGGGAGCATGAGGACGTGATTGCTTTCTGCGCCAAACGAATTGCCGGACGGGTTCCGCTGGTTGCCGGTACAGGATCCAACGATACCGCGCATGCCATTGAGCGGACGAAGACAGCCTGCGGCGCTGGTGCGGACGCGGTGCTGCTGGTGACGCCATATTACAATAAAACCACACAAAGGGGCCTGATTGCCAGCTTTACCGCGATTGCGAATGAAAGCAGCGTGCCCTGCATTCTGTACAATGTGCCTTCACGGACCGGTATGAATATGCTGCCGGAGACGCTGGCTGAACTGGCAAAGCACGAGCGGATTACCGGCGTGAAGGAAGCCTGCGGGAACCTGAGCCAGATTGCGAAGGAACGCCTGCTGTGCGGGGACAGCCTGGACATCTATTCCGGATGTGACGATCAGGTGGTGCCAACGATGAGCCTGGGCGGCAAGGGCCTGATTTCCGTTGTTGCGAATATCCTGCCGGCGGAAACGGCGGAGATCTGCGCACGGTTCTTCCGGGGAGATGTGCAGGGTGCCGCGGAACTGCAGCTGAAGCTGCTGCAGCTCATGAACCAGCTGATGATTGAAACCAATCCGATTCCAGCCAAAGCGGCCTGCGCGGCCATGGGCTTCGGGGAGAACCGGGTCAGGCTGCCGCTGGTACCGATGGAAGAGGGCAACCGGCTGAAGCTGCTTGAAATGATGAGAGAGATGGGGTTACGGGTATGAAAGTGATTCTTTGCGGATACGCGGGACATATGGGTCGGGAGGTCCGGGAAAGCGCCTCCCGGGTGGCCGGGTGCGAAATTGTTGCCGGCGTGGATCCGATAGCGGAGCCGGAAGGCGTATGCGTCCGCTCCTTTGATGAATGTACTGCGGAGGCGGAAGTGATCATCGATTTCAGCCACCACAGCATGACAGACGCCATGCTGGACTTTGCGGAAAAGCGGAACCTGCCGGTTGTGCTGGCCACAACGGGACAGACGGACGAAGAGAAAGTCCGGATCCAGGCTGCGGCGAAGAAAATTCCGATTTTCCTGGCGGCCAACTACAGCCTGGGGATTGCTGTGCTGACGGATCTGGTCAAACGGGCGGCAGCGCTGTATCCCGACGGGGAAATCGAAATTGTGGAGCAGCATCACGACCGGAAACTGGATGCTCCCAGCGGCACAGCGCTGTCGCTGTTCAACGCCGTGAAAGATGTCCGGCCCGCGGCAACGGCCAATATGGGCCGCTCCGGCCAGGGAAAGCGGACGCCGGACGAGGTGGGGATGCACGCCATCCGGATGGGAAATATTGTCGGTGTGCATGAGGTGATGATCGGCACGCAGAATGAGCGGATCACCCTGAAGCATGAAGCCTTCAGCCGGGGCGTATTCGCGGAAGGCAGCCTGAAAGCGGCGGCGTTCATGATCGGAAAACAGCCCGGGATCTATGATATGAAAGATTTGCTGAGAGAGGGAGAATGAAAATGAAGATCGGTATTTACGGATACGGTAACCTGGGGCGCGGCGTGGAACTGGCCATCCGCCAGAATCCCGATATGGAACTGGCCGGCGTGTTTACCCGCCGGGATCCGGCAACGGTGAAAACGCTGACCGGCGCGCCGGTATATGCTGCGGAAACCGCTGTAGATTTTGAAACGGAAATTGATGTGATGATCATCTGCGGTGGCAGCGCGTCTGACCTGCCGGTGATGACGCCCATGCTGGCAAGGAATTTCAATGTGATTGATTCCTTCGATACCCATGCCCGGATTCCGGAGCATTTCACGAACGTCGACCGGGCGGCGTTCCAGACCGGCCATACGGCGTTGATCAGTGCCGGCTGGGATCCCGGCCTGTTTTCCCTGGCCCGGCTGCTGATGAATGCAGTACTGCCGGACGGGAAGGACTATACCTTCTGGGGCCGGGGCGTGAGCCAGGGCCACAGCGACGCAATCCGCCGGATTCCCGGCGTCAAAGACGCACGGCAATACACTGTGCCGGTGGAGGATGCGCTGAACCGTGTCCGCAGCGGCGAGAATCCCGAGCTGACCACCCGGCAGAAGCACACCCGGGAATGCTATGTGGTGGCGGAAGACGGAGCGGACAAGGCGCTGATCGAGAAGCAGATCAAGGAAATGCCGAATTACTTCGCGGATTACGACACCACCGTGACCTTTATCACGGAAGATGAAATGAAGCGGGACCATATGGAGCTGCCTCACGGCGGCCAGGTGATCCGCTGCGGCAATACCGGGAAGGACAACGGCCACCGGCACGTGATGGAGTTCTCCCTGAAACTGGATTCCAATCCGGAGTTCACCGCATCGGTATTGGTGGCCTGCGCGCGGGCCATCGGACGGATGCATGCCCGGAATATCTTCGGCTGCAAGACGCTGTTCGATATCGCGCCGGCGGACCTGGCGGCGATGGAACCGGAAGAGATGAGGAAAAAGCTGCTTTAAAGTGAGAAATGAGGAGTCAGGAATTAGAAGATAGTGGTTAGGGGAATAGATAAAAACGGGGGGGCTGTGAGTTTGATCACAGCCCCTCGGGAAGTTTTGGGGGGGAGGGTTATTCGGCGAGCTTGGCGACGGCGTCGATTACGTGCGCGGCGAAGTCCTTCGCGCTTTCCTTGTCGTTGATCAGCAGGAGGTTCTCCCCGTATTTGATGACGAGGGAGAAGGTTTCGCCCGCGGGCAGCTTGTCCTGGATGTCGCTGTAATTGGCGCTGAGCAGGTACGCGTAATAGAGCATCTGCTCTGTGGTCAGGTTGCTGTACCGGACGGCCTCATATTCATAATTGCTGTTGATGGCGGAGTTGATAATTTTATACTCCTGCACGGGATTTCCGTCCTGGTCCTTGACGTCTTTTCGCTTGCTGTTCTGTTTGTTTTCAAACAGAATCTGGCAGAGAATGCCGTCCGGTGTTTTGTTATAGGAGCTTTCCTTATTCCGCTTGGGATTTTCAGCAACGCGCTTGGCGATATAATCGTCGTCAATCACAAAAGTCGTAAAGGACTCGCCTTTCGCGACTGGGATATCCGCTGAGAACTGTGTTTCCATCAACACCCGCAGGGCCTCGAAAGCCGAATCCGCTTCTTCTACTTCTTCCTCACCAAAGCCGGCGGCCGGCAGCAGGGCTGCGGCCAGAACCATCAGGAGCAGCATGGCAAGCGCTTTTCTGAACATTTCCATTTTCTCAGTTCCTTTCTGCCTGTTCTGGTTAATCTTGTTCGCTGCCTTTTTGGCGCCCGTACAGGGAGCGGTAGCGAGTGGGAGTACAGTTTTTGTGGTTCCGGAAGACGCGGTTGAAGGTGGCGATGCTTCCGAAGCCGGCTTCGGTGGCAACCTCCCCGATGGGCTTATCCGTATTGACGAGCAGGTTTACCGCTTCGTTCACCCGTTTGACCATCAGGTAGTTGGAGTAGGAAATACCGAAGTAATTCTTGAATGCCCGGGAGAAATAGTATCTGGAATATCCGGTAAAGGCAGCCACCTGCTCCAGCGATATTTCCTCCATATAATGCTCACCGATATAGCTGACAGCCATGTTCATGATCTGCGGATCAATGAGCCGGCGATCTTCCTCTGTTATGGCTGCGGTACTTGCGGTGAATTCTTCTGCCAGGAGAGCGTAGACCTGCAGGAGACAGGCATAACACCGGGTGTTCCACATGGCCCGCTGCTGGAAATAGCAGTCCACCAGTTCATGGAGCAATGATGTGATTTCCCGGTGGATCTCAGACTGGCCCTGCAGGTAAATCGGATGCTGGGCAACCAGATAGGCCTGCTGCATGTCGACCAGGCTGAAAAGCGGCGCCGGCTCAAACAGGATCAGATAACGGAGAATATCCTCATCCTCGCTCAGTTCATGCAGGGTGTTGGAGGGAATAATCAGGATCTCATCCGCTTTGACATGGTATTCCCGGTCCGGCAGGCGGACAACGGAAACGCCCTGGCTGGGCATGATAATCTCCACCGCGGAATGGATATGCGCGTCAAAATGGGAACTTTCATCAGAGGGCCAGACACGGATGGAGGAGTGATCCGGATAGGTGATGAATTCCTGCTGTCCCTGCATGACGCGGAATCCGTCCGGAAAGCGCGCTTTGCGCGGCTGGTTCCGGATGATCGTCTGTACGGCCACTTCTCTCACCTCCTCCATCGTGTTACGTGTTTTTGAATATCAGCCCTTTACGCTGCCCAGCGCCATACCGGTGACAAAATACTTCTGCAGGAAGGGATAGACCACCAGGATCGGCAGAGCGGTAACCACGGTGGTAGCGCACTGCACGGTCCGGGAGTTGACGGTGGTTTTGGCCAGCTCGGTGGCAGCCGCGGAGCTGGTCTGGGCCAGGCTGGCGGTCATGCTGGCTGTGGCGATCTTGCCCTTCAGCACGTATTGCAGGGTATGCAGGCTCTTGACGCTGTCGTTATACAGCATGGTGTCGAACCAGGAGTTCCAGCTGCCGACCGCGATGAACAGGGCCACGGTGGCCAGCACCGGCGCGCACAGCGGGAAGATGATCTGCCAGTAGATCCGGATATCCCCGGCACCGTCGATCCGGGCGGATTCCACCAGCTCGCCCGGCAGGGATGCAATATAGGTCCGGATGATGATCATGTTGAAGCAGGAGTACATCGTCGGGATGATGTAGACCCAGTACGTATTCCGCAGGCCCAGGGTCTGGCTGATCAGCAGGAAGTTCGGGATCAGGCCGGCGTTCACGTACATGGTCAGCACCATGATCAGGGTGATCGGCTTGCCAAGTTTATATTCCTTCCGGGTCAGGGTGAAGGCCAGCATACCGGTCCAGAACAGGTTCAGGATCGTGGTAATGATTGTCTTGGAGATGGAAATCCACCCGGCGCCGAGCATATAGCTGTCCAGGATATCCCGGTAACTCTTGGTGGTGAATTCCTGCGGGATCAGACCGACCTTGCCCCGGCTGGCGGCGTTGCCGCTGGAGAAGGAGTAGGCTACGGTGTTCAGCACGGGATAGAGCGTGATGATCATCAGCACAATCAGGATGATGGTGTTGATAATCGGGAAGCCCAGGTCCCGCTCATACCGGAAGTAATACAGGAGCGTGACGAACAGCACCACGATCAGGGCCAGGGCTGCGTAATGCAGGATCCGCCAGATAAAATTGCTGCCCGGAATCGCGGCATCTTCGACCGTGGCGTGCATGAAGGTCGCGACGGTGGAGGAGACGCTGCCGCCGCTCTTTTTCCGCAGGACGGACGGATTTTGGTTCAGGCCTTCTTCCTGCGTGATCTTGTCCGCCTGGATCAGGGGAGTCCAGATGATATCGGTATCGCTCGTTTCAAAGTAGAACGAAATAACTCCGTCCGCAAGACCGGAAACACCTTTGGCGGCGCTGCCTGAGGCTTCTTCGGCAGAAGATTCGGTTTCGCCGGCGTCCGTGCCGTCCCGTTCGCTTTCTTCCGTTTCAATATACGATTTCACCGCGCCGATATCGACGACGACCGGATTTTCATCATACAGGACTTCTTTGGTTTTATCGTCGTAACCGGACGGGGCGGGAGCGTTGACCGGCTTTTCCCGTATTTCCGCTGCGAACTGGTCAAAGTCATTCACAACGGTCATGGTCTTTTCCGAATGATCGACTTCGTAGGGGAAGATTCTGGGATTGATGCGGATCATCGCGTCGTTCTGATTGGAAATCTGTATGGTCAGGAAGACCAGGCAGGCGGTCAGCGCACCTGCTACGCACAGCACCACCAGACGGATCAGGCGTTGTTTCGCTTTTTCCAAGGTCAGGATTTTCTGCGCTTTCAGGGTATAGGCCAGAACGCCGAGGGCGATGACCAGCAGCAGGATGAAAACGATCCGGATAATCTGGAGCCGGGAAAGGTTGTCATCCGCCTTTTTCAGGTCCGCGTCTGTGCCCCGGAAAAGGCTGAGCTGAGATGAACCACCGTTCAGCGTATACTGGATGAAGGTGAACTTGCTCAGCATCTGGTGGAGCAACACGGAGTATTCGTTTGATTCGTCCGCCTCAGCAGCACCGGTATCCGTGAAGAAATCTGCGGCTTTGCTGTTGTAGCTGATGAACTCCGGCGTGTATCCGGCATTCTCAGGCCAGGCGGCCAGGGTGTTGTCGATATCGACCTGCTGGGCTTTGAAAACGAAGAGCATCCGGTCCCCATCGCTGGCCAGGGGGATAATGTCCGCTGTGCCTTCGTCGAGGCTCTTTGTGTCGTTGTTTTTCAGGCCGTGGATTTTATCGATGTCTGTCTTATTTACGACGGTGAACCAGTAATCGTCCGCAGTGACGCCGGAACGGCGCAGCAGGATCAGCCGCCGGCCGTCCAGCATGACGGGTTCTCCGCTTTCAGAAGGCCGGAGCTTGATACTGGTACTTTTGTTAATAATGTCGACGTATTCGGCGCCGGCGGCTTCTTTCATGAGCTCGGCGCTTTCATACGCTTCCAGCGGGTCGGTGGCCAGCTTATCAGTCACGGCCATCACCGCCGCCAGCAGGACAATCAGCAGGCCGGCGATGATCAGCGACCAGCGGATCTGGCGCTTGCTCATCCGCGCGTGGCGGCGCAGGGTATCCGGGATATCCTTCAGGCCGCGTTTATCTTTTTCGAACTCGATCGGTGCGTCCGCCTTAATCTTTTTGCTCATAACGTTTATCCTCCTTTCACCGTCGTCACATCAGCGAGTCTTCGCCGAGCTTCCTGGCGATGAGGTTAGCGGCTGTGAGCAGGATCACAGCGATGACGCTCTTGAAGATACCGGCGGCGGTAGCCAGGCCGATATTGGTTTTCTGCGTGCCGTAATCCAGGACGTACAGGTCGATCGTATATCTGACTTCGTTAATAATTTCCGGTCCCAGCAGGTACTGGATTTCGAAACCGGTATCCAGCAGGTGGCCGATATTCATAATCAGCAGGATGATAAAGGTGGATTTGATGCCGGGGAGGGTGACGTGCAGGATACGCTGGAAGCGGCCGGCGCCGTCAATGGCGGCCGCCTCGTACAGGCTGGGATCGATGCCGGTCATGGCGGAGATATAGATGATGGTACCCCAGCCGACTTCCTTCCAAACGTTGACCACACCGACGATCCACCAGAAATATTGCTTTGTGCCGAGCCAGTCCACAGACCGGGGCGCAAAACCCATGCCGTGCAGCAGCTCGGTGATGACGCCGTCATTGGAGAAGATGATCTTCGCGATACCGACGACGATTACCATGGACAGGAAGTGTGGCAGGTAGGTAACGGTCTGGACGGTCCGCTTGAAGGCCTTGTTACGGACTTCATTCAGCAGGAGCGCCAGAATGATCGCGGATACGGTGCCGAACACCAGGTTGATGATGCTCATGGCGATCGTGTTCCGGATGCTGGAAACAAACGTGGGCTGACTCAGGGGATCAAACAGATCCGTAAAGTTTTTGAATCCATAGGAGGCGGCGCCGGTGCCGTCCAGGAAAGGCTGCAAGGTGCCCCGTTCCTTACTGATATCCTTGAAGGCGTTGACCCAGCCCCACATGGGGGCATAGTTGAAAAGGAGCACATAAAGCAGCATGGGCACGGACATCAGCATCAGCTGCCACTGCTTGCCGAGCGTGCTGAAAAAGCCTCCCTTTTTCCGGTTCAGAGGCCTCTGCGTTCCGAGGCCGTTCGTGACACTGGTCATGTCCAATACCCCTTTCCGAAAAATCAGAGGGGAGAGAGCCCCTCTCCCCTCTGACCTGATTTGGTTTTACAAGGAATTATTCGTTATCGAGGACCTTGTGGGCTTCCTTGATAACCGCTTCCTGCATGTAGGCGCCGAACTCGTCGCAGTAGGGCTTGATTTCTTCAACGAAAGCATCCCACTTGGCGTCGAACTCAGCCGGATCGCACATGATCAGCTCGGGCAGGCGGACATCCTGAACCTTCAGGAAGTTGTCGTGAGCGGTTTCAACGGGCGTGTAGTCGATCTGCCAAGCTTCGCCGTAGGGAGCCAGTTCGATCGGATCTTCCACGAAGTCAGCCCAGGTCTGGTAGCCGTAAGCAGCCAGGAAGGCCTTGTCATAGTCGTTCATCAGACCGAAGACGATTTCGGGCTGGTTGCCGGGCTCCCAGCAGTTGCCGGCCTTGATGACGGTGCCGCTGGACAGGGTGATGTCGTTCATGATGTAGCCCTGCTTCTTGGGAGCGGAAGAGAAGAGAGCGTCAGCCTTGTTGGCGAGCTTCCAGGCAGCATCCTGGGTGTTGGCATACTGCTCTTCGGTCATCAGCAGGCGGCCGTCTTCCACGTAGTAATCTTCGCCTTCAATACCCCAGTTGAAGATGATCTGCCACTCATCAGACAGCATTTCTTCGATCATGCTGATGATGAATTCCGGATCTTCGGCGGTCACGGAGATACCGAAGCCGCGGCGGACGTTCGGCAGGGAACCATTGACGTAGTTGGGCTCGATTTCAACGCCGTTCACATATTCCGGATCGTATACCAGGTCCAGCGCGACGTAGGTGCGGTCATACTTGCCGGCATCCAGCAGGGCAGAGGTGCCGGAACCGAAGTCCCAGGTCTGGTCGAACATGCCCAGGACGATGCCGTTGGAGATGTCCGCGATGTAGTCGTTGTAGCTGAGGGTGAAGGTGCTGGACTTGATCAGGCCGGCCTGATACACTTCGTTCAGCTTCTTGTAGTAAGCTTTGGCGTAGGGCTTCTCGATGAAGGTTTCGGTCTTGAACTCTTCAGAAGGATCGTTGCCGGTCACTTCGTAGTTCTGCGGCTCCACGCAGATGTAAACTTCACCATCGTTCGGACGGCCCATCAGGTGCTGTACGGGGTTGATCAGGCAGAAATGACGCCAGTCTTCGCACAGGATGGCAAATCCGATGTAGGGGGTGCCGTTCTCATCGGTGGGGTTGGAAGCGATGAAGCGCTCCAGCAGATCGAAGTACTCATTCAGGGTGTTGATTTCCGGATAGTCAGCCCAGGCAAGAACCTGCTTCTGAACGAAGAAGGCGGGGCCGCCGACGCTCAGAACGATCTGGGGGCTGTCTTCCAGCAGGCCGTTGTTCGGGATGATGTAGAGCACGTCGTTGCCGTTCTCATCCTTTTCGATCAGGCGGGCCTTCTGGGGCTCGATGTGCTTCCAGATGTTGGGGGTCTTCTCGGGGGAGATGAACTCCATCAGGTTGCGCAGCGCGCCGCCCTGGATGATCAGGTCTGCGCTGTTGCCGCCGTCAAACAGATCCGGATAGTCCTTGCCGATGATCTTCAGGCCCAGGGTCTCATCCAGGTCGCCGGTGAGGAAGGTGATGCCGAAGTTTACACCAAACTTCTCCTCAATCAGCTTGTAGATCTTGTTGTCTTCGGTGGGCTGATCGCCGGGATCGCCTTTGAAGAGGGTCAGGGTTCTTGCTTCCGCGAACGCCGTCGCGAAGGAAGCAACCATGCAGAGTACCAACAGTGCAGCCAGGAACTTTCTCATGTTTTATCCTCCCTATGATTTAATTTTGAGCAGTCAACGGCTGCTCGTTTGTGATCATTATAAATTGTCCGTACAGATTAAATCTACTCATTTATTGCTCATATGTCAATCAAAATTTGCGATATATGGACTTTTTGGCCGTTTTCATACCATAAACAGACATAAAAATGCATCTGAAAAACAAACCTGATTTTTGGTGTTGTTCAGATTTTTCTGGCTAAATGTACAGTTTTGAGAAAACAACCGCCATAAATTGTGCTCAACTTTTGTCCTTATCCCTGTATTTTGTATGGCAGGAAGAAGCAAAATGTGCACAGCACCGGAAGGCACAAAAACAGACGGAATATGCCCTGTTCATTTGGAAAAAATCATGCTATAATAAGAAAAAACTCCACAACCATACTGGACCGGGAGGCAGAATAAAATGAAAAATTGGAAAAACCTGGCATTGGCGGCATTGGCGATCCTGACTGTCGTGTTCCTGATCCTTTTTATCGGCGCGAACAACCGCGCTGCCGATCTGGAAAAGAAACACCAGGAAGCTCAGGATGGCATCGCCGCTATGCAGAAAGCGAAGGATGAGGCAGAAGCCAAAGCGGTGGACAGCGCAAAATTGCTGGAGGCGGCTGAGAAGGAAAGGGACAGTTACAAGGAATCGGCAGAACAGCTTGAGAAAGAGAACACGTCTCTTGCAGAACAAAACAAGGAGGTAAAGGAAACCATCCAGGGTCTTGCCCAGGCGTTGGGTTTTGATATCGGGGATGCGACGGAAACGGTTGCTGAAACGGCCGAAGAAGTGAAAGAAACGGCGGAGAATGCTGCAAGCGATACAGCGGAAACGGTTGCTGACGCGGTTGGAGAAGTAAAGGATACGATCGAGACTGCTGTGAATGATACGGCGGAATCGATTGCCGAAACGACCGAAGAAGTGAAAGAAACGGCGGAGAATGCTGTAAGCGATACGGTGGAAGCGGTTGCCGAAAAAACGGATGAAATGAAAGATGCTGTGGAAGGCGTTGTGAATGATGCGGCTGAAACGGTGGAAGAAAGCGCAGAGGCTGTTCAGGAAAACGCTGATGAAGCGGCCGGACCGCAGGTGATGACGCATGATGAATACGCCGCGGCTGCCGTGGATGATCCGGTCGTCATCGAGACCTGGGTACAGGCTACGCAGAGCTGGTGGGACGGGAAGATTACCGTTTATGCCCAGAGTCCGGACGGCGCTTACTTCCTATATAATATGAAGTGTTCCGAAGAGGATGCCGAAAAGCTGGTCCCTGGCACGGCGATCCGGGTCAAAGGCTATAAAGCGGAATGGTCCGGCGAAATTGAGGTCGCGGATGGCGCTGAGTTCGAATTCATCGAAGGCGATCCTTTCATTGCGGAAGCGGAGGATGTGACAGAAAAGCTGGGCACGGAAGAACTGATCAGCTGCCAGAATGAACTGGTTGCCTTTAAGGGAATGACCGTGGAAGCATACGATGAAACCGGCGCAGCCTTTGCCTACAAGAATGCCGAAAACAAAACGGATGACCTGTATTTCAAGGTTTCCAAAGACGGACAGGTTTATGATTTCTGCGTGGAATTCTACCTGTGCGGCCAGGATACCGAAGTTTACAAGGCGGTGGAAGCGCTGAATGTCGGCGATGTGATCGACCTGGAAGGTTTCCTGTACTGGTACAACGGCGCGAATCCGCACATTACAAAAGTGACCAAAGCAGAATAAAAAGATTTACGGTAACCGGCCCGGCGGTGCGATCCGCCGGGCTTTTGAACGAGAGGAGAACGGACGGATGAAAATTCACGGGTTGCAGAAAATGACCCTGCTCGATTTTCCGGGACGGGTGGCATGCACGGTTTTCCTGGGCGGATGCGATATGCGGTGCCCTTTCTGCCACAACGCGGAACTGATTGACGGATCGGCGCCGCCCGTGATGGAGGAAGAAGAACTGCTGGCTTTCCTGAAGAAACGGCAGGGACTGCTCGAAGGCGTTGCGATTACCGGCGGTGAACCGCTGCTGCGGCCGGATATCATTTCCCTGGCGGAAAAAATCCGGGACCTGGGGTACCCGATGAAGCTGGATACCAACGGAACGCATCCGGACCGGCTGCGGGAAATCATTGACCGGGGTCTGGCGGCCTATGTGGCCATGGATATCAAGAACAGCCCGGACCGGTATGCAGTGACCGCCGGCGTGGATACGCTGGATATGGGAAAAATCCGGAAGAGTGTTTCCCTGCTGATGGAAGGCAGGACGGATTATGAATTCCGGACCACGGTGGTGGCGGAATTGCATGATGCAGATTCTTTCCGCGGCATCGGCGAATGGATTCGGGGCGCAAAGCGATACTACCTGCAGAAATTCACCGACCGGGATACGGTTCCCTTCGGGGGATTCCATGCGCCGGCGGATAATGAAATGCGCGCATACGCGGAAATTGCCCGGGAATATGTGCCTTCGGTGGAATTACGTGGAATGGCCGATTAGCACAAGATGTAGTACAAAAAAAGTTTTTTCTGATACAACATATTGACTTTTGCAATCCCAGCGTGATATATTATGCAGGCACGCGGACAAGCAGACCGCTTGCTCCGACATGACAAAAAAGCATAAAAAACAGGCAGGGGAGCGGACGAATATGTATCAGGTTGTGAAACGTGACGGCAAAGTCACAGAATTCGAAATCAGCAAAATTTCAAAAGCCATTACAAAGGCATTTGAAGCGCTGGGCAAACAGTATCATCCCAGCGTCATCGACATGCTGGCCCTCCGGGTAACGGCGGAATACGAGCCGCTGATCCGGGACAACAAAATCACCGTGGAAAGCATTCAGGACTGCGTTGAAAAGGTGCTGTCCGAGGCCGGCTATGCCGATGTGGCCAAGGCCTACATCCTCTACCGCAAACAACGGGAGAAAGTCCGCAACGTCAATTCCGCCCTGCTGAACTATAAAGACCTGGTTGATAACTACCTGCGCATCAACGACTGGCGCGTAAAGGAAAACTCCACCGTGACCTATTCGGTGGGCGGACTGATCCTGTCCAATTCCGGCGCTATTACGGCCAATTACTGGCTGAGCGAAATCTATGACAACGAAATCGCAGACGCGCACCGCAGCGCCGCGATCCATATTCATGACCTGAGCATGCTGACCGGATACTGCGCCGGCTGGAGCCTGAAACAGCTGATTCAGGAAGGCCTGGGCGGCGTTCCCGGAAAGATCACCAGTTCCCCGGCCAGCCACCTGTCCACCCTGTGCAACCAGATGGTCAACTTCCTGGGCATCATGCAGAACGAGTGGGCCGGCGCCCAGGCGTTCTCCAGCTTTGATACCTACCTGGCGCCTTTCGTCCGGATCGACAACCTGAGCCAGAAAGAAGTCAAGCAGTGCATCCAGAGCTTCATCTATGGCGTGAATACGCCCAGCCGCTGGGGCACCCAGGCGCCCTTCTCCAACATCACGCTGGACTGGGTATGCCCGAAGGACCTGGCAAACCTGCCGGCTATCATCGGCGGCAAGGAAGTGGACTTCACCTATGGCGAATGCCAGAAGGAAATGGATATGGTCAACAAGGCCTTCATCGAAATCATGATCGAAGGCGACGCCAACGGCCGCGGATTCCAGTATCCGATTCCGACCTATTCCATTACGCGGGACTTTGACTGGTCCGAGAGCGAAAACAACAAGCTGCTGTTCGAAATGACCGCCAAGTATGGTACGCCTTATTTCAGCAACTACATCAATTCCGATATGGAACCGAACGACGTGCGCAGCATGTGCTGCCGCCTGCGGCTGGACCTGCGGGAACTGCGCAAAAAGAGCGGCGGCTTCTTCGGCAGCGGCGAATCCACCGGCAGCATCGGCGTTGTGACGATCAACCTGCCCCGGCTGGCCTATGAATCTTCCGACGAAAAGGACTTCTACCGCCAGCTGGACCGCCTGATGGACATCTCCGCCCGCAGCCTCAAGACCAAGCGGACGGTCATCACAAAGCTCCTGGAGGGCGGCCTGTATCCCTACACCAAGCGGTACCTGGGCACCTTCAACAACCACTTCAGCACCATCGGCCTGGTGGGCATGAACGAAGCGGCGCAGAACGCCAACTGGCTGCGGAAGGACCTGACGAACGCGGAAGCCCAGCAGTTTGCCAAGGATGTGCTGAACCACATGCGGGAACGCCTGAGCGACTACCAGGAACAGTACGGCGACCTGTACAATCTGGAAGCAACGCCGGCGGAATCCACCTCCTACCGCTTTGCCAAGCACGACAAGGAGCAGTATCCGGACATCATCACTGCCAATATGAACGGCACGCCTTACTACACCAACTCCAGCCACCTGCCCGTCGGCTACAGCGAGGATATCTTCTCCGCCCTGGACGTGCAGGATGAGCTGCAGACGCTGTATACCTCCGGAACCGTATTCCACGCGTTCCTGGGCGAAAAGCTGCCGGACTGGAAGGCTGCGGCGAACCTGGTTCGCAAGATTGCGGAGAACTATAAGCTGCCCTACTACACCATGAGCCCCACCTATTCCGTCTGCAAGGATCACGGATACCTGACCGGCGAACAGTACGTCTGCCCTCATTGCGGACAGAAGACGGAAGTGTACAGCCGGATCACCGGTTACTACCGTCCCGTGCAGAACTGGAATGACGGCAAGGCGCAGGAATTCAAAGACCGGAAGGTCTATGATATCGGTCATTCCCACCTGACCCACAGCGGTCCTGTGGTGGTTGCCCCCGCGGCACAGGAAGCGCCGAAGGCGCCGGAACAGGCAGCGCCTGCGGAGCCGGAAATCCAGAAGCCGGCGTGCCAGAATGCCCGGGCGATGCTCTTTGTCAGCGCGACCTGCCCGAACTGCAAGCTGGCCATCAGCATGCTGGAAAAGGCCGGGTTCCTGTTCAAGAAAGTGCTGGCGACAGAGAACATCGAGCTGACCAACAAGTACGGCGTAAAGCAGGCGCCGACGCTGGTGGTGATGGGCGCCGGAGAGGACTATGAGAAGTTCCGCGGCGTTTCCGAGATCAAGGGAATGCTGACTGCGAGGCAGGCAGGCTGATGGTTTCTTTAGGTAGCAGGTCTCAGGTATCAGGTGTCAGGAGTTTGTCCTCCTGATACCTGATACTTTTTCAAGTGGCACGAATTCATTTTCATGAAATATGACATTTTATCTGATTCTATAGAATCGTTCTCCTGACACCTGAGATCTGACACCTGACGCCTAAAAACCCTGACACCTTTATACGGAGGAAAGTATGACGGATATCATTGTAATCGGCGGGGGCCCGGCTGGAATGACTGCGGCGCTGTATGCCCTGCGGAACGGAAAGAGCGTGCTGGTGCTGGAAAAGCACGGATTTGGCGGACAGATTACCTACAGTCCGAAGGTGGAAAACTGGCCGGGCACCGCGCAGATGAGCGGCAACGAGTATGCCGATGCGTTTGTGGAGCAGATCCTGGCCCAAGGCGCGGAAGTGGATCTGGCAGAAGCGCTGAAGGTGGAGGATCACGGAGACCGGAAGACGGTTTACACCGATGACGGCCGGCAGCACGACACCAAAGCCGTGGTGATCGCGACTGGTGTGAAGCACCGGATGCTCGGGCTTCCCGGTGAGAATGAACTGGTCGGCGAGGGAATCAGCTTCTGTGCGGTATGCGACGGAGATTTCTACAGCGGCCAGACGGTCTGCGTGGCCGGCGGCGGAAACTCCGCCCTGCAGGAGGCGATCCTGCTGGCGGGCAAGTGTGAAAAAGTGATCATGCTGCAGGATCTGCCGGAGTTTACCGGGGAGAAGAAACTGCAGGATATCCTGTTTTCCCGGCCAAACGTCGAAAAGCGGACCGGCGTGAAGATTACCGCGCTGAACACGGAAGGCGGTGCGCTCCGAAGCGTGACCGTTGAACCGCAGGACGGCGGGGCACCGGAAAACGTGGCCTGTGACGGACTGTTTGTGGCCATCGGCCTGATTCCGGAAAACGGCGCTTTTGAAAAACTGGCCGACCTGAACAAGTGGGGATATTTCGACAGCGGCGAAACATGCGATACAAAGACCCCTGGCGTATTTGTGGCAGGGGACTGCCGGAGCAAAACAATCCGGCAGCTGACCACGGCAGCCGCGGACGGCGCAGTGGCGGCGCTGGCAGCATGCCGGTATATTGATTCACTTGGCTGAGAAAGGAAACGGATGAGTATGAAAGAACGGAAAATTTACTGCCTGAACAATATCGCGAAAATTGGAACGGACGGATTCCGTTCCGGCTATACGCTGATTGATACGATGGATGAAGCGGCCGGCGTGCTGGTCCGCTCTGCCGATATGAAGGAAATGGCCTTTCCTGCGGGACTCCGGGCGATTGCCCGGGCCGGCGCCGGCGTGAACAATATCCCGCTGGACCGCTGTGCGGAGGAAGGCATCGTTGTTTTCAACACGCCCGGCGCCAATGCAAACTCCGTCAAAGAGCTGGTGCTTTGCGGCATGCTGCTGGCTGCGCGGGACGTGGCGGGCGGCATTGCCTGGGTTCGCGAGAATGCGGCGGATGAGAATATTGCCAAAACGACGGAGAAAGCCAAAAAGGCTTTCGCCGGAAACGAACTGACAGGCAAAACGCTTGGCGTCATCGGCTTGGGCGCCATCGGCGTGCTGGTTGCCAACGCTGCGGTAGCCCTCGGCATGAATGTATACGGTTTTGATCCCTATCTGTCCGTCAGCTCCGCCTGGAACCTTTCCCCAATGGTGAAACATGCGGAAAAGATTGATGAAATTTACGCCGTAAGCGATTATATCACCATTCACGTTCCCGCGACGGCGAGCACAAAGGGCATGATCAGCGCGGAAGCAATTGCCCAGATGAAAAAAGGCGCAGTGCTGCTGAACTTTGCCCGGGATACCCTGGTGGACGAAAAAGCGCTGGCCGACGCGCTGGAAACCGGCGCCGTAAAATGCTACGTATCCGATTTCCCCACGCCTGCCAGCACACACATGAAAAACGCAATTATCATTCCGCACCTCGGTGCTTCCACTGAAGAGGCGGAGGATAACTGCGCTGTCATGGCCGTGAAGGAACTGCAGGATTACCTGGACAACGGCAATATCCATAATTCCGTGAACTATCCGGAGATCAACCTCGGCATCTGCGAGACGGAAGCCCGGGTTGGCATCCTGCACAGGAACATCCCGAATATGCTGAGCCAGATTACAACTTTCTTCGGCAACCAGGGCTTGAACATTGAGAACCTGGCAAACAAGAGCCGGGGCGATTTTGCGTACACGCTGCTGGATATCAGCCATCCGATGCCCCACGACACCGTGGAGCGGCTGAAGGAAATTGACGGCGTCATCCGTGTGCGCCGGATTGTGGAAAACAAATAATCCGGACTACATCCGGCCGCACGGATTATCCGAGCGTCCGGATGCGGTCGACGATCCGGTCGGACAGGAACTGCTTGAGCGGCGGCAGCGGATCGGCGGAGGCTTTTGCGCCGTCGCCCAGGAAGCGCATGGTGCATGGAGCGTCCGCGGACCAGGTGTTCCACAGCGGCAGGGGTTCGCCGTTCAGGTCTTTCCCGTTGGGATCGCCGGTGCGGATAAAGTTGCAGAAGTAATCGCACATCTGGCGGGCCAGGTCATAATGCCGGCCGGTAAAGGGACGCCAGCACTTGGCCAGTGACTCAAAGAAGAACCACAGGTCAGAGGAATGGAAGGTGCCGGGGTGATCCCAGCCCGGAATATCCGGATCGAAGCAGTAGCAGTATCCTTTGCGGCCGGTTTCAGCGGCCAGCGTGAGGACACCCTTCACAGAACATTCGATGCCGCTGGCAACCGCGTAGCCCAGGCCTTCCGTCTTTTGCTTTGCTTCCGGAATCGCAAGGAACACATCGGCCTTGTCACCGAAGAGGCGCCGGGCATCGGCTGCCAGCTTCTCTTCGGAATCCGCGTCAATGCTGTTCGGAAATTCCGAACCGGTGTTGCCGGCCATCATGGTCACATCCACGCAGTCGCCTTTCACATACAGTGCGATCGGATCCCCGGTACAGATCAGGTCATCCTGAACGGTAAAGAAAGGAATGTGGGACTGCATATATTGTTCATAGCTGCGCTGGAGGGTCACGGCGTCAATCGCCCGGGCTTCCTCCAGCGTTTTTACGCCCAGGAACGCGAAGAAATCCTCGCCCTTCTTTTCCGCATCCTTCAGCAGTTCGGGGCGGCCGATTTCACGGCGCATATAGGGATCGAAAATCATGGCGCTCATCACGACCGTTTTGCTGAAGAGCCCGGCGTTGTCTTTGCAGGCCAGCTGGGTCATCACGCTGCCGCCGCCGGCAGACTGCCCGGCAATGGTGACATTGGCCGGATCTCCGCCAAAGGCGGCGATGTTGCGCTGCACCCAGCGCAGGCCGGCCTGCTGGTCCAGGTTGCCGAAATTGGCCGGTGCTTCCGGCTGTTCGGCGGTAATCTGCGGATGTGTCAGGAAACCC
Organism: Clostridia bacterium; assembly: GCA_017429695.1. Taxonomy (GTDB): domain Bacteria; phylum Bacillota; class Clostridia; order Christensenellales; family Aristaeellaceae; genus Aristaeella. Next base: position 88,287 of record JAFROK010000049.1, on the reverse strand, counting down.
AGCGCGCCGACCCGGTAATTGACGGTCACCACGACAATTCCCCGGCGGGCGATGCGCTCCCCGTCAAATTCCATCTCGGCCGTATAGCCGCACTGTAGTCCGCCGCCGAAGAACCAGACCAGTACTGGGCGCTTTTCATCCGCGGATTTGGCGCCGGTCCAGACGTTCAGATACAGGCAGTCCTCGCTCATAGGAATTTCGGGATCAACATGCCATTCCCGGCAGTAGATATCATCGCCCAGCCCGGGAACCCACTGCATTGAGATTGGTCCGAAGCGGACCGTTTCCCGGACACCCTCCCAGTTTTCACAGGGCTGCGGCGCGCGCCAGCGGTTTTTATCCACCGGCGGAGCGGCAAAGGGGATTCCTTTAAAAGCGGTAATGCGCGGATCTGCGGCTTCAATTCCGTGAATCCATCCGTTTTCCGTTTTGACCTGGCGCAGCATATTGTTTTTCCTCCCTGAAATCAGTTGTTTGTTATCGGTTGTCAGTTGCCGGTTCTCAGTATAACACAGATCTTCCATTTGTACATACATCTTGTCCTGAAAAAAATGCTTGACAAGTTAGATATATATAACTATACTGTGTGACGGTTAGCAAATACTAACCATTCGCTGTGCGTATTACTGCAGTTGTTGGGAGGCGCAAGAATGATACCATTAAGTTATGCAAACCCGGGGGAAGAATCCGTGATTCGGAAAATCGGCGGAAGTCCGGAGGTCAAAAAGCATCTGGAGAATCTCGGGTTTGTGGTTGGCGGAAACGTTATGGTGATTACAGCGCTGAACGGAAACGTCATCGTCAAGGTCAAGGAGGCCCGGGTGGCTATCAATGATGAGATGGCCCGAAAAATTATGATCTGACAAGGGAGGATGTCGTCATGAATAATCTCAGGGAAGTACCGGTGGGCGGAACAGCCAAGGTGGTCAGGATTCATGGGGAGGGAGCAGTCAAGCGCAGGATCATGGACATGGGCATTACCAGAGGTGTCGAAATCCATGTGCGAAAAGTTGCGCCACTGGGTGACCCTATCGAAATTACTGTGCGCGGCTATGAATTATCCCTGCGCAAGGCAGATGCAGAGAGCATCGAGGTTGAATAATTTTTTGCACATAAGTTAGCGGAATCTAATATTTTGAACCAGCTGGAGGTAAGGATTCATGGACATTTGTATTGCACTGGCAGGCAACCCGAACAGCGGTAAAACTACCCTGTTTAATTCACTGACCGGTTCCAATCAGTTTGTTGGCAACTGGCCCGGCGTCACGGTGGAAAAGAAGGAAGGAAAGCTCAGAAAGCATGACGGTGTAACGATTACAGACCTGCCTGGTATTTACAGTCTGTCTCCCTATACGCTGGAGGAAGTGGTTGCCAGGAATTACCTGATCAACGAGCGTCCGGATGCAATCCTGAACATTATTGACGGCACCAACCTGGAGCGAAATCTTTACCTGACTACTCAACTGGTGGAGCTGGGTATTCCGGTGGTGATTGCCATCAACATGATGGATGTGGTAAAGAAGAACGGTGACAAGCTGAATACATCGGACCTGTCTGAACGGCTCGGATGCAAGGTTGTTGAGATCTCTGCGCTCAAAGGTACCGGTGTAATGGAAGCGGCGGAAGCTGCCATTCAGGCGGCAAAGAGCGGGAGCACCGTTCCGCAGCATACGTTCTCCGGCCCTGTGGAGCATGCGCTGGCGCATATTGAAGAGGCGGCAGTGCACAGCCTGCCTGAAGAGCAGCAGCGCTGGTATGCGATTAAGGTGTTTGAGCGGGATGACAAAGTGCTGGAGCGGCTGAAGATCGATCCGGAAACCATGAAGCATATTGAGTCTGATATCGCAGCAGCTGAAAAGGAGCTGGACGATGATGCAGAAAGCATTATCACAAATGAGCGGTATGTGTATATAGCGGAGGTGATCAAGTCCTGTTACCGGAAGCATAATGCCGGCAGTCTGAGCACGTCTGACAGGATCGACAGGGTTGTTACCAACCGCTGGCTGGGGCTGCCGATCTTTGCGGCAGTTATGTTTGCAGTGTACTGGATTGCCATGGTTGCCGTCGGTGCGCCTGCTACGGACTGGGCCAATGACGGACTCTTCGGTGACGGTTATCATCTGTTCGGAAACGGTGCAGCGGCATTTGAGGAAGCGGAGGAACGTTACGGTGATACCGATGCAATTATTGAAGCATTCGCCGGAGAATATGAGATCGAAATTGATGAGGAAAATCCGGAAGAATCCCTGCAGGCGCTGATTGATGCCACACCGGAAGATGCCTGCATCACATATATCACACAGGATGATGAAACCCTGGAAACAGAGGAACACCCTGATACAGGGAAAGAAGATCTTAAAGCTGCAGTTAATGAATACCTGAGCACAGAAGAAGGATATAAATCCGATATCGGTGCGCCGGACCCGGCAAATTATGGCACATGGGTACCGGGTATTCCGGCATTGGTGGAACAGGGTCTTGACAATGCAAATGCCGCGCCATGGCTGAAAGGCCTGATCCTGGACGGAATTATTGCCGGAGTCGGCGCAGTGCTGGGATTTGTTCCGCAGATGCTGGTTCTGTTTCTCCTGCTGGCTTTCCTGGAAGCCTGTGGATATATGGCCCGGATCGCTTTTGTTCTGGACAGGATCTTCCGCAAGTTCGGTCTGAGCGGCAAGTCTTTTATTCCCATGCTGATTGGTGTAGGCTGCGGAGTACCCGGTATCATGGCATCCCGGACAATTGAAAATGAACGTGACCGGCGAATGACAATCATGACGACAACATTCATCCCCTGCAGTGCGAAAGTGCCGTTCATTGCGATGATTGCCGGTGCGATCTTCCATAAATCCGCGTGGGTAGCGACAAGCGCATACTTCATTGGTATGGCGGCAATCATTACCAGCGGCATCATCCTGAAGAAGACGAAACGTTTTGCCGGTGATCCTGCACCGTTTGTGATGGAGCTGCCGGCCTATCACTGGCCGACTGTCGGCAATGTTCTGCGGTCTATGTGGGAACGAGGATGGAGCTTTATCAAAAAGGCCGGAACAATCATCCTTCTGTCTACAATCCTGGTCTGGTTCCTGAGCCGCTTCGGTGTGGCGGACGGTACCTTCAGGATGCTGGAAGAGGAAGAACTGGAAATGTCTATCCTGGCTGCGGTCGGCGGCGCAATTGCCTGGATATTCAAGCCGCTGGGCTTTGGGACATGGCAGGCGACGGTGGCTTCCTTCACCGGCCTGATTGCCAAGGAAAACATTGTCGGCACGATGGGTATCCTGTATGGCGGTACCGAAACCTATGCCAACCTGGCATCCTCCTTTACCGGCATTGCTGCCTATGCGTTCCTGGTATTCAATCTCCTGTGTGCTCCTTGCTTTGCGGCGATCGGCGCCATCCGGCGGGAGATGAACAATGCCGGCTGGACATGGTTTGCCATTGCTTGGCAATGCGGGTTTGCCTATGCGGTTGCATTGATGATCTACCAGATCGGCGGTGTGTTTAGCGGGAACGTCAGCGTCATTGGCCTGATTGCGGCAGTTGCAGTGCTTGGCGCGATGATCTATATGGTTTTTTTCAAAAAGTATCAGGAAGCGACGAAATTGACACAGAAAGTGTGAGAATATGTTTCAATGGATCGGTAACAATGCGGGGACTGTTCTGATCAGCCTGATTCTGATCGGACTGGTGGCTGCGATTATCATCCGGCTTCGTAAAGACAGGAAACAGGGCAAATCTGTCTGTGGTTGCAACTGCGGCAGTTGTCCGATGGCTGGATCATGCCATAAATCATCATAACCTTCGGAAGCACGGGAGATTTTCCGTGCTTCCGTCTTTCAGAGAGGAATGGCAGTATGATTAAAATTACGCTACAAGTTGCCGGGATGACATGCGGCATGTGTGAAACACATATGAATGACGTAATCCGGGCGGCTTTTCCGGTGAAGAAAGTAACATCTTCCCGTTCCAAAGGGGAAACGGTGATTCTGTCTGAAAAGCCGCTTGACATTGAAGCGATCAGGCGGGTTGTAAATGCGACAGGTTATACCATGCTTTCGGCAGACGAAGAAGTGCAACAGAAACGATCATTGCTTTCTGTTTTTATGAGAAGAAAAGAATGAACTGTTTCCAAATCAAACCAGATATAACAGAGGAGAAAGATCACTATGGCCATTGTTGAATTCAGGGACGTATCGAGAGTCTACCGGAACGGAGATCATGAACAGCGTGCGCTGGATCATGTGAACCTGAGCCTGGAGGAAGGGAAATTCATTGTCATTCTGGGACCCAGCGGCGCCGGAAAGAGTACCTTGCTGAATATGCTGGGCGGGCTGGACAGCCCGACGGAAGGTACCATTGTTGTGAACGGAAAAGATATCTCTACCCTTACGCCCAATGAACTGGCAGAGTACCGCGCGGCTTCCGTCGGCTTTGTATTCCAGAGTTACAACCTGATCCCGACGCTGACCGTAATTGAAAACGTGGCGCTGGTCAAGGAGATCGCGCCGGATCCGCTTTCCAGCCATGACATGCTGCGGGCTGTCGGCCTTGAAGACCATATTCATCAGTTTCCCTCCGAGCTTTCCGGCGGTGAACAGCAGCGGGTTTCCATTGCCCGGGCCCTGGCCAAGAATCCGCATATTCTCCTGTGCGACGAACCGACTGGCGCGCTGGATTCGGAAACCGGCGTCATGGTGCTGAAGCTCCTGCTTTCCATGGCGCGGGATATGGGAAAAACCATCATTATTGTGACCCACAACCAGAATATCGCGAAGATGGCGGACGTGGTGATCCGGGTGAAGAACGGGAAAATCAAGTCCTGCGAGGAGCAGGATAACCCGCTGTCCGTGGAAGAGGTGGACTGGTAATGCTGATCAAAAAACTGTTCAGGACGCTGTGGCAGTACAAGGCCCAGTTTATTTCCATGGTCATCATGGTGGCGCTGGGTATCGGCGTCTTCCTGGGTTTCAATGTGGAATGGTATTCGCTGGAAGTGAATACAAAGGAAGTTTATGACGCAACCGGTTTCGCGGATTTCCGGATCTATAACGACAAGGGGTTTACCCCGGAGGACCTGGACAAGGTAAAGTCAATCAGCGGCGTGGAGGACGCGACCCGTTTCCTGTCCCTGAACGTTTCAGTGAAGGACGATATGGACACCCTGGCGCTGACGGTGAGTGAGAACATGAACGTCTCCGGTGTCCTGCTGATGGAAGGAGAACCGTACAATGAAAAGGATCCGGATGGCTTCTGGCTTTCAGATTCCTATGCGAAGGCAAACGGCCTGTCTGTCGGGGACCCGCTGACACTGGTTTACCAGAATATTACTGTTTCCGGGAAGATCAAAGGCCTGGTGAAAGCCAGTGAATACATGATCTGCCTGCCGGATACCACGCAGATGATGCCGGACTATACGACCTATGGATTTGTGTATATCTCTCCGGCCATGCTGGATAATGCGATCCCTGCTATCTACAAGGCCTTTACCGGATCCTTGTATCACCAGATCAACGTGAAGTCCGCGCTGGATAAAGCCGCGTTTGTCGAGGCGGCGGATCAGGTGCTGGGAACCACCCGGTTGATCATGTCCAAGGATGAAACGGTTTCCTGGGCGGAGGCGCAGGGGGAGGTCAACGAGGGAAAGACGATGGCGTCAATACTGCCGGTGCTTTTCCTGGCGATCGCAATCCTGACCATGGTGACCACCATGCACCGGATCTGCGCCAGTGAAAAAACGCAGATCGGCACCTTTAAAGCACTTGGCTTCAAGGATCGCCGAATCCTGATTCACTATGCTGCATACGCGCTGATCATCGGCCTGCTGGGTACAATTCTGGGCATCGGAATCGGATACGGCCTGGGATGGTTCATCATGAATCCGGACGGGGCCATGGCAACTTATATCGATATTCCCTCCTGGACGCTGCACGCGCCGCTTTTCACCTGGTTTGTGATCCTGGGAATTATCGCTTTCCTGACGTTTATCGGCTTTCTGTCCGTACGGAAGATGCTGCAGGGTACGGCGGCGGACGCGCTGCGTCCCTATTCCCCGAAGCGGATGAAACACCTGCGGTTTGAAGAAACGAAGCGTTTCAAGCGGCTGGGTTTCGGTACCAAATGGAACCTGAGGGACTGCGTCCGCCATAAGGCCAGGAGCCTGATGACGCTCTTCGGTATTATCGGCTGCATGGTCCTGCTGGTGGGCGGTCTTGGTATGAAAGATACGATGGACGCGTTCCTGGACGTTTTCTATGAGAAAGCGATCAATTATACGACCCGGGTCAATCTCGATGAGGAGAACATGACCCTGGAGCAGGGGAAAGCCCTGGCGGAATCCCTGGACGGGGACTGGGCAGCTTCCCGGGCGATCCAGATCGGGGACAAGGGATACTCGCTGGAGATTTATTCCGTTACCCGGGAAAAGGTCCGTTTTGCGGATGCGGATATGAAGATCGTTTCGCTGACAGACGACGGCGTTTATATCTGTTCCAGGATTGCGCGGGATTACAACCTGAAGAAAGGGGATATGCTGTCCTTCTCCCCCTATGACAGCAACGAGCATTATACGATTCCCGTGGCCGGTGTGCTGGATTCCATGACGGAGGGGATCTTCATGACAGCCGCCTGCGCGGACCGGACCGGGATTCCCTATAAGGTTTCTTCCGTGTTTACAGATGCCGCCAATATTCCGGACGACGCGCATATCCTGAACAAGCAGAGCAAACAGTCCATCATGGATTCATTTGACGTCTTTATGGACCTGATGAACAAGATGATCTGGCTGCTGGTGATCGCGGCGGTGATCCTGGGCATCGTGGTGCTGTACAACCTGGGCGTGATGAGCTACACGGAACGTTATCGGGAAATGGCAACGCTGAAGGTGGTCGGCTTCAAGGACTCCAAGATCGGCCGGCTGCTGATCAGCCAGAACCTGTGGCTGACGGTCATCGGTATCATGATCGGCGTTCCGGCCGGCATCGGCGTCCTGCAGTACCTGCTGACGGCGCTGGCGTCCGAATATGAACTGAAGCTGGTACTGGGCCTGCCCACTTGGCTGGTGAGCATCCTGCTGACCTTCGGCGTATCCCTGATCGTTGGCCTGATGGTGGCCCGCAAGAACCGGCACATTGATATGGTCGCGGCACTGAAGACAGCCGAGTAATATCATAAAGACATGGCGTGGTCATTCCGATACAGGCAGAGGGGAACAGTAGCAGACCAGGCAGGGGGAATAAGCATGCAGCAGAAAACAACGGATCGGCTGAGCGTCGGGGAACGTACGGCTTATGCGGTGGCAGACTTTATTGAGGCCCATTACCGGGAAAAATTCTCCCTGCAGACAATGGCAGGGTCGCTGTTTCTCAATGAAAGTTATCTTGTGCGGATTTTCAGAAAACATACAGGCTACACCCCGCTGGCCTATCACAATCATCTCCGCTGCGAAAGGGCCAGGGAACTGCTGGAACATTCGCGGAAAAGCATTTCGGACATCGGGGAGGAAACGGGGTTTGTATCCCCTGCACACTTTACGCATGTGTTCCGGCGTACGGAAGGATGCTCGCCGACTGAGTACAGGCTCCGTACACGGGATGATGAGCATAGTATCAATCGGGTCGGGCAGCCCGAATGATATACCAGGATCCTTACCTCCAAAGGGGCGGGATGCCGAAGCGTACCGGCATCCCGATTTTTCCCGGAGACGTACAGGAGAGATGACGATGAATATTGCAGCGATTGAAGGAATCCTGATTCCGTTCCTGGGCACCAGCCTGGGCGCGGCGATGGTGTTTTTTCTGAAAAAGGAATTATCCGGCGGAATCCAGAAAGCACTGACCGGATTCGCGGTCGGCGTGATGGTTGCGGCTTCCTTCTGGAGCCTGCTGCAACCCGCGCTGGACAGCAGCGCTGATATGGGGTCGCTTGCCTTTCTGCCGGCTGCGGTCGGATTCCTGGCCGGTATCGGATTCTTGCTGCTGCTGGATATTGTGATACCGCATATGCATATGGACCGGCAGAATGAAGGACCGCAGAGCGGGCTGAAGCGTACCACAAAGCTGATTCTGGCGGTTACGCTTCATAACATTCCGGAAGGAATGGCCGTCGGAGTGGTCTATGCCGGCCTGCAGGCCGGATCAGCAGGCATTTCCGCAGCCGGGGCGCTTAGCCTGGCCCTGGGAATCGCCATCCAGAATTTTCCGGAGGGAGCGATTGTTTCCATGCCATTGCAGGCGGAAGGAATGCCCCGGCAGAAGACGTTTTGGATGGGTGTTCTTTCCGGTGCGGTGGAACCTGTTGCCGCGGCCCTGACGATCCTGGCTGCGGGACTGGTGACGCCGGTCATGCCGTATTTCCTGTCGTTTGCAGCCGGGGCCATGATGTATGTGGTCGTTGAAGAACTGATTCCGGAAATGTCGGAAGGAACTCATTCCAATACCGGTACCGTTCTGTTTGCCCTCGGTTTTGTATTGATGATGATCCTGGACGTTTCCCTGGGATAAAAGACACCTGCCATTTCTATTCCGAAAAAAGTATGGTATGATGAATGCCGTAAAAAACGATCTGAAAGGATGGTCCCATGCGTTTGTTTGTCGGCCTGCGGCCGTCCGAAAGCTTACGGGCCGCGCTGGCTGTATTGCAGGACCGGCTTCGTGCCGCCGGGATAACCGGGCGGTATCTGGATCCGCGCAATCTGCATATGACCCTGGCTTTTATCGGGGAATGGCCGGAGCATATTACACCGGTCCTTCCACAGGTAGCACACCCTTTTTCCATCCGGCTGGCCCGTCCGGGCATTTTTCCGGAAGTAAAAGTCCTATGGGCCGGTGTTGAAGAATCAGAACCCCTGCATGGGCTGGCGGATCAGGTTCGGAACAATCTGACCGGACATGGCATTCCTTTTGATCCGAAGGCATTCAATCCGCATATCACCTTGCTGCGGAAGCCTTCCGTACCGGATGATACCGTACTCTCCGGCATTGCGGTTCCGGATGCGGAGATGATCGTGGATGAGGTATGCCTTTACCGTTCGGATCATCTGGATACCGGCATGGAATATACGGTGATCGGAAGCAGCGGGAGGGCAGGAGCATGACAGGATACATTGCGGAAATGCGGAGGCTCGTCGGGCACCGGACCATTATGCAGTGCGCGGCCAGCATCATCGTTGTGGATGAGCAGGGACGCCTGCTCCTGGGCCGGCGCACGGACAACCACCTGTGGGGGTATTCCGGCGGATCGGTGGAAATTGACGAGCATGTGGAAGACTGTGCCCGGCGGGAACTGCAGGAGGAAATGGGCCTCATCGCGGATGATATCGAATTTTTCTGTATCAATTCCGGGCTGGAAACACATTATATCTATCCGAACGGGGACGAGGTTTCCAATGTGGAGATCATCTACCTCTGCCGGAAGTATCACGGGAATATCCGGCCGCAGGAAACGGAGATTGAAGAACTGCGGTTCTTTGACCTGAAGGAAATCGATCTCAGCATGATCTCCCCGCCGATCCGGCCGGTCTTTGAGCGGTATCTCAGCATATATGGCGGCCCGTGGGCAAACAGGTAAATTTCTTACGTTGCAAATTAAAAACGGAAAGCGTTTTTCTGAATTGCTTTCCGTTTTTTCGTTGCCCCACAAATACTTATTTAATCTGTTCACAGATGGCCGCAAAGGATTCCTCGGAAAGGTCGTGCTCGATCTTGCAGGCATCCTCCCGGGCGATTCCTTCCGGAACGCCGATCTGGATCAGGTATTTGGTCAGCGCCTGATGCCGGTCGTATATCTTCCGGGCAATCGCATACCCTTTGTCCGTCAAAGAGATCAGATTGTCCGGGCTCATATTGATGTATCCGTTCTCCCGCAGTTTTTTCATGGCCACGCTGACGGACGGCTTGGAAACATCCAGGCCCGCGGCAATATCAACCGAGCGGGCATGGCCTTTCTGTTCCAGCAGCATCAGGATCTGCTCCAGGTAATCTTCTGCGGATTCGTAAATATTCATCGGATGATTCCCCCTGTCCGGCGGATTTTTCAGAAAAACATCTGATAAAGCGGCCATATGGTTAACAGCTCTTAACTGACCACAAATGTACCAGATTTTCCCGATTCCGTCAACAACAGGGCGTCAATCGTCGACATCATTCTCAATATCTTTGATTTTGCGGGCGGGGACACCGGCCACCACACAATTATCGGGAATATCCTTTGTGACCACGGCGCCGGCTGCTACCACAACATTGTTGCCGATGGTCACACCCGGCAGGATTGTCACGTTTCCGCCGATCCATACATCATTGCCGATGGTCACCGGTTTGGCGATGCCCAGGTGCTTCCGGCGGCCCATGGGCGTCAGGGGATGGTTGACGGTGGTAATCAAAGTGTTCGGACCGATCATGACGTTATCGCCGATGTAGATTTCCCGGATATCCAGCATGGTGATATTGTAATTGCCGGTGAAATTGCTGCCGATGTGGATGTTCTTCCCGTTGTCACAGTTGAAGGTTTTCGCAATCCACACTTTTTCACCCATGCTGCCCAGGTGTTCTTTCAGCATGGCCCGCTGGGCATCAAAATCCAGGGGATCCAGGGCGTTGTACTGTGCGCACCAGATGATGGCCTGCTCTTTCAGGGCATCCACTTCTTTGTCATCATAGCAGTATTCCAGTCCGGCTTTCATTTTTTCCAGTTCAGTCATGGCAGATGCTCCCTTCTTTTATTCCGGGTTCAGTAATTCCTGCGGCTGGCCAGCCAGGCGTCAATCCAGCCCTTCTGCCCTTCACGACAGCGGGTTTCATGATTCCGCGGTTTTCGGTGTATATGATTCAGCGGATTGCGCAGGGCCGGAACGTTCACATCTTCGGACATCATGTTGTTCATCGCGGGCACATAAATCATATTCATCATGGAATAATCCTCCGTTTGCTTTCTTTCCGCCGGCTTTTGTTCACCAGCAAGGAGAGAATACTGCAAATCGGAGGATTAAAATAGCAGAATTAGACGGTTTTTATTAAAATGATACGATATCTGTTTTTTTATTCCGCCTTTACATAGCTGATTGTGCCGTCAACTGCGTAGAAGGTCAGAACAGTCTGCTGACTGTCATCTGTGACCATGGTATACGGCGCGGCTTCCGGTTCTTTGGCTTCATTGTCATACGCAACATACAGGCCGGCTCCGTCGCCCTTTTCGCCGCTGTCAACAGCATAGGCTTCAAAGTCCCGGGTCTGCTGGCCGTTCATGTAGGTGAGGCCGTGGCCGTTTTCGTCAATTGTCATATACAGTTCCACACCGGCATAGGCTTCGCCGAAGGGGGACATATCGGCTACCCATTTGCCTTCAAATCCCAGGTCTTTCAGCTGGGCCAGGGCTGCTTCGCTGTGGGCGGAGTAATCCATGTTTTCCAGGCAGAACAGTTCAATCACGTTTTTGGTCATGGTCGCATCGGCGTCCACGGGGAAGCCGGCCGCCAGCCAGTATGCGTACGGGCCTTCGTTATATTTGGCCAGGTCTTCCACGTTGCTGCCGTAGCGGAATTCCAGGTGGAAGGTTGTGGCGGGTGTGTCGGGCATCATATAGAAATATTTGAATTCTCCGGCGTCCTCGTCCGTGGTTTCATACAGATAACCTTCCATCATCCCGCCCAGGGCCAGCTTACCGGCATAGGTATATTCGTGGCTGAAGACCGGGCTGCCGTTTTCGTCTGCACCGCTGATTGCGGCGCCGTTAAAGGTCAGGGTGGAAACACCGCTGATGAACAGGCAGTCAAACTGGGCGCCGTTGGATCCGTCACCGAATGCATCAATGGCGGCCTGGCCATAGAGTGTGCCGTTGCAGGCTGTTTTCAGGATTTCTGCCATCACAGGCGCGGTTTCTTCGCCCAGTACAGCGCTGCAGGTATCCAGCCAGAGCTGATCGTACTGGGGGTCGGTGATCACCGGGAAAAGCGGCACATAGGTTCCTTTGATATTTTCCAGTAAAGCGGCTGCTTCTTCCGAATCCGTTTCAGTGGCGGACGCAGTTTCGGCTTTTACATATGTACCGAAGGAAAGAAACAGGGCAAATGCCAGCATCAGGGGGACCAGTCTGGAGAAAAACTTCTTGTTCATGGGTATCCGTCCTTTCTTTTGATGGTCTATTCCATTCCCTTGCAGGAAGCAGAACAGCAGGATTAATGCGGCAGTTTTCAACGGGAGTGAAAACGCCCGAAAAGTTAGCTAAGGCTAACAACGACATAAATATCATAAGAATACGGGCTGTGTCAATCTGTTTTGAAAACAAGCCAATATCAGGCAAGGCATATTGTTAAATATAACAAATTAAAATTTTTTAAGCAGAGTATGATCAGGTTGGATCAATGAAACAGATCAGGCCCAGAAGATCCAGAGGTACACGTATCCCACCAGCACGGCGGTGAAGGTGTAGGGAATACCGATCCGCATAAAGTCTCCGAACGAAACGGTATAACCTTCCTTTTTCAGCATACCTACGGCGGTAATATTGGCGGACGCACCGATCGGCGTGATGTTGCCGCCCAGGGTGGCACCGGTCAGCAGGCCGAAATAAAGCAGGTACGGCTCGATTCCCAGCGAGGCAGTAACAGCCGTCAGGACCGGGAGCATCGTAGCCACATACGGAATATTGTCCACAAAGGCGGAGATCAGAACGGACCCCCAGACAACAATCGTATAGAGCAGGAAAATGTTATTGTCGCCGAGCCGAACGATCAGGTCGGCAAAGTCGTCAATAATTCCCACCTTGGTCAGGCCGCCGATGACGATGAAAAGGCCCATCAGAAGGCCCAGAGTCTCAAAATCAAGGCTCTTGAATGCTTCGGCCGTATCGTTCGCTTTGCGGTGTTGAAGCAAATCAATGATGACGGTGACAACAGCCAGGCCGCAGCAGATGAAACCATTGATCATCTCCGGGGTATCCGGAATAAAGGAGGCAACAATCAGGCCAAGCACCATCAGGATCAGCATAACGGTCGGTACATAATTGGTGACAGCAGCCTTTTCCCTGGATGAAACTGGCTCCTTGTCTTTCCGGAACAAAAACATCATGACCGGAACGGTGGCAAGCGCACCGAGTTCCACCGCAAAGAAGATACCCGGCCGTCCGCGCATCCAGAAGAAATCCATGAAATTCATGCCGGCAAAGTCGCCCAGCATGATGGATGTTGTGTCGCCGACGAGCGTTGCCGCTCCCTGCAGGTTAGAGGAAACGGCAATAGACAGAATCATTCCCACCGGGTTAATTTTCAGCTTTTTGCATATGGCCAGTCCGACCGGCGCAACCATCAGCACAGTGGCCACATTGTCAATAAACGCGGAGATAAGGCCGGAAAACAGCGACATCAGGATTGTGACCCACATCACATTCTTTGATTTTTCAAGCAGCATATCCGCCAGCCGGTTCGGCATCTGGGACTGAATGAAGAAATGGACGATGATCATGGTGCCCGCGATCATCATAATGACGTTCCAGTTAATGGCGGCTCCCAGGCTGTCCAGCGGAAGAATTCCGGAAACCAGATAAATAAGGGCAACACCCAGTGCATAAAATGGCTTATATTTGGATTTTGCAATCATCAGGATATACATCAGGATAAAAAGCACCAGCGCAAAGATTTTCATCGGCAAATCCTCCATGATCTTCTGCTGTGGAAATAAAAAAGACTTTCACCACAACAAAGCTGCGGTAAAAGTCTTGCTGCTTTGAACATACTCCGGGGAAAAAATCCCGTCCTGACGGAATACATTACGCCAAAACGCCAGCTACTCCCTCATACCGAGTTTCAATATAGCATACAGGCATGCTTCCGTCAAGGCAGCGCCGGATTCTGAAAACGGAAGGTTTTTGAAACGGATGTTTCCCATCCGGAGGAAATGGTGTATGATATAAAAACGCCGGCCGGCTTACCCGGCCGGGTGCATGCTTCACAGGGGGATTCTTGCATGGACTGGAGTCTGGTGTATTTTTTTAACAGCGCGTTGCTGGGCGTCGGACTGGCCATGGACGCGTTCTCGGTATCACTGGCCAACGGGCTGAATGAACCGCACATGCACAGGCGCAAAATGGGCCTGATTGCCGGCGTATTTGCCTTCTTCCAGGCGCTGATGCCGATGGTTGGCTGGGTCTGTGTCCACACAATCGTACAGCACTTTCACGCCTTTGAGAAATGGATCCCCTGGATTGCGCTGATCCTGCTGCTGTTTATCGGCGGGAAAATGCTGATTGAAGGAATCCGGAACAGAAACGGTGCCGAAGAAAAACCAGGCGTCGGAATTATGGCGTTGCTTGTTCAGGGGATTGCAACATCCATCGACGCTCTTTCCGTGGGTTTTACAATCGCGGAATATGATTTTGCGATGGCGCTGGTCTGTGCCCTGATTATTGCGGCAGTCACGTTTGTAATCTGTATCGCCGGCCTCCTGATCGGCCGGAAGTTCGGGACAAAACTCTCCGGATGGGCTTCCGTCCTCGGCGGAATTATCCTGATTGCGATCGGCATTGAAATATTTGTGACCGGCGTTTTCTGAGGAATCACCGGTTTCCCTGCGAAGGTTTCCGCCGGTGGTGCCGGTGCGGTTTGGCGCCTGCGGTTCTCTGAACGGGAACGCCGAGCCTGTCCGGCCGCCTGCTTTCAGATCTTCTGTTTTCAGCTTTTCTGTTATCAGATTGCCTGCTTTCCGGTTTCCGTATTGCTGCGGGAACCGGTTTTTTCTTTTCCACAGGGTTGCCGTTCCGGTCGATCCGGGAGGGACGCGGTTCCCTGGGTTTCGGTTCACTGGGGGTAAAGACCTCCATGGGCCATTCGCTCTTTTCCTCCCTCAGCCGCTTTCCGATCAGTTTTTCCACCTGGCCGAGCTGTTTGACCTCGTCGATGCAGCAGAATGAAATGCTTTTTCCGGCCCGGCCCGCACGGCCGGTCCGTCCGATCCGGTGGATATATGCTTCCGGTTCGTTGGGCATATCGTAGTTGATCACATGGCTCAGCCCGGCAATATCGATTCCGCGGGCCGCGATATCCGTGGCCACCATGATGCGGCATTCTCCGGATTTGAACCGGTTCAGCGCTGTCTGCCGTGCATTCTGGCTCTTATCCCCGTGAATGCCGACCGCTTCGATTCCGGCACGTTTCAGGTCCCGCACGATGCGGTCCACGCCGTGCTTTGTCCGGGAAAACACCAATGCGCTTTCCAACGATTCATCCTGCAGGAGCTTTGCCAGCAGGTGCTTTTTATTGGCTTTATCCACATAATACAGGCACTGGTCAATTGCCTCCACCGTGGAAGTGACCGGATCAACTTTTACGTTTTCCGGATCTGTGAGCAAATCCAGTGCCAGGTTTTCAACCTCCGGGGGCATTGTTGCGGAGAACAGGAGGTTCTGCCGCTGCTCCGGCAGGGCATGGATGACCCGCCGCACGTCGTGGATAAAGCCCATATCCAGCATCCGGTCCGCTTCATCCAGCACAAAGATCTGGACCCAGTCGAGGCGTACCATGCCCTGACCCATCAGGTCCAGCAGCCGTCCGGGACAGGCGACAACGATATCCGCTCCCCGATGCAATGCTTCCACCTGGTTTCCCTGGGAAACACCTCCGAAGACGACACAGCAGCGCAGTCCCATTCCTTTTCCGTATATTTCCAGGTTTTCGTAGGTCTGCAGCGCCAGTTCCCGTGTCGGAGACAGGATCAGGCACCGGATAACCCGGGCATCCGGTTTCCGGGAGGGCATGTCATGAAGCCGCTGCAGGATCGGGAGTCCGAAAGCGGCGGTCTTGCCTGTGCCGGTCTGCGCACAGCCCAGTACGTCTTTTCCCTCCAGAACCAGGGGAATCGTTGCTTGCTGGATCGGCGTGGGTTCCCGGTATCCGGCATCGATGATGTTTTTCTGCAGAACAGGGCATAATTGAAATGATCTGAAATCCATTTGTTTCTGTTCCCTTACTGTTTCTGTGCGCCGGTGCTGCGGTTCACCCGTTCCGGACGCACGGTGCACAGTATACCATTCATCTTCCAAAGGTGCAATTCGGCCATCATAAAGATGAATCAGTCCGCCAGCGCCTGATCCAGCATATGCAGGTTATCTTCCGTGGTGGACCAGCCTGTGGCAAAGCGCACAACCGTGTGCGTATCGTCTTTTCTCTCCCAGAATTCAAAAGCAACCTTTTCCCGGAGCTTTGCCATCCGGCTGTTTTCCAGAATCACAAACTGCTGATTTGTCGGACTTTCAAGCAAAAACGGAATATGATGCGCATGAAAGATTTCCTTCATCTTTTCTGCCAGGTCAATCGCGTGGCGGCCGATGCGGAAATACAGGTCATCTGTAAACAGCGCGTCAAACTGAACGCCGAGCAGGCGACCTTTTGCCAGCAGGGCGCCGCGCCTTTTTACCGAAGTCAGGAAGTGCTTTGGCATGTTTCTGCCGGTGAAGACAACCGCCTCGCCACAGAGGGCGCCGGCCTTTGTTCCGCCGATATAGAATACATCGCACAGGGAAGCGATATCGGGGAGCGTCAGGTCTGTTTCCCGGCTCATCAGCCCGTAAGCCAGCCGGGCGCCGTCCAGGTACAGCCGCAGTCCGTACTCCCTGCAGATTTCCCGTATGGACGCCAGCTCGTTCCTGGTATAAAGCGTGCCGTACTCTGTCGGATGGGACAGGTACACCATGCCCGGAAAGGTCATATGTTCATGGTTTTCATCCGCGAAAAAAGCTGAAAGATAATCCCGCAGCGTTTCCGGGAGGAGCTTCCCATCCGTCTGGGGCAGTTCAAGAACTTCATGGCCTGTGTATTCAATGGCGCCGGCTTCATGTGCACTCACATGTCCGGTTCCTGCGGCGATGACGCCTTCATAGTCGGCCAGCATTGTGGAAATCACCACGGCATTGGCCTGGGTGCCGCCTGTCAGGAAGAAAACCTCAGCATCCGGGGCTCCGACGGCATTCCGGATCTTTTCTTTGGCACGTTCGCAATACGGATCTGTCCCATACCCCGGAAGAGGCTCCAGGTTGCTATCAATCAATCTCCTGAGAACCTCCGGATGTGCCCCTGCGATATAATCGCTTGTAAATGATACCATCTGAAAATATCTCCTCCATCATCATGCGTTGAATTGAACGACGGCTATATGATTCGATACCGCCTGCCCGGAATCCTGTTAGGGCGCCGGATTTGGAAAACGGTACGCTTGACTTCGAGTATGCTTTAAGGTTTACAATGCGATTGAAATTACCCGTGCTTTTTACATACCGGCAAAACGGCGGAACAGATAAAAGAAACATCAGAAAGCGAGGAGAGCAGAGTGGAACCGAAAAAGCTTGGATTCGGTCTTATGAGGCTGCCTGTACTGGATCCGAAGAACGCCGCCAGCGTGGATATTGAACAGCTCAAACAGATGGTGGATCTCTTTATGAGCAGGGGGTTTACCTATTTTGACACGGCGATTATGTACAACGGTTTTGCCAGCCAACGGGCCGTAAAGGAAGCACTGGTGGACCGGTATCCCCGGGAAAGATTTACCCTGGCCACCAAGCTGCATAATGCTTTCTTCAATTCAATGGAGGACCGTGACAGGGTGTTCAATGAGCAACTGGAACAGACCGGCGCAGGCTACTTTGATTATTACCTGGTGCACGGTATTGAGGCCGGCAGCTGGCCAAAGTATGAAAAATATGATTGTTTTAACTGGGTGCTGGAAAAGAAAACGCAGGGGCTGGTAAAACATGCCGGTTTCTCTTTCCACGATACGCCGGAACTGCTGGATCAGATCCTGACAAAGTATCCGGAAATGGAGTTTGTTCAGCTTCAGATCAATTACCTGGACTGGGAAAGTGAATGGATTCAGTCCAGGGCGGTATATGAAGTCGCCCGCAGGCATAACAAGCCCATAATTGTCATGGAACCGGCGAAGGGCGGCACCCTGGCCAACGTGCCTGCCGAAGCGAAAAAACTGCTCAAGGAAGCGGAGCCGGATTTGTCGGTTGCGTCCTGGGCAATCCGCTTCGCCGCTTCCCAGCCCGGTGTGATGATGGTCCTTTCCGGAATGAGCACATTGGACCAGGTGGAGGACAATACAAACTACATGTCAGATTTCCGGCCGCTGACGGAGGCGGAAATCCGCCTGACCCACCGTGTTGCGGAAATCATCAACGCACAGATCGCGGTACCGTGCACCGGATGTTCCTATTGCACAGAAGGATGCCCGATGAATATTCCGATTCCGAAATATTTTTCCTTGTATAATGAAGATATGCGCGAGAACCTGGCCCAGAAAGGCTGGACCATCAATTTTTCCAATTATGCGAACCTGACGGAAAGCTTTGGAAAAGCCGCAGACTGTATTGCCTGCGGCCAGTGTGAAAGCGTATGTCCCCAGCATCTGCCGATTATTGACCTGATGAAAAAAGTTTCAGCGCATTTTGATCATTGATTGATCCCGAATATCTGCTCAGCCAGCACAACGGTTTCTTCCTGGCTCCGGTTTTCATCCCTGAAGATGACTTTGAATCCGGAATGCAGGAGTTCGTCATAGCATTCCTTTGAACATATCCGTGTAAGGATTTCCCGGTAATTGTCCAGCGCAGCCTGGGGATCCGGTTCCTCCAGCATGAGCTGGTAAAGGAACTGTTTCTCAGGATCGGGACGATCAAAGAAACGATGAATACTGATTTCAGGGTCGGACAGCATCACCAGGACATGCTGCGTATCGGAAATCCTGTGAAGCGTTTCAATACAGATGTTGGTATCCACAAAGATTTTCTTTCCCTGCGATTCAGGCTTTTCCAGAAGCTCTTCAATCATCTGCAGTTCGACAATTTCGCATTCTTTCTTTGTGCTTTCCAGCCAGGTGACATATTCGTCCGGCGTACGCCGGATAAATTCATGCCAGTCCTGAAGGTCACGGGTGTATGTCAGTCCCGGGAACTCCCTGCTGTCAAGCTCAGGCAGTTTTGCATCATGATAATTTTCTTCCAGCGCAATCCCATGATGCTTTTTGGCCAGGTTCTTTACGACTGTGGATTTGCCTGCATAGGATGTTCCGATGACGAAATATACATTACTCAGATCCATGTGGTTTCTCCCTGATATGAAAATCGATCACAGCGTGAAAGAATTTCCTTTTTTCATGCAGTGCCCTTTCCCGGATGCCGGGATCAGTATACACGAAGATATTTCCAATAACAAGACTCGACATAATGAGAACCGGACTATATCAGGAAGGCTGGCCGGATGAAGACAAAAATAAGACGGGGAAGGGGATTGAAAAAAGGATTGACATATTCGTTAATAGATGATAAAATATATTTGCATCAAACAAAAGGAGGCCTGTTGATGAACGATGATTACAGGGAAGCAATGAAGCTTGAAAATCAGTTATGTTTCCCGCTGTATGCCGCCGCCAGAAATGTGACGGGCCTGTATACTCCCTGGCTGAAACCGTTAGGACTGACTTATACACAGTATATTGTTCTGCTGGTTTTATGGGAGAAGGACGGGATTTCCGTCACGGAGATCGGTGAGAAGCTGATGCTGGATAACGGGACCCTTTCTCCTTTGCTGAAGAAGCTGGAGAATGCCGGATATATTACCCGCCAGCGGAGCCGGGAGGATGAGCGCGTTGTTGTCATCCGTCTCACAGAAAGCGGCAGGGCGCTGCAGGAAAAGGCCGGCGAAGTCCCGGCGAAGGTTGCGGGCTGTATTGACCTGCCGGCGGACAAAGCACAGCTGCTTTACGCACTGCTGTATGAACTGCTGGACAACCAGAAAAACAAAACGACGGAAGGAGAAAATGAAGATGAAAACAGTATATGATTTCACAGTGAAAAACAGGCAGGGACAGGAAATGAGCCTGTCGGAGTATCAGGGCAAGGTGCTGCTGATTGTCAACACGGCGACCGGCTGCGGATTCACCCCTCATTACGAACCGCTGGAAGCTATGTATAAGGATCTGAAGGATCGGGGGCTGGAAATCCTGGATTTCCCCTGCAATCAGTTTGCCAATCAGGCACCCGGCAGTGACGATGAGATTCATGAATTCTGCACACTGAAATTCGGAACAGAGTTTCCGCAGTTTGCGAAGATCGACGTCAATGGCGAAAGCGCCGACCCGCTGTTTGCGTTTCTTGCCTCCGAAAAACCTTTTAAGGGCTTCGGCAAGGGATTGAAAAATGCGGCGCTGAACAAGTTTGCAGCCATGAATAATAAGAAGTATGGCGATAAGACTTATATCGGCTGGAATTTCACAAAATTCCTGATCGACCGGGAGGGCAAGGTCATCGCCCGCTTCGAACCTACGGTGGATATGCAGGAGGTTCGCTCCGCTGTGGAAGCTGTTCTGTAATCTGAAAGGAAAGGGTATACCTGAATTTGCAGTGAAGGTGATTAACGAATGACAGTCAGAACGGAATTGAACCAGGCAGGTAATGATTCCCGGGAAAAAACCATTGTCAGGACCAGTATTATCGGAATCATCGCCAATGTATTTCTTGCTGCTTTTAAAGCGGTAATCGGGTTGATGACAAACTCCATCGCGATCGTGCTGGATGCGGTCAACAATATTTCTGACGCAGGCAGTTCCCTGATTACGATTATCGGAACAAAGCTGGCGGGGCGGGAACCGGACAAGAAGCATCCCTTTGGCTACGGGCGGATTGAATACCTGAGTGCCATGATCATTTCCGTGATCGTGCTGTATGCCGGTATCACATCCTTTGTGGAGTCTGTCAAACAGATTATTCATCCGGAAACCCCGGAATATAATACTGTTTCGCTGATTATTGTGGCCGTGGCCGTAGTGGTTAAGATCCTGCTGGGACGTTATGTAAAAGGCGTTGGTGTAAAAGTCAATTCTGATTCCCTGATCAACTCCGGGGAAGATGCCACGCTGGATGCCGTCATCTCCGCTTCCACACTGGTTGCAGCCGGAATCTTCCTGATCTTCCATGTGTCGCTTGAAGCCTGGCTCGGCGCGGTCATCTCCCTGGTGATCATCAAATCCGGTATCGAAATGCTCCGGGAAACGATCTCACAGATTCTTGGAGAAAGAAACGATGCGGAGCTTGCTCAAAAAATCCATGAAACCGTGATGAGCTTTCCGGATGTACAGGGTGCTTATGACCTGGTATTGAACAATTATGGTCCGGATACCTGGAACGGTTCCATTCATATCGAAGTGCCGGATACATACTCGGCGGATCAATTGGATCAGCTGATCCGGGAAATCACGATGAAGGTCTTGGCGGAGCATCATGTGATCCTGACCGCAATCGGGGTGTACTCAGTTAATACGAAAGATGAAAATATCATTCAGGCGCACAGCAAGGTGCAGGATATCGTTCTGGCGCATGAGCATGTAAAACAAATGCACGGCTTCTACCTGCTGGAAGATCAAAAGACCATGCGTTTTGATGTGGTGATCAGCTTTGATGCCAAGGACCGGAAAGCGGTCTGCCGGGAAGTCACAGAAAGTGTGCAGAAGGCATTCCCGGATTATCAGCTGCAGGTAACACTGGATACGGACTTCGCGGAAGAATGAAATGAGATACAGGAATGTAATCCCGGCGGCGTTTGTTGACAGACCCAACCGGTTTATCGCCCATGTGGATTTAAACGGTCACCTGGAAACGGTTCATGTAAAAAATACAGGGCGCTGCAGGGAGTTGCTGCTTCCCGGAGCTAAAGTCTTTCTGGCCGGATCAGAGAATCCGGCCAGAAAGACTGCCTATGATCTGATCGCGGTCAGGAAATCAAACGGTTTGCTGATCAACATCGACAGCCAGGCGCCAAACGCTGTGGCACGGGAATGGCTTGAGACACAGGGCTATGATGTTATCCGTTCTGAATATGTATATGGACAATCCCGTCTGGATTTTATGATGGAACGGGATCATGAGCGGTTCCTGATGGAAGTCAAAGGATGCACTTTGGAACGAAACGGAATCGGATATTTTCCGGATGCGCCGACAGAACGCGGAGCAAAGCACCTGAGAGAGCTGGCAAACGCGGCAGGATATCAACCGATGCTGATGTTTGTGATCCAGATGGATGGGATTGCTGAAGTGCGGGGGAACCGGGAGACGGATCCGGCCTTTTGCGATGCACTGGAAGCCGCCCGAAAGGCAGGCGTGAAAATCATATTCCTTCCGTGTCACGTAGAAACTGATGCATTATCTTATGTATGACGTCAAGTATATCAAAGGAGCCTCGCTGCAGGATTTCGGCTTTTCCCTGTTGCCCGTGTGGGACTCAATATGGTATTCTATAAAATAGTCCATAAAATTCCGGCTATGCCGTATATCGGCACCAAAAGGCGGAAAAGAAGCAGCGAGGGAGACATGAAGCAGGAAATCAAAATTATGTGCACATCAACCGGATGTATAGAGTATGCTCCGGAAAGATACCGGAATCTCGGAATTGATATCATCCGGGTCCATGTGCTTTTTAACGGGAAAGATTACAGGGAGGGACTGGATCTTGACCCCGTGGATTTTTACAGGCAGTTGGAAACGATAGAAGATCCAAAGAATCATTTGCCATCCACGGCGATACCTGATACGGAAGAAATTACTGGCCTTTTTGAGAAAGCAATCTCGGACGGATACAGTGAGATTATCGTTTTTTCCCTGAGCAGTGGGCTGGGAGGTACCTATAATAAAATCCGGCTGCTGGCGGAGGACTATCAGGACCGGATCAAAATCCATACGGTTGACACAAAGATCACCTGCTTCGGGGAAGGTTTTCTGGCGATCAGGGCGGCGGAATTTGCCCGGAATGGGATGAGCTCAGAAGATATCCTGAAGGAAATCGCCTGGATGATGCGTCGCCAGGTATTTATGGGTGTGGATGGCAAACTGGATTATTTGATTTATAATGGTCGCCTGAAAGGCGGAAAAGCCTTCATGGGAAAAGCGCTTCACATTTGTCCGGTGGTTCATTTCAACACGGAAGGCGAAATCGTCGCGCTGGAAAGTGTGCGTACCCCCAGAAAGGCATTGATCCGCACCTGTGAGATTCTGAAAGAGAAAATCGGTGACCGCAAGCCGGAAGACTATCTGCTCTGGCATGTATATACCGGACCTTCGCTGATTGCAGAACTGAAAGAACTGGAAGGAAAGTATGGTATTGCAGTAAATCACGAGGACGTTATTATGTCCCCGGTCAGCGGATGCCATAACGGCCCCTGGCTGGCAGGATACGGAATGGCATTTTTGCGGCGGGAAGATGAACCGATAGACGATTAACAACAGGGAGGAATGGGCTATGGCTGAGATCATCCGGATGGATGCGGATACCTGGAGGATTGAGGATGCGGGAGTCCGCTTTTTTGTCCTGGAAGGAACGGAAAAAGCCCTGATGATCGACAGCGGCATGAACACACCGGATGCCAGGCAATTGGCGGGATCCGTGACAAAAAAGCCGCTGGAGCTGCTGAATACCCATGCCGACCGGGACCATATATCCGGAAACGATGCTTTTGACAGTTTCTATATGAGCCCGGCGGAAGAGGAAAACTTCCGGGCAAACAATCCGAACGGAACAATAAAACCCGTCGGGGATGGGGACGTGATTGACCTGGGAAACCGGCCGCTGGAAATTATTGAGATTCCCGGACATACGCCCGGCAGCATTGCCATTCTGGATATCAACAGGCGGGTGCTTATCTCCGGAGATTCTGTCCAGGACGGCAATATCTTCATGTTCGGAAAGTTCAGAAACATGGAGACTTATATTCCCAGCATGAAAAAGCTCCTGGACTATACCGGCCGCTTTGACAGCGTATATCCTTCCCACGGAAGCATTCCGGTCAGTCCTTCTTTGATTCCTGAACTGATTCGCTGCGCGGAGGCCGTCCGGGCCGGTAGCGCAGAAGGAAAACCCGTAGAATTCTTCGGTCACAGAGCAGTCCTGTATAAGTTTGATTGCGCCGGTTTCCTCTGCGATAAATAAACCATCTTCCTGCTTCGGCCTGCCGGGACTATTGCCCTTCAACTACCGGCAGTACTTTTTGCTCTATGAAGTCTACTCTGTCGAATATTCTTGGCTTGAACGTGCCGGTAATTCCAACCGACACGTTTTTCTCTTTGTTTACATAGATGATGTTTCCGGAGTCGCCGATTGCCGCATATACTTCTCTGCCGTCAAAAGGCTTGTACCATAGGTATCCATAGCTCATATACCCGAATCGCTCACCGAGCTTAAGATACGGGAATGTCATTTTATGGATGTAACTCTCTGAGACAATTCTTTTGCCTCCGTACAGGCCGTTGTTGAGCACAAGTTCTCCGATCTTCGCCATATCATGCGCAGAAAGGCACAATCCCCATCCTGCCGTTACAGTAGCCTGCGGATCAGAATACCACTCATTGTTTCGCGGATTCTTGTTCATGAAGAAGTCAAACTGGTCCTCTTTGGAACTGTCCTCGTGAATTGTATGCTCCGGAATGCCCAAAGGCACAAAGAGATTCCGGTTTGCAAAGTTGATGCACTTTTCCCCGGTGGCATGCTCGATGATTCCTGCCAGAATCTGAATTCCAAGTGTGGCATATCTGAACTCGCCGGTAATTCCTTTCCGGCCACCCAGGAAATCAAGCACGGTAAGCGTCCAGTCCTGGGAAGTGCATACCTTCTTCCAGGGCTCTGAACGATACTTATATGGAGCGGTCATCGTAAGCAAATGCCGTACTGTTACATCAAAAATGGTTTTTTCTCCCTTCCTGACCTCGTAATCCGGGAAAAAATCCATTACTTTCTGGTCTTCGCTCTGAATGTATTCCCTGTCCAGCGCAATACCGGCAAGCAAAGCCATGACGCCCTTTGTCACGGAATTGACATTCACAGCGTCTTCATTTCTGTACCCGCGCCAGCAATCCTCATAGGCTATGCTACCATCCCTGAAAGCGGATATCTGACATATGTTGCTCTCATTTCCTGTGCCTGAAGCAATGAATTCATGCAGCTCTTCCCTGTTCATGAAAGCCCTCCCTGGTTATGATTCGGACGTCCAGAGAGAAGCCTAATGCAATTAAAAAATCTTTTCAAGCACTTTTTTCTTTACTTTTATAAAAACAGAATTGTTTTTATTTGATTGATCATGCTTCATTTACCAGTTTACCGGTCATGTGGTCAATCGTCAGTTCCAGACACTGCGCCCGGGGAAGCGCGTTCTGAAGCTCGTGCTGAATATATTCCTCATCGTCCGTAAACTTTCGGCATAAATTGGAGCCAATCAGCTTTGCTTTTTCCTCATCCGTGACCAGACTGATCCGTCCGAAAACAATGACACTGTTTACGTTCAATGCCCATTCGCCTTTCTTGCGATATCCGGCATCCCAGACGCAATAACTGACCTTATCGCACCTGGCGATGGCATCGATCTTATGCCCTGTCTTTGCACCGTGAAAGTAGATTTTTCCGTCCTCGGGATTATACCAGTGATTCAGGGGAATGCCGTAAGGATATCCATCCTCACCAAGCATGGAAAGAACGCCGCGCTTCTCTTCCTGCAGGACCCGGATGCATTCAGCCTCGCTGATCTGCTGTTTGAATCGTCTCATTGGCCTGAACATAGCTATCCTCCAATTTCTATACTAACTTTCAGCCAGGAATTTAAATTCTGCTTTCAGGTATTAAAGAAATCACTTGCTGATTATACCGAAGAGCAAAATGACTTTCAACCTGAAATACAGTGTGCTTATTATATGCAGCGCAAAAGCGGGGGCAGGAAATGAATCCTGCCCCCAATATATGAAAGCCTGTTCCCGTTTCTCTTATTACGGGCGCCTGTTACTTTTTCCGTTCATAGGTGACTACTACACCATGGCTCATAGCGATATTGGGTGAAACCGAGATCACACGCCAGCCTTCCGCGGCCATCCGGTTCATTTCCGTTTCCGCCTGACGAACCGTGTATATTGCCACGCGATACTCAAACACAGTCGGAACCCTCCTTTACATATGAATCAACAGGTTTACCATCCACATCAGCATGTACTTTCTTCCGGGAACCTGTCCGGGAAGCAGCAAGACGCGGGGTCCTGGTGAGAAGCAATGTACCAATTATGAGTGCCGTTATCAGGATCAGCATCTGTTATTCCTCCTCTCCGGCGCGGGTCTGATTTGAACGGCTCATGAACAGTCCGATCAGCGCACCGAGCAGAAGGCCTCTGCTCAGTCCGCCATGGTGATGCCAATGATGGCAATGGCAGCGATGGCCACCAAAGATCACGTTTCCCAGGGTCAGGATACCAAGCAGACGCAGCATTTTTCTTTCCTCCGTTTTGTCGTTTCGTATGTACCGGTCATAGCTCCTCATCGGTACGTGTATAGGATAAGTCAGCGCGATGCAGAAAAACAGGATAAGAAGTGAAAATTACAGCACCATATTTCTCCTCAAAACGAAAAAAGCTGGTCCTCTTTTTATAATGTTTTTTGCTGAAAGCAGAATGACTGACGGGTATTGTTGACTTCCTGAAGTACAAATGGTAAATTCTCTTTTTGTACAGAGGCTGTATGCTTCTTTGAAAACAAGTCATAAGGGCAGTTTGTACAGTATGAACAAAAGGGACCTTTTAACGCGAATGATATGCCCGGAAGGCAATTCTGAAGGAGTATAAACAGATGAACTCAACGGACAGCAGGAATAGGAAAATCATTGATGCAGTGATCCGGAAGGAGCAGGCCGTATGTCCCGGCGCTCTGGCGCTGATCGGTATTTACGGGTCATCCATGACGGGAGATGTCCATGTGCTATGAATAATTACAGACGATTGTGATATATCTTTACGACCGCAGATATCATATGATCCTTCCGAAAGGAGGGCATGCCCATGGGATACCGAAACGCGCAGGATATTTTCCCGGAAGGGCTCCTGAGACAAATCCAGCGGTATGTGGCCGGTGAGACGATTTATATACCGGCCGGGGATGGACGGAAAGCCTGGGGAGAAACATCCGGATACCAGCGCTATATTCTGGAAAGAAACGAAGAAATCCGCACAGGCTTTGCCGGAGGTGTGACGATTGAGGAACTGATGGACAAATACGCGCTCTCCTACGATTCCATCAAACGGATCGTGTACAACAGGAAGGAGACCGCAATGCTGAAATACAGCGCCACACTGTCCGCTGCGAAAGCCTATGCCGAAGCGGGAAAACTGGATTCCTGGATCCATCTGTACCTGAACGAGGAAGGGCGGAATATTCCTTTCTCGGACGGCCTGAAACTGTTTGACCGGTACTATATCAGTCCGGCAATGTTCCCAATCAGCCTTTTCAAACGATGTACCGGGCCGGAACCGGAGATGAAATACCGGATCGACAGGGATTGGTGGGAGCACCGGATTACGGAACTGGAGAAGGCCATTCCGGAAAATGATGATTTGCCGCCTCTCATCGTCCATTATGTGGACGGAGAATTTGAACTGAATGACGGAAACCATCGCCATAAGGCATATGAGAATCTGGGAATCGAAAAGGCCTGGGTGATTATCTGGATTACGGAAAAGGCAGAACTGGATGACTTTATGGGAAAATACGGTGAATATGTTAAAGACTGCAGGATTATCCGAAAATAAGGCGGTGAAAGCAACATGAGGTTATTTATCATTACTGGCACCTGTGGGGCCGGAAAATCCACCATGAAGGATCAGATGGCGGCTATGCTCGATCCGGAACAGTACGCGTGTGTCGATTCGGATGAGACCGGACTGAACTGGTGGGATTACGCCGGGACAGATCATGAATCCCAGTATGGCGCGGATACCCTGACGGAAGCTTTCCGGAAGGCCGGCGGAAGGGATCTTGTCTTTGTCACCTGTATGGTACCGCAGGATTACATGACAAAAACAACGGTGCCGGAGAAACTGAAGGCAACGTACTACATCGCGCTGTGGGCACCGGACGGGGTGATTGAGCAGCGCCTGCGTGCCAGGCCGAAGGAACGGGGATTCACTTCGGACGAGGCGATCCGGCCGCACATTGAATATAACCAATGGATCGGAAGAAACCGGGGAAAGTATCAGCTGTTTATCAACAACGAATCGCAAAGCGAGAAAGAGACTGCAAAGATTATTGTGGAATATATCAAAGCTTTGCCTGTGGCTGAAACAGCCGGATAATCCGGAGACTATCCATATTTGCTATCGGCTGACGACGTTCAGCCGGTTTTTTGTTGCCCGTGAGGGACTCAATTTGGTATTCTTTAATGAGAGCTGGATACAGTTCGGGGTGCATGACTGATTGGAATGAAGAATTTGCTCGTGTCCGCGCCCTCCATCTGTAACAGCCTGATCTTTTTGTCAATGCCTCCGGCATAACCAGTCAGGCTGCCGTTTGTTCCAACAACCCGGTGGCACGGAATGATGAGCGAAATGGAATTGTGTCCTACCGCGCCGCCTACAGCCTGTGCGGATATTTGGGGCAGGTTCATCTGCCGTGCTACGGTTTCAGCTATCTGACCGTAGGTCATGGTCTGCCCAAAGGGAATCGTGAGCATGATCTCCCACACCTTTTTCCGGAAGGCCGTGGTACGCATGGACAGCTTCGGCGTGAAATCTGGTGCTTTACCGCTGAAATAGATATTCAGCCATTGATCCGCTTTTTCAAAGACAGGGAGCGGCTTTTCTTCTGCAGCCTTGTTCAGCGTATCCGCGAAATACTTCTGCCCATCAAACCACAGGCCGATGAGTGCGTCCCCGTCGCTGGCCAAAGTAATCCCGCCGAGGGGAGAATCATAGTGATGCGTGAAATCCAAGTTTATCTCCTTTCAGCAGTCCCATTGGTTCTTTTTCATGTCTACACATCCGTTTTCCCGGAAGGTGACGCCTTCCGCCAGCAGCCGTTCTCGCTGTTCCGGGAAGTGCGGGGCAAGCCGGCCCGCGTGATTAACCACCCGATGGCAGGGATATTTCCCGTAAAATTCAGCCATGCTCAGTACTTTACCCACCAGGCGGGCATTTTGATCTCTGCCGATCAACCGGGCGATCTGACCATAGGAAGCTACGCAGCCTTCCGGGATCTCCTCCACAACGGAGAGGATTTCATAGATCAGCGATTCATCAAGTATCTTTTTCATGGTCTTTTCTTCCTTGGTACATAATCTTTCATATCATGAATTGCACCGCCGGCAAATGTCCGGAAATACAGGCCGACCATGCTGCAAAGATACTGCATTTTCCAGGCTCCATACATAAACACCATCCATTCATCGCCTTACAAAGACTTAACAGCACGATATAATAATATCGCATTCTTTGAGAAAAGAATATCGGAATATCACATCTTTTTGATGGCGTTTTTTGGGCAGATATTCGGAGTAGTAGTTTATACGGATTGACAAGTGATCTTTCGTTCACTACAATAGGTGATCGAGAGGTCACCTATTGTGCTTTGGAGGTTTGTATGGCAAAGGACACGAAGGAAAGGATCCTGAATGCGGCGCTGGAGATGTTCTCACAAAAAGGCTATGAAGGAACCAACATCCGGGAGTTGAGCGCTTCCCTCGGGCTGGTCAAGTCCGGCATTTACAAGCATTATGAAAGCAAGGAAGAAATCTGGAACGCATTGCTTGACAGAATGATCGCCTATTACGGGGAGCGCTTCGGCTCACCGGAGCACCTACCGCCTGTGCCGGATTCTCCGGAAGAGTTCATCGCCATGACCATGCGGATGGCGGATCTCACGATTCATGACGAGCAGATTGTGAAGACGAGGAAGGTGCTCACACTCGAACAGTTCCGGGATGACCGGGCGCGGGAGCTTGCGACGAAGCACTTCCTGACCGGGCTGACGGAAATGTTCACGCACATCTTCAGCGGGATGATGGACAAGGGGCTGCTCCGACTGGACGATCCCGCCATGTTGGCTTTCGCATACGCCACGCCGATCTCCGCACTGATCCATCTGTGCGACCGTGAGCCTGAAAAAACAGCGGATGCGATCCGGAGGATCGAAGCCTTCAGCCGGCACTTTCTTGCGACTTACGGGGTAAAGTAACGACGCTCGATCTGGACAAATACCCGGATGATTGAACACATTGGAAACATTTTTATGAGCCGAATGCTGAAGAAAGAGAGGAGACCTTTATGAAAATCCTTGTTTTGAATGGCAGTCCCAAGGTGAAGAGCGATACTTTCCGCCTGACCGATGCCTTTCTCAAAGGCATGAGCCGAAGCGGTGAACACGAAATCCATATCGTTCACGTACGGGAAAAGAAGATCGAACCGTGCTGCGGCTGCTTCGGCTGCTGGCAGCGTGGGGACGGCCGCTGCGTGATCGCGGATGACCAGAACGCGATCCTGGATCTGTACCGGGACGCAGATTTGATCATCTGGAGCTTTCCGCTGTACTGCTACGGGATGCCTTCTCATCTGAAAGCGGTGCTGGACAGGACGATTCCGCTGGTAAAAATGAACATGGTACAGCAACCGGATGGAACGGTGCGGCATGAAGCGTTGGTGGATTTTTCACGAATCCACACGCTGGTGATCTGCGGATGCGGTTTTCCGCACTGGGAAGGGAATTTTGACGGGTTGAAAAAGATGTGCGAAGTCTGCTTCGGAAAACCTGACATTGTCTGTGTGCCGGAAACGCCTCTGCTCAATGTGCCGGCAGCAGCCATCGTGGCCGATCCGCTGCTGGAAAAATTCCAAAAGGCGGGAGAAGAATATGCCTCTGCGCTCCGTCTTTCCGCAGAAACGGTGGATGAATTGGAAAAACCAATGATTTCAGCGGAAGAGTATATCCGGAACGTGAATGGGATTTGAGCAACGGGTTCAATGGAATGGAGGGACACGATGAAGTGGTACAGAGACAGGCTTAAAGCGCTGGAAAGCGCAGAACCGATTATTTCCGTCTGCGGGGATGACTGCGCGGTTTGTCCGCGCTATCTGGCGCGGACCGAGGAGGAACTTCACGAGACTGCTGTGTTCTGGTATCGGGCGGGATGGCGGGATCATGTGGTCAGCAACGATGAAATTCGCTGCACAGGCTGTGGCTGCCGTCCTGCATGCAGCTTCATGCTGCTGCCCTGTACCCGGGATCATGGAGTGAGCGCCTGCCGGGATTGCCCGGAGTTTGAATGCGATAAGGTGCGGGACACTTTTGCGCGTTCCGGGGAAAAGAAACGGCAGTGTGAAAACGCTTGCGAAAGCCCGGAGGAATTCAGCATGCTCTGCAGGGCTTTTTACGAAAAGGAAAAGAATATGCGGGGCTAGAGGTATGTCAGGCTGGGTGTCTGTCGAAAGGGTGTTGCGGCAGAAACGAAATAACAATGTATTACTGTCCTTAGGGACTGTCATACAGTTTAAGCATTGGGAACGTAAAGATGAGTATACAGAAATACGCAAGTTGGAATCCATGGCACGGCTGTACGAAATACTCCGAAGGATGCCGTTACTGCTACGTCTACAGACAGGATGAAGCATACGGCAGTCCAGTTACGTCGGAACGATGCCGCAAAACGCAAAACTTCTATCTGCCGATAAGGAAAAAGCGTGACGGAACGCTGAAGATTGCGCCAGGCTCGATCGTCATGACATGCTTTACCTCAGATTTTTTGCTGAAGGATGCGGATGAATGGCGTGATGAATGCTGGGAAATGATAAAATGCCGCGATGACTGCATGTTCTACTTTTTCACAAAGCGCATCGAACGGTTTCCGGAATGTGCACCGGTTGACTGGGGAGACGGTTATGATAATGTTATCGTAGGCTGCACCTGTGAAAACCAGGATCGGGCGGATTTCCGGCTGCCGATCTTCGCAGAGCTTCCAATCAAGCATAAAACGGTAATTCTCGGCCCCATGCTTGGTCCGGTCAATCTTGAAAAGTATCTGAATGGCAGTATCTGCGAGGTGGCTTGCTCAGGCGAATCGGGCACAAACGTGCGGCCGCTTGATTACGAATGGGTGCTGGATGTTCGCCGTCAGTGTATGAACAAAGGCGTCCCTTTTCAATTTCATCAAACGGGAGCCTATTTTATCAAAGATGGCAGGATGTACCATGTCCCGCGCCGCTTCCAAACGCAGCAGGCCCGTAAGGCGGGTATCGACTACAAAATCGTTGATGGATATTTGCCGGACATGAATGATTGAGAGCCCCTGGCTGCGCGTTAGACCGTTGATTGTGTAAGAGCCCCTTACAAACAGGAATTGTATGATGATATCAAAGGAGTGTGACTGCTTGAAATGGATTAACACAGACAGGCTGTTTTTGCGGGAAATGACGCCGGATGATGATCAGGCGTTGTTTCAGGTGCTCGGCGACCACGAAATCATGCAGCACTATCCTTATTACTTCGACGGGCAGCGCGTCAGGGATTGGATAGAGAGAAACATGAAACGTTATCGGAAGGACGGCTTCGGACTGTGGGCCCTCTGTCTGAAGGATACCGGCGAAATGATTGGCGACTGCGGGCTGACACTGCAAAACATCAACGGAGAATTGCTCCCCGAGATCGGCTATCATATCCGCCGCGACTGTCAGCGGAAGGGCTATGCCAAAGAGGCGGCAAAGGCTGTCCGTGACTGGGCGTTTCGGAATACGGATTATCCGGCCTTGTACTCCTACTGCAAATATACCAATTTCCCTTCCTTCCGAACGGCAGAATCCGTCGGCATGCACTTTGCCTGCGAATATCCGGATGAGGCAAATGGGAGAACACATGTATCGGTGATTTCGAGGGAGGAATGGCTGAACGAACTCACAGAACATATGATTCGCTGGGCAAAAGATCAGCTTGGAAACAGTGATTATGCCGGATGGTGCCTTTCATTCATCGAGGACGCGCTTGAGAAGAGCAACGGAATTGAGATTTTCGGCGGGGATTCCGCGAAAGAGTCCGCTTTGCTCTATGCTGACGGAATGCGTCAGGGCAAACCGGAGCGAGGCGCGTTTGTCTTCTATGATTGCATCTGCCGGGGCCCGGACGGTCCGGTCAACTGGGGCCACTGCGGCATCAGCCTTGAGGACAGCAAGATCATCCATGCCTGGGATGTGGTCCGGATCGACGATTACCGGATAATCGAAGCCATGACAGCACCGACAGGAGATCATCCGAAGTACATCGGCTGGGTGCCGATGGAGCGGGTATTGAAACAGAAGGAGTATGACTGAGTCCTGCCCTGTTTCAGATAAGCGAAAAGAAGAATCGGAATAAATTTCGTGTTGCGGAGGAATATCATGCAAAACAGAGCGCTTGTCGTCATCGACATACAAAACGACATTACAAAACACTATAAAGATGTAATCGATAACATCAATGCCGCTATTGAGTGGGCACAGTCTGACGGTATGCATATTGTTTACATCAAGCACAATAACATTTCCGCTGGAACGCGTACCTTTAAGCCCGACAGCAAAGGTGCTGAACTGGCACCCGAGCTGGAGGTCGTGTCGGACAATATCTTCATTAAGACCAAAGCTAATGCCCTGACAAGCGAGCCGTTTGCGGCATTCATCGCTGAAAATGGTATTACCGAGTTCTACATCACCGGTGCTGATGCTACAGCATGCGTAAAATCAACCTGCTTTAATATGACAAAGTCCGGATATACGGTTCATGTTTTCTCGGACTGTGTGACAAGCTATGACCTGAAAAAACTGCCCGAAATGCTTGCTTACTACAAAAGCAGGGGATGCGAAGTCAAAGCGTTTACCGATAAGTAAAAAGTAATAGGAGAAAAGCAATACTTGGAAGTCAATATTGAAATTAAACTGGCGGACAAAAGTAATTTCACCGAGTTTTCTATGGATTCGTTTGATCGGTTTCAGGAGGTCAGGAACGTTTACCGCATTGAAAACGGTAAACTTGTTCTGAAGAATAGTCCCTATACCGAAACATGGCCTTCTGAACGGAAGCGGGAAAAAGCATCAGAGATTCTTTCAGGACAATACATCACTTATTGTGCGTTTGACGGCAATACAGTTGTCGGCGAAATTATGATGAGG
Organism: Clostridia bacterium; assembly: GCA_017429695.1. GTDB lineage: Bacteria > Bacillota > Clostridia > Christensenellales > Aristaeellaceae > Aristaeella. Next base: position 54,336 of record JAFROK010000049.1, on the reverse strand, counting down.
CCGGAACTGAACGAAGGCCGTATGATCATCGACAGCTTTCACGTATCCCGTGATTACAGAGGGAACGGAATCGGTCGGCAGATGATTGAAACTGTCACTGATTACGCAAAAAGCCGTGGAGCGAAGGCGTTGTATGCTTCCTGCTGTTCTGCTGAAGAGACTATTGCGTTTTACATGGCGATGGGCTTCAGGCCGAGTGTACATCCGATACCATCTTATGTCAGAGATGAGCCTTTTGATATCCAGATGGAATTTCCAATCATATCGTGACTTATCGCTGCCGACTACAGTACGAAACGATCGGAGGCGTTCTGGGACGAGATGGAGGCAAAGTGCGGCTGGGCGAAACAGCGGGGACTGTGAGATCGTGTATTGTTGTTAATCCGGCCGGGATCAAGTGAGGGGGATGATGATGGGTGAAAGCAGTATGGATTTGACAGATATTGATTACCTTGGTATTGACCGTGTTTTGAGAGAGCACCTGGAAGGCAGCATGGGCCTGCTGTATATCTTCCCGGAATTCCGGCGCAGAGGGTATGCAACGGAACTCGAAAAGGCTGTAATCGCAAAGACGCTTCAGGAGGGTTATACTCCCTTCTGTCAGATTGAGAAGAGCAACAGCGCCTCTATGGCGCTGCAAAGGAAGCTCGGCCTGGCTATATCTGACCGGTTGATTTGCTGGATGTGGAAATGAGAGAAATTCCTGTGCAGCATTCAGTGAAAAGGAACGGTGAAATCTCGCATGAGCAGGATTACAGTATTGATTGGAAGCCCGCGGAGAAATGGAAATACGGCGCTGCTCGCGGAGAGCTTTGAAAAAGGAGCACGTAACGACAACGATGTTGAACTATTGCGTGTGGCAGATTACCGTATCAATCCGTGCCTTGGTTGCAACGCTTGTTACTCGGGCGAAGGCCACGCCTGTGTGCAGAAGGACGATATGGCATTGATTTATCAAAGATTAATGCAAACCGATACGCTGATCATCGCATCCCCTGTGTACTTTTATGGTGTCAGCGCACAGCTCAAGGCACTGATCGACCGGCTACACACGCCGCTGCGGAATGATTTCCATATAAAGCAGCTCGGTCTTATCCTGGTGGGTGCGGCGTCGCTTCCGGACCTTTTTGACCCGATCGTGACGCAATACCGCATGACATGCAGGTACTTCGGACTGGAAGACATCGGGATGGTGCTCGTGCGCGACGCGAAGGATGCGGGGGATGTGCTTGCCGGGGATGGATTGAGGCGTGCTTACGATTTGGGGGCTTCCATAACACGGAAAGAAAAGCGGCAAGATGCTATTGGAACTGGGAAAGAAGGCTGACAAAACCATGGGTTTCATGATGCATGGTCACCATAGTAAAAATGATATGAGAATTACTGCCCTTCGGGACTGTCATATCCAAAGGAGAAAGAAGCATCAGTATCGAATATATAAAGTATAAAAACGTTGAGAAATAAAGGTTGGTGCGGAATGTGTTAAGAGGCAGCATGACACAGCAGCAACTTCATGCAATATAGGCTGTAAGAAGGAGATTCAAAATGGACTATCGGGCAATCATTGTGGATTTTGACAGGACGCTGTTGCATACGGATAAATCCATTTCTGAGTATACTGTCAAAGTGCTTCTGGACTTGCAGAAATCCGGAATCCGGCTTTTTGCGGCGACAGCAAGGCCCGAACGAGCCATCACAGAGTACTGCAAAATGATTCCCTTTGACGCTGTTACAACTCTGAACGGCGCACGAACGATTGCAAAGAAGAATGATTATGAAAACCCGATCAACCCTGACAGTGCGGAAGATATTCTCCGGCAGCTGGAAGGCATTGCAGGGATGATCATCTCCCTTGAAACGGGAAACGGCTTGTACGCAAATACAGATATTCCGATCTGGGAGCCAATGGTCACTGACCATATCCGGAAACTGCCTCAGCAGGAAAAGATCTATAAGATTCTGGCAAGCTATCCTGGGATTCCTGCAGACCAAATCAACGTGAACCTTCCGAATGACACCTACGCTTCTGTCGCTGATCAGAAGCTTGTACAGATCATGAGTTCTTCAGCAACAAAATGGAACGGCATTCAGAAAATGCTGGAAACTTATGAGATCACGCCGGATCAGGCCATCTATTTCGGCGATGACAATGATGATGTTGAACCGATCCGGCGCTGCGGCTGTGGAGTGGCGGTGAGCAACGCCCTGGAACGCGTCAGGGATGTCGCGGATTATATTACGGAAAGCAATGACAAGGATGGAGTGGCCAGATTCCTTGTTGAGCTGGTTTCAGGCAATAGAGCAGAATAAATATGCGGGATCCCTGGTAGTCAAGAGACACGCTGCCAGGGGGTTTTTCTACATTGCCAAATGGCTGGAGTACGGATAAAATAAGGAAGAACTTCCGGGTTCAAGAACCATTATGATAATCACGGACACAAGGTTGGGTACACCCGTGACAGCCTTTTAGGGAAGAAGACGAAGATCAGATAATAGAAGAAACCACATCAAAAAACGATGTGGTCATATCAACAGAATAAGTCTCTCCAGTCTGCAGCCGGAGAGACTCGTTTATGCTTTTCAGCACATGGCTTTCTGTGATTCAAATATACTGCTTCAGCCATTCTGGCATAGTGGGATCATCGATTTCCCAGGATTCTTCAAGATTCTCTTCGGTTTCCCAGTTGTTTTCGTCGCCATCAAAGAATTTCTGACGATGACACTTATACTTGTAAACAGTATTTCCTTCAAGACGATATTCATATCAGTGTGACGATAAACACGTACACGCACCTGGGACTGGAAGATGCCGCAGAAGAAATGAAACGGCTTGGTGAGATTGAAAATGCTAGGATGGAGCAGGAGAAGATGGAAAGGCCGGAGAATGACGATGAAACCGGGGGAACTACGGCGGTGGTGTAAGGAATGGCTGGGCGCTTCACTATGACGGTGGAGCGCCGCTTTTTCGTTTTTGGGGCTGCGGTTCTACCTTTTTCCGTGTGAAAATGGTATACTTCCCAGGGGCCTAGAAGAGACTGGGCTTGGTATTCTATTTTTTGAAATTCCTTACCAATTCGGAGAAATCATCCATGAGAAGAGATGGCAGTTTGGTGAATGTGGTTTTTGAATCTGAGAGAATCCTCTATGTGCGGCCTTCTTTTGATCTGATTCCTGACTATCTTGAAATGGTCAATGATATTGAGCATGTTGCCCACTTTATTCAGAACCTGGCAGGTCATTGAAAACATTGCTTCCAGAGGCTTTACTCTGCTGATGATCGAAATCACAGTTGGACTGCTTGCCATTGTTCCGACGCTGAATGTGATTGCGTGCATTGAGTCACGGACTGATTCATATGTACCGGAAAACTGACGATCCATGGGGCCAAGAGGAAGACGTCTCTACGCTGAGACTGTGATAAGCTGGACATCAGGATTTGAAGGGGACTAAGGAGAGGGAACGACTGTGGTATTGTATTTCAGCGCGACCGGGAATACAAAGCTGATCGCAGAAAAGCTGGCGCAGCGTCTTGGGGACGAGTCTGTGAATCTGCTTACGCGAATCAGGAACAAAGACTATTCTTCGATCCATTCCGACCGACCTCTTGTGATCTGTTCGCCTGTGTATGTGAGTGAGCTTCCTTCATTCTTCAGCGATTATCTCAAAAGAGTATCCTTAACAGGCTGTCGGGAAGTATATGGGATACTTACAAACGGCGGTTTCTCGGGGATAGCCGGTGCTCAAATGAAGCGGATCATAAAACAGAAGGGCATGGAGTTCAGAGGATACGCAGAGTTTAAGTTGCCCAGCAATCACATAACGAATAAGAGCCATGCAGAAATAGATGAAGAGGAGATAACAAAGAGAATCAAGGAGTCTCTCAGCAAAGCCGAGTGCGTTGCCGAAGTGATAATGCACGGAGGGCACTTCAAAAATCGGCATATCTTTTTATTTGAGTATCTGGTCACAGTTCCTGTTGCGCCGGTGCTATGTTACTTTAATCAGATGACAAAAGACTTCTGGGTGAAAGGCAACTGCGTTTCCTGCGGGAAGTGCGCGAGGCTATGTCCGCTCAACATCATCGAAATGCAGGGCGGGAAACCCGTATGGAAAGAAAAGAGATGCGCTCACTGCATGTCGTGTATACAGAATTGTCCGGTGGAGGCAATAGAGTATAAAGACATTACAGAAGGAAGAAAACGGTATAGTGTTGTAGGATCACCGAGAGAAGTATGATCAACATTTTCTTTCATGACGACGTTTTCTGGTACATTGATAATCTGGGCGGTTCTGATCCTGAACCCATCACGCTGCCTGCTATAGAAGGCGCGGATACCATCAGGATTGCCGTCACAGGCGATCTGCCGCCCATGGATATGATCCTTGAGGACGGTATGCCCGCTGGCTTCAATACGGCGTTTCTTGCGAAGCTTTCGGTACTTGTCGGTGTGAATTTTGAACTGGTGAGCATCGAATCTTCTGCCCGCGCTGTGGCGCTTTCCTCCGGCGTGGTCGATGCGCTATTTTGGACACGGGGGGTCTATGACGCGGAGGGCAATTCTCTGCCGTATCCTCTGGATCGCATGGAGGGAATCACCGTTTCTACGCCCTACCTGATGGATAGCCGAGACGCTGTTTTCCGCGGGAAATGACGGCAATGGCTTAAACCACCCATTTTCAAACAGGAACGCGCTACAAGGCGCTTCCAAATAAATGAAGGAGGTATAACCCCATGAAGAAACTCGTTTCCCTGACCCTGGCGTTGATGCTGGCCCTGCTGGCGGTCCCCGTGATGATTGGGAATGAAGAAAGCGTACTGGCATTCACGGCGTTCGTTGGCACAGCTATATGCGAGGAAGCGGAAACATTTTCCGGCAGAGGTTCTGCATGGGTAACGGATCGTCCGGTGTTCGGCATCCTTTCCTATTGCAACGCGGATGAGGCGGAAGTCAGAAAGCTGGTAACCTCCAGATTGATTTATAACAGGCTGCTGCAGGATTCAGGATATGTAGCGTTTGACGTAACAGAGGGCTACGATCTTCGGTTTGACGATCTCAGCGAGGCGTATGTCCAGGCTTTTAGGGATTCCATGGAAATCAAGTTCTTTGACTCCCTGAATGCCATGATCATGGCGCTCAAATCCGGCGAAGTAGACGCGATTTTCGTTCATAATGTAGTGGCGGATTATTTATGCGCGAGGGACGAGGCGCTGTTTTATATCAATCATTTTGCCGTCCCCGACGCGGACGCCAGCGCTTTGACCAGGCGCCTGGTGGAGAACGGATTTCATTCGGATGAGTTTACCTTTATGCTGATGGAAGGAAATGAGGCGCTTCGGGATGAGATCAACAGAGCGCTCAACGCTATGGAAAACGAGGGCGTGCTGGCGGCGCTTGAAGCCACGCTTAACGCGGCTGGTGAAGAACCTGTTCCCATTGAGATCGAAAAGATCGAAGGGGCGGATACAATCAGGGTGGGCGTGACCGGGGACCTGCCGCCGTTTGATTATATTTCCGAAGCAGGCGTTCCTGCTGGTTACAACACCGCGATTCTTGCGGAGATTGGTAAGCGAATCAGGAAAAACATTGAACTTGTCAATATAGACGCTGGAGGCAGGGCGCTCGCCCTTTCCTCGGGCATGGTAGACGTTGTTTTCTGGAACAGATCGCAATCCGTTTACACGGAAAACGGAACCTATGAAGCCGGGGAGGACGCGATGCGGCGGGAAATCATAGCCCTGGGAATGGATCCGGAAAAGACGGAGAAGGCGCTCAACCTGATCGAAAGCGTATTCACATATGACGAAAGCGTTACGATGGATCAGCCGGAGGGCACGATCATAACAATCCCGTTCTTTTCTTCCATTATGACGAATGTCCAAATTAAAAAATGAGGGGGGTTTGAACCATGAAAAAACCCATGCTTCGTATCGTTCTGATGGCTTTAGCCATGGCCTTGATCCTCCTTTCCCAGACAGCCTTTGCCGAGCCGTCAGATACTCTCAAAGCCGCCTATAACGCCTTGGCGGAAGGCTGGGAAATCCTCAATGACGGAGGCACTTCAGCCGAATACGGTGACGGATTCCTAAAAGCAGAGCTTACGGACAACGCAATCGTCATCACTGAGGCGGTTGAAGGCAGGGAACCCCTGACCTGGACGTTTGTTCAGGAAGGGAACTGGGCAACCGCTTCTCTGGGATCTGATGAGGGTGAAGGGCGCAGTATTGCTTATTTGCTTCTGAATAAAGTGGCTGCGGCCCAGGGTGTGAAGACCGATCTGTTCATCGGGTATATTAACGCCATACCGGAGTTGCAGGATCATTATCGAATTATCGATGAGCGTGAGGGAGAGAAGACAATCAGTATCAACATTGTTGGCCCCTACGAATATGATCTGGAGGTGATGGACACTCTGGCAATCAGCGAAGAATATCTGCTGAAGGGAGGCTGGAAGCCGCTAGGCGAGGATTACAAAATGATTGACCTCACCTATGGCAAGGTCAAAGTATTTGGCACTGCCACTAAAGACAGCGTGTACGTTACCATCAGTGAATACGGCGGGCTGGACGACCTGGCTTTCCAGACAATCGTCAGTTTCGTAAAGGTTTTGCAGCCCAAGGGCTGGGAGAATTTCATCGCCGAATATACGGAGCTGAAGGATGCGGAGGCGGCTGATTTCACCGCAAAAGTGAACCTGGACGAGGCAGGCATGGAAGATACATGGATGAAGTATCAGGAAGGTTACGGCTTTGCTAACTTTATCATTGGACACATGGATGATGAGGACGCTGAAGACGATCTATACTGATAAGCACGCACAGAGGTGATGAACAGATTGAGAGCATTTTGCCGGAGAACAAACATGACACGAATGTATGTTCACAGATAACTTGAAATACAACGGTTTTACGGACTGTCAGGTCCGTAAACACCAGGAGTATTATCCTCAACGCCGCCAAAGATAAGCCGGCAACCGAATTGGCTGACGTGTTACATAAAATAGGAGTAGAGGCGCATGGAGCAAATCGTTTTTACTGGGATTCGACCGCTGTATTCATCGAGCAAGAGGAATCCTAACGAAATCAGAATCAGGATACGGATGCGGGATCTGATCGATCCGGATGTTCTGCGGCATGCTGTAGACACCACAATGCAGCGGTACCCCTACTTCTGCGTCGAGCTTCAGAAGAAGGACGGACAGTATTTCTTTGTGGATAACTACCGTCCCATCGCCATCACCAATTCTCTCCATGGTGTGGAGCTGAATGCGGAAGAATCTAACTATCACATGGTCGCATTTGCTTACCAGGACAACTGGATCATCCTGGATATTTTTCACGGACTGACAGATGGAACCGGCGCGTATGAGGTGATCCGTACCCTTCTCTACTACTATTGCTCCGAAAGGTATGGCGTTAAACTGAGGGATGAAGGAATCCGTCTTGTAGGGGACGAGATCACGATGGAAGAATGGGAAGACCCAATTGCAGCCGCTGCAGATCTGCCGGTTCCTACCCGTTCCCAGATGCCCAAGGCGCTCAATCTGATCGAAAAAGCCGTGTTGCAGGATGATCAGGTAAAGACCGTTTACAGTGTGGCCATTGATGAAACGGAGTTTATGCGATTCAGCATGGACAATGATGGCAGCCCTGGGACGATAACTGCGTTGTTCCTCAGCCGCGCTGTTGCAAAGCTGTTCCCGGATGAAAAGGATCCGATCCGGATTGCCCTGTGTGTGAACCAGAGGAAAGCCCTCCATAAACCGAAGGCGCATCAAAGCCTGGTCGGTGGCGCTATGCTTGAATACAAAGAAAAGATGCGTGAATGGCCTCTGGACAGGCAGGCGACCGCATACCGGGGTATGGTTTTTGCTCAGACGATGGATGAGGTTGTTCTTGCTGGGGCCAACAACTTAAAAGGGCTCACACAGATGCTTTTATCCAAGCCAACCGATCAGGAACGGCTGGGTATTTCTGCATTCATTGGGAAATCAACGGATGAGATGTTGACGGCCACTGTCAGTTATGTCGGTAAGGCAAACTACAAAGAAGCGGAAAAGTATATCCGGGATTTTCGAACCTGGACGGGCGCCACTGGAAATTATCTATGTGTCGAGATTGCCGCAGTGAACGGTCGCTTTACACTGGATTTCATCCAGCCGTTTTCGAGCCCGCTGATCGTGAATGCGTTTTTGAAACAGCTTGATGATAATGGCATTACCTATGACTTGCAGGATGTGGAGAAACTGGATGTGCCGAATATCAGGTTGCCGTGGAGTGAATACCCTGGCGCTGGTGTTGAAGAAAGGTGTTAGTGAATCATGCAAATGATCGTTGGTTTACTGATCGCGATTGCTTTATTGGTTATTCTGATCCTTAAAACAAAGGTTCCACCTTTCCTGGCACTGGTCGTTGCGGCTGTTACGGTGGGACTCATAGGAGGCATGCCAGCGGAAAAGATTTCCAGCTCCATCACCGCCGGGTTTGGCGGTACGCTGGGCAGTATTGGTATTATCATCGGTTTCGGCGTCATGATGGGTCAGCTTTTTGAGCGTACTGGAGCAGCAGAACGTATGGCACTGACTTTTATCGGGCTTTTCGGGAAAAAGCATGAGCATTGGGCGATGGCACTGACTGGCTTTATCGTATCCATCCCGATCTTCTGTGATTCCAGCTTTGTCATCCTCAGCCCCATTGCCAAAGCTATTTCAAAAAAAACGCGCCGTTCCATTGTTTCCATTGGAGTGCCTCTGGCTGCCGGCCTGGTTATTACGCATTCTCTGATTCCTCCAACTCCCGGACCTCTTGGGGTTGCCGGTACCTTTGGCGTGGATGTGGGGAACTTCATTTTGCTTGGCCTGCTGATCGCCTTGCCCATGACCATTGCATCCTGTTTTTATGCATTATATCTTGGCAAAAAAATCTATCAGCTGCCCGCTGATGATGGCGAGGCCTGGATACGTCCTGAAAAGCAGGAGGAATACACCGATTTGAATCTTCAATCTGACAAAGAGCTGCCATCTATCTTCACGGCATTCCTTCCTCTTGTCGTACCCATCGTGCTGATTCTGATCAGCACATTGTCTTCTGCAATGGGTGCTACCGGGATGTTTTCCACTGTTATATCATTCCTTGGAACACCTGTTATTGCAGTGGGCATAGGACTGCTGCTGGCTATCTGCACTTTGGCGCGGAGAATTCCCCGGGATGAAGTGTTGAAGGAAATGAGCAAAGGCCTTTCCAGCGCCGGTACGATTGTGTTTGTTACCGGCGCAGGAGGCGCACTTGGCCAGATCCTGAAAGATTCAGGCACAGGTGCTTTCATTGCTGAAAAGCTGGCAGCTGCTTCCATCCCGGTCATCATTCTGCCGTTCCTGATAGCCACGCTGGTGCGTTTCATTCAGGGCTCAGGCACGGTGGCGATGATAACTGCAGCAGGAATCTGCGCTCCCATTATTCAAGCTTCAGATGCCAATCCTCTGCTTGGGGCGTTTGCCTGCTGTATCGGCTCTCTGTTCTTCTCCTGGTTTAACGATTCATATTTTTGGGTTGTGAACAATCTGATGGGTTTTACCGATACCAGGGAGCAGATCAGAGTCTGGTCCGTTACTTCTACTATCGCCTGGGCTGTGGGTTTTGTGATGTTGTTGGTTTTCAACATATTCATGAAATAAATATTCATCCGGATTTCCCGGGTGAGTTTTTCTTCAGGACGTGAATACTCTCAGGATGGATTAAGCTTTTCATTGAGGAGTTTTTTCTTTCTGGCAATCCATCCCTGTCTGTGGTAAACTCACACTGTCCGCTGAGCGGACTGATGCATTGACGGCAGTTGATCAACATTTTCTTTATTTGTCATCGAGACATTTTCCGGTAGTAGAACATCTGGTTTCTACCACGATCTGACCACCATTGAAAGCAGCGATTTGCGAAGATATGCGAAGTAACCCCGACTTTCCGCTTCTCGCTTGCCTTGAAAACAAAGGCATCGCAGACCATGATCAAAAAAGTGTTTGTCTGTCGCCGGACTAACTGCGGATGCATGTTGGATGATGGACAGTAGTAAACAGTCGGTACATAGACCAAATGTACCGGAAACCATGCATTTTGATCAACATTTTCTTTATCTGCCATCGAGATATTTTCCGGTAGTAGACCCTCCGGATTTCTACCACCATTCGACTACCATTGAAGGCAACGATTTGCGAAGATTTGCGAAGTATCTGCGTTTTCTGGCCTTCTATGTGTTCTTCGCCCACTTCGCAAAACCTCGCAGAACTTCGCAAACGGAGGCATCGTATACCCATGATCAGGATTCTTTTTATCTGTCACGGCAATATCTGCCGGAGTGCGGCGGCGGAGATGGTTTTGTGGCAGAAACTGGCGGAAACGCCGGGACTGCCGGAGATTGTTGTTTCATCCGCGGCGGCAACCCGGGAAGAAATCGGGAACGATATCTATCCGCCGATGAAGAAAGCGCTCGTGGCGGCGGGGTATACATGCCATCCGCATGCCGCACGGCAGACAACCCGGGCGGACTACGGGAAATATGACTATATCATCGGCATGGATGATGAAAATATGTGGGATATGAAGTACCTGTACGGGGGTGATCCGGACGGGAAACTGTCGATGCTTCTTAGCTGGGCCGGAAAACCGGGACAGGAGATTGACGATCCCTGGTATACCCGGGATTTTTCCGGCGCACTGCGGCAGATTGAGGAAGGCTGCGACGGGCTGATCCGGGCACTGAAAATGAAAAACCGGAGCAGGTAAGCTCCGGCAATGCATTATGGCAGGGTGATTTACAATACCCATTCCGGTTTTTCGGCACCGCAGAAGGGGCATATGTCCTTTTCGTTCTGGATATCATCGTGATAGGTATGGCCGCAGGAGGAGCAGTGGCGGGCCAGCAGGTAATCCTTAAACATGAAGAGGATCGTGTTGGCCATATCTTCATCCACTGAGTCCCGGTCTGTATCGATCGCATCCAGGCGGTGGAGCCAGGCAGACCTGCTCAGGCCGAACAGGGAAGCCCGGGCCTGCTGCGGCCGGTTGTAGCGGATGACATCGACGACTGGAACAGGTGCAAGAAGGTTGCGGGCAAATGAATCCGCTTCCGCCTCCAGCGCAGGATCCACGGGGTGACCAGGCCCCATATAAGCCGGGAAATCGCGGTAGTGGTTCATGAAAAGGTGTCCCAGCTCATGGCACAGGACGTGGCGGAGCTGATCCGGCGTGCTGTCCTCATCCCGGTAGGCGATACAGAAGGTCGGATAGGAAAGCGTGACGGCCCGGGTCATCCGCAGGGCAAAGGGCAGGTTGTAGGGCGTCCAGTTGGGATTGTCCTGAATGGAGGAGAGGGGGAGCAGCGTGATTCCCACGTCTTCCGCCAGCTGAAACGGATCCACTGGGAGGCGACCGATCCGGTAATCCGTGAGTACAGCGCAGGCATACCGGACGGCCCGGTCCGGAATGAACAGCTCGGACATATGCCTGCACCTCCCCCTTTATTTTGATCTCATCTGCCATGTATTGTATCACACCTGCAGGGAATACACAACCGGTGGCATTGTTGCAAATCAAGGGGCGGCATGATATAATCTGCCTGTTCCGGGTGCCGGAACAGGGATTTACGGTGAATGGACGAAAGGATTGAATGCTTTCATGGGCTTATGGTTTGCCCTGATTCTGTGCCTGCTGCTGTCAGCTTTCTTTTCCGCGACGGAGACGGCTTTTTCCGCCGCGAACCGGGTGAAGCTGAAGACGGTGGACGGCCCCCGGAAGGAAAGAGCGCAGCTTACGCTGAACCTTCTGGAAAAATATGATTCTCTGCTGACAACGGTTCTCATCGGGAACAATATTGTGAACATTGCCGGTACCGCGATCGCAACGGTACTGTTTATCCGTATTCTCGGCGGTGATTCCGGCGCGACATATGCGTCAATCATCATGACCGTACTGGTGCTTTTCCTGGGTGAGGTCGGGCCGAAAACCCTGGCCAAACAGCAGCCTGAAAAGTTTGCCATGGCGGTAAGCCCGGTGATCCGGGTGCTGGTGATCCTGCTGAAGCCCCTGGACCTGCTGTTCTCCCTGTGGCGGAAGATGCTGGCAAAGCTGATAAAGCCGGATCCGGAGGAAAGCCAGATTGAAGATGAGCTGATCACCATTATCGATGAGGCCCAGACCGAAGGCGATATTGAAGAGGACGAAGGTGAACTGATCCGCTCCGCGATTGAATTCAATGACCAGGACGCATCCGATATCATGACGCCCCGGGTGGATGTGACTGCCATTGAGGACACGGCCACGCCGGAAGAGGCGGCGGATCTGTTCCGGAAGACATGGTATTCCCGGATTCCCGTATATCATGAAGACCTGGACCATATTGTGGGTATCCTGAATGAGAAGGATTTCTATAAGATGACCCATGAAGGGGTTCAGGATATAACGAAGATCATGAAGGAGCCGGTATTCGCGCCGGCAAGCCTGTCGATCAGCAACCTGCTCAAGCAGTTCCGTACATCCCAGAGCCATCTGATTATCCTGCTGGACGAATACGGCGGCACGGAAGGCATTGTGACCATGGAAGATGTGCTGGAGGAACTGGTCGGCGAAATCTACGACGAACATGACGAGGTCGAGGAAGAAGTCGTTGAACAGGAAGACGGCACCATGATCGTGGACGGCAGTATGCAGCTGCAGGAATTGCTGGACAAGCATGAACTGGAGAATAAGTACGATGCGGATACCGTCGGCGGATGGGCCGGCGAAATGCTGGAAAAGGTACCGGAAGTCGGCGACACATTCCGGCTGGACAATCACGAATTTACAGTGATTGAGATGGATGGTTTCCGGGTGACCAAGATGCAGGTTACGGATCTTCCGGAAGAAAACGAAGAAGAGCAGGCAGCCGAATAACGGCGCCTGCTCTTTTCAAAACACATCAGCATTTCATCCGGGTGTTCGGCGGGAGATGCGGTTTGCCAGGGTGGGGGAAATCCGGTTCACCGGGGAATTCGCCTTCCGGCGGGAACGGCGGCTCTCCGGGGCAGGGCATTTCACCGGGAATGCCGTCCTTCGGCGGGAACGGCGGCCTGCCGTGACGCGGGGGACGGCGCATGAATTCGGGAATATCAGCAGCCAGGGATTCCATATGATCGCTGAGCCGGTTGATGAGGGTGCAGAACTGCGCTTTCTCTTCTTCCGTGAAACAGGCGGTCTTTTTTTCATAATCCGCTTCCCGGGCCTCACGCATCTGGGTGACGGCTGTGCTGCCTTTTTCGGTCAGGGCAACACGTTGAATCCGGCGGTCTTCTTCATCCGTTGTCCGGGTGATCCAGCCTTCGCTTTCCGCACGGGCCAGCATCTCGCTCAGGGAAGACGGGCGGATGTCCAGCATCTCGCAGAGTTCCCGGGAGGAGACGCCGTTGTTTTCGGCGACGCACTCCAGGAGGCGGCCTGCGGCCGGCGGGAAGGGATGCTTGCCGGGATCCGGCGGGCAGCGCCGCATGGCGCGGGAAAGCTTCAGAACAGCCAGAATCACATCATTTTCGCGATTGATCATGGTGAAATCAACTCCTTTCGGAAATAAAATACGGTACCGAACGAATTCATTATAGTTCGGTACCGAATAAATGTCAAGCTTTTTATATGGGGGGGTTTCCGGTTTTAGTCCGGCAGGGGAGCAATCATTTCCCGGTTGCACTTGCGGTACATGTAGAGGCAGATGAACAGGGAAACAATTTCCGCGATGGGGAAGCACCACCATACCACATAGACGCTCTGGGTAATGGCGGCCAGCAGCCATGCGACCGGCAGCAGGATCACCAGCTGGCGGCAGATACTCAGGACCATACTGTAGGTTCCTTTTCCGATGGCCTGGAAAACGGTGGACAGGGTGATACCGACGGCTGCAAAGATGAAGTTGGTGGCGATGATCCGCATGGCGACCACACCGATGTCTGTCATCTGTTTAACCAGCTCCGGATCGGCGTCGGATTCAAAGATGGACATGAGCTGGTTTGGCAGGATCATGAATACCAGTGTGCCGATGATCATGATGGTGCCGGCCCAGATCAGCGCAACTTTGATGCACTGATAAATCCGGCTCTTCATCCGGGCACCGTAATTGTAGCCGAGGATGGCGATAATACCGTTGGCCAGGCCGAATACGGGCATGAAGATGAAAGACTGGAGCTTGAAGTAAACCGCCAGCACGTTCAGGCCGGCATTGCTTTCCGGCAGGCCCTGGAGGATTGCGTTCATACCGATATTCATGGCGGAACCGATTGACGCCATGATGGTGCTGGGCAGGCCGACGGCGATAATGTCTTTCATATCCCGGCTGCTGACGGCAAAGTCTTTCGGGTCCAGCTTCAGCTCTTCGTTTTTGATCTGGTTCAGGATGCAACCGATGATCGCGGAAACCCACTGGCCGATGACAGTGGCGATGGCAGCGCCGGCGACGCCCATGGGGGCAAAACCCAATTTGCCGAAGATCAGGATCGGGTCCAGGATAATATTGGTAATGGCGCCGCACAGCTGGGTGACCATGGAGGCCATGGTATTCCCGGTGGACTGCAGCATCCGCTCAAAGAAGATGGCAACAAACAGCCCGGTGCTCCACAGGGTGACAATGGAAAGGTATTCCTTCCCCATCTGCAGGATGGCATCCCGGTTGTTCAGGCCTTCGACTGCGACGAGTTTCATGATGGGACCGGCCAGGAACAGGCCCACAATGACAAACAGGAGGCTGCCGGCGATTTCAATCAGCAGGCCGTTCCAGGAAGCCCGGCGGGCATCGGACGCACGCCGCTCACCGAGGCGGCGGCTGATCAGGCTGTTGATACCGGTTCCCATACCGGTGGACAGGGCGATCATCAGCATCTGGAACGGGGCGGCCAGGGAAACGGCAGTCAGGCCGTTGGGGTCATACTGGGTGACATATATGCTGTCCACCACATTGTAAAGCGCCTGGACCATCATGGAGATCATGATGGGAACGCTGACTTTGGGAACCAGCCGGCTCATTTTCATTGTGCCGAGCATGGCGGAACGATCTGTGCGCTGCATGAATAAGTACCTCATAATAATTGTTTGCTTCGCTTTTTTCAGAAGAAAAAGCGAGCATTGTGTACTGTATCAGAATCAATTTTTTTCGTCAAGGCCTTGATACACAAGACCCAGACAAAGAGATATGGTAAAAGAAAACTGTCTGTGGTATATTAATCCAGGAAACCAAAATGTTCACCGGCTGTTTCAGAAACCCGGAATAAACTGTGAGGTGCGCGAAAATGGACTTTGGACAGATTTACTGCCAGAAATGCGGCACAAAACTGACTTCCCGCAGGCTCGAAAATGAAGGCATCATTCCCTATTGTGAAAAATGCGGGGAGTTCCGTTTTCCCATGTACAATGTTGCGGTCAGCATGATCGTGATTGATGAAAAGACGAGCCAGATTCTCCTGATCCGGCAGTACGGCAAGCCCCAGTATATCCTGGTGGCCGGATATGTGACCCGGGGAGAGCGCGCGGAGGACGCGGTCATCCGCGAAGTGAAGGAAGAAACCGGACTGACTGTCAGCCGGGTTTCCTTCAACCGGACCAAGTTCTTTGAGAAGAGCAATACCCTGATGCTGAATTTTGCCGCGTATGTACGGGACATGTCCAAGATCCAGCCGAATCATGAAATTGACAGCTACAGCTGGTTTACGCCCCAGGACGCCAGGAGCCATATCTATCCGGGCAGCCTGGCAGAAGAGTTCCTGCGGTCATTCCTCAACGAATTCTGATATTGCGGAGGGTATATGAACAGCGAACAATTGCGCGAACTGCTCGGATCCCTGACACTGGAAGAAAAGGTGGGCCAGCTGGTCCAGTTCAATGCCGGCCAGTTTATCGAGAACAGCCTGGGAATTACAGGACCGGACGGGGAACTGCTGCCGGCGGAGGACCTGAACCGGGTGATGGGCAGCGTGCTGACGTTTGAAAACGCGGCCCAGGCCAAGGCGCTGCAGGACCAGCATATGGCGGCGGATCCGAAGAAAATTCCGCTGCTGCTGATGCTGGACGTGATTCACGGCCTGCGAACCACCTATCCGATTCCCCTGGCGATGGGCTGCGGGTTTGACGACGCGCTGACCGCGGAATGCGCGGATATGGCGCGGAAGGAATCGTCCGCCTGCGGCGTGCATGTGACCTTCAATCCCATGGTGGATACCGCCCGGGATGCCCGCTGGGGCCGTATTCTGGAGACATATTCCGAAGAGCCGCTGATCAACGGCCGGATGGGCGCGGCGATTGTGAAGGTTACCCAGGGGGAAGACCTGTCCGATCCGGAAAATGTGGCCTGTTGTGTGAAGCATTACGCGGCCTACGGTGCGCCGGAGGCCGGACGGGATTACAACAGCGTGGAAATCTCCGAACGGATGCTCCGGGAGACTTACCTGCCGGCCTACAAGGCCTGCCTGGACGCCGGCGCGCGGCTGATTATGCCTTCCTTCAACTCCCTGAACGGCATTCCCTCCGTGGCCAATAAGTGGCTGATGAACCGGGTGCTGCGGAAGGAATGGGGCTTTGACGGCGTCGCGATCAGCGACTATGCCGCGGTGAACGAACTGGTGGTCCACGGCGTAGCGGACGGGCCGGAGGATGCGGTGCGGCTGGCGATGGAAGCCGGCTGTGATATCGACATGGTGGATAACTTCTACTACCGGTACCTGGCGGACCTGGTGCGGAAGGGCATTGTTCCGGAAGAAATGCTGGATACCGCCGTGATGCGGGTGCTGGCGCTGAAAAACGAGCTGGGACTGTTTGAAAATCCGTACCACGGCGCAGACGAGGAAAAGGAAAAGGCGGTTTACCTGTGCGATACGCACCGGGAGATTGCCCGCCGGGCCGCGGAGGAAACCGCGGTTCTGCTGAAGAACGAGGGAATCCTGCCGCTGAAGAAGAACCTGAAGCATGTGGCGCTGATCGGTCCTTTTGCGGAGGATATCCACCTGAACGGCTTCTGGTCCCGCCCCGGAGCGGAAAAGGATACGGTGACGATTCCGGAAGGCATCCGGAACCTGATGCCGGACTTGGAACTGATCATTGAAAAAGGCTGTGGCGCGGAAATCGGGGATACGGACCGGAGCGGTATCGCTGCTGCGGTTCAGGCTGCCGCTTCCGCAGAAGCGGTGATCCTGGTGCTGGGCGAGCCGGAGAATTACAGCGGGGAAGGCCGCAGCCGGGCGGAACTGACGATGCCGGGCGTGCAGCAGGAACTGGCGGAACAGGTGATCAGGGCCAACCCGAATACGGTGGCTGTGCTGTTCAATGGCCGGCCGCTGGTGCTGACAGAACTGGAAAAGATCGCGCCGGCCATGCTGGAAATGTGGTACCCGGGCACGGAAGCCGGGAACGCGCTGGCACGGCTGCTCTGGGGTGAGGCGAATCCCTGCGGCAAGCTGTCGGCCGGACTGCCCCGGACAACAGGCCAGTATCCGATGCCTTATAACCGGATGAATACCGGGCGTCCGAAACCGGAACCGGATACGCAGGCGTTCCCGTTTACCAGCTGCTACCTGGATACGCCGAACCTGCCGCTGTATTCCTTCGGCTTTGGCCTGAGCTATACGGATTTTGTTTATGAATCCCTGGAACTGGACCGGACGGTAATTACACCGGAAGAACAGCTGCAGGTGACGGTGACCCTCCGGAACGCGGGAGAGCGGGTCGGAAAGGAAACCGTACAGCTGTATCTGCGGGATAAGGTGGCATCCGTGGTGCGTCCGGTTCAGCAGCTGATCGATTACCGGAAGGTATCGCTGGCACCGGGAGAGCGGACGCAGGTGACATTTACCGTGACGGAGAAACAGCTGCGCTTCTGGGATTTTGACTGCCAATATGGATCGGAACCGGGTACTTTTGAACTGTCCACCGGATATGCGGATCATCTGATCCTGACAAAAACATTTGAACTGAAGTGAGGGGTTTGACATGGAATGGGAAGCATCACTGATTGAATGGCTGCAAAGCACACTTGGTAACTTTGGAATGACGATTTCCAAGGTGTTCTCCATCATCGGCGGGGAGACCGTCACCCTGCTGATCCTGCTCGTGATTCTTTTCTGCTACAGCAAGGAAGCCGGGAAGCGCTGCGCCATGTCAATCCTGGCGGCAAGCGTATGGTTTCCGATGATCAAGAACATCGTAAAGCGCTCAAGGCCGTACATTGATTATGAGGACCGTGTCAAGATGGAAATTCTTCCGACAGACGGAACGACGATGGAGCAGGCGAAGGATCTTACCGCGCAGGGCTATTCCTTCCCCAGCGGCCATGCCGCGATGTCGGCTGCCTTATACGGAACAGCTGCCGGGCAGATCCGGAAAAAATGGGCCTGGATCCTGGCCGTGGTAATGATCCTGATGATCGGTTGCAGCCGCTTTGTTCTCGGCGTGCATTATCCGACGGACGTGCTGGTCGGCTGGGCGTTAGGACTTTTCGCAATGTGGGCCATGGCACTGCTGGAAAAGAAGGTGCCGAATGAAAACGTCCGCATCCTGATCCTGCTGGCGACTGCGCTGCCCGGAATCTTCTGGTGCACCAGCCATGACTATTTCACAGCCCTGGGAATGCTGATCGGACTGGCGGTGGCGATTCCCTATGAAAAGAAATACGTCCAGTTTAAAGACACCCGGAATATTCCGGCAATGGTTCTGCGGGTGCTCGGCGCGCTGGCTATCTATTTCGCGCTGAATACGCTGATGAAGCTGCCGTTCAACAAGGAATGGCTGAACACGGGAGAGCTCGGTGCAAACCTGGTCCGCTGCCTGCGTTACGCGATCATCCTGTTTGTCATGCTCGGTATATATCCCCGCTGCTTCCCGGCGTTTGAAAAGCTCTTCGGAAAGAAAGCAGACTGACCGCAGGGACACAGGGAAAGGAAACAGAACCGGGATATATGGAACGGCAGTTTGTGGATATTCACAGCCATATCATCTTCGGCGCGGATGACGGCGCCGAAACGCTGGATGAAGCGATTGAGCTGCTGAAGCGGGACTGGAATGAAGGCGCCGCCGCGGTTTTTGCGACGCCGCACTACGCGCCGGAGAACGGATTTGCGCCGGAAGCTTTCTATGTCCGGGAAAAGTTTGAAATGCTGAAGGAAACAGCCGCGCGGGATATTCCGGGGTTGCGGCTGTTCCTGGGATCGGAATGCTACGGTGCATGGGACGTGGCCCGGCGGATTCGCCGGAATGAAGCTTTTCGGATGAACGGGACGGACTATGTGATGGTTGACTTCCTGGAGTATGGCAGTACGGAGGAAACACCGGAAATGATCCGGGCGAACCTGGCCGAGATGATCCGGCAGGGACTTAAGCCGATCCTGGCCCATCCGGAATCATCCAGGACGCTGGCTGAAAACCGGGACCTGGTGATGCAGCTGACAGAAATGGGCGTGCTGCTGCAGGTGAACGGATTCAACCTGGACCTGAACCTGAGCGTCCGGACGAAGGAAATGGCGCAGTGGCTGGCAAAGGAACGGCTGGTTTCCTTTATTGGCAGCGATATGCACGGCCGCCTGCCGAAACGGACACCCCGGATGAAGGAAGGCATTGCCTGGCTGTATCGGAATACGGATAAGGAGTATGCGGATGCCGTATGCTTCGGAAACGCGGTCCGGATGCTGATCGCCCCGCAGGTACAGGGGACATAAGCATAATAAACTCAAACTTCCCGTGCGCCCAGCAAAGGGCAAGATAGTTAGCCGGTGGAAACCCGGTCTGAAAAGATCCCAGCCAGATCATCAGTACTGACCCTGTGCGGCAAGCGGTAACGCTTGACGTAAAGCGTGGGAAAGAAGGCAGCAGGGATAGTATAGAGCACCGAAACTGAGAAGAACCGTGAGATGACTTAGTGGGAAGCGGGGAAATCAACACCATGAGGGGCGTCAGAGGCGAGCCCCAGAATGGTCACGGCGGGGTCTAAGACCTATTCATGCTGTACAAAATGCTATCGAGTCAACTGGGGAGAGCCTACAATGTCCACGGAAACGTGTGAACCGTGGTATGTGGACGCAACGAAAGGAGGTTTACAAAAGCGTTGTAGGCAGTCGGATGGCCGAATAGTACCGATGAAGGCGTGAAATCGCCAGAGGGAAGTCGAGAGGGAATCGTACCTTTGCGGTTCCTGCCAGGCAAAGCCATATCAGCCAAGGAAACATAGACCATACACAGAGATGGGGGAACCTATGGAAACGAAATAAAATGAAAAGATTGATGTTGAATTTAGTCCTGCAGGTATGATAAAATGTAAAAAACTGTAGTTCCCTGGGAATAGAAAAATGAGAAGGAGACATGATCACCGATGAAATCCAAATTGATTGCGATTCATTACACAGGAGAAGGTTTCCGTGACGCTCATCTGGAAACCGAGGAAATGGGTGCCAATCTTCCCGAGGAGCAAAAACTCCATCTCTGCCTGATTACAGAAGAAATGCTTTCTCTTTTCAACAGTGTTACCGGAACAGTGAACAATGCCGAATTCTGGCTGGAGGAGGAAAACGGCCTTTTTACCTTCCATCTTTCCGCTATTCAGAAACTCGGCAATGTTCAGCGCAATGAACTGATCCAGTCCACAACCAGCGGAACGAACGAAGTAGCCAAAGGTTTCCTGGGGAAATTAAAGGAGATTTTTATCCAGGCTATGTCGGTAGGAAAAGACATTGATCTATATTATACCAGCGCAGGATATTCCCAGGCTGCTGATCTGTCAGATGAAGTCATCTCCAGCCCCAAGTGGGACAAGTTTGAGCGTTCCGTACTTCTGTCCCTGACAGATGAAGTCAGGATCGGCATCAAGGGCGGCAAGGTGGATCTGATTGCCACAAAACAGTTTTGATGGAATGTTGAAGAGGAGGGCAGTTAACCATGACAATTAACGCGAACAGACAAGACGATACCCTGACTGTAACACTGGAAGGCCGGCTGGATACTCTGTCGGCTCCGGAACTGGAGGAGTTTCTGGGTAAATACTATGCGTCCGTTTCTGAAATCATAATTGATTTTGAAAAGCTGGATTATGTTTCTTCCGCGGGTCTCCGTGTTATGCTCAAAGCGTATAAAGCCATGACCGACAAGGGCGGGGTTACGATCCGAAACGCCAACACCCTGGTCAGAGGCGTCTTCGACGTGACCGGATTCGGCGATGTTTTCCATTTTGAATAATTCCGGGTCATTATATATTCCCGGGTAATCCATCTGTCATGATGGTAACCTGATTCACACATAATCAATACAGCAGGCATTGCATAAAACAGCTGGCGCCGGGAAACACATCCCCGGCGCCATTATCATAAACTCAAAACAAACGGAGCCAAAGACGCGATTGAACCAAACACATTCTGCTTACGGCAACGTTGGTTTTCCGCTTTTAGAGCCGTTGTTGACTGCGGATCGGTTTTCGGGTAAGATATGCCCGTAAAGACCGGCTGGAATACTTTTATTGCCATCGGTGTGATTTGCTGCGTATCAACTATTGACATCATAAAGGAGGATCAGAGCAATGGAAAACAACATAAAAGAACTGAACCTGAACGAAATGGAAGAAATCAGCGGCGGTTTCAAGATCGAAATGCTCAATGCGGAAGAACTGGATCTGTACAACAAGTATCTGGAACAAGCGAAGAGCGGAACCGCCCAGTCGAAGAAGGGCCTTCTGGATTATAAAAATGCAATGCGCCAGAAGTACGGGAATAAGATCTTTGATGCAAAGGATTTTCTGGGAATCTTAAAATCCTGATCAGTCGCGTCCCGGTTTCTCCGCCAGTCCAAACTGCCCTGTGAGTTCCGGGGCTCTTTTTTTTTGTTATGAACAGGTTAAGAACAGACGCGGTTTTTGTGGTGTGGCAGCGAGAATGATGTCATAGCCTGTCTTATGACGCGCTGACGGCTCATGTTTCTCTGGTTTTCATCCGTTATATGCTGCTATCTCTACAACAACGGAACAACTGTGATGACAGAACAATCAGCGAATTGTTTCTCCTCATGATCGATGAACTGGCGGATATTACCTTCGGTCATGCCCTTCAGCTCATCATTGACATAATGCTGCAGATGATTCAGGAACGATTTGGATTATCCGATGCTCAACTGGATGAGTTTGTGGCCAGTTTCATCGGGCGGCTGCCAATCAGCTATCAGCATGCGCTGAAACTGAAATCAGCTTGATGATATTTTGTGCCTTGGTTCTTATAGAATTTTCAAGGTTCAATGGCTATTTCCTATGTGGGAAGTCTGAGTTTCTAACTATAAAAACTCAAGCAATATGCCGAGACTGTCAACTCTTTCGAATATTACAAGAATAAAATGTTGAAAAGTAAATATTGCATATTCCCGTTTCTTTAGGTTATAATACAATAAACATAGAAATGTTCCGGTTTTCAGTCGGGACGATCTGTTTCTGGGACCTGTTGGAAAACTAAACATATTGGATTGTTGCGAGGAGGAAATGTCATGGATTTCAATCAGGCGAGTCTGGAATTGTGCGAGCGGAATCGCGGCAAACTGGAGGTTGTCTCCAAAGCACCTGTTACCACGCGGGATGAACTCTCCACTGCCTATACACCGGGCGTGGCAGAACCGTGCCGCAAGATCCATGCTGATACGCATGATGTATACAAATATACCATCAAAAGCCATACGGTAGCGGTGGTGAGCGACGGCACTGCGGTGCTGGGCCTCGGGGATATCGGTCCGGAAGCGGCCATGCCTGTTATGGAAGGTAAAGCTGTTCTTTTCAAAGAGTTCGGCGGCGTGGACGCATTCCCGATCTGTATCAGAACGAAGGATACAGAAGAGATTATTAAAACGGTTAAGTATCTGGAACCCACCTTTGGCGGTATCAATCTTGAAGATATCTCTGCGCCTCGCTGCTTCGAGATTGAACGGCGCCTGAAGGAAGAAATGAACATTCCGGTGTTCCACGATGATCAGCATGGTACAGCCATCGTGGTCGGTGCCGGACTGATCAATGCCCTGAAAGTCGTAAAGAAGGAATGGAAGGATACCCGTATCGTGATTAACGGTGCGGGATCCGCCGGCATTTCCATCTGCAAACTGCTCCTGCAAATGGGACCAAAGGATATCGTACTGGTGGACCGTGCCGGTGCCGTATGCGAAGGGGAAGACTGGATGAATCCGGCTCAGGCAAAAATGGCGGAGATCACCAACCGCGATCATCAGCGCGGGCCGCTGACCGAGATCATCAAAGGCAAGGATGTATTCATCGGCGTTTCTGCGCCTAAGGTTGTAACCTCCGAAATGGTCGCTACCATGAATAAGGATGCGATCGTATTTGCCATGGCCAATCCCACGCCGGAAATTATGCCGGAGGAAGCCAAGGCAGGCGGCGCCAGGGTCATCGCGACAGGCCGCAGCGATTATCCGAACCAGATCAATAATGTGCTGGTATTCCCGGGACTGTTCCGCGGCGCGCTGATGGTTGAAGCCCGCCAGATTGTGGACGAGATGAAGCTGGCTGCTTCCCGAGCCATTGCTTCCCTGTGCGCGGATGAAGAACTGAACGAGGAATATATCATTCCGAGTGCTTTTGACAAACGGGTGGCAGTGGTAGTGGCAGAACAGGTAGCCCAGATGGCCGAGCAGCTGGGTATTGCCGGCAATCCCGGCAACCGGGAATTCTGAATGTGACCGGCCGGCGCAGGCTGGATAAGAGATAATAATGATCTGAAGAGAGGATGGAGCGTATGGAGAAACAACCCAAGAAAAAACAATTCCAGCTATTCGGTATGGACTGGCGCTATTTCACGGCATTTGCCCTGATTGTGCTGGTCACCCTGTATGTGCCGATCAACATTACTGGCGATGATGTCGGCGTGAAAACCAATCTGCCCGGCGCGATGCTTGGCTGCTTCTCGCTGATGATTCTGATGGGTGCCGTTTTCAATGAAATCGGCAACCGCACTCCGATCATCAAAAGCTATCTGGGCGGTGGCGCGATTGTGTGTATCTTTGCTGCCAGCGCGATGGTGTACTTCAAACTGTTCCCCACATCGCTGGTATTGGCAACGCCCCAGGAAGGCGCAGCGACAAAAATCAGCGGCAGCATGTATACGTTCTTCGCCTCCACAGGCGGATTCCTGGACTGGTATATCGCGGCACTGATCTGCGGCTCCATTCTGGGAATGAACAAAAAGCTGCTGATGAAAGCATCCGCACGTTATCTGCCGGCAATTCTGGCCGGCGTAGCCTGTGCCTTCGCATTGGTTGCCCTGTTTGGCATGATCATCGGATATGGTGCGAAAGAAGCCCTGGTTTTCATCGGCCTGCCGATTATGGGCGGCGGCATGGGCGCTGGCGCTGTTCCGCTCTCCAAGATTTTTGATTCGGGATCTACCCTTACTGCCACCGAAGCGTTGGCCAGAATGGTACCTGCAGTGGCAATCGGTAATCTGTTTGCGATCGTTATGGCCGGCCTGCTGCCCAAGATTGTCAAGGGCAAGAAATGGAACGGCCAGGGTGCTCTGCTGGTGAACAAATCCAACGATCCGCATGAGTATGACCTCAGCGAAGAAGAAGCAGCGAAACGGGACAAGACCGACCTGCGGCGGATGGGCATCGGCCTGTTTGTGAGCGGCGCGTTCTTCTGCCTGGGTATTATCATCAACAAGTTCTTCAATATGATCCTGCCGGACGGCCAGTTCCTGCCCAAGATTCATTCCTATGCTTGGATGATCATCTCGGTTGCACTGTGTAAAGTGTTCGGCTGGCTGGATGAGGATTGCGAGATTGGGTGCTACCAATGGTTCCAGTTTGTTTCCAAGAACCTGACACCCATGCTGCTGATCGGTATCGGCGCCTGCTATGTACCGCTGCAGGATGTGATTTCCCAGTTCTCGGTTACCTATGTGGTGCTGTGCCTGGTGACGGTTGTCGGCGCGGTCATTGGTTCTGGCCTCGTCGGAAAGCTGGTTGGCTTCTATCCTGTAGAATCGGCCATCACAGCCGGCTTGTGTATGGCCAACATGGGCGGAACTGGCGACGTAGCGTGCCTGTCCGCTGCGGACCGCATGGAGCTGATGCCCTTCGCACAGATTTCCAGCCGGATCGGCGGTGCGATCATCCTGCTGATTTCCTCTGTGCTGCTTTCCATCATTCCTGTATGACGTTTTAAACACTCCCCGGGTGTCAGCCGGGTTTCCGGCTGGCACCCTTTTTGTTAATTCAGTGATTTCGATATGGAGGCAACCATATGCCGGAGAATTGTACCTGCAGAAAATGCGGCGGAGAAGGGGCGACATCCTTTCCGATCGTCACGTTCCGTACTATGACGGTACGCAGCGGCGGAAAAATCAAAAAGTACCAGGCAATGGGCGAGGTTATGAGCGTGGAATTGTGTCCGGCCTGTATTGACGCATGGACAGCGCAAAGGGCTGAACCCAGGACGCAGATGATCAAAGCCATGAAATATCCCCTGCTGCTTGCTGTGCTGGCGGTTGTCATTCATTTTCTGGGAACGGCTGAAATTGTCCGCTGGGCACTGTGCATTCTGTTTGCCGGCTTTGCGGTGGCGATTGCCGTATCAGAATACAGGCGGATCCGCAGGGAGACGGCTGATATCCGTGCGTGCAAAGGCAACTTTGGCCGGGATCACATGACAGAGGAACTGGCTGCGTCCCTGCTGCCGGCAAAACATGAAGATGCGCATCTGACCTATGTGCTGCGTTCGCGTGTGATGGATGCAAAACAGCATCAACAGATCTGCCGGGAGTACGGAATCAGTAAAAAGAAGCTTGAATCAGTGCGGAAATACCTGATTGTGACACCGGAGAGCGAAGTCAATAAAAGCCTGCAAGCACCTGAAATTACAGCGGATAAAAAACCAAACAGAAGAAACAGAAGGAAATAAGAAAACAACCGCCGGATGGATTACCGACGGTTGTTTTCCTGTTATTCTATTCCGAACCTGGCGCGCATCAGCGGCTTGATTCCGCCGGCTTCCAGAATGCGCATGGCCTGGTCTCCCAGCTGTTCGCAGGGATAGGATTCGCCGGTTTCCGCCACGGTGACGGTTCCGGCTTCCAGGTCCAGGGTAAGGGTCTGTCCTGAAGCGACATGTTGGCTGATCCCTTTGCAGATGACCGGCAGCAGGCCGAGATTGACCGCGTTGCGGAAGAAGATCCGGGCGAAGGAATCAGCCAGCACTGCCTTGGCGCCCATGGCGAGCAGGGCGATCGGGGCGTGCTCCCGGCTGGAGCCGCAGCCGAAATTCCGGCCGGCCACGACGATGCCGCCCTGCGGGAAAGAGGATGAAATTTCCTGATCAACACCTTCCAGGCAGTGGCTGCCGATTTCTTTCGGGTCTGTCAGCGCCAGATAGCAGCCGGGATAAATCTGGTCCGTATCAATGTTATCGCCGACAACGACGATTTTTCCGGTCAGTTTCTTTTCCATTGCATTGCCCTCCTTCTTATTCCAGGTACGGCCTGGGGTCGGTAATCTTTCCGTTCAGCAGGCTTGCGGCCACGGTGGCGGGTGAGGCCAGGTAAAGGCTGGCTTCCTTGGAGCCCATACGGCCGGGGAAGTTCCGGTTGGTGCTGGTGATGCAGACTTCACCGGGGGCGAGGATTCCTTCGTGCACCCCCAGGCACGCGGCACAACCGGGCGCGGTAATCGTTGCGCCGGCAGCCATCAGATCCTGGATATATCCTTTCCTGATACATTCGCTCAGCACTTCATTGGAAGCGGGAACGACAATCAGACGGGTATACGGCGCGATGTGTTTTCCTTTCAGGATGCCGGCGGCAGCGGCAATGTCCTCTTCCCGTCCGCCGGTACAGGAGCCGATATACCCCTGGTCCAGCCGGATTTCGTTTTCAGCAACCACTTCCCGCAGGGGATGGACGTTTTCCACGCTGTGGGGGCAGGCAAGCTCCGGCTCCAGCGCGGAGACGTCAAAGACGTGGGTTTCTGCATACTGATATCCCGGATCGGTAAACTGAACCTCATAAGGACGGACAGCCCGGGCGGAGACATAATCCAGCACATCCTGGTTCGGCTGCATATAGGCGGTTTTGGCGCCCATCTCCACTGCCATGTTGCAGATGACCATCCGGCCGGCTACGTTCAGGCTTTCCACATAGCTGCCGGTAAAGTCAATCGCTTTGTAGACGGCTCCGTCCGCCCGGATTTTTCCGAGCACGGCGAGAATCACGTCTTTGGGATAGACACCCTTCGGCGCTTTGCCTTCCAGCCGGACTTCAATGATTTCCGGCACCCGGAACCACAACTCGCCCGTCATCAGGATGGTGGCCATATCCGTGGCGCCGCAGCCGGTTCCCATGGCACCGAAAGCGCCGTGGGTGGTGGTGTGGGAATCCGTGGCCACTACGATCATTCCGGGATAGATGACGCCGGCTTCCGGCATCACCTGATGGCATACGCCGCAGTTGGTATCGAAATGGAAGCGGAGGTCGTTCTTTTTCGCGAATTCCCGCATCTCCCGGTGGTTGGACGCGCTTTTGACATCCGGACACGGGGCGTAGTGATCAAAGACGAAAGCGCAGCGCTCCCGGTCCCATACTTTTTTGCCGCCCATTTCATAAAAGGAATATATGGTTTGAAGATACAGATCGTTAATTTCGGCAAAATCAACTTTGGCGGTAACGATCTCGCCTGTACGGACGTTTTCCCGTCCGCTGTTCCGGGCCAGGATTTTCTCAATGGCGTGCACTTTCCTTCCTCCTTCGTGATGACGTGTTGGTTTAAAATCGTATATCGTATATTGTATACGATTTATGACATGGAAAGCATATCATCCCGGAATGCGAATGTCAAGCATTTTTCCTGAAATATTAATATAATTGGATAATTGTCATCTTTCCGCTTGCGTTTTGGTTCATGGCGCGCTATAATCCAAATAGAATATCGTATACGATTTGGAGGATGACGATGGAACAGTTATCCATGATGCCTGCCAGAATACGGATAGCATCCGTACTAAGGAAAGCAATCTACGCAGGTGAGTATAAAAGCGGAGACGAACTGAGCCTGACGGACGTGGCGGCCCAGCTGGGAATCAGCCGTACGCCGGTACGGGAAGCATTCCAGGAGCTGGAGGCGGAAGGGCTGATCACGCTGCGGATGAATCGCGGCGCTGTGGTGAATACGATTGACCGCAAATTCATCCGGGATACTTTTGAGATGCGGCGCCTGCTGGAATCTGAAGCGGTTGCCAGGGCTGCGGGAAACGGGATGGAAACGGAACAGCTGCTGAACCGGCTGTATGATCTCCGGGACCATATTACCCAGGTGAGCAAGGAAACCTATGAAGCGCTGAACCAGGATATCCATACGGCGATCTGGAAAGCCGCGGACAACCGCCGGCTGGAAAAATGCCTGCTGGATATGTGGAATGGGCCGAGCGTGGCCGGTTCGGCGGAGGAAGTGCTGGAGCATTACCGCAACTCCACCTTTGAACACATCTCGATTCTCCAGTTTATCCGCGACGGCATGGCGGAGGAAGCCAGACGGGCCATGGAGCTGCATATTACCCGCAGCATGACCAACATGCTTCAGTGCTATCCGGAAGAAGGGAAGTGAAACACAGATGGCAGAGAGTTTCAGCGTCGCATTCAACGCGGTGGCGCCGTTCCTGATCCTGCTGGGGATCGGATTCCTGATTGTGCGGACGGGACTTTCGGACCGGGAATTCATGAATCGGCTGAACACGCTGAATTTCAGGATTTTCTTTCCGTTCCTGATGTTCAATAACGTATACGGCGCGAAACCGGAAAACATGCCCTCCCTGAAGCTGATGCTGACCGGGGCGCTGTCCGTGATTCTGCTGGTGATCCTGCTGGTGATCATTGTACCGAAGATCGTGAAGGAAAATCCTCGGCGCGGCGTGATTATCCAGGGCATTTTCCGCAGCAATTTCATTATCTATGGCATTCCGCTGACCACATCCGTTTTCGGAACGGAAAAGTCATCCGTCTGCGGGATCATGATTCTGCTGATGGTTTCCATTTTCAATATCGCCGGGGTGATCGTACTGGAACTGTTCCGGGACGGCGGAAAGATCCGGCCGGGCAAACTGCTGCTGGGGATCGCGAAGAATCCGCTGCTGCAGGGATGCGTGCTGGGTTTGCTGTTCTACCTGCTGCAGATCCGCCTGCCGAAGTTCATTGAAAGCCCGGTTTCCTCCCTGGCCTCTCTGGCTTCCACGCTGGCGCTGGTAGTGTTGGGCGCAAACCTGCGGTTTGACGAGCTCAGGCGGAATGCCCGTACGGTAACGGCAGTGCTGGTGATCCGTCTGGTGCTGTTGCCGCTGGTGATGGTGCCGCTGGCCTGGGCGATTGGGCTGCGCGGAGTGGAACTGTTCCTGGTTCTGATCATTTTCGGAACGCCTGTGGCGACGTCTTCCTATCCGATGGCCCAGAACATGGGCGGGGACGGGCCGCTGGCGGGCCAACTGGTGTTTGTGAGCACAGTGGCATCCCTTGGAACGATTTTCCTGTTTATTTTTACCATGTCCCGGTTGGGACTGCTGATCTGATTTATGGGAGGTTTGTATGATAGAAAGGACACTGGGAGAAATTTTGTCGGATCCGAAAATCAGCCGGATTGCGCCGGACGCGATCCGTAAGTGGGATCTGTCCAAAGAAGAAATGTGGAATAAAACCCTGTCTCAGCTGCGGGAGGAACATTTCGGCGGGGAACTCCGGGAGGGGTTCGACCGGCTGTTTGCCGCGGCGGAAACCGGGGAATGGTATTATCCGCTGTACAGCGCGGAGGAATGCGCGGCGGATCCGGAGCAGGAAGGCGCCAATCTGGTGTGGTTCCCTTCAGAAGCGGCCGGTGCGGATAACAAGCCGTATATCCTGCTGGTGCCGGGCGGCGGATTTGTGAACGTATGGAACCTGACGGAGGGCTGGCCGGTGGCGAACCAGTTCAACCGGCTGGGCTATCATGTGTTCATCCTGACCTACCAGGTGGACAGTTCGGACAGGCAGATGGAACGGAACATGGGCGATTTCGCACGGGCCATCCGCCTGATTGCGGACAACGCGGAAAAATTCCATGTCTGCGCGGACCGGTATATTACCTGCGGTTTTTCCGCGGGCGGATACCTGGTATGTCTCTGGAATACGGAGAAAGGCTATCCGGCGTTTCACCTGCCAAAGCCGCAGGCGACGTTCCCGGTTTACCCGGTAGTGACCCTCCGGCCGGAAATCACCTACGCGGGCGATGATCCGGAAGCCGCCATTTGGCTGTACGGATGCGATATTGAAACAGCCCGGCGTTCCGCGTATGAAATCCCGGACCATGCGGAAGGATTCCCGCCCTGCGCGATTTTCCTGGCCGCGGGCGATGATCTGGTGAATCCGGAGAACTCGAAGCTGCTGGCTGCGTCGCTGGAAAAACTGGGGATTCCATGCTACCTGGAAATCGGCCCGGAAGGCGGCCACGGATTTGCCGACGGCACCGGCATGTGCATGGCCGGGTGGACGGAGCGGGCAGTCCGGTGGTTTGAGAAGTCAGTGGTTAGTGATTAGTGGCGAAGGAATGGGGGATCGCTTTTCGGCGATCCCCCGTCATCTTTATTGATATCTTTTCAGCAGTTCTTCGATGATGTGGCCGGTGCTCTTTTCCACGGTGCCCTCTTTGAAGGGGTTCAGCAGGCTGCCTTCCTCCAGGAGTTCGAAGTAGCCCTTTGTTCCGCCGGCGCGGCACAGGCGGAGGTAGTCCTGCCAGGCCTGGGGACGGTCCTCCTTCATCCGGTCGTAGAACTGGAAGGCGCAGAGCTGGGCCAGGGCGTAGTCGATATAGTAGAAGGGGTAGAGGAAGATGTGCTGTTTCTGCATCCAGAAGCCGCCGCCTTCCAGAAACGCGTTCCCGTCATAATCACGCCAGGGCATATATGCCTTTTCAATCTCCCGCCATACCGCCCGGCATTCCATGGCGGTCATATCCGGCGCTTCATAGACGCGGTGCTGGTATTCGTCCACCACGGCCATATAGGGAATGACGGCCAGGGCATCGATCAGGTGGGCGGTAATATACTGTTCCCATTTCTCCCCGAAAAAGCTTTCCATCCAGGGATAGGCGAAATGCTCCATGGACATGGAGTGGATTTCGTTGATTTCTGAGGTGGAGCCGCACAGATCCGCCACGGGGATGGAGCGCATGGCCAGGTAACCCTGGAAGGCATGTCCCGCCTCGTGGGTCAGCACGTCCACGTCCGCGCTGGTCCCGTTGAAATTGCTGAAGATAAACGGCGCCTTGTATTCCGGGAAGGCGGTCATGTATCCGCCCATGCGCTTGCCGGGGCGGGTTTCCAGGTCAAACAGGTGATACTGGGCCATGAAATCGAAAAATTCGCCGGTTTCGGGGCTCATTTCCCGGTACATGGTCTGCGCTTTCTTTACCAGTTCTTCCATACTGCCGATGGGGCAGGCATTGCCATCCGGGAAGATCAGGGACTCATCATAATAGCGGAGCTTATCCACGCCGAGGCGTCTGCGCTGGCGTTCGCGGATTTCCGCGACGGCCGGGGTGATCACTTCCCGGATCTGCTTCCGGAAGCATGCCACATCTTTATCCGTATAGTCGAAGCGGCCCCGCTCCAGGTACGCCAGACCGGTATAGTTGCCAAAGTCCAGCTTTTTCGCCATGCCGTTCCGCAGGTGCACCAGTTCGTCATACTGGCTGTCCAGTTCCGGGCTGATTTTTTCATAGAGCGCGGCCCAGGCTTCAAAGGCTTCCTTCCGCTCCGCGCGGTCCGTGCTCTGCATGTGCTTCAGCAGGCCATAGAAATTGACCTGTTCGCCGCGGAATTCTGTCATGGCTGCGGCGCTGCTCTTGGAATAGGCCATGCGAAGCTCACCCTCGCGGATCTTATCCGGAATGAGCTTTTCATCGCTGGTTTTCAGTTCAGCGTCCGCCTTCCGCAGCAGCTGGGGGCCGAATTCCGCTTCAAAATCCTTCCGGAAGGGCGAGGCGGCGAATGCCTGCAGGTATTCCTTTTTCAGGGGGATCAGGGAGGCTTCCTGTTCCTGGAGCCAGAGCACTTCCGCTTCATAATATGCGTCATTGGTATCGATGGTGTTCCGCACATAAGCCAGGGAGAACATGGTTTCCACCCGGATCATGGCATCCTGCAGGTCGAAGAAGGCTTTCCGGGCTTCCGGGTAAGCGGACGCGGAGCGCAGCTGCGCGGCCGCGTTGCGGTAGCAGGCGGTGAAGGCTTCAATATCCGGGCGTTCATAGGTCATTTCGCGAAAATCAGTCATTTGGGGTTCCTCCTTTTCAGGTTGTCAGTGATCAGAAGCATCTCTGCTTCCGCTCTTTTTTGCATTGTTCAATATGGCCGCAGCGGTAGCACAGTTCGTTGTCACAAATCCCGCTGTTACTGAAATAAGACAGGATATTGCTGACTGTTGTTTCGGCAATGTTGTTCAGCGCTTCTTCCGTCAGGAATGCCTGGTGGGATGTAACAATGACGTTGGGCATGGAGATCAGGCGGGACAGCAGGTCGTCGTTGAGGATATGGCCGGACCGGTCTTCAAAGAAGATATCCGCTTCCTCCTCGTAAACATCCAGGCAGGCGGCGCCGACTTTCCGCGCTTTAATACCCTCCAGCAGCGCTTCCGCGTCAATCAGTCCGCCACGGGAGGTGTTGACGATGACGACGCCTTTCTTCATCTTTTCGATGGCGGACGCGTCGATCAGATGCCGGGTTTCGGCTGTGAGCGGGCAGTGGAGGGAGACGATGTCGCTCCTTCCGAACAGTTCATCCAGGGAAACATATTCGATATCGCTGTCCTTTGCCGGATAAAGGTCATACGCAATGACGTTCATGCCGAATCCCCGGCAGATATCAATGAAAATCCGGCCGATTTTGCCCGTGCCGATGACGCCGACGGTTTTGCCGTGGAAATCAAACCCGGTGAGGCCATTCAGGGAGAAATTGAACTCGCGGGTGCGGTTATAGGCCTTGTGGATCCGCCGGACCGAGGTGAGCAGCAGGGCGATTGCGTGCTCCGCAACGGCATAGGGTGAGTAAGCCGGGACGTGCACCACATGGATTTTTCCGAAAGCGGCATGGACGTCCACATTGTTGTATCCGGCGGACCGGAGGGCAATGATCTTTACCCCGTGCTGATACAGCCGGTCAATGACCGCGGCGTTGACCGTATCGTTCACAAAAACGCATACGGCATCGCAGCCTTTGGCCAGATCCACCGTGTCTTCATTCAGCTTTGTTTCCAGAAAGCGGAACTGCATATCATGCGGGTTTCCGTAATGCTCAAAGGATGGCTTGTCATATTCCTTTGCATCATAAAACGCTGTCTTAATCATTTTCTTTCCCTCCTGATGATAAATCTGCATCGGTAAACAGTCCAGCCAGTTTGTCGGCGGAAATACTGCCGGGCTCGTTATAGGTCACTTCGCCCCGGCGGTTCAGGACCACGGTTCTCGGATGGGACGCTCCGCCGCCGATTGTGTGCAGCAGGTCCTGGACCAGGCCGAAGGGACACAGCCAGCCACAGACGGTGCGTCCCAGGGTGACGCCGTAGAGCAGCAGGATGCCGAAGATATACCAGCCGGCCTTATGATTGGAAACGCCCAACGCATTCTGCAGCGCGCCGAGGGGGCATGCCACGACTGCTCCGGGACAGGAATAGCAGTTCAGCCCCGGGACGCAGAGGTTCTTGGTCTGCCCGGTATACAGCTCTCCCCGGATAAAGCCCTTCGGGTTTGCGTTATACAGCAGGGCGGCATACAGCTGGGGCAGCCGGCGCGTGGACGGCCGTCCCGCATGCTGCCGTTCAGGACGCCGGCCGCGATCATCGCGGCAGCGGCCAGCAGGAGAATGATCCGGACGGGCTTCTGCCATTTTGCGGAAGGCTCTTTTGTCATGATTCCGATCCTTTCGTCAGGTCGCGGACCACTTCGCCGGCGATGACCAGGCCGGCGGCGGAAGGGACAAAGGCAACCGAACCGGGGAGGGCTCTCCGTCCCGGGTTCAGTTCATCCACGGCGGCGGGATCTGTTTCGGGAGCAAGGGGAGGTTCAGTGGAATAGACGACCTTCAGGTGGTCGATCCCCCGCTTCCGGCATTCGCTGCGCATAATCCGGGCCAGGGGACAGACGGAGGTATCGTAGATATCCGCCACCCGGAAGGCGGCCGGATCCAGCTTGTTGCCGGCGCCCATGGCGCTGATGACCGGCGTTCCGGCTTGCTGCGCCTGCTGAATCAGCGCCAGCTTGCCGGCCACGGTATCGATGGCGTCCACCACATAATCGTAGGCGCTGAAATCGAACTGATCCCGGGTTTCCGGCAGGAAGAAGACCTTGTATGTCCGGACGGTGCAGTCCGGGTTGATATCGCGGATTCTTTCTTCGGCTACGTCCACCTTGTACCGGCCGACAGTGCTGTGGGTCGCAAACAGCTGGCGGTTCAGGTTGGACAGGCTGATGCGGTCGCTGTCAATCAGGTCCAGCGCGCCGATTCCGGAACGGGCAAGCGCTTCGACCACATATCCGCCGACGCCGCCGATGCCGAATACCGCCACCCGGCAGGCAGCCAGGCGCGCCATGGCGTCCGCACCGAGCAGCAGCCGTGCTCTGGAAAACTGATCTGACATAATTCGTGCTCCCCGTTTATGATGAATTTCCTGTTACACAGGTATTTTACAGCAGTTTTCCCTTCTTTTCTACATGATTTTTCAGCAGGATTGGGCAAAATGTTGCGCTCTGTCCTGTTGTGTCCTCAGCTCCGGTATGATATAGTATGCATGGAAGAAAAGATGCCGGAGAAGTTTCCGGCTTTCGTCTTTTACCGGGGAACAATGAGATGGTTGGACCTCAAAAAAGTTGGTCCTCATTCCCCCGGGGTATAGGGTGATCTACTGTAAAAATAGTTTCACTCAAAAAAAGTTACACTCAAGCGGGAGCATGAAATGGCCATTACCAAAACGGATTTTATGCGGGGGATGCAGTGCCGGAAAATGCTGTGGCTGGACAAGCATAAGCCAGGCCTCCGGGTGATCCCGCCGGAGGTGCAGGCGCGGCTGGATGCCGGAAACGACTTCGGCGACCGGGCTATGGGCATGTTCGGGCCCTTTGAGGAAATGACGGTTTACCGCCCCGGCACAAAGATTCCGGACAAGAAGGCGATGCTGGCCCGGACGGCGGAGCATCTGGCCCTGGGCACACCGGTAATCTGCGAGGCGGCATTCAGCAATTACAACAATTACTGCGCGGTGGATATCCTGCGGAAAACGGCGTCCGGTTACGATTTCTATGAGGTCAAGAACGCGCCGGAGGTGCATGAGCAGTTCATCCGGGACGCCGGCTTTCAGTATTATATTATCACCCGCTGCGGGGTGAAGATCGGCCATGTGTATATCGTAATCCATGGGCCGGATGAGGAGAATCCGTTTGTGCCGGTGGAGATTACGAAAGAAGCAAAGGACTGCTACCGCTGGATTAACGACAATATCTGGGACCTGAACCGGATGCAGAAGGGAAAAGAAGAAATCCGGATCGAACCCGGCGAGCAGTGCACCCATCCCTATGAATGCTGGTATTACGAATACTGCCACGGAACCCGGCAGCAGAACGAACAGACCGTTATGACAGGAGTCTGAGTATGAATCAAAAGGTCACAGTCCGTAACCGGAACATCATTCGCTGCAGCTTGATCGGCGTGGGGATGAACCTTTTCCTGGCGGTTTTCAAAATTCTCGCGGGCACGATGGTGCACGCCCATGCGATTATCATGGACGGCGTAAATTCCCTGTCCGATATGACCGCTTCTGTTATTTCCATCCTGTCTTCCATTATCGTGAAAAAGCGCGGGGATCCGAAGCATCCGTTCGGATACGGCCGGGTGGAATACCTGAGCTCCATGCTTATCGCCATGATTATCCTGCTGATCGGTATCCGGTCAATCTACAGTTCCATCGAGTCCATTATCGATCCCCATGATCCGCCGGATTACAACGGACTGGCCCTGGCCATCATGATCATTTCCCTTGTCAGCAAACTGATCTACGGGTTTTTCATGCGCAGGCAGGGTAAACGCCTGAATTCCTCTGCCCTGATTATGTCGGCGGCGGACAGTATGGGCGACGCACTGATTTCAGCCGGTATCCTGGCTGCCATGGCCCTGTACCGGGTTACCGGCGTGGACATTGAGCATTATGTCAGCATCGGAATCGCGCTGCTGATTATCCGGACGGGCATTGAGATGATCCGCGAATGCGGGGATAAAGTGCTTGGGACGCGTCCCGATCCCGCCCTTAGGAAAGAGCTTATCAGCCGGGTGACGCAGAAGGAACAGGTGCTCAATATTTCCAATATTCTGCTGCACAACTACGGCGAGGGCAATTACGTCGGTTCCGTGGACATCGAAGTGGATGAAAAGCTGACGGCGGCGGAGATCAGCAGGCTGACCCGGCAGATCATCCGGGAGGCGGAGGAACTCGGCGTCGTGCTGACGTCCGTGGGCATTACCGGAACGAACATCTCCGACCCGGACGCGGTGCAGGTATGGGATTCCATCATTGATATGGCGAGAGGGTATGGCAGCATCAAACGGGTCTATTCCTTTATCATCGACCGGGAAAACCGGCTCATCTCCTTTTATGTTACGCAGAATTCCACCAGGAACCGGCGTATCTGCGATGAAGAGCTCAGGCGGTTTACCCGGCAGGTAAGCGATGCCTGGCCGGAAATGCAGGTCGATATCCGGCAGGGAATCGATACATAAGAAAAAAACACCCGGGCGGGAGATGCTCTCCCGCCCGGTCCGCATTCCGGCGTTTCGGATCAGCCGATTCCGCCGAGGCTGGAATTGTATTCGTAGTTTTCCACTTCGCCGGTTTCCACATTGACATAAACTTTGTAGTAGCCGTCTTTTTCCACCCTGGGTTCGGAAGTGCCGTCCGCAAACTGTTTTCCATACAGCAGGTATTCCACCTCAAAGCACGGTTTTTCGTTGATCATCCAGTACCAGATGTTGGGAGCAGCATCGAATGAGTTCGTATACAGCTCCAGACGGGCGGCCTGCTCGTCATTCAGGGCGTAATTGTTGATGATGAATTCCCGGCCAATTCGGATCATTTCATCCTCGGAGATTTTGCGGGCTTCCATAGCGGCCGTTTTGTCCGCTTCCAGCTTTTCGAAATATGCCTCTGTGTCTTCATCGGATACATCAGAGGGCAAATCGTCCCCGGAGACGCCATGCTGTTCGGCAATGGCTTCAGCTTTGGCCAAATAGGCAACCTTACTCTTTTCGTCTTCGCTGTCCGCCATCATCTGCTTCAGCTGGTCCAGGCCCCAGGCTTCGGCTTCGTATCCGCCGGAAGTGTTTTCACCGTCGTGGTTCCAGGTCACCTGGATTTCTTCGTCCTTCAGGGTGGCGGTATAGGTGCCGAGGACGTCATTCAGGCTACCGGCGCCGGAATAGGTCACCTGCACGGTGCCATCGGCAAGCTCCTTTTCCTCCCGGCTGAAGAAGGTCTGCATTTCAGCGGTAATCCCGTATTTTTCCGCCAGCGCCTGATCGGCGGTGCGGGCGGCGGAAGCCTGCTTTGACATGGGCATGAACCACTCCTGCAGGACGCCTGTTGCCGCCAGGACGGCGGTTGTGACCAATACCAGCGCAAGGGCGCAGACAAACGCAAAAGATACTTTTTTCTTCATCACGGGTTCCTCCTCCTGAGCGATGCGGTACTGCACGGCAGCGCGGCAGGAAGGCCGTTCGTCCAGGAAGGAAAGGCGCCGGTCCATCGCGGTCCGGATGGTTTCCTTATTCGTCGTCATCGTACCAGTCCTCCAGTTCCTCTTTCAGCATCGCTTTTGCTTTCTTTAAGCGGTAATTGATCGTTGAGCGGGGGAGCCGCATCACCCGGATCATTTCATCCAGCGTCATTCCCTGGTACCAGTGAAGCAGCGTCACTTCCTTCAGCTTGGGCGGGAGGGACATGACCGCACGCGTAACGGTGTCATCCCGCGCCTCGAAGGGGACGGAGCCTTCCGGCAGGGTTTCGGGGGTCACGGACCGGTCCGTATTCCGCGACCAGGCGCTTTTCATCAGGTCCTTGCAGGTGTTGATGGCAATGCGCGTCAGCCAGGTTTTTTCCGCTGCTTTGCCGCTGAAACGGTCGTAGCTCTTCCAGGCTTTAAAGAATGTTTCCTGCACGGCGTCTTCCGCCAGCGCGGTATCGCCCAGATAAGCAAAGCACAGCCGGAGCATGGGCTTTTCCCATTGGGCAATGGCAGCGTCCAGCCATTTCTGACGCAGATCCTGGTTCAAAGCGCTCCCTCCTTTCAACACTGATTAGACGATGTGATTTATGAAACAGGCTAAAAAATTATACCAAAATTTACCGGGGCATGATATACTGAAGGCGACAAAGCAAGGGAAAAAAGAAAAGCAGGAGGATTCGCACATGAGTGAAAAGTTCAGGGAGAACCCCTTCCGCCTGGCGTTCGGGCTGATGCGCCTGCCGAAGAATGCGGACGGGAGTATCGACATTCCCCAGGTCTGTGAGATGACGGACCACTTTATTGCCGCAGGCGGCACCTATTTTGATACGGCCTATGTTTATGACGGCGGGGACAGCGAAAAGGCTTTCAAAGCAGCGGTGGCGGACCGGTATCCCCGGGAAGCCTATACGCTGGCCACCAAGCTGAATGCCGTGCTCGGCGCAACGGACGAAAAGAGCGCCAAGGCGGAGTTTCAGACGAGCCTGGAACGGACGGGCGCCGGTTTTTTCGATTATTACCTGCTGCATGCGATGCAGCGGGGTACCTTCCGGAAATATGACGAATACGGCCTGTGGGATTATGTAAAGGAACAGAAGGCCAAAGGACTCATTAAACACTGGGGATTCTCCTTCCACGCGGATCCGGACCTGCTGGAGGAATTGCTGGAGAAGCATCCGGACGCGGAGTTTGTCCAGCTGCAGATCAACTATGCGGACTGGGAAAACCCCGGCGTGGCGTCCCGGAAGAACTGGGAGATCTGCAAGGCCCACGGGAAACCGGTGATGATTATGGAACCGGTCAAGGGCGGTATCCTGGCGGATCCGATTCCGACGGTCCGGGCGGTCTTTGACAGTGCCGGAAAGGATGTTTCCTATGCCAGCTGGGCGCTCCGGTTTGCCGCCGGGCTGGAGAATATCCATGCGGTGCTTAGCGGCATGAGTAACCTGGCGCAGATGGACGACAACCTGAAAACCATGAAGGATTTCCGGCCCCTGGATGAGGCGGAAATGGAACTGATCCACCAGGCGCAGGCGGCGCTGGACGCGGACAAGTCCATTCCGTGTACGGCGTGCCATTACTGCACGAAGGGCTGCCCCATGGAGATTCCGATTCCGGAGATCTTTAATGTCATTAACCGACGCAAGGGCAGCCCGGAATTCCGGACGATCCGGGAATACGGGATTGTGACGAACGGGCGGGGCACAGCGGGGCAGTGCATTGCCTGCGGCCAGTGTGAAGGCGCGTGCCCGCAGGGACTGCCGATTATTGAACTGCTGCGGAAATGTAAGGAAGAACTGGAGAAATAGGGGTCAGGTTTCAGGTGTCAGGTGTCAGGTATCAGGTAACAGGAGAACCGGTGACGGTTTTCCGAAATCCGGATATGAAACGGCGGGCAAACTGAACGAATGAAATTGGGGGAATGAGGAATGGCGAAAGTATTGCTGCTGAACGGCAGTCCCCATGTAAACGGCTGCACAGCGACGGCCCTGAAGGAAATGATCGCCGTGTTTGAGGCGGAAGGAATCGAAACGGAACTGATTCAGGTTGGAAACAAGGATATCCGCGGATGCATTGCTTGCGGAACCTGCTCCAAAAAAGGAAAGTGCGTTTTTGACGACCTGGTGAACGAGACGGCGCCGAAGTTTGAAGCGGCGGACGGACTGGTGATCGGCAGCCCGGTATACTACGCCGGCCCCAACGGGACGATCCTGTCCTTCATGGACCGGCTGTTCTATTCCACCGGCTTCTCCAAGCAAATGAAGGTCGGCGCGGCGGTGGTCAGCGCGCGGCGCGGCGGAAATACCGCCACATTCGACGTGCTGAACAAATATTTCACGATTTCCGGCATGCCGGTGGCATCCTCCACTTACTGGAACCAGGTGCACGGATTTACCGCGGAGGATGTGAAGAAGGACCTGGAAGGGCTGCAGACCATGCGGAACCTGGCCCGGAATATGAGCTTCATGATCCGCGCCATTGCCGACGCGAAGGGAAAGTACGGCCTGCCGGAAGTGGAACGCGGCGCCTTTACCAGCTTCCCGGACGGAAAGTAAAAAATCAGGAGCGGACCCATGGAGACGATTGCGGGAGAATGGATCATGAAAGGCTGCAGGCGGACGGACAAAGACTGCCTGCATTCCCCGGAAGATCTGCTGGCGCTGGTTCAGGAGATCGGTTTCCTGCCGCTGTTTTCCAATACGATTCCCGGGTTTTCCGTTGAGGAGCACACGCCGGCCGCGGACTGGTGGATTGACGATCCGGCCCGGGATCCCTGGGCCTGGCGGCAGGTGTTGGCGCCGAACCGGCTGGTGGCCTACGGCAAGTTCTTTGACCAGAAAGCAGGATTTGTTTCAAAGGAATGGTTTCCCGCCTTTGCGAACTACCGCCGGGACGGATATGATTATGAAGGACTGTATGAGGACGGCAAGATGACAAGCCGGTGCAAAAGGATCCTGGATATCCTGGAGCTGAACGGGGAAGCGGAGGGCCTGGGCCTGCTGAGCTGTGAAATCCGGAAACGTGCCGCACTGGAAAAGGGCTTTGAAGGCGCCATGACCGATCTCCAGATGAAAACATTCCTGATCATGAGCGATTTCCGCCAGAAGCGCAATAAGCGAGGTCAGCCATACGGATGGTATGTGGCGGAACTGATGACTCCGGAAACCAAATGGGGCTGGGACGCGGTGAACAGCTGCGATGAAAAGCCGGAAGCGTCATGGCAAAGGATTACGGCGCAGATCCGGAAGCACTTTCCCAAAGCCGCAGATTCGGATATCCGGAAGATCCTGGGCATCCGGAAATGAAATACAAGGAGGATGGAACCATGAGCGAGCGGAATACTGACCAGAAAGCCCGTGAATGGGCGGATGAAATCCCGGACGATGAGGAAACGGAACGGCCCGAACCCTACGAGGAAACCTACCGGGACGGCAACGCAAAGCATGAATGCTGGGACGGCAAATAATCCCGGAATGCGCCGCGAAAGGTGAAATAACCCGCCGTATTTTTCCCTTCTGATCCTGTATTCTTCGTTTTCTCCATGCTACACTTTACCCACGGTCAGGGAAGTGACCGGAGAGAACGAAAGGAGGACTCAGAAGATGATCTGGTGGATGATGAATGGGATGGGTCCTCGTGGCCCGCATGGACACAGAGGATTCGACAGGGGATTTGGCCCGCGGTATACCCGCCGGCCGATGGGATTCCATTTTGGAACCGGCCTGGGCGTTCTGTTCCTGCTGCCGGCCCTGCTCTTCGGCGGATGGATCATCCTGGCTGTGATCGGCGGCCTGATCGGCGCCGTGTTCATGATTCTCGGTTCTGTCTTCGGCGGACTGGCAACGGCGGCGGAGGCTGTATTCTCCGGCCTGTCTTCCACGGGCGGCATCGCCCTTGGCGCGGTGATCGGCTTCCTGCTGTATCGCCGGCTGAAGAGGAAGAACGCGGAAAAGGCGTCTGAAGCCGAAGAAGCGGCGGATGAAACCAACGAATCAGATTCTTATTTCACTTCGGTGAACAGCTGGAAAAACGGAAACAGCTGAAACACATTATCATAACTCCCCTGTGGCTCCGGCTGCGAAAACGCGGCCGGAGCACTTTTTCTGCTTGCACTTTCCGAAAGGCACCGGTATATTATCAGGTATCAGGTGTCAGGTATACACCGAAACGGAGGTGCAAACATGGCGGGTCCTGGTCCCGGTCCCGGAAGGCGGGCGAACTTCCTGACGGAAGAGGAAAAACAGAATTCACCGAAGATTACCAAAGAGCTGCTTCAGCGGGTTTTCTCCTATCTGAAACCGTACTGGAAACAGCTGGCGCTGGTGCTTGGATGCATCGTGGTTTCCTCGGTATGCAGCCTGTTTCCCTCGATCCTGACCGGTAATATCATCGACGTGCTGACCGGAAAGGATATGGGCGGATGGTTCGGCGAAGGGCTTTCCGCGCTGATCAGGCTGATCCTGCTGTCCCTGGGGCTGAACCTGGTTTCCAACCTGATCAAGGTCGGGGAGAGTTACCTGAACAGCTGGATTGCCCAGCATATTTCATACGATATGCGCAACCAGATGTACCGGCATCTGCAGAAGATGTCCCAGCGGTTTTTCACCTCTGCCAACCAGGGCGATATCATCACCCGGATGACGAGCGACATATCCGGTGTGGAGTCCGTGATTTCAAATACTTTCACCAGCATCCTGTCCAACACGATTACGCTGGTGGTGGCGGTTGTTGCCATGTTCCAGAAAAACTGGATCCTGGCCCTGGTGGGTATC
Source organism: Clostridia bacterium (assembly GCA_017429695.1). Taxonomy (GTDB): domain Bacteria; phylum Bacillota; class Clostridia; order Christensenellales; family Aristaeellaceae; genus Aristaeella. Next base: position 11,775 of record JAFROK010000049.1, on the reverse strand, counting down.
GCGGTGGTGCCGCTGTTTACCCTGCCGACGCGGATGGCCGGTAAGCGGCGCTGGAAACTGGCCGGCGAAGCCCAGGCCTGCAACGATGAAATCAACGGCATCCTGAATGAAACGCTTTCCGTCAGCGGCCAGCTGCTGGTGAAGCTCTTCGGGCGGGAGAAGGCGGAATACGACCGCTACGAGGAAGCCAACGGGCGGATGATCCGGCTGAATATCCGCGAGCGGATGGCCGGCCGGTGGTTCTTTATGCTGCTGAATACCCTGACGACCATCGGGCCGATGCTGCTGTACCTGGTTGGCGGGATCCTGATCATGCAGCACGACAGCAGCCTGACGGTGGGCGATATCACGGTGCTGGTGGCACTGCTCGGGCGGATGTACGGGCCGGTGAACAGCCTGCTGAATATCCAGGTGGACTGGATTCGCTCCATGGCGATGTTCACCCGGATCTTTGAATACTATGATATGAAGCCGGAAATCGACGACCGTCCGGACGCGAAGGAACTGAAAGACGCGAAGGGCGAGATCGTATTTGACCATGTGAATTTCACCTACGATGGGGAACGCATGATCCTGAAGGATATCTCCTTCACCCTGCACAGCGGCGACTGCATTGCGATCGTCGGCCCCAGCGGCAGCGGGAAGAGTACGATCGTCAACCTGATTCCGCGGCTGTGGGATCCGACCGGCGGCCGGGTAACGTTTGACGGAACGGATGTGCGGGACCTGACGCTGCACTCCCTGCGGGACGAGGTCGGCGTGGTGACCCAGGAAACGTATCTGTTTAACGGTACGATCCGGCAAAACCTGCTGTATGCCAAACCGGATGCCACCGAAGAGGAAATGATTGACGCCTGCCGGAAGGCGAATATCTATGACTTCATTTCCAAACAGCCGGACGGGCTGGATACGATGGTCGGCAATCGCGGCCTGAAGCTGTCCGGAGGCGAAAAGCAGAGGATTTCCATTGCCAGGGCGCTGCTGAAGGATCCGGCGCTGCTGATCTTTGATGAAGCCACGTCCGCCCTGGATTCCATTTCCGAAGCGGCGATCCAGGCGGCCATTAACCCGCTGATTGAGGAACGGACCTCGATCCTGATCGCCCACCGGCTTTCGACCATCCTGGCCGCGGACGAAATCCTGGTGGTCCGGGACGGGGAGATTGTGGAGCGTGGAACGCACAAAGACCTGGTTCATGCCGGCGGAACGTACCAGGAACTGTATGAGACACAGTTCAGCAAAGCGCTGGAGTAAATAAACAAGGAGTGTTGGATATGAGCAGTGTAAAAGAACGGTTTTTACGGTATGTACAGGTGGAAACGACCTCATGCGAGGCCAATGAATGCTGTCCCTCCACCCCCGGCCAGATGGTGCTGGCGGAGATGTTGGTTAAGGAAATGAAGGAAATGGGCATCGCGGATGCCCGGGTGGATGAACACGGATATGTGTACGGATCTATCCCGGCCAAGGGAAAGGACGGCGCACCGGCTATCGGGCTGATTGCGCATATGGATACGTCCGACGCGGTGCCCGGCGCCACGAAACCGCAGGTAATTCCCTGCTATGACGGCGGCGTGATCCGCCTCGAAAACGGCGTGGAGATCAGCGGGTTCGGCTTCCTGCCGGCCCTGAAGGGACAGGAGCTGATCGTGACTTCCGGTGATTCGGTACTGGGCGCAGACGATAAAGCCGGGGTTGCGGAGATCATGACCTTCTGTGAGCGGATGCTGGCGCCGGATGCGCCGGCTCACGGGCGGATCTGTGTTGCCTTTACGCCGGATGAGGAGATCGGCCGCGGAGCGGACCTGTTCGACGTGCCTGGCTTCGGCGCGGACTTCGGCTATACGGTGGACGGCGGCGCCCTGGGCGAGCTGGAATATGAATGTTTCAACGCGGCTTCCTGCATCGTCCGGGTAAAGGGCGTCAATATCCATCCCGGGAGTGCCAAGAACCAGATGATCAACGCTTCACTGGTGGCCATGGAATTTGCGGGCATGCTGCCGCCCTGGGAACGGCCGGAGCATACGGAAGGTTATGAGGGCTTCTATCATCTGACGGAGATGTCCGGCAACGAGGAAGCCGCGGAGCTGCGGTATATTCTCCGGGACCATGACCTGACAAAGCTGGAAGAAAAAAAGGCTATGATGAACACGGCCTGTGAAGTGCTGAACCGGCGCTACGGGGAAGGCACCGTTACGGTGCTGCTGAAGGATTCCTACCGGAACATGAAGGAAATCGTGGAACAGTATCCGGAAATCCTGGAACGGGCGGAGAAGGCGTTCCGGGCAAACGATGTGGAGCCGATTATCAAGGCGATCCGCGGCGGAACGGACGGCGCGCAGCTGTCCTTCCGCGGACTGCCCTGTCCCAACCTGTCCACCGGCGGCTACAACTACCACGGCCGCAAGGAACTGATCCCGGTTCCTGCCATGGAAAAAATGGTGGATGTGCTGGTTTCGCTGTTCAGCTGAACGATTCTTTTTCCAGCCAATCCAGTACCTGGCTGCGGCTTCTGAGGGCGGTTCCGGCGCCTATGGCGGTGGCACAGATGGCACCGCAGGCGTTGGCAAAACGCAGCGCATCGTGCAGCGGGCTACCCCTCAGGATCTCTGAAACAAATCCGGCCAGGAAATTATCCCCTGCGCCTGTCGCGTCCACCGCGTTCACCGGGTATCCCGGCAGGCGCAGGGTTTCTTTTGTGCTTTTCAGGAGGCAGCCGTTTGCACCGAGCTTGATGATCACGTTGCGGACCCCGTAATCCAGGAATACATCCGCCATTTTCTCCGGATCATCTTCCCCGGTAAAATATTTCGCCTCATCCTCGTTGGGCGTGATAAAGTGAACCAGCGGAAGGGATTCCTTCAGGTCGGACAGGGACAGGAAACGGAAATTGGGCAGTTTGGTATCCGCAAAGACAAGCTGGCCGGCTGTTTCCGCGGCTTTCAGCACGGAATGGATGATTGCCGGGTCATCAAACGGCGCACGGAACAGGGAGCCCAGGATCAGCGCCCTGGCGTCTGTAAACAGTTCCGACGTTTTCTCGGGATGAAAGTTAAACCGGTGCGCTTCGTTGGTGATGGATTTGCGGGTGCCGTCCTCCCGGACGAACATGGTGGTTACGGGCGTCATTCCGGAACGGAGCACCCGGGCAGTATCCACGCCGCAGCGATCCAGGGCGCCGATGACCATATCGCCGGCGGCATCCTGCCCGAGACTGCACAGGATGCCAGTTTTCAGGCCGAGCTTCGCGGCGGCCATCGCTTCGTTGACTGCTTCGCCGCCCACGTTCAGGGAGCCGGAAACAGCCCGGTATCCGGATGCCGATACGGGCTGCGGGTCAAACCCGCGGATAATCGAATCCACCAGCGCCATTCCGATACAGATCAGGTCCATCATGCTCTGTTCCTCGATATATAAAAGACTGGGTTGCAGTATAAATACGACACCGGGATTATATATGATGCCGATCCGTGAAGTCAAACATTCCGAAATGGCGTTTCACTCTTTACAGAAAACAGCTTCGATAATATACTTTTATCTGATATGATTACGAAGCAATCCGACGGTGAAAATGAAACGAAATAGACCGTCCCTCTGTTTCAAAGGAGGCTGCAGCCATGGGCAGGAAGTCCATTAAAGAGAACAAATCCATATATCAGCAGACGCGGGAGGAACTGGGCCTGACCCGGGAAAAAGCCGCGGACCTGATTCCCGGCTTTTCCCCGGAACGGCTGGAAAAGATCGAAAACGGCCGTACCCAGATCCAGCCGGAAGATGTGATGCTGCTGGCGGAATACTATAAAGCGCCGATCCTCTGCAATCATTACTGCGTGAATGAATGCCCGATCGGCCAGGTGCATGCCCTGCGGCCGGAACCGAAGGAACTGGGACAGATTGCCGTTGAAACGCTGAACGCGCTCAACCGGATGAACCGCAGCAAGGAACGGTTGCTGGAGATTGTGGAAGACGGCCAGGTTCGTCCGGATGAATACCAGGATTTTGTGGAGATCAAAGGCGTGCTGGATAAAATCGCGCTTTCTGTGGCCAACCTGCAACTGTGGGTAAATGAGCAGATTGCCGAAGGCAACCTGAAAAAACCGGATCAGGCATAATCCATGGCGGAAGCCGGAGGAAACCTTGTGAAAAAACTGTGGATCTATCTGAAAGCATACCGGAAGGAAAGCATACTGGCGCCGCTGTTCAAGCTCCTGGAATCGCTGATGGACCTGCTGGTGCCGATCGTGGTGGCGGACATCATCAACCGGGGAATCGGCGGAAACGACCGGGGGCTGATTGTCCGCTATTTCCTGCTGCTGATCGGCCTGGCACTGCTGGGCATCGGGTTTTCCTTTGTGGCGCAGTGGATGGCGGCCAAGGCCAGCGTCGGATTCGCTTCCCGCCTCCGGCAGGCGCTGTTTGACCATATCCAGCAGCTGAGCTACCGGGAGCTGGACAGCCTCGGAACCGATACGATGATCACCCGGATGACCAGCGACGTGAACCAGGTGCAGAACGGGCTGAACCTGGCGCTTCGGCTGCTGCTTCGGAGCCCGTTTATTGTGTTCGGCGCGATGATCATGGCGTTTACGATCGATGTGCGCAGCGCGGTCATCTTTGCGGTGGTGATTCCGCTGCTGAGCCTGGTGGTATTCGGCATTATGCTGATGAGCATTCCGCTGTTTGCGAAGGTACAGGCAGCCCTGGACCGGCTGCTGGGCATGACCCGGGAAAACCTGACCGGCGTGCGGGTGATCCGGGCCTTCTGCAAGGAAAAGCAGGAAATTGATGAGTTTGACCGGCGGAATACATTGCTGACAAAACTGAATGAAAAGGTCGGGCGCCTTTCCGCACTCATGAATCCGGCGACCTTCCTGATGATCAATTTTGCGACCATTATCCTGATCCGGACCGGCGCGCTGCGGGTGGAAAGCGGCGCCATCCTGCAGGGAGATGTGGTGGCGCTGTACAACTATATGGCCATGATCGTGGTGGAGCTGGTGAAGCTGGCCTCCCTGATTATCAGCATCAACAAAGCGCTGGCCTGCGGGCGGCGCGTGCAGGCGATGCTGGAAACGGCCCCTTCCATGCAGTATCCGGACAGCATGCCGGAAACGCCGGAGGATACCGGGATGGCGGTGCGGTTTGATCATGTATCCTTCGCATATGCCGGCGCCGGGGATGAGGCGCTGACCGATATTGATTTCTCCGTCCGGAAGGGGCAGACCGTCGGCATTATCGGCGGTACCGGCAGCGGCAAGACCACCGTTGCCCAGCTGATTTCCCGGTTTTATGACGCTTCATCCGGCTGTGTGAAAGTGAACGGGCTGGATGTGCGGCAATATCCGGCAGGCGCGCTGACGGACCGGATCGGGGTGGTGCCGCAGAAGGCGGTGCTTTTTCAGGGAACGATCCGGGACAACCTGAAATGGGGCAATGAGAATGCCACAGATGAAGAACTGTGGGAAGCCCTGGAAACGGCCCAGGGAACGGAAGTGGTCCGGGGCAAGGACGGACAGCTGGACGCGCCGGTGGAGCAGGGCGGAAGGAACTTTTCCGGCGGCCAGCGCCAGCGGCTGACGATTGCCCGGGCACTGGTCAAAAAGCCGGAAATCCTGATCCTGGACGATTCCGCCAGCGCGCTGGATTTTGCGACGGATCTTGCGCTGCGGCGGGCCATCGCAAACCTGCTGGGAAGCATGACCGTGTTCATTATCTCTCAGCGGACCTCCAGTGTGCGTTCGGCTGACCGGGTCCTGGTGCTGGACGACGGCAGGATGGCCGGCTTCGGTACGCACGATGAACTGATGCGGGACTGCGAAGCCTACCAGGAGATTTACTATTCCCAGTTCCCGGAGGAGCGGAACGGAACGGGGGTGACGGCATGAAAAAACAGCCGAAAATCCCGAAGGGCCAGAGCATCCGGACGCTCCGGAAAGTGCTGGCGGTGATTGACCGGTATAAGGGCCTGCTGCTGGTGAGCATCCTGCTGGCGGTGGTGACGGTCGTGCTGCAGCTGTATGTGCCGATCCTGTTCGGGGACGCGATTGACCTGATTGTGGATACGGGAAAGATCGATTTTGACGCACTGGGATCCATTCTGGTCCGGATTCTTGTGATGATCCTGGTCGCCGCCGCCGGAACGTGGGTCATGAACATGATCAATAACCGGCTGGCTTTCCGGACGGTGCAGGATATCCGCTCCCGGGCCATCCGGCGGATTCAGGAACTGCCCCTGTCCTACCTGGACAGCCATCCCAGCGGTGATACAGTACAGCGGATCATCACCGATACGGACCAGCTGTCCGACGGGCTGCTGCTGGGCTTCACGCAGCTGTTTACCGGCATGGTGACCATTGGCGTGACGCTGGGATTCATGCTTTCGAAAAACGTGATGATCACGCTGATTGTGCTGGCGCTGACGCCGGTGAGCTTCCTGGTGGCCAAATTCATTGCGTCCCGGTCTTATAAGATGTTCAGCAAGCAGACAGCGACCCGCGGCCGGCAGACGGGCCTGGTCAATGAACTGATCGGCAACCAGAAAGTGGTGAAGGCTTTCGGCCGGGAGAAGAAAGCCTCGGCGGATTTTGAAAAGATCAACGGGGAACTGGAAAGCTATTCCCGCAGCGCCGTGTTCTTCAGCTCGCTGACCAATCCATCCACGCGGGCAGTGAACAATGTGATTTACGCCCTGGTGGCGATGATCGGCGCTTTCCGGATCCTGGCGGGGCCTGATGCCGCGGGCGGACTGACCGTCGGCGGATTGACGGTGATGCTGGCCTATGCCAATCAGTATATGAAGCCCTTCAACGATATTTCCTCCGTGATCACGGAGCTGCAGAACGCCATGGCCTGCGCGGCAAGGGTATTCGAACTGATCGAGGCAGAACCGGAACCGCCGGAGAAGGACGCGGAACTGGCAGGAGAGAACGGACAGGTGGATATCCGGAATGTGGCCTTCTCCTATGACAAAGGCAAAAAGCTGATTGAGCATTTCAGCTTCCATGCGGAACCGGGAATGAAGACCGCGATCGTCGGGCCCACCGGCTGTGGAAAGACCACGTTTATCAACCTGCTGATGCGCTTTTATGATACGGACAAAGGCTGCATCCTGATTGACGGCACGGATATCCGGGACGTGACCCGGTCCTCCCTGCGCCGTCACTGGGGCATGGTGCTGCAGGATACCTGGCTGAAAAACGGCACTGTCCGGGAGAACATCGCCTTCGGCAGGCCGGAGGCAACGGACGAGGAAATTATCCGCGCGGCGAAGGAGGCCCACAGCTGGGAGTTTATCCGGCGTATGCCGCAGCGGCTGGATACGGTGATTACGGACGACAGTCTTTCCCAGGGCCAGAAACAGCTGCTGTGCATTACCCGGGTGATGCTCTGCCTGCCGCCGATGCTGATCCTGGACGAGGCGACCAGCAGCATTGATACCCGGACGGAGCTGCAGATCCAGGAGGCGTTCGACAAGCTGATGAAGGGAAGAACCAGCTTCATTGTCGCGCACCGGCTGTCGACCATCCGTAGCGCGGACCAGATCCTGGTGATGAAGGACGGCCGGATCATTGAACAGGGGAACCATGATGACCTGATCCGGCAGAACGGTTTCTATACGCAGCTGTACAATGCCCAGTTTGCGGGCAGCAGCGGAACATGAGGGAAAAGCATAGATGAAAGTGCTGGTAATCGGAGGCACCCGGTTCTTCGGGATTCCTATGGTGGAAGAGCTTCTTCGCATGGGGCACGATGTGACGATTGCGACAAGGGGACTGTCCGCGGACGGATTCGGCGGCCGGGTCAGGAGGATTATCCTGGACAGGACCAACGCCGGGAGCATGAAGGAAGCGCTGCGCGGCAGGTGCTTTGATGTTGTGATCGACAAGATTGCCTATTGCTCCAACGATATCCGGTCTGTGATGGACGCGGCGGACTTCGGCCAGTATATCTGCATGTCCACCACCGCGGTATACAATCCGAAGCATATGGACACAAAAGAGTCCGATTTTGACGGAACCGCCGGGGAACTGATCTGGTGCGACCGGCCCGATTTTCCCTATGACGTGGTGAAACGCCAGGCGGAATACGCCCTGTGGCAGGCATATTCCGGCCGGAACTGGATTGCGGTCCGGTATCCGGTTGTGCTTGGGAAGGATGACTACACAAAACGGCTCCTGTTTTATGTGGAGCATGCCATCCGGGGCGTGCCGATGTATATTGACAACCCGGACTGCCAGATGGGTTTTATCCGCTCCGATGAAGCCGGAAAGTTCCTGGCATTCCTGGCCGGAAAGAACTTCCGGGGCGCGGTGAATGGATGCTCGGAGGGTACGGTTTCCATCCGGGAAATCCTGGACTATGTGGAAAAGAAAACCGGGAGGAAGGCGATCCTTGAGGCCGGCGGGGATCCCGCGCCGTACAACGGGGAAGTGGAATACAGCATCAATACGGCCGGGGCGGAGGCGCTCGGGTTCCGGTTTTCCCGGCTGCATGACTGGATATATGACCTGCTGGATGCGTATATCGGCAGCGTATCTGAAAACCTATAAACACGACAGCTGAAGGAGGAATTGACCGATGACAGGCGGAGAGATCAATAAAAACCGGATTGAAACGCTGTATGAAACCCGTTTCCTGAAATGCTTTGACCTGCAGTATGCGGAGGGGAAGCATTATTATGAGGCATCCCGCCGGGAAGGAAAGGACCTGGTGGCCAGACTCTCAGATGACGAATTCCGGAAGATGCTGCCGGATGCCGTGACAATCGCGGTGGTGCTGCACCTGCCGGGAAATGAAACGCGGCTGCTGATGTCCTATGAGTACCGTTATCCGGTGGGACAGTTTCTGCTCAGCCCGGTGGCGGGGCTGCTGGATCCGGAAGATAAAAACAGCCCGGACCCGCTGGTGAGCGCTGCGGTCCGGGAAATCAAGGAAGAGACCGGCCTGTCGGTGAAGGAAGGTGACCGGGTATATGTGCTGAATCCCTGCGCTTTTTCCACGCCTGGCATGACGGATGAGAGCAATGCGTTCCTGTGCGCGGAAATCACCCTCGATAGCCTGGAAACCCTGAACCAGAACGGGGCGGAAGGATCCGAATTGTTTGACGGGTTTGAATTGCTGGACCGGGAACGGGCATGGAAGATTTTTGCGTCCGGCCGGGATGAACACGGGAATTTTTATTCCCTGGCCGCCTGGATGGTGCTCGGTATTTTCCTGATGCGGTTTTAAAGCGTATCCCGCTTCTTGGCTTCCTCCGGATCGGCAACCGTGTAGGAGGGGGAGAAGGCGCCGGAACCGTTCATCTTATAGTAGCCGCGGAACATACGGTCCACGGCGATTTTTACGCCTTCCGGTTTGGCCCCGACCAGGATCACCAGGTACTGGCGGCTGCTGTAGCGGGTCAGCACGTCCACCCCGCGGACAGTCTGCCGGATGGCCTGTTCCATATAGTACATTGCTTTTTCCTGCTCGTCGGTATGCGGTGCGGAACCGTCGGCGGGCTCGAGGGTGATCAGCACCAGCTTGAAAGGCTGGGAGAAGCGCTTTTCCAGATTCTCGATAAAATCATACAGCCGGGCAAAATGACGGTAATCCACATCCAGTCCGCCGTCATAGCTGCCGCTGGCCCGGATGCCGGGAACGATCCGGTTCACATCCGTGGTGTCGATCTCGTTTTCATCGTTATAGAAGCTGTAGCCGTTCTTGCCGTTCTGCTTCACATGGTAAAGCGCCTTGTCCGCATGGTTGTATGCCGTGAGATAGGTGTCGGCCGGGCTGGTCATCACCATGCCGGCGGAGAGGGTGGCGATGGCAATATGGGCATCCCTGACTTTGTTTTCATTGAAGCTGCTGATAATCTTCCGGACGCGGCTTTCGGCGGCTTCGCTGCTGACGCCCGGCAGGAAGAGCAGGAATTCGTCGCCTCCAAGGCGGCAGCGCAGGCCGTCTTCGCCGTTCTGATTCAGCATGTCGCCCATGAGGCGGAGCACTTTATCCCCGGCGTCGTGGCCATGGGTATCGTTGATCTTTTTCAGGTTATCCATATCGAAGAAAATGAAACATCCGGCTTCCTGTTGCATCCGGTTGGCGATGGCGCCTTCACCGGCGGAGCGGGACATGACGCCGGTGGCGATATCAATGGAATCAGCCGCGCTCTGGGAGGCAAACGCTTCCACCACCTCCTGCAGCAGGGAGGAGGAGACGCCTGCCTTTTCGCCGCTGTCTGCGGCGTCTTTCTTCAGGATATCGTCCAGTTCGCCCCGGTTCCAGAGATTCAGGAAGACTTCAGCATATTCCGGATCAAACTGGGTCCCTTTTCCTTTTTCCAGTTCGCCGGAAATGTAGTCCCGGTCACAGGCTTTCCGGTAGATCCGGTTGGAACTCATGGCGTCGAACGCGTCGGCAATGGCAACGATCCGCGCTTCTTCGGAAATTGCGGTGCCTGCCAGGCCGTCCGGATATCCCTTTCCGTCATACCGTTCATGGTGGGATCTCGCCACGTTTTCCGCAGGGCGGATCATGGTCCTGTCCCGCAGGATCTCGGCGCCCATGGTGGTGTGGGATTTGATGATGTCGTATTCCACGTCCGTCAGGCGCTTGGGATTGTTCAGGATTGAATCCGGAACGCCGATTTTGCCAATGTCATGAAGCAGGGCGGCGTAGCGCAGGTTGCTGACGCGGTCCGGATCCCAGCCCAGGCTTTCGGCAATGCGCACCGAATACTGGCTGACGCGGGTGGAATGGCCTTTGGTATAGGGGTCCTTGGCGTCGATGGCATTGGCAAGGGTCTGGATGGTCTGGAAGGACATTTCCTCGATTTTCCTGGCCCGCTCTTCGGCCACTGCGGTCTGTTTGGCCACTTCCGCGTTCAGGCGGCTGGTATAATCAATTTCCAGCAGCACATACCGGTGATACTGGACCATCGCGATGGCGGTAAACACGGACAGGCTGAAAAAGGCCAGCGGGAAACGCTGCATGAAGGCATCGGTATAATACTGCGCTGTGGATGCACCCAGGGGCGTATAGAACAGCACAAAATAAAGCAGGGAGTAGTATCCGGAAAGCAGGATGCCCAGCTTGACTGAGATGAAATAGCACATCCCGATGGGCAGCATCAGGGACCAGAGAATCCCGGTTCCTTCTGCATAACCGGTAAAGGCATACACCGTAAATACGATGATGCAGAACATGGTGGGAATCAGGATCGCGATTTCACGCCGCTTCAGAACTTTGCAGCAGAAAGCGCAGCCAGCGCCGGCAAACAGCGTCACAAAAGACATCAGGACTCGGGTATCCCCCAGGGGAAGCCTTGAGAAAACCAGGTTGGAAATCAGCAGCGCCAAACCCAGCACCCCGGTAAACAGGCTGACAAAGGTCATGGATTTCAGGTTTTCATTCAGACGGTCGCCCACATAGATGGATTGCTGCAGATCATGCCATGCAGCTTTCAGCGGAGCAAATACTGAAGTTCGGCTGCGGTCTCTCATGGTATCCTTTCTGCTCATCATATTGGATTTGTTTTACCGGTGAATGACGGATCGCCGGGCAAACGTTGCTCGTTAGCTGTTATTTTACCAAACCATACCGGAAAAATCAAATACGGGATACCGCTTTTACGGCGTCGGTATGCGCTTCAGTTACTGTTCACGGAATGGGCGGACAAGAAAAATGATATGCCCAAGCCATAGAGCATATCAAATAAGCACACAGAGTCAGCAAAGCATTAATCAGGACGGGGCAAATCTTGAAGCGATTTCCTGATATAGATTCAGTTTT
>JAFROK010000048.1 GCA_017429695.1 Clostridia bacterium | reverse complement strand
CCGTCTCTCCTCGTCGTCGCCATCGTCGTCTGTTGTGGTAAGGGTGGGAAAATCTTCGATTTTTCCACGCTTTCCACAACGCTTTGCTCTTCGGTTGCACTTAACCTGGCAAAGTTGCATTTAGTCTGTCAAGTGACCAATTCCTTAAATCCCAAACTAAATTCCGGTTTTGGGGCTGAATTTACTCTGGGAAATCTAGTCCGGAAGTAACTTGGGGAAATCATAATGATTCCGCGAAGCGGCTCGTCTCCTTTGTCGTCGCCGCCGTCGTCCGGCTGTGGTAAGGGTGGAAAAGTCTACGGTCCTTTTCCACGCTTTCCACAGCTTCCTTTATCTGTGATGGAAACAATCCGTTCCTTTTCGCCTTTCCCGAAAACACGTATATACGGGATTTCAGCATTCAGATTGACTGATCGAACATCCAGATCCAGCAATTCGGATACGTTTTTTATGAAATTCTATAATAACGCCCTGGGATAGTGTCCCGGGGCTCTATTTTAATTCGGGAATGGTTCGGGAATAGACCGGTTTTTTGCCGGTTTTTGGTGGTGTTTTTTGCATTTTCTTAGATAAAGAAAAAACCCTCGGAGCCTTTATTCTCCAAGGGCTTTGAGCGTCTGGGTGAGAGGATTCGAACCTCCGGCCTCTTGAACCCCATTCAAGCACGCTACCAAACTGCGCCACACCCAGATATCATCAGGTGATCCTGACAACGGAAGGTATTGTATCATGATCGACGGGCGGTGTCAATCGAAAAAAACAAAAAGAAGAATGGTAAAAATATCGGATTGACGGCTGCTTTTCCGATTATGTATAATATGGCTATCAAAAAAAACGGAGGATATCCATATGAAAAAGATTGTTTCAGTATTACTGGTTCTGGCGCTGGCTCTGGCTGTTTCTTCTGCGGCTCTGGCTGAAATGATGGTCGGGGGATGGGAAGTTGCCGAACATCAGCCGGTGCTGATGATGGACGAAGAAATGCAGGCCGTATTCGACAAGGCAACGGGCGACATGGACGGTGCTGTTTATGTACCGGTTGCGCTGCTTGGAACGCAGGTTGTGGCAGGAATTAATTACTGCTTCCTCTGCCAGATTACGCCTGTGGTTCCGGATCCCAAACCGGTCTGGGCCCTGGTGTATATCTATGCCGATCTGGAAGGAAACGCGGAAATCACCAATATTTATGAAATTTACTTTGACCGTCACGCAACACCGGCTGAATAACCGGACCGAATAAAAATGTCCACCGGCCTTGATCAGGCTGGTGGTTTTTCATTTGCGGTATTTATTTGGTAAAATGTTTTCATACTGTTCACATTCCGGTTATGTTCGGATGATATGATTATCCACAAGAGCGAAATGATTCCAAGGAGGTTGATTGATTTGAAACGTTTTACTGCTCTTTTTCTGTCCCTGATGCTGCTCGTTTCCGCTTCCGCCATGGCGGATTCCGCGGTGGACACCATCATGAATACCGGAACCACCCAGGCCTTTACGAATGAGGCGGTTTCGGAAGAAGACCTGGTGACGATCCTGCGGGCCGGACTGGCCGCGGAAAGCGCGATTAACCAGCAGCCGTGGTTCTTTGTTGCAATCACCAATCCGGAAGTACTGCAGGAACTTGGCAGATCCGGCAGCGGATTTGCAGCGCCGGGAGGCTCAAGACCCGAAGGTGCTCCGGAAGGCGGTTTCCCGGGCAGTGCCCCTGAAGGCGGATTTCCGGGTAGTGCTCCGGAAGGCGGCGCGCCGGCCGGTATGCCGGAAGGCGCTCCCGCAGGGAATCCGGGTTCGGCTCCCGGCGGATTCAGTCCATCCGGAAGCGGCGCCAAGGCGTCGCTCGGAAGCTCGCCCGCAGCGATTATCATCTACAAGAACACCGGATCGAAGTCTCCCAACGCGGATTACGACTGCGGACTGGCCACCCAGAACATGGTGATTGCCACCGCTTCCCTGGGATACGGTGTGAAGATTGTTTCATCTCCCACGATGACACTGAACGGGAACGACCATGACGCGATATGCGAAAAACTGGGCGTCGACAAGTCCATGCAGGCGGTTGCTGTTCTGCTTATCGGCCATGCGGATGAAAGCACGGACGCAACAACTGCCGCGACCACCCGTGACGACCTGGAAACAAAAACCAGCATTATTAAGTGATAACCTGAAAAGAAGCGCTCCGATCCACGATCATGGACCGGAGCGCTTTATCATATTCCTGATGCGGTTATTGCTCAATCAGGGTTCCTTCAAAGCCGCTGTTGTTGGCTTCGCTGCTCAGGAACCAGTTTGCCAGTTCGGAGGGCATTTCCGGATAGTCATACAGATGGGCCCAGAAGGCCATATCCTCGGAAAAATTCGCCACCGGGGCTCCCGGACGGTACAGCACCATCTCATCGCCTTCGCTAAGTCCGCAGGAAGGAGAGTAGATGTAACGGACGCCGTCTTCGATGGTTTCCGCCGGCTTATCCACATAATTCAGGGCATCCACCCGGATTTTCCAGGAGTATTCATCGATCTGCTCCACCAGGGACAGGGTGCCGCTGAAAGAACAGTAGTAAATGGTACCGTTCGGATAGGTATCCTCCGCGTCTCCCATGTCGCTGTCGTGGAAATAACCCATAAAGGAGCCGTCCGGAGCAATCTGCATATCTGTGGACCAGGCGCCGGCTCCGCTGCAGAAACTCCAGACGAATCCGTCAAACTGGGCGAAGAAGGGCTCTGTTTCTTCTGCAAAGCAAACCGCTACAGAGAATACCAGCATCAGGGACAGGAGACAGGTAATTGCTTTTTTCATTATTCAAGACCTCGTTTCGATATTTTTCAGAAGGTTTTTGCCTTCTTAATTATATATACGGGCGATGAGACGTTTTTATTTCCTGATGGAATCTTTTTTTATCCACAATCGGATGAGAATACCATTGCATTTACCGGTGCGCTCTGCACATGACCCGGGCAAGCATCGTTCCCAGAACCAGGGATGCCATGATCGCGATCAACATTGCTTTTTCCCTCCTGTACGTTCTTACAGGATCCGCATTTGCCATCCTGCATCTGTTGATACGGCCGCAATGGCATGATGGCAGTATTTTTTTAAATTGACCTTAAAGTCTTTTCCTGTGCTCTTCCTGTATTATTCCAGCTCCATCAGCGTCGCGATTTCTTCGCGACCGGGAACATACCGGATCCGGACATGGCTGCCCATTTTCAGGCTTTTATTGGGGTTCATCAGTCTTGCTTCTGCTTCCAGGCCGTCGTATCTCCGGAATCTTACATAATAGTATGTCATCGGGTATTCCGCTCCGGATGCGTACCGAACCACATGCTCTATCCAGCTGACATATGCTTCAGCGTCCAAACCGTTCAGTTTTGCGTTGAATTGCCAGACATATGTTCTTATGGTAAAAAATGAGAAGAGCCCAACCATGGCGACCGCAATGTTAATCATGATCTTTCACTCCGTTTCCTTTCGTCGGTCGTGCGGCTTTCTTTACCACAGATTGTAATGCTGTGTTCATCTTATTAACAGCACATATAAGGGAAAATAACCCCCTCTATTTTTCTTTGCATGAAGAGGATTCAGATGCTGCGATATGAAAAGCCGATGCAAGAAAATTGGGGTGGTGTGAGTTTTGGTGTGAGTTTTGGGAAAAATGTATCGAAAAAACAGGCTGTTTTTTGACAAAGAAAAAACCCCGGGAGCCATTGATACAACGTCCCTCGGAGTCCGTGGAGCTGATAGCCAGATTCGAACTGGCGACCTCATCCTTACCAAGGATGCGCTCTACCGACTGAGCTATATCAGCATGCTGTCTTTCGACAACGAACGCATAATATCACAACAAAAACATTATTGCAAGGTTTTTTTTCAAAAATGAGAAAAATGTTCAGGATGACAGCTGGGGAGATTGCGGTTGACATTGTTCGGGGAAACGCATACTATTGCTATTAATCCAAAGAACGACGCGGAGGCTTTTTTACGATGGAAGGAAAACTGTCATTACCGGATAAATGGCCGGAGGATTTTCAGTATACGGATGAACAGGGCCTGACGGATGAGCAGGCGGAGGAACTGCTGCGGCAGGGATTCGGAAGCGATCTGCCGGAAGGCGATGTGAAATCCTTTAAGCGCATTCTGTTTGACAACTTCTTTACGCTGTTCAATTTCCTGAACTTCGGGCTGGCGATCTGCCTTTTGCTGGTCGGCAGTTACCGGAACATGCTGTTTATCACCATTATCCTGTTTAATATCCTGATCGGTACGGTGCAGGAATACCGGGCGCAGAAGACCATCCGGGAACTGCAGCTGCTGAATGCGCCGGAAGTGAAAGTGCTGCGCGGCGGGAAAACGAAGACCGTGAAGCCGGGAGAGGCGGTAAAGGGCGACCTGGCTGTTTTCCAGGCGGGCGACCAGGTGATTGCCGACGCGATCGTGGTGAGCGGGGAAGGATCTGCGATGGAATCCCTGCTGACCGGCGAGAGCGACGCGGTGCCGAAGAAACTGAACAGCTGGCTGTATTCCGGCAGCTACATTACGGAAGGACGGGTAACCGCCCAGCTGGTTTATGTGGCGGATGAAAGCTATGTCGGCCGGCTGACAAAGGAAGCCCGGAAGACATCCCGGCCCCAGAGTCCGCTGATGATTGAGCTGAACCGGCTGATCCGGTTTGACAGCTTTATCCTGCTGCCGCTGGGCATTCTGCTGTTCCTGAAACAATTCTTCCTGAGCAAGCTGCCGATTACGGAAGCGGTTCCGAAATCCGTTGCGGCGATGATCGGCATGATTCCGGAAGGGCTGATCCTGCTGACCAGTATCGCGATGGCGGTTGGCGTGATGAAGCTGGCCCGACGGAAGGCGCTGGTTCAGGAACTGGCAGGAATTGAAACGCTGGCACGGGCAGATGTGCTGTGCCTGGACAAGACCGGAACCATTACATCCGGCAATATGGAACTGGAAGCGGTTGAAGGATACGACTGGAGCTCGGAAGAGGCTGAAAAGGCGCTCGGACGGTTCCTGGGCGCTTTTGATGAATCCAGCCCGACGCTGAACGCACTGCGCAAAAAAATTACGCCCCCGGAGGAAAAACCGAAGGCGGTGGTGCCTTTCTCTTCCGCACGCAAGAAGTCGGCCGCGTCCTTTAACGACGGAACGGCCCTGATTATGGGCGCGCCGGAATTTGTGCTGGACAGCATTCCGGAAAAACTGCAGGCCCGGCTGAACGAGCAGACGGCGGAAGGGAAGCGCGTGCTGATCCTGGCCGCTGGAAAAGGCATTGTGAGCGCGGAAGACATGCCGGCGGTGCAGGAGATCTGCGGATTGGTGATCCTGACGGATGAAATCCGGCCCGGCGCGGAGGAAACGCTGCGCTATTTCCGGGAGCAGGGCGTTGAGCTGAAAGTCATTTCCGGCGACAACCCTTTGACGGTATCGAAGATTGCCCGGCAGGCCGGACTGGAAAACTGGGATAAATATATTGACGCCCGTGAACTGGATACGCCGGAGAAAATTGCCGAAGGATGCGAAAAGTATACGGTATTCGGGCGGGTGACGCCGGAACAGAAAAAGGAATTTGTGATTGCGCTGAAGGAGAAAGGGCATAACGTGGCCATGACCGGCGACGGTGTGAACGATATTCCGGCGTTGAAAACAGCGGACTGCTCGATTGCCATGGCCGGCGGCGCGGACGCGGCCCGCCATGCCGCCCAGCTAACGCTGATGAGCTCCGATTTCAGCGTAATGCCGGAGATTGTGCTGGAGGGACGCCGGGTGATCAACAATATTACCCGGGCGGCCAGCCTGTTCCTGACCAAGACATTGTTCAGCTTCCTGCTGGGCGTTCTGACGCTGTTCCTGCCGAACGGTGCGTATCCGTTTGAGCCGATTCAGCTGACACTGATTTCATCCCTGACGGTCGGCATTCCAGGGTTCTTCCTGGCCCTGGAGCCCAGCGAGGAACGGGTGAAGGGGAGCTTCCTGAAAACCGTGCTGTACCGCGCGCTTCCGGGCGGCATCGCGGTGGCCCTGTGCGCTGTGCTGAGCATGATCATCGCGAAGCCGGAAATGCAGTCCATGCTGGCTACGCTGGCGGCCGGCGTTGTCGGATTTGTGGTGCTGCTGCGCACTTGCCTTCCGCTGAACAATCGCCGGATTATCCTGTTGGTGGCTGTGGCCGCAGCGTTTGCCGGGGCTGTGCTGCTGCCGTTTACGGCGAAGATTTTCCTGCTGCAGCCGCTGACAGCGGAAGCTTTCTGGCAATTCCTGATCCTGGCGGCGGCGGGATGTGCGATTGTGCTGGTTTCTGCGCAGCTGCTGAAGCGGAAACAGATGGAGAATGCCAAGTGAGATTTTTGTACAGTTAAGGCAATACATAAAATATTGTCTTTCAGTGCTTCATTTGATATAATCGGAGTATACAGAGAATACAAGGGAGATTCTTCACTTCGTTCAGAATGACATGCATACTTCATCGGATCAGTATAAGGAGGCAACAGAATGGATATTCTTAACCTGTACGGACCTTACGCGATTACCAGGATTGATCCCTGGCTTGAGCCTCATGCCGGGGATATTGAACTGCGGATGGACCGCTTCAAGGGAAAACGCTGGCAGCTGGTGGAAGGCGCGGAAACGCTGACGGATTTTGCCAACGGCCATCTTTATTTCGGCATTCACCGGACCGCGGACGGATGGGTGGTTCGGGAATGGCTGCCCGGCGCGGACGAAGTGTGCCTGATCGGCGACTTTAACGAATGGAACAAGGAAAGCCATCCGCTGACCAGGGGCAACAACGGTGTATGGGAGATTTCCCTGAAGGGAAAAGACGCCCTGAAGCACGGCCAGTACATCAAGCTATGGGTGCGGAAAGGAAACGACGGGTTTGACCGGATTCCGGCCTACAGCACCAAGGTGAGCATGGATGAGGATACAAAACGCCTGTGCTCCCAGGTATGGGCCCCGGAGGAAGGCTTCCGGTGGACCGATGAAGCGTTTATGAAAAAGGAGCCGGCTGCGCCGCTGATCTATGAGGCGCATGTCGGTATGGCCCAGGACCGGGAAGGCATCGGCACATACCGGGAATTCGCGGATAACGTGCTGCCCCGGATTCAGAAGCTGGGATACAACACCATTCAGCTGATGGCGATCCAGGAGCATCCTTATTACGGATCCTTCGGATACCAGGTGACGAATTTCTTCGCGGCGGCCCATTGGTACGGCGTGCCGGAGGACCTGAAGTACCTGGTGAACAAGGCCCATGAGATGGACATCCGGGTGCTGCTGGACGTTGTGCACAGCCATGCATGCCCCAACGTGGGCGAAGGCCTGCAGCTGCAGGACGGAACGGACGACCAGTACTTCCTGCCGGGCGGAGAAGGCTGGCATCCGGCATGGGGAACGCGGCTGTTCAACTACGGCCGGCCGGAGGTGCTGCATTTCCTGCTGAGCAACCTGAAGTTCTGGCAGACGGAATACCATTTTGACGGGTTCCGCTTTGACGGCGTGACCAGTATGATTTACCACGATCACGGCCTGGGTTCCGCTTTCACGAACTATGACATGTATTTCAACATGAATACGGACCTGGAAGCGCTGAACTACCTGCAGCTGGCGAACGAGTTGATTCATGAGGTGAACCCGAACGCGACGACCGTGGCGGAGGACATGAGCGGCATGCCCGGCATGTGCCTGCCGATTGAGGAAGGCGGCATCGGGTTTGATTACCGGCTGGCCATGGGCGAACCGGACTACTGGATTAAGCTGCTGAAGGACACCCGGGACGAAGACTGGAACATGAATGCCCTGTGGCATGAGATGACCACCCGCCGCCCTCAGGAAAAGGTGATCGGCTACTGCGAGAGCCACGACCAGGCGCTGGTGGGCGACAAGACGATTATTTTCCGGATGGCGGATGCCGAGATGTATACCGGGATGACCAAGGATTACCATACGTTTACCATGGACCGGGCGATTGAGCTGCACAAGATTATCCGGCTGTATACGATGAGCCTGGGCGGAAACGGATACCTGAACTTCATGGGCAATGAATTCGGCCATCCGGAATGGATCGACTTCCCGCGGGAAGGGAACGGATGGAGCTATAAATACTGCCGGCGGCAGTGGTCGCTGGTGGACAATCCGGACCTGAAATACGAATGGCTGAATGATTTTGACGCTGCAATGATCCGGCTGGCGCGGGAACGGAAGCTGCTGGATGATCCGTATGCGGTGAGCCTGTGGATTGATCCGGACCGGAAGATTATTACGTTCAGCCGGGGGAAACTGCTGTTTGTGTTCAATTTCCACAATTCCTATTCGGAACAGCAGTTCTTCCTGCATGCGCATACCGTCGGGGAAGGGAAATACAAGGTGATCCTGAGCACCGATGAAAAGCGGTTCGGCGGGCCGGGGATTATTGCGCATGATTATGTGTATTCGACGGAGTATGTGGAAGGCAGAGGATTAGGGTTTAATGTTTACAGTCCGTGCCGCACTGCAATGGTACTGGAAAGGATTGGAGATTAAAGGGGGCTTTCCGATCGCCCCCTGGACCCCTTCGAAATGGTACTGGGAAAAAATCAGAGATTAATTGATTGGGAGTAAAACGCATGGAATTTATTGCGGAGAAGAATGCGCTTGTTTGCAGGCGGGGCGGAGAGACCCTGCGGATTGAAGGATGGGGAAAGAACAGCCTGCGGGTGCGGGCGGTTATGTATGACGGATGGACCGGGAACGACTGGGCCCTGACGGAAAAACCGGAAGAGGCGGCCTGTGAGATCAAATTCGGGGATGAACCGTTTCCGGGCGGAGACGGGTCTGTGGCCCGGTCCCAGTGCGCGGAGATTACCAACGGGCGGATCCGGGCGACGGTGAACTTTGCCGGCGTGATCAGCTTTTTCCGGGACGGAAAGCTGATTCTGCGGGAATACTACCGCTCCTACGGCGGAACGATTTCCCGGGGAAGCCGCTGCCTGAAGATCGTCAACCGGGAATGGAAGGGCAATATCGGCGGCAGCGAATATACGCTGAAAGTCAAATTCGACGCCAACGAGGGTGAAAAGATCTATGGCATGGGCCAGTATCAGCAGCCTTACCTGAACCTGAAAGGCAATATGATTGAGCTGGCCCAGCGGAACAGCCAGATTTCTGTTCCCTTTATGGTCAGCAGCCTGGGATATGGTCTGCTGTGGAACAATCCGGCGGTCGGCAGCGTGGTTTTCGCCAACAACTATACGGAATGGGTTGCGCGGAGCACGCGGCAGATGGATTACTGGATTACCGCGGGGGACGATCCGAAGGAAATCCTGAAGAACTATACCGGCGTAACCGGACGGGCACCCATGTTCCCGGAAAACCTGATGGGCCTGTGGCAGTGCAAGCTGCGTTACCGGACGCAGGATGAAGTGCTGACGGTGGCCCGGCAATATCAGAAGGAAGGCATCCGGATTGACCAGATCGTGATCGACTTCTTCCACTGGACCGTGCAGGGAGACTGGAAGTTTGACAAGACCTACTGGCCGGATCCGAAAGCCATGGTGGACGAACTGCACAGCATGGGCATCCGGGTGATTGTGTCCGTATGGCCCAGCGTGGACCGGAAGAGCGAAAATTTCGCCCCGATGATGGAACGCGGACTGCTGATCCGTACCGAGCGCGGTGCGGCCCAGACCTATGACTACCAGGGCGACTGCGTGGAGATTGATCCGTTCAATCCGGAAACCCGGAAGTACATCTGGGAAGTATGCAAAAAGAACTATGCGGACTACGGAATCGACGGGTTCTGGCTGGATAATTCCGAACCGGATTACGGCGTATACGATTTTGAAAACTACCGGTACTATTCCGGTCCGGCACTGAGCTGCAGCAATATGTATCCCCAGCTGTTCTCCCGGG
The DNA here is from genome assembly GCA_017429695.1 of Clostridia bacterium. GTDB lineage: Bacteria > Bacillota > Clostridia > Christensenellales > Aristaeellaceae > Aristaeella. Next base: position 1,490 of record JAFROK010000048.1, on the reverse strand, counting down.
CGTTCTTTGAGCCGATGAGCGAGGGGAAGAAAGAGTCGCCGGTGAACCTGCTGCGCTGCGGATGGGCCGGGAGCCAGAAATACGGAAATGTGATCTGGTCGGGCGACGTGCCCAGCACATTTGAATCCTTTGCGGAACAGATCCAGGCGGGCCTGAATATGGGCCTGGCCGGCATTCCGTGGTGGACGACGGATATCGGCGGATTCATGACGGATGACGTTAACGATCCGGATTTCCGGCAGCTGCTGATCCGGTGGTACCAGTTTGCGGTGTATTCCGCGGTGCTGCGGATGCACGGCGACCGGGGACCGTATAACATTCCGCCGCTGGATACCCGGGACTGGGGCGGCGGATACCTGCACACCGGCCAGCCGAATGAGCTGTGGAGCTACGGCGAAGACAACTACCGGATTATGCGGAAGTATTACGATATCCGGATCTCGATGCATGACTATATCAAAGGGCTGTATCAGGAAGCACATGAGAACGGATCCCCGCTGATCCGCACGATGTTCTATGAATTCCCGGAAGATGAAAAATGCTGGGAACTGCAGGACCAGTATATGTTCGGGCCGGATTACCTGGTTGCGCCGATTCTTCACCTGAATGAATTTGAGCGGGATGTTTACCTACCGGCGGGGAATTGGGAGAACATTAATAACGGCGAAAAGATCGCGGGCGGGAAGACTGTGCACGTTTTGGCGCCGATTGATGAGATTCCGGTGTTCAGGAAAGTGAAATAAAAATACGCGGGAGATGAAAATGCTCCCGCGTGTTTTTTGTCAATGAAGTTACTTTTTGGGTCCCAGGTCGCCGGAGGCCCAGTGCTTGCGGCAGAGGGCGGTGTAGCTTTCGTTGCCGCCGAGCATGATCTGGCGGCCGTCTTTAATGACTTTGCCATCCAGGATGCGGGCGTTGTAGGTGGCTTTCTTGCCGCACCAGCAGACTGTTTTGATTTCCTCGATGCTGTCCGCCCATGCCAGGAGCCATTGGGAACCTTCAAAGAGGTTGCCGCGGAAATCCGCCCGGAGGCCATAGGCAATGACCGGAATATTCAGGACATCCACAATCCAGACCAGCAGCTCGACCTGGGCCTTGGAGAGGAACTGGGCTTCATCGACAATGATGCAGTTATAATCCCGGGCGATATCCCCGGTCAGTTCTTCCATAAAAATGCAGGGCGTCTTCAGGCCGGAACGGGAAGCAACGATGCGGTCACCGTCCCGCGTGTCGATCCGGGGCTTGACCATGAGGGCTTTCTGGCCCCTTTCTTCATAGTTATACTGGACCATGATGGCGTTGGCAGTTTTGGAGGATCCCATTGCGCCGTAACGGAAAAACAATTTAGCCATGATTATGTTCCGCCTTTCTGCGAAAGGCACCCATGAGGTTATGAAACCGGGGGCCATTTCGCGTCAGATAGTTGTTTGCTATACTTTCTCTGTAGGCCTCAGCATACTACAGAACCCGAGGAGGTGAGTGGCGGGGCT
>JAFROK010000047.1 GCA_017429695.1 Clostridia bacterium | reverse complement strand
TTGGAGCATTCCCGTTAAGGGGTAAAAACGGAGGTTGAGAAAAGGAACCCCATCCCATAGAATATCGTTGGTAGCCGACCAAAGCACTAACGAAACCAATGGGGAGGAGTTCCAAGATGAATTGTAAACTGAACGACAAGATTAAGCAAGTAGAAGAAACCAGCCTGGTAATCGGAATTGACATCGGAAGCACGACCCACTACGCCAGGGCTTTTGACTGGCGGAAGATGGAACTGGCCAAGATATTCAGGTTCAGCAATACCCTGGAAGGCTATGAAGCGCTGAGCAGATGGATGGAAAACATTCAGGCGCTACGGCACAAGGAAAAGGTCATCGTAGGGATTGAGCCAACGGGACACTACTGGTTCACCCTGGGACAATATCTCCAGGGAAAGGGAATCAAGCTGGTCATGGTTAACCCGTATGCAGTGAAGCAATCGAAGGAATTGGACGACAACAATCAGACCAAGAACGACGCCAAAGATCCGAGCGTCATCGCAAAGCTGGTCATCGACGGTCGCTATTCCATCCCATATGTACCGAGCGGGGCATACGCGGATCTGCGAATCATGTTCTCAAACCGCACGCGGATCTCCCGGGAGATCGTCGCAATCAAGAATCATCTTGCGCGGTGGTTTGCGATACACTTTCCTGAATACAAAGAAGTATTCCGGAACTACGAAGCCCAGAGCAGTCTTCATCTGCTGAAAGTGGCGGCAACGCCGAGTTCCATCGTGGCGCTTGGAGCAAACGGTATCAATAAGATCTGGAGAGATGCGAAGATCAGGGCAGTCGGGATGAAGCGGGCAACGACCCTGTATGAGACTGCGAAGAAGAGCATTGGCCAGAACCAGGGTACCGCTGCCGCGGAAGTAGAGATGAAGCTGCTGCTGGAAGACTACGAAGCCAAGATGAGGCAATATGCATCCATCATGGCAGCTCTTGAGGAAGCAGTCAGGCGGATACCGGGAACGGAACGCCTGCTGGCAATCAAGGGAATCGGACTTGTAACGGTGGCAGGGTTTCTGGCGGAAACCGGTGATTTGGGACGTTTCGAATCGCCGAAGCAGATCCAGAAACTGGCGGGTCTGTCTCTGAAAGAGAACAGTTCGGGACAGCACAAAGGGGAAACAACCATCAGCCGGCGCGGAAGGCACGGCCTGAGGAATGTCCTCTTCAATGCGGTGATACCGCTGCTGGCAACGAACGATGAATTCAGATCGATGCACGAGTACTACACCACCCGGACAGCGAATCCCCTGAGGAAGAAGCAGTCCGCGATTGCCCTGTGCGGTAAACTGATCCGGATATTCTATGTGGTACTGGTCAAAGGAACGGTGTATGACGGGCAGAAGATGCTGGCCGACATCCACCGCAACGGAACTCAGGTAGCATAGGTACGGATTCTAAGACCGCCAGCCTTGACAGAGTCCCGGATGCGCATTGGGCAGAATATGCCGACGGTGACGGGAACCAGATCATTCAGCAATGCGCACCGTCGGCCCGCGAAGTGTAATGCGCCTCCGGGCCCCTGTCAAGCCCGCTTCGCGCCGCCGTTGGCGGTGGCTGGTTGAGCGGTACCGAAGGTTTTTGCCTCGGGATCAAGGAACCAGAAATGACCGAACCACAGGCAACGTCCGCCGAAAGGTGCTGTGGGCAGGCAGGAGACCAGGTTTACAGATCGAGCCGGTAGTTTGATTTTTCACCATCAGAGCAACGACTCAGCTTTGGAGCATCACGACACCCCATTGTGGAAGAGGCAGGACGAGGGAATTCAGGACTCCAGATAGGATGATCCAGCATGACATGGGAGGTTCGCAGCCGCAAGGGACGGGGTAAGAATGGCCGACATAAGACGACGTTCTGTTTCAATGTGCCCTGATACCCGGAAAATCCACGGAATCAAGGCTTTGGGGATGCCACAACTGCTCTGGACGATCCGTAAACTTACTGAAAAACTGCGATTTCGTTAGGAAATCGAAGGAAAACCAAGATTACTATGGGAGGTTATAATAATGGATTTTTATGATGTGATAAAATCACGACACAGCATACGTGATTTCGCAGATGAGAGTATTCCTGATGATATAATGAAGAGAATCGTTGAAGCGGCATATACAGCACCTGCTAATGACCATTTCAGAGATTGGCATTATGTAGTACTAAGAGATAAAGATATTATGAAAAATGCAATTGCAGGTGTTCCTAAGAATCTGACTGTAAAGGACGTTGATGCGATGACATTTATCTCTGATCCGATTCAGAAAGAGACTTATCAGATTGCTGTGCCTAAACAGTATAAGATGCTGATTGATGCAGCGGCTGTAATAATCCCGTTAATGAAGAAAAAGGTGGACATTCTGAACCCTTCATGTTTGTCAGATCTTAATTGTTACGCTTCGGTCTGGTGCAGTATAGAAAATGTGTGGTTAGCGGCAACATCTGAAGGTTACGGATGTAATGTAAGAATACCTATGGGCAACGAGGAGGCTGTTGCTAAAGAAACACTTGACATTCCGGATGAGTATTTAATTCCATGCTTTATCGGAATTGGCAGACCTGCTAAGGGGGCAAAACCTGCAAGGCAGATAGAAGTGGATTATAATAAACAGATACATTGGGAGCATTTTTAACAAATTGTTTCGTATTCAAATCCCGGCTTCTCCGCGTACTAGAACCCTGCAATTTCAACGGTTGCAGGTTTTTTTCATACCCTTATGCCGTAATAATGCCGTAATTGAATTTTTCGTGAAGATACCGCAATACCTCTATTTCTCGCCTGTAATATCCTGAATATAGGCAGACATACGGTCTGCGGCATCCTGCCGCATGGGATCGGTGGTGTGCCCGTACCGATCCAGGGTAAACGCCACAGTCGCGTGTCCAAGCTGAGTAGAAAGGGTTTTGAGATTTGCCCCTGTCTGGAGTGAAAGTACAGCGTATGTGTGCCGAAGGTCATGGAACCTGAGTTCCGGCTTTCCCATACGTTTCGCAATTTCCTTCAGGTGCTTGTATACAGTGACTTTCGAGAGATGACCACCCTGTGCGTTGACAAAGACCAAGCCCTTCTTTGATTAGGACAGAAGCTGTTCATAGATCTCCCTGTCCTCGTCCTTGAATACGTTGAAAATAACGCGGTTGACGCCGTCCGGGTTTTCTTCCAGCCAGTCGGTCACGGTCCGGACGGCAATCTCCGCTGCCCGCTGCTGCGGAAAAGCGAACACGCCTGTGGAAATACAGCAGAAGGCAATGCTTCCGGCTTTACTTTCCTGTGCCAGATCCAGGCAGCTGCGGTAGCAGGATGCCAGCAATTCCTCATGCGTCTGGGTCAGCGGTCCGTTTACGATCGGGCCGACCGTATGGATCACATGCCTGCAGGGCAGATTGAACCCCGGCGTGATCTTGGCCTGCCCCGTAGGTTCTTCATATCCCTGTTTCTCCATGATCTCATGGCAGGCCAGGCGCAGCTGTACGCCGCTCATCGTGTGGATGATGTTATCAATGCAGGAATGACATGGCTGGAAGCAGCCCAGCAGCTGGCTGTTGGCAGCGTTCACGATGGCATCACAGCGCAGGGTGGTGATATCCCCCTGCCAGAGAACAATCCGGCTGTAGACAGGACAGGGAGCCAGGCTGTCCGCTTCCGTAACACCTTTTTCACGCGTCATTTCCTGCAGGTAATCATCCTGAACCTGCAGGAATTCTGCTGAAACAGGCTCAGGCGGCCGTACATTCATCAGGCTGCGCAGAAGCCGCCACTGGCGCTCCTGTGTATAAGGGAACACCGGATACTGATACTGGGGCATTTCCTTCAGCAGTGCATGGATCAGCCAGCGGCGTCTTTCCTGTTGGGTCTTCAGGTCATTCATCTGTCACGCTTCCTTTTCCAGCAGTTCGTGGATACCGTCATGCAGTTCAGCCATACTATGCTTCTTCATTTCCGTACGATACCTTGGGGCGGAATCGTGTTGTTAATCTGTCTCTCCGAGATATTCCTCCAGGGTGATTCCCTGATCCATAATCTCCTTTGCGATCTCCGGATTGTCAATATAACGGAAATGCCACGGTTCATAGCTGTATCCTGTTTCAGCTTCTTTCCCGTCCAAATAGCGAAGGATAAAACCATACTTTGCAAGCTTCTCATGAACCTTTGCAAAGATCTCTTTCTCGGCGATCATTTCATCATTGTCATCGATTCTCCTGCCGTCCTTCTCAAGGCACACATCGATGGCCAGTCCTGTGTGATGTTCCGAATAGCCGGGAACTGCAACATATTTTTTCACATAGTCCTCGCCCTTTTCAATCGTCCAGTCATCCCACAGTTCCTGCTGCCTGGCCACACTCCTGGTGGTGCTGTCCAGCTCAATGATAATGCCTTCATCTGCGCATTCCTTCTGAAGCTTCAGGAACTGTTCCAGTGCTTTCTCTTCGACAAGATGCGTTTCGCCCCACTTGTTGACAGCTTCCTTCAGAACCACATTGCTCTCCCAGTCGTCCAGCAGCTTATGGGCCTTGTTCACCAGCACCATATAATCATAGGCAGCCTTTCCCTGGTCAGAAGTCCCCTGGGCGGATACGGTTTCCGCAGCAGCCATCATACCATTCCCGTTCATGATGCAGCAAAATGCTGCGGCCAGCACACCTGCAAAAAGTCTCTTTCTGAATCCATTTTTCATTATCCGGCACCTCACAGTTCATTGATCATCTGAGTCAACTATTCTTTTTCAAAGTATGTAGTAGCCTTTGTCATCCGGAAGTTAAGAAATTGTTGCGCGGACAGACCCGATCGTCCTTCCGTCATCACCCGATGAGCGATTCGAAAAGCATAAACCAAAGCGGTATCGTCACGATACAGAACAGGGTTGTCAGAACGTTGATCGCCGAAGCGTATCCGGCATCCCTGTTATACAGAATGGCCACCTGGTTGATGTTGGAAGCCGTCGGTGCAATTGCTCCGAGCAGCATGATCATCACAATGTTCCTGTCCACGGGAAGAAACCTGACCACCAGCGCAGCGGCGAAAACGGCCAGGCCGGAAGCGAGAATCATGCGGAAGAAGAGGACGCCGAACACCCGATGATTGGAAAACATGTTACGGAACGTCATTCCTCCGATCATCATGCCGGTGATCATCATGCTCAGCGGGCCGATCATGGCCGCTACGTCACTGAATGCCAGCATTACCGGCTCAGGCAGCTTCAGCCGGGTGAACAGCGTGATCAGTCCTGCCCAGGTAGCCAGAAGGTTCGGGTTCAGCAGGATCTTCCGAATGCCCGGTTTGCTTTCACGGTCGAACATCCGTATTCCGATGGTCCAGAACAGGAGATTGAAAACAAAGATATAAGCACTGGTATAAATGACCCATTCCGGCCCCAGTACAAAGGAGACCAGCGGTATGACCAGGTTGCCCACGTTTGAAAAGACAACGGATGCCCGTTCCACTTCGGTCGCCTTCCAGACCCGGCGCAGCACGGCTGCAATCAGGAAAAAGAGCAATTCAAAGCCGGTTGCCAGTGCAACGGCTGTCAGCAGGCCCTGCCCGATCTCGTCTGTCAGTTCCTTTTGGAAGGAATTGAAAATCACACACGGGGTGATGAAATAAAGCGACAGCTTGGACAGGATTTTGCTGTTTTCTGCCTTCAGAATTCCGGTTTTCACCAGGGCAGCTGCTGCGAACAGAATCAGGAACAATTCCGCGATCTTCTTTGCAAGCGGCAAGGCAATCATAAAAGGTTTCTCCCTCCTCCTGCTGAATCCTGAATATAACCGTACCAATTATATCACAACCAGCGCCTCGCGGCGATAATGGTTTTATCCGTCCCTGTGCCTGCTGTGCAGGAATACAATACATGCCTTGACGGCTGAATTCGGCGGTTTTAAACACCCAGCCAGCCTGGACGGCGACATCATCGGGGATGAATACGCGGATCCCTACGGACTGGGACGGATCACGGCAATTCAGTAAAACAGCTTCCGGGTTCCCTGCCTATCGGTAATTGATCAGAACAAGACCGGCCAGGACAACAATGATGCCTGCGATCTTATTCCAGGTAATTGCTTCATCATATACCAGGCGGCCGACAAAGATCAGAATAACAGCCACCGCCGCAGAAGTAACGATCTGGGTAACGCTGACCTGCCATCCCGCCCGGAAGGCGTAGATAAACCCGACTTCCAGGCCGACGATCACAACGCCCAGCACAACCGGTGCCCAGTTCGTCAGACGGACCTCCTGGAAAAGGTTCGCATCCCGGTTCAGCATATAATACATGGCGCAGGATACAGCCGCCCCGATGAGATATGTGACGGTCAGGGATGCCAGCGGATTCATTCCCTCCGGAACAGATTTTGCGCACACCTGATAAAGCGTGTTGGAAAGCACCACCAGTGCGATCGGCCAAATGTAAGAAAACATAACAGATAATCTCCCCCAAGTGATCATTCGGACCATCCAAAGTCTATTATGCGGAAAATCCAAAGTCAAGCCTCTGATGAATCATGAAAACAGCTGTACATCTGAATGATCATACATTAAAAAGCAGATTCCTGTGCAAAAAAATAGGAAGGCGCTTGTGAACCGGTCAAAAAGGCGATATAATGATACCTGAAATTCCTGGGTAAAACATCAAAGGAAAGATGAATGACATGAGAAAAACATTGGTCCTTATTTTACTGGTTATTCTGGCCCTTTCCTCAGCCTGTTCAGCCGAAACCATCACATACAGGGAATTATCGGCAGATTCAGAGTCAGAATTTTTAAAGGTGAGTTTACAGCTGCCCGTCAAATGGCAAAACTTCTATGATTTCCTTGCCAAATTTCCGAATCTGAAAGAAGTCGATATGTTCGATACGCCTGTTAACCCCAAACAGGCCCATGAACTGCACGAGCTTTTCCCCAATGTGGAATTCGGCATGACCATCCGTTTTGCGGAACATCATTTACGGACGGACGATACCGCCTTTTCCACGCTGCACGACAACGCCGCGTGGCATAATATCTATGACCTGTCCGTTGTCAAATACTGCAAAAACCTCTACGCCCTGGATATCGGCCATAATTCTTTCAAAGATCTGTCCTTCCTGTATGAGATGCCCCAGCTGCGGGTTCTGATTGTCGCCTGCGGCGATGCGAAAGACATCACGCCGATCGGAAGCCTGAAGCACCTTGAATATCTTGAAATATTCCATAACAATATCGAAGACATCTCCTGCCTTCGGGATTTGCCCTACCTGATGGACCTGAATATCGTCAATAACCTGATTACTGACCTGGAACCGCTGAAAGAAATCAAATCATTGCAGCGCCTCTGGATTTTCCGGCATTACCGCGGAAGGGAAAACGAAGACCCGGCTTTCCTGGATGAACTGCAGAAAGCGCTTCCGAACTGCCATATCGACTGGACACACACTTCCACGGCCGGCGGCTGGCGGAAGGATCCCCATTACGATGTGATCTACCGGGTCTTCCATTCCCGTAAATATGAACCGTTTGCCGATTCTCTTCCGGAAAACATCCCCGAAGGTTTTGCACCCCGCAGCGATCCGGAATAATCATTTTCCCCGAACAAAAACTCTGGCAGCCTTTGCTGGTTGCCAGAGCTTTTTGTTCCTGTCTTTTTTATTCCTGTCTTTTTCCGGGAAGATGATGCACAATGTCCACAACAGCCAGCATCACGAGCGCAGCCGCCATAATGATGTACAGCTTCGCGGGCCCCAGTTCTTTCATGAACTCAATCTTGTTCTGCAGCGCAAACTCAACCAGGATCAACACGCCGGCTGCCAGCAGCCCGAGCAGCGGCGGCAGGATGCCGTACCATTTTTTCTCCCGGAGCCGCCGCACGCCATACAGGACCAGCACTCCTTCCACATACAGGAAGCACATCAGCTGCTCGGCTTTCACAAACAGCCACGCGATGCTGGTTTCCCGGATGCTTTCCAGCAGGATCTGTGCCAGGCAGATATAGAAAAGCGTCCGGATAAAGCAATCCCGGTCCTTCATCCGGAACACCGCGAAAAACATCGCTGCCAGGGCAACCAGCCCTTCGTACATGAAAACCGCCAGATGGTATTCCAGATAGGTGCCATCCCCGAACCAGTCAATCGCGATCCCCCAGGGGAATGCCAGCGCGGTTTCTTCCGCCAGCCCGATACTCGTCGGCACTCCCAGCCCGAGCATTTCGCTCTGCAGGAAGTATTCGGCAAAACGAACCAGCGCAATCATCAGAGCGCCGGCCGGTGTTAAGTGGTTCAGCACCTTGATCGGAGAAAGCCTGAAAATATACGCGGAAATAACCACCGCCAGGATAACGCCTGCCACGCCGCCAAAAAAGCACAGTTCTTCCGGGTTCCGAAAGGAAAAAAACTGCCATGCGTCTCCGAGTTTCGTCAGATACCCGATCCGGATCAGGCCGTAGAATCCCCTGGCGAACAGCAGCCCCAGCCCTGTCCCCAGGACCGCCTCCGTTACGCTCAGCCCGAAGGCTTTCGCCGACCCGGCCATCCGGGTCTGGGCCAGATACGCGAATGCCAGGCAGATCAATCCGCTCAGCCAAAGAAATGTCAGATAGATGGGCCGGTCGGAAACCAGCTGAAAGGAGGATGGGTCAGGTATCCACATGGACAGTTCCCTCCGATTCGTTCTCAGTTACTGGGCGCTTGCAAAGTAGATGATATCGGCAAGAGGCCGCGGATCAGCATTGCTGCCGCCGGTATTGTTAAAAATTCTCCCGAGGAATGTCATCTGGGTCGATTCGCCGCCGTCCAGCGTATAGGCCACTCTGCATTCCGGCGCGAGATACAGCACGAGATCGCGCATCGTCGGCAGCGTAGCCCCCCAGTTGGCGACGCAAACGGCCATATACTTCAGCGTATCAATCTGGCAGAACACCATCCGCTGGTGCTTGCTGTGCGGTTCCGCGTGCGTCGGCGAATGGCTCTTGTCCAGCAGCGTTTCATCATCCACCGGTTTCCCGTCAATGATCAGCGCCGGGCCGAACTGGAACGCGTTGATGACTTTTTTTCCGTCGATCTGCGTCTTGTCGATCCCCGCCAGATCTTCGTCCCGCGTAAGCACATGGAAATCGCCGTCCTCGTCAATCAGGAGAATATCCAATCCTTCCGCCACCGAATCCCGGTACACTTCTCCCTGCCGAAGCACATAGCTCACCGATGCGTTGCCGGAAAACGCAACCGGATAGTCGCCATTGATGGCCAGCACCGCGCGGACACGTTTCGATAGCTTGTCGATCGTAGTCCTGGTGGTTTTGCAGAAATCACTGCCGTTTGCAGGATAGGTCCTCAGCTGGGACGGATCTGCAATCGTGATGATCGCATACCAGACCCAGCAGTTAAATTCATCGCTGGCGCTTTCAATCTTGTGGCGTTCCACCCGGATCGTCGGATCCTCATAGACCTGGTCGTTGCCGGATTCAAACTGCCCCGAATATGCCGAGCCCGGGCTCAGGTCAATCGGCAGTTTATTCCCGTCCGCCCCGGCACAGCCCGTGAAAAGCAGTATCATCATGATCACCAGCACGATTCCTTTTCTCAACACAAAAAACCTCCGATTCCGGTGCTTCACGCGTTCCGCGTTTTTCCATAATATATTATTATAAATCAATTCAGAATAATTGCAACGTCTATATCCTCCGGGTTGCATATCAACCCGCCGCCGGTGATCCGTCCATCTGTTTTTCCTGAAACCGGGCAAGATCCGCGTTGAGTTTTCCCGCTTCCCTCCTGTCGATCAGGTACAGGATGATATGGGTCAGCACAAAGACCGCAAAAACGCCGATGGCCAGGCCGGGAATCACCCAGCTTTTTTCCGTAGGAATCGTCTCCGCGTTCAGGGCAATCAGGATGATCGCCCCTTCAATCAACAGCAGGCTGATCACTTTCCGGATGATCAGGCTCCGGACGCTGAGCTCCCTGTCCGACCGGGTAATCACGGTGGCCACCGTGCCGATCAGGGCGTAGATCAGCGGGGAAAGAAAAGCGTCATAGCTGAAAACGCGGTCCCGGTCCAGCAGGCTTCCCAGGATCATCATAATCACGATAATCAGCGTCACCAGCAGCGTATACAGGCGGATCGCCCGGATGAACAGCCCTTTCCATTTCTGCCCGGTCATCAGGATTCACCGCCTTTCAGCATCTGTTTCAGCTCCGGCACGTATTTCCGTGAAATAATGATTTCCTCACCGTTTTTCAGCACGGCTGAGAACCGGCCGTTCAGGGCAGGACGAACAGATGTGATTTTCATCAGGTTCACAATCATGCTCTTGGAAGCGCGAAAGAAGCATTTGTTCTTCAGTATCTCTTCCAGTTCATACAGTTTCATCCGGATCTCATAGCTGTCACCGGCGGTATACAGAAACAGCCGCTCGTCCACCGATTCGGCGTAGAGCAGGTCCATCACCGGCACCTCAAAGCGCTGCCCGTCCCGGGTGGCGCTCAGCTGCCCCTGGCGCGATTTGACAAAGGAAATGATTTCCTGTATTTCATCCGTCACCCAGTGATATCGGATTTCCACTGTTTCCGGTTCGCTTTCCGGAATTTTTCGGGTTTCCAGTTTCATCTGCCCGCTCCTTTATCCCGGCTGCTTTCAGCCGGAACGCAACCAGTATATCAGAGCAGGCATTGAACCGCAATGCGCGGATTATCCCTCCAGGTGTTTCCAGTTCCAGATGGAATACCCGCCCAGCAGAGCCGCGCTGGCCGCGATCATGATGACATTGGCGAGTACCGGGCCGCCCAGGGCGCTGTTCAGCGCTTCATCGTTCGCGATAATGGAAAGGGCGTTGAACACACCATGGAAAACAATGCATGGCACCAGGCTCTTGCCTTTATGGAAAAGGATAACCAGCGCAAAGCCGACAAACACGGCAAAGACAATCTGGCAGATGGTTTCCCCAAAGTCCTGTCCGTTCAGCAGGTTCACAATATGCCCGATGCCGAAGGTGACCGACGAAATAATGATCGCCCGGGTCAGGTTTTCCTTTTCGATGGCCCTGAACAGGAACCCGCGGAAAATGAGCTCCTCCAGGAATCCGACGCCCAGCATGCTGATCACAAAGAGGATGCTTTCCCCCGCGGAATAGCGGAGCGCCGGGCTGAAAACCAGTTTGTATACGCACACCAGGATAAGCGGAATGAAAAACCAGGCCCGGGCAAGCCGGTAACGTGGCAGGAACAGGCCGTATTTTTCCGCCAGGCCGTTCCGCCTGACCCACAGGAACAATCCCGCGGCCAGCGCCATATGAAACACAGCGGAAACCAGCTTAAACGCACCGATTGTTTCGTTCAGGGTTTCCGCCAGGCTGGTACCGATCACATAAATCGCAATCCATACCAGGGCAAATGTCAGTTCGTTTTTCTCATACAGTTTCTTCATGGTCCGATCCTCCGTCCGTTTGATCAGGCAAAGGATAATACCGCGGAACAGCAAAACGCAATAATTCGGCCGGTGAAATGCATTTTCTGCAGGTAAGATGCATCATGCCGTATATCTTCTTTACAGTTCCTGATGGTCAGCACCTTTCAGCATAAAGTTCGAAAAGCCCGCGCTGCCGCCGATCTCTTTTGTGCTGTAGATAAAAAGCCCGAATCTTGCGCCGGTGAAGTGATCCAGTTTGAATACCAGCCTGTGGTTTTCCCCAAGCTTTTCCAGATGACCGGGCTCGGTACTGTAGAAAAATGATACGGTATCATCATCCGGCGGAATCAGGTTCAGCTGATTGTCATCGTTTTTCAGCTGATCCGTATTCCGGTAGGTACCGTAATCGAAGCATACGCCGGCGTGCAGTGTGACCACCGGACGGTCCAGCAGAATGCATGCCGTTTCCTCAGCCGGTTCGTCGTCGTGCCGTTCGCCCCATATGTCTTTGGAATTGATTTCCCTTTTACCCATCACAAGATACCAGGCGGATTCCCGCTTCGTCACGGCAATAAACCCATACTGGCTTTCAAGCAGGCACAGGCCGGCATAATCCCCGTCCCTGATCCCGCCTGCATCTACCGTAACGCTTGCTTCGCATCCCGGGAACAGCGTTCTCTGCGTCAGTACGTTTTTCGCCTGAACCAGGTTGCGGCTGATTTTGCCGGTTGTAATGGTTACGATACCGTTTTCCGTGTCTCTTTTCACAAGCGACATGTCTGGCTCATGGTTGAACTGCCAGCAGGGCTTAAAGCCAAAGTTGGAGGATGATGTACCGGTATAGTCGATCCGGAAGTCATCGCCGGATACCAGCGGAGTATATGGATAACCGGGCTTCAGGTCCTCAATTTCGAATGTTTCCGGAATCTTTCCGTCAACCCCGAAAACAGGAAAATTCACCCGGCCCTCCGCGTCTGCCCGCAGGGCGTCCCCGCCTGATGCGGCGGCGGTGACCGATAAATCCGCCACGGATATCTTCTGCCAGGTCACCGGCATCAGCACGGGAATCCGACCGACGCTGCCGCTGTCCTGGAAAAGTATGCTGTACCAGTTTCCCGAGGGCGTTTCCACAATCCCGCCCTGGGCGGCTCCTGAGTTTCTGTATCCCCTGTCATCGTTCATGACGTCCCTGCCGTAATAGGGGCCTTCCGGCCTGTCCGCCACAAAGACGGCCTCGGTCCTTTTCGGCACAGTCTTGGGGATATGGATGAGGAAAATGTAGTATCTGCCGTTAATTTTGTAAAAATGTGCCCCTTCATATCCAAGATACACATCGTCCGAATCGGACAGGATCAGCTTCGCCGGTTCCGTCCCCGCATCCGTCAGACGTCCGGATGCATCCAGCCGGAGTTCCTTTAACCAGATGTGCTTGTTTCCCGAAACGATGTAAATCCGGCCGTCATCATCAAACAGAATGGAATTGTCGTGATAGAACCCTTCCAGCGTATACTTTTCCCAGGGACCGGCGATGTCCTTGGACTGATAGACATAGGTCTTATGCGTATCATTCGCCACAAAGCAGATATAGTAGATCCCGTTGTGAAAGCGAAGGCTTGCGGCCCACATGCCGTTGCCGTAAATGTTTTCTTTTCCTTCCAGTCTCTGCGCGGCCGTGCTGTCCAGGGTATCATATACATAAGCTGCGTGTTCCCAGTTCACAAGGTCGTACGAACGAAGGATCTCACATCCCGGCATGAAATACATGGTCGTGCTGACCATATAATAAACATCCCCGACCCGGATTACATCCGTATCCGGATAATCAAGTTTTGTGATGGGATTGATGTTTTTCCGCATTGCCATCCCGGATCCCTCCCGGTTTTCCAATTCAGAAACTGTCCGACGTCAGATCCAGCAGGATCGCGGGGCGGACCATCACCGAGGCGTCCGTAACGCCCCGGTAATAAAGCGATCCGCCATCCTGCACCAGCGCCGCGCTTTCCTTGTTCAGTCCGGGAGACCGGAGCCACCAGATCCCGACGGGCCTTTCCTCATCGGTCATAACAGCGCTTGTGCCGGCTCCCTGTGCAATCGCGTAATCCGTCGGGGATGTCCGCGGTTTTTCGTTTTTGGTATTTTTATAGCTCACTCCCAGGTATTTCTGGGCTTCCGCGCAGCTCAGCAGGAACACCTGGTCCTCCGTGTCCTTGCCGCCGTTCGTGGTCCAGTGTCCCTGTGCCTTTCCGTTGCTCAGGTTCGCCGTCGCAATGGCAGCCTGCTCCTCCGCGGTAAAAGCCGCCTGCAGGAATTCCCCGTTCAGCCAGGCCCGCAGGGTGCTCTTTTCCCAGGTAATTCCGCTGTTTGCCTCGTTGTACGGCCGTGCGTCCAGTCCGTACCGGCTCAGCAGCAGCGTCTTTCCGTTCCCGGAAGCCAGCACGATCCATTCAATTTTCTCCGTCCCGTCGGACAGGTCGTTGTCCTGCTCATAACTGCCGAAGGTCACAACATTCCCGACCGTTTTATATGGCGCCAGCTTTCCTTCAATCAACTTCGCGTCCGTCTTCAGCAGCTCATCCGTATCCTTGTAGCCTTTCACCCGGGTATATGCATCATACGCGGCGGTATATTCCCCGGCGTCATACAGTCGCTTCGCCTGCTGATACCGCACCTCCAGAATCTGTGTACCCGCGTCGGCATAATCCCCGACCGCCTCATAAGCGGCTACGGCTTCCTCATCCTTCCCGGCGGCCGCCAGCGCGCCGGCGTAGGTATAGATGTTGTCCCTGGCAAATTCCCGGTCTTCCGGCAGGAATGTACATCCCTGCGCGTATTCCTTGAATGCTTCAGGTGCCACTTCGTCCAGCAGTTCCGCTGTTTCCGGAAGGCTGCTGTCCCCGGTGGCTGTATACGCCAGCAGGGCAATCACATTTTCGCCCGCCTCCCGCTCCGCGGAAGCGATTTCCGCCAGGGCCTGCCGGGCTTCATCCTTGTCCCGAATCAGCCACAGGGTCTGGATCGCCTTTTCATATTCCTTCACGGTGATGTAGTCCCTGGCCGTGGAAATCACGGCCTCCGCCGCCTCGGGAACGCTCAGGGCCAGGGCGTACTGTGCCACCGCCTCATCCATATTTCCGGCCACATGGGCCGCGTATCCCAATTCATAATGGCACCTGGCGATCCGCTCCGCGCTGTCCAGGTATCCGTCCAGCTCCAGGAAACATCTTTCCGCTTCGTCAAACTGCCCTGCCCGGTAATATTCGTCCGCCTCCCGGTAAGCGCTGTCCTTCGCCTTCTCCCGGCTGTCCATATAATCCGCGGCGCTGTACAGTTCCTTCGCTTCGTCATACCGGCCGCTTTCATACAGGGCGCCTGCCCGGATATACATGCATTGGCTGGCTTTTTCCGCGCTGTCCAGGTAGTTCACCGACCCGTACAGTTTTTCAGCTTCTTCGTATTTCCCCGCCGCAAACAGTTCCTCCGCCTGCATATAGATGCACATATCCGCCTTGGTCCGGCTGTCGGAATAGCTGCCCAGGGATTCATACAGTGCCAGCGCTTCCGCGGTCTTTCCGGCGTCAAGCAGGACCCCGGCTTTCCGGTAGTCGCACTCTTTTGCCAGGGTGTCCGCGTCGCTGTGCCCGGAAATCGCCGTAAAGTGTTCCTTCGCTTCGTCATACCGGCCGTTTTCCATTTCGCCCAGCGCCAGCTGATAGATGGATTCCCTGGCGCGGGTGGCGCTGTCCGACATATCTCCCAGCAGCGCAAACTGTTCTGCCGCTTTTTCATATTCGCCCGCTTCAAACAGCTGCCCCGCCCAGGCATACCGGGCCACCGGCAGTTTGCTCAGGCTTAGCTCATACTGTCCCAGCGCCTCATAGGCGGCCACCGCCTCCGCGTAATATGCCCCGTCGTAGCAGACCTGGGCCAGGTTGTATTCCCTTTCCCGTATAGCGTCCGTCTGTTCAAGGCCCATGTACATTTCCAGGGCCGCGCCGTACGCCTGGTCCGCGATGTATGCGCCGGACATTTCATCCAGCACCTTCAGCATCATCTCCGGCGCGTCCGCATATCCGCCCAGCTGTTCAAATGCTGCCCGGGCCGCCGGAAGGTCTCCGCTGTCCCACAGGGCTTCTGCTTTTTCATAAAGAATCCGGTCGGCCCGTTCGGCGCTGTCCCGGTAATCCGCGATGCTCCGGAATGTGGCCGCCGCCCCGTCCGGGTCATGCGCCGCCAGCTGTGCCTCCGCCTTGGCGTACAGGCAGGCGCTCACCTGCTCAGCACAGTCCAGGTAGTCTCCCAGGCCGGTATATGCCGTTGCCGCTTCATCAAACGCGCCGGCGGCTTTCAGAGCTTCCGCCTGCATATATGCTTCCAGCTTTTCCACCTGTGCGGCCGCGTCCCGGTATTCCCCTGCCGCGGCAAACCGTGCCTTCGCGGTTTCCGGTTCCCCGGCTGCCAGGGCTTTTTCCGCCTCCCGGTAGTTCTTTCCCTGCTCCGCCTCGGCTGCTTTGGCCCGGATGGCGTCCGTTTCGTCCAGCTTCAGGTAGTAGGCAATGGCGGTGTCATAATCGCCCGTTTCCGCCGCGCGGTCGGCAATTTCTTCCCGCACGGATGCAAGCAGTGCGTCCGCGTCCTTCAGTCCGGTCAGGCCCGCCAGCAGCGCTTCCGCCTCCGCCGGTTCACCGCTCATCATATGATCAATGGCCGCCCGGTAATCCGCGTCCATCTGCCGCATGATTTCCCCGCTGTCCGCATAGCCGCTGATCAGCGAAAACAGCTCGTATGCCTGCCCGTTTTCGCCGTTTTTCTTCATCTCTGCCGCTTCCCGGTACAGCGCGGCGTTGCAGGCTTCCAGCCGATCCGCCGCATCCAGGTATGCGCCCAGCGCGATATACTTTTCCCGCGCTTCCCTGTACCAGCCTTCCGCCATTTCCTCGCCGGCTGCCTCATAGGCGTCCAGCCGGCTCAGCTGTTCCGCCGCGTCCGCATAATCGCCCGCCGCTTCCAGTTTCGTACGGGCCGTTTTGAGCTTCCCGGCCTCCAGGGCGGTCATCGCTTCACGGTAGTTCTTTCCCTGCTCCGCCGCGGTCCGCTTTTCCCGGATGGCATCCGTTTCGTCCAGCTTGAAATAATAGGCGATGGCGGTTTCATAATCGCCCGCTTCTGCCGCGCGATCGGCCATTTCTTCCCGGACGGACGCCAGCAGCGCGTCTGCGTCTTTCCAGCCGGCCAGGCCCTCCAGCAGCGCTTCCGCCTCCGTCCGTTCGCCGTTTGCCATGTGCTCCGCTGCCGCCCGGTAATCCGCGTCCATCTGCTGCACGATTTCATCGCTGTCCGCATAGCCGCTGATCAGCGTAAACAGCTCGTATGCCTGCCCGTTTTCGCCGTTTTTCTTCTTTTCCGCCGCTTCCCGGTAAATCGCGGCGTTGCACGCTTCCAGCCGCTCCGCCGCGTCCAGGTACGCGCCCAGCCGGATATACGCTTCCCGCGCTTCCGTGTATCGGCCTGCGTCCATCGCCTCGCCCGCCCGCCGGTAGGTGTTCAGCCGGCTCAGTTGCTCTGCCGCGTCCTGGTAATCGCCGGCCGCAATCAGCCGAGCGTATGCCGTTTCCGTATCCCCAGCTTCCAGGGCCGCCATGGCATCGCCGTAGTTCTTCCCTTTGTTGGCGGCAATCAGCTTCGTCACGGTTTCGTCGGTCCGGTTGTTCAGTTGGTTATAGTATGTGATCGCGGTCTCAAAGTCCCCGGCTTCCGCTGCCCGGTCGGCCATTTTTTCATGCACCAGGTCCAGCTTTTCATCCGCGTCTTTCCATCTGGCCAGGCTCTCCAGCATGGCTTCCGCTTCCGTCAGGTTGCCGTTTTCCAGCTGTTCCAGCGCCGCGCGGTATACCTCTTTCTTTTCCGCATCCGGATCCGGGGTCGCGCTTGGCGCCGGTTCAGGCGTCACAGCCGCCTTTGTGGCTTCCGGCGTTCCCGTCACGGCAGCCTTCGTAACTTTGGGCGTTGCCGGTGTCTCGGTAACTTCCGGTGTTGCGGCAGCAGCCGCCTGCGTGGGTTCAGGTGTCACGGCAGCGGCAGCGCTTGTGGTTTCAGGCGCTGCCGTAATTGCCGGCGCCTGGGTCTGCGTTTTTTTGTCTTCCGGATGAATCACTTTGGTCCATACAAGGTATCCGCCGCCCAGCAGCACAATCGCTGCCGCAGCAATCGCCGCAATCCGGATAGTTCTCTTTCTTTTTTCTTCTTTTCTCTTGTGATGATGCGTCTGATGTGAATGCCCCGTCCCGGCCGGCCGGTGTGCTTCACGGCCGCTGTCCCCGGGCGCCTTTCCGTCTCCCGTCCGGGCGGAATAAGTCCTGATCCGGTGGTCTGCTCCCCGTTCTTCCCCGGCCGGGGTTTTCCCTGTGTCGTTATGATCGCCTGCCGCCCTGTCTGCCCCGGCAGCGGAATAGGTCATAATCTTCCGGCTGCCGTTCTTCTGCCGGGCTTCCTCGGCTTTGCGCAGGTGTTCTTCCTTTTCCCGCTGCCGCTGCTCATCCGCCAGCCGGCGTTCTTCCTCCTGCCGGGCCTTTTCCCGCTTTTCGCGTTCCTCCTGCCATCTCTGCAGCGAAGCTGCCCGCTCTGCCTCCCTGGCCGCCTCCGTGCTGTCCCGGCCGGCTGCCTCCTCCGGTGCCGTCCCGGCTTCCCGGCTCCCGGCCGGAACCGCCTGTACCGTTCCGCAAAGCATGCATTTGCACATGGCGGCTCCCTCCGCAGGATGGAGTTCTCCGCCGCAGTTTTTGCACTTTAGCATCATTGCTGTTACCTGCTCCTTACCCGAAAATGGAAATCGTATTTCTTACTGAAGTCCCTGCTGTTTTTTCCTTCGGTCATGTCCGCCGTATTCCGCGGAGTGGGTGTATTCCTTCACGGTATACAGGGCCTTGTCCGCCTGGGAAATCAGGTCAAACAGTTCCTGGTAGGACGCCGGGGCGCCCTGGGCGCTTCCGATGGAGAGAAGCGCCTTCACGCCGTACCGGTCATCTTCGATCTCATAGGTAAAGGATCCGTAGTTGTCCTTCGCCGGTTTGTGGGTCAGTACCAGGAATTCATCCCCGCCGTACCGATAATAGTGGGCCCCGGGAAACAGCGTCTTCAGCCGCGTGCTGACTTCCTTCAGGATCCGGTCCCCGGCGGCATGGCCGTACCGGTCGTTGATCTCCTTGAAATAATTGATATCGATCATGTAGGCCGTCAGCGGCCGTCCGTCCGTTACATGGGCGTCTGTTTCCAGCGCAAGCCGGTTCTGCAGGCCGGTCAGCCCGTCCCGCCGGCTGGCCTCCTCCAGGAGCCGGTTAGCCTCGGAAAGGCGCTGCTCCTTGGTGCATACGTCAAACAGGTGATGGTAGCGGATGGTCATGCAGGACATCGAAGCAACCGCCATCACGATATAGTTGAAAATCTGGATATTGGCGGACCGGTCAAAGGCATACAGCACAAAGTAAAGCCCCAGGTGGGCCGCACCGGTCAGCAGCATGCCGTATACGGGCTTAAAAATCACAAAGCAGACCATGATCAGGTTTGCTATCGCGAATGTCAGCATCTGTTCCCCGCGGATATAATGCCGGTAGTCGGCAAACATGGCCCATACCATAAACGCGATGTAGAAAAACAGCTTGAAGCTCAGGCACGCTTTACGGGAGAGTACCTTGTTTTTCAGTATTTTTGTGGAAAGGAATGTCGCCAGGCCGCACAGGGCAATGCAGTATAATACGCTGATCGTGCTGATCACTGCGTCCTGATCGAAGGGCCCCTGCCGGGTCAGCAGGTAAACCGCGAAGGTCACCGTTTCAAGAATCAGTACAGCCAGGGAAATGCGGTATATATTTCTCATGCTCTGGCGGTCGATATTCCGGGAGATCTCCGGGCTCACCGAAGGTCTGATCAACCGCCTGATTTTGTTCAAAATTTCCATTCAGTCACCTCGTCATGTCGCTGGTTACGGACGCCTGTCCGCAGGTGGCGGTTGTATTATAACATCATCTTTTCCCCCTGTCCATTGATCAGAATGTCCTGTAATGATGTCAATATGGTGAAATTTTCTGCCTTTTGATTGCACAAACCCGGCACAACTGGTATAATCACCCTCAGATAAGCACTTTGTCCCATACCGTCAGCCTGTCGTTCGTTATACAGGGAGGTTCTATATGGACTTTACATCTTTTGCCGAACATTTTGATGCAATGACCTGTGTGCTGTCCGTTGAGAAAAAGCCGGACGGCACCTGCGGAACCGTCCGCATTGTCACCGGAAACCAGAAATACCTGGATTCCCTGGAGCTTGCCGGCGGCGATGTGGACGTCGGCAATGAAAAAAAAGTAGAGTTTGTTCCGAACAGCGAATATACCCGCTATATCCCGAAAGACCTGAATTTCGAGGATATCTGTTTCCGCGCCGCCGTGCAGAAGCAGCCCCTGCATAACTGCGTCCATATGCCCCGCTATCCCTTCGACATCATGGCGTACCTCATGCCCCTGGAAAGCGGCGATGACCGCATCGGTTACTGCACCTATTCCCAGGTCCTGATCCCGAAGAAGGACAGCAACCTCCAGTCCCTGAACATTTCCCAGGAAACCGCCATGGACATCATCGGCACCTGCATCAAGCTCCGGGAAGATAAGCCTTTCCACGAAATTGCCCGGGAAGTCATGGAGGATATCCGGAAAATCTGCGAAGCGGAATTCTGTTGTATCATGCTCATAGACGAAGCGGAGCGGAAGTGTTCCGTCCTCGGCGAGGCCAAATCGCCGGATTCTTCCCTTTCCTCCATGGAGAAATACCTGGACGACGATTTCTACTCCCTGGCCGAAACCTGGCAGGACACCCTGGCCGGCAGCTTCTGCCTCATTGTCAGCAACGACCAGGAAATGGAGCTGATCCGCCTGCGGAATCCGGCCTGGTATCAGTCCCTGCAGGCAGCCGGCGTCAGCCGCCTGGTCCTGTTCCCCCTGTTCTCCCGGGGCCGGCTCCTGGGCTATATCTACGCGGCCAACTTCCTTCCGGAAAAAACCCAGCATATCCGGGACACCCTGGAACTGACCACCTATTTCATCGCCTCGGAAATCGCCAACAACCTCTTCATTGAGCAGCTCCGCACCCTTGGCAAAACGGACATCCTTACCGGCGTCATGAACCGCAACGCCATGAACGACCGCGTCACTGCCCTCTGCGACCATCCGGACGCCCTGTCCGGAAAAGCAGGCGTCATTTTCGCGGATATGAACGGCCTGAAATATACCAATGACCACCTGGGCCATACCGCCGGCGACCAGCTCCTGAAAAATGCCGCCATGATCCTGAAAAGCACCTTCACCGGCGCGGAGATCTACCGGGCCGGCGGGGATGAATTCCTCATCCTGCTGCCCGAAACCACCGAAACGGAAATCCGCAGAAAAATCGCCGAAATCAAGAAAAAGGCAAATCTGTTTGAGAATGTCAGCTTCGCTGCCGGCGGCTGCCTCCTGAAGCCCGGCGGAGACCTGCGGGACGCGCTTTCGGAAGCCGACGCGCAGATGTACCGGGATAAAGGCAATTTCTACCGCAAATATCCGGAACTGAAACGGGACTGATCTCCGGCCCCGTTTTTTTGCTGCCTGTTCCCCGCCCGGATTAATACCGCACCCAAATAAAAACCTCAAAGGAACATTCGCCGGCAGGAAATCTTGTGCCTGCGAAGAATATGGTAAAATTGTCGTCCCCGGTTCAGCCGCCGGGGAACCAAAAAAAGCAAGGAGCGCCGTCAGGAAGTTCAATGGAAACCCTCCTGCCGCTGAAAGCGAATATGGAAAAGATTTACAAACTGCTGATCATCAATCCTGGTTCAACATCCACCAAAATCAGCCTCTTTGAAAATAAAAAGGAAGTCTTTGAGCGCAGTCAGTTCCACGACGCGCCCGTCCTCCTCCAGTTTCCCCATGTCAACGGCCAGGTGCCTTTCCGCTATCAGGTCATCCTGGAAATGCTGGCCCATGAAGGGGTGAATCCGGCGGATATCGATGTCTTCGTCGGCCGCGGCGGCAGCGCCTGTACCCAGCCCAGCGGCGTAACGGTGATCGACCAGAAGCTGTATGACGATACCGAAGCGGCCGTCGGCGGCAGCGAGCACGCGGCCAAGCTGGGCGTCATGCTGGCCTGGAAGTTTGCCCTCGCCTACAACAAACCCGCCTATACCCTGAACCCCACCAATGTGGATGAATACTGTGATTACGCGCGCCTCACCGGTATCCGCGGCCTGTACCGCACACCCCATTCCCATGTGCTCAACCCCAAGGCCGTTGCGGAGGCGCATGCCGAAGCCCTGGGCCGCCCCGTGGAAGACTGCAATTTCATCGTGGCCCACATTGACGGCGGCGTCACCGTCAGCACCCACTGCCATGGCCGCATGATCGACGGCACCATGGGCGCCGACGGGGACGGCCCCTTCGCCCCGACCCGCATCGGCAGCGTCCCCGTGCTGGAGCTCCTGGACTACCTGGAAACCCATTCCCTGGATGATGTCCGGCGTATGTGTTCCCGCTCCGGCGGCTTTGTCAGCCTCTTCGGCACCTCCAATTCCGATACCGTGCATGCCCTTGTGGACCAGGGGGACAAAAAAGCCACCCTGGTCTGGAATACCATGATTTACCAGATCTGCAAGGCCATCGGCGAAATGAGCACCGTCCTGTGCGGCAAAGTCGATGCCATCCTGCTCACCGGCGGCCTCATGCGCTTCAATGATATCACGGAAGGAATTAAGGAACGCTGCGGCTGGATCGCCCCCATCGTGGTCTATCCCGGCGAAATGGAGCAGGAAGCCATGGCTTTCCCGGTCCTGAAGGTTCTGAAGGGCGAAGCAAAAGCCCTCACCTACACGGGCAAAAACGTGTGGCAGGGCTTTGAGGGAATCACGTTCTGAAAATCAGCTGTCTTCCATCCGGGGGAATATTGCCCCCGGTTTTTTATGTGCGCCATGCCCGGCGCACACAGAAAAATCCGGCCCCGCAGGACCGGATTTTCCCCTCTGTCATTCCGGTAGAAAGCTGATGAATATCAGCCCCAGTACTCGCTCAGCACTTCGTTGATCTTGTCAACGTCGGAATACCCGGCCGGCCAGGCGTAACCGTCCGACATTTTAGCGCAGCTCCAGCCGGTCATCTGGCGCATTGTGTTGCAGGCCGCCTTGAAGCCCACCGAATGCGCGAGGCTTCTCATCTGGTCGTCAAACTGGCTCCTTGTCATCTTCGTTCCGTCAACGGTAATGGTCTGGGCGCCTCCGGACACCTTGTCCATCTCTTCCAGATTCAGTTCATGCATTCCCGCAGTCATCTTGTCTCCCATGCTGGCTTCCTTTCCGCTGCCTGCCGGCAGCCCGGTTCATTGTTCCCGTCTTTTGATACGCAGCAGATCACGCTGCCGGCAGCTGTTCCGCAAAAAATTTTTTTGAAAATATTTTTTCGGAGGGTTTTCCCCCTGCCGTCCTGCCTGTATCATAACCGAAAACCGCCCGCCGGTCAACATTCTCATCCCCTGTCCGGCGCTCCGGCCCCCGCTTTTTCTCCCCGGTTTCGCAACATTTGTACATACTTTTTTAATAATTCCGCCCCGGTTTTCCGTTGCAAAAACGCCCCCGGTTATTCTATAATAAGTCAGCTGCCCGCGCTGCTGCGGGCGAGAACGTTCAACCTCATATTACTTTAACGGAAGGAGCGGTTTCCCATGAACATGAAAAAAATCCTTTCCCTCATCCTGGCGCTGGCCATGATGCTCACCGCCGCCGTCGTCTTTGCTGAAGGCGAAGAGGCGGACTGGAGCAGCGCGGAATACGCTGCCCACGCGAATTACGCGGATTCCCTTGCCAAGAGCTACGAAGGCAAGACTGTCATCCTGCATTCCAACGACGTCCACGGCCAGATCGACGGCTACGCCTACATTGCCGGCCTGCGCGATCTGTTCGTTTCCCTGGGCGCTGAAGTCATCCTCGTCGATGCCGGCGACTTCAGCCAGGGCAGCATCTACGCCATCTCCAGCAAGGGCGCCGCGGCTGTCGAAATGATGAACGCCGCCCAGTACGATGTCGTCACCCTGGGTAACCATGAGTTCGACTTCGGCTATGACACACTGATGCAGAACCTGTCCACAGCCACCTTCGCCACCATCTGCTGCGATGTCACCGTGGACGCCACCGGCGAAACCATTCTGCCTCCCTCCGTGATCATCGAAAAGGGCGGCATGAAGATCGCCTTCGTCGGCGTGGAAACGCCCGAAACGGCCACCAAGGTTCATCCCAACGCGGTCAAGGATATCACCTTTGCTTCCTTCGACGGCCTGTATGAGTCCGTCCAGAAAGCAGTGGACGATGTCCGCGCGGATGCGGACCTGGTCATCGGCCTGTTCCACCTGGGCGTCGATGTCGAATCCAAGCTCAACAATTATCGTTCCGTGGACGTGCTTGACCGGGTCACCGGTATTGACTTTGTCATTGACGGCCACAGCCACACCGAGATGACCGCCGGCCAGAAGGGCCAGGCCATCCAGTCCACCGGCACCAAGTTCGCCAACGTCGGCGTCATCGTGATCGACAACGAGTCCAAGGGAATTGAGAGCAACTTCCTCATCCGCACCAATCTCGATTCCGCCCTCTACACCTTCAACTATATCAATACCGAAGTCCTGGACAAGGCCCTCGAAATCATGCAGGCGGTCGATGCGGAATACAGTGCGGTCTTCGCCACCACCGAAGTGGAACTGAACGGCGCCAAAGCCCCCGGCAACCGCACCGAAGAAACCAACCTGGGCGACCTGATTACCGATGCCCTGCTCTGGTCCGTTATCAGGGAAAGCGGCCTGGAACAGACTGAACTCTACGATGTTGTCTGCATCACCAACGGCGGCGGCATCCGTGCCACCATCCCCGTCGGCGAAGTAACCAGGAAGGACATCAACACGGTCCTGCCCTTCGGCAACACCGTGGCGGTGGTCTATGTCACCGGCGCTGAGCTCCTCGAAGTCCTCGAAGCCTCCACCTTCTGCACGCCGGATCCCGTCGGCGGTTTCCCGCAGACCTCCGGCATCGAGTGGACCCTCGATACCACCAAGCCCTTTGACCAGGGTGAAGTCTACATGATCGATGGCAAGGACACCAGCTACTTTGCGCCGGCCTCCATCAACCGTGTCACCATCACTGCCATCAACGGCCAGCCCTTCGATCCCGAAGCGGTCTACGCGGTCGTAACCAACAACTTCTGCTCCGCCGGCGGCGACACCTACAATGTCTTCGTTAACAACAGCTTCTCCTTCGATACCGGCATCACGCTGGACGAAGCGGTCATGGCGTATGTGAGCGAAGTCCTGCAAGGCAAAATCACCGCGGAAGCCTACGGTGTGCCCCAGGGCCGTCTGACCCAGATTCAGTAATATCCCATCCCAGACCTGAAAAGGGCCTCCCGACCGGGAGGTCCTTCTTCTATGTCCGTTTTTCTTACAGCCGCACTGTTTCGCCCGCCGGAATCCGCACCGGCTCGTCGTTCACGGCAATCCAGCATTCCCGCGCGTTGGGGTTGAAAACAAAGCTGTTGTCCGCCGCAAACTGCAGATGCCCGAAATCGTCCAGGCAGTCCATCAGCTCAATGTTCGTGCAGTACCAGATGTCCGCCTTGCCGCCCATCATCCCGCAGAACCGTTCCATCAGGTCCCAGTTGTTCCGGTCGTCAAATTCGTAGCTGTGCCCCCATACGTACATCAGGTACAGGTACTGCTTTTTGAACAGCCCCAGGAACGCCTCCCCCAGCTCCTCCAGCCGGTGGTTGTGGTGGCAGGTTGCCTGCCATTTGTAGGGATCCGCCGGCAGCGTAAACGCTTCCGAATTTCCGGTAATCCGGGAATACCGGATCCCGCATCCCGGCAGCAGCCGGATAATCTCGTCCGAATAGGACCCGTTGGGATAGCTCATCCCCCGCACCGGCGTCCCGGTGATCTGCTCCAGCGCTTTCCGGTCCTCCAGCACCTCCGCCGCCACCTCCGGCAGCGGACACCGCGCGATGGTCGGATGCGTCGCCGTGTGGCAGGCCACCTCGTGTCCCCGGTAAAGCGCCGTCACCTCGTCCGCGTGAATCCGGTTGTCATCGTTCATCCGCGCGCTGTTCAGGTGGAATGTCCCCCGGATGCCATTGTCGTTGAAAATCCGGATCAGCCGCCGGTCCTGCGTCCGCCCGTCGTCATAGCTCATGGTCAAAGCCTTGTGCTTCCCGCCCGGATAGCAGCAGTATACTTTATTCATCATGATAAAATTCCTCCCCGCGTATTCCGTCACATCATACCATGCCGCTTTCCGCTTGTCATCCCCCTCATCTGTTGCTATAATATCCCCATAAAAAACAACCCGGACCAAATCATCCGGCTAATCGCGAGGTAATCCTATGCCCAAACGCCTGAAACTGCACGAAAGCAGCCTTGAAAACGACATCCGCTACCGCGGCCCCATCTCCTACCAGGGCTTCCAGGTCCTCGGCTGGCTGTGCCTTGTTGTCTCCGTAGCCGTGGCCATGGTGAACCTGGCCGCCAAACTGGACCCCGCTGCCGTCCAGCGCGTGGAGAAATTCATGCCCGTCCTCTCCACGCTCAGCGAGCTTTCCCTGCCCTTCCTGCTGATTGCGAACTTTTCCCGCATCCTCAACAATTCCGAAGGCTATAAAAAGCAGCTCTTCCGCACCGGCGGAACAGCCCTCGGCATCTTTGCCGGCTCGTTTTTCCTGTTTAGCCGGTATGTGATCGGCACCATCAAGCTCTTTGTCAATGAAGGCACCGGGATCGAATCCATGCTGGCGGAAGCCATCCATGAGTCAACCGGCACCGGCTTCATCGCCTTCAATGTGTTTATCGACCTGTTCCTCTGCGCCCTCTTCATGTTTTTCCTCAACGCCCGGCCGAAGCGCGTCTTCACCGGAAAAAAAGTCCTTTTCCTCCGGTTTTTCGCGCTGCTGCCCATCGCCTATGAAGTCTTCTCCATGGTGCTGAAATACAAGTCCGCGGCCAATGAAATCATCCTCCCCGTCTGGGCCATGCCCCTCCTGACCGTGAAACCGCCCATGACGTTTATCATGTTCATGTGCCTGGCGTTTCATATCAAGTTCCGGGAGCACCGCTTCTGCAAAAACGGCCGTACCCATGAGGAATACCTGGCATTCCTCGATACCAACCGGAATTCTCGTCATTTTTCACTCTATCTCATGCTCATCATGGTCATCACCGCAGCCCTGGACGCGGCTGCCCTGATCTACTCTTCCGCCTTCACCGCCAGCACGACCGGTGCCGATCTGACCAGTGAAGAGGAGCTTGTCCGGATTGTCAAAAATATGGCCGCCCTGGGCTTCGGCCAGACGCTTCCCCAGCTGGTCCTGGTGCCGCTCATGCCCTTCTATTCCTACTCCCGCGTCCCGAAGAGCAAAACCTTCGGCCTCCTGATCCCGGTCATCGGCATCGCCCTCATGGTCCTTGTAGTCCTGGAGTGCGGTTACCAGGGCATCCGTAGCTATCTTCCGATCCTGCAGGCCAGGATGGTCGAATCCGCGTCTTCCCCCGAAGCGGTCGAGGTCATGGATATGATCATGACCGCCGTTCCGTAAATATCCTTAGTCTTCCCCGGTCAGGTGCACCGTTTCCCATCCGTGCCCCGTCGCCGGCAGGAATTTTTCAGTAATGTCCCTCGTCCGGATCTTCAGGCTCGATGTGCATACGCACGGATGGCACCCGATATATTCGTCCTTCAGCACGTCTTCATCAATCAGCAGCCGCACTTCCCGGTCATGATCGTTCATCAGCCCCATGATGCTCACCGCCCCGGGTTCAATATCCAGCAGCCGGAGCATATCCTCCGGCTCCGCAAACGACAGCCGCGCGGAGTTGATCTGCGCGGACAGTTCTTTTGTCTTGAACTTTTTATCCCCCGGCATCATCAGCAGGTAAAACGCGGTTTTCTGCCGGTTGCACAGAAACAGGTTCTTGCAGATAATCACGCCCAGCACGGCGTCAATCTCGTTGCATGCCTCCATGGTGTTGGCCATCTCATGGTCCGTCCGCTGGTAGCTTATTCCCAGCCCGTCCAGGTAATCATAGGTCCGCATTTCCCGTTCCAGCCGTCCTTCAGCCGTTTCCGGCCGTCCTTCATACAGTTCCATTTCTTTCTTCCTCCGGATGTTTGTCCGTATTCTATCAAAATCAACCCTCTTCCTCAATATTGATTCTGGCTTATCTCTGGTTTTCTTCCCCGCTCCTGTGGTATAATCAGCCAGTCAAATGTTGATAAAGGAGCGTTGAATAATATGAAGCAGTTCTTTGCGCTGGTCATGGCCCTGGCCCTCCTGGTTTCCTGCGGCGCCGCCTTCGCGGAAACGGATATTCTCTATGCCTGGACCGCAATCGACGGCACCCCCTTCTGGCAAAACACACCGTTGCCCTCCGGCATGCTCCTGGATGTGCTCGATGCCGCCGTGGCCCCGGACGGAAGAACCTGGTATCAGGTGGTGCTCCCGGATATGCCGGATCAGTATGGCTGGATTCCGGAAGATGCCCTGCTCCTGCCCGAAGATATCGCGGATGAGGGAACAGACCCGGCCATTCTTTCCCCGGACGAAGTCTACGCCCCGACCCGTGAAGAAGCCTACGCCATCATCAAACAGCGTTACCAGGCCGGTATGGATCATTATCGTGAGATGCAGCAGATGGATGACGAAATGCTCGCGGATGCCGAAGGTTTCGCCGGCAATTCGCCCCTCTATGAGCTCTATCTGGACATCACCGGAAACGGGGAACCGGAAATGCTGTTCCTGGCCACCCGGGAAGGCCGCGATGAATGGGATCAGGATACCGCGGACCTGTTTGTCTATACCTGGAAGGGCGACCATGCCGAACAAATCCTCTGGATCGACACCCTCTACGCCATCGCCGGAAACGGCCCCTGGTATGAAATCTACCAGAACGCCGAATTCCCCGAAAGCCTCTATGTCCGCAGCGGCTGCGACGAGCCTGGCATCATGCGCCTCTATGAGCTCAACAGCAGTGGCCAGTATTACCTGCTCCGCGAAATCTCCGCCTATTATGATTATGAAAGTGAAGAGTTTTTCTGCTATGTAAACGGCACCCAGGTTTCCGAGGAAGATTACAAATCCGCCCTGGAAGCCCTCGAAGTCCCGGTCAAAAGGCCCATCGCCTGGGCTAATTTACTCTGACTCGCAAAGCAAAAGCCTCGTTTCCGCAACACAACCGCTCAGCTTGTTTCATGAGCACCCGCTCAACTGTCATCCTGAGCGCAGCGATGATGAACCGTCCAAATCTCAGATTTGGGTAACGGTTCACATACATGGCGATGTAAGGATCTCCTTCGTATCATTACCCACCGGACGTGTCCCCTCGCGTTCCGTCGCAACCCCTAAGAAACAGCAACTTGAATGCCCGCCGGGACCGGATATAGTCTTTGTTCCGCCTGCAACTCAGAAACCGTATGAACATTTACCGTCCCGTTGCAGTTATCCGAAATCGTCGACCCCGGAAACAACCGCGTCATCAACTCCTGCGCAGAATCATTTGCCCCGTTCCATCCGAACATTGCCAACCTCGCCGTCAAATACTCCCGATACTGAGCATCCGTCAACCCTTCCGGCCGAGGCAGCATAAAAGAAGCCCCGATATCATCCAGTTGCTCCCCAACCGCCCCGGATACAGAAAAAGCCGCCGGAAAGGCGGCGACAACAGCAATCAGGTCATTCACCTGCGAAAGCACAGCTTCCGCCAAAGCGGAAAACCGTGGCAATTCCCTCGAAGCCGAGGGAAACAAACTCATATAATCCATCTCATCACCCCTGCGTCAGCGTAATCGTGATCAGCTCTGAATCTGCATCCAGTTTGGTTTTCCAGTCCGCCGGGACCTGAACCCTCGTACTTCCTCCCGAAGCCGACGCTACTGCTTCTAAATCAGTAATACAGCCGTCCATTGTCCCGAGCAGAAAGCGAAGGGAGAATGGGTAACGGCGATCGCACTGCGGACGATCCTCCTTTTGAACGCAATGAAAAATGCCGGTGAAAATGAATTCACCGACAGTCAAAGAAAATTCCAGTTCGGATTTATTTCCAGATTCCTCCGTTTTTCCCTTTTTCCTTATTGCCAGTGGAATGTTACAAGTCCATATATATACAGGAACAGGATAATGGCCGGAACAATGTACTGAAACAGTGGTTTCATCCACGGTTTCACTTTCCATCCCCTGCCGCTGTTGGCTTCCAGCATGAAGCTGTCCCAGCCCCAGCCAAACCTGCAGCAGCAGAAGAGGGCATAACACAGCGATCCAACCGGCAGTATATTGACAGACACAATAAAATCCCAGAAATCCAGCCACGCGGTTCCTTCCGAAAACGGCTGAAAGTGCAGGACACTATAGCCCAAAGCTGTCGTCAGGCCCAGCAGGAAAACGATGATACCGCAGAACAGGCTCCCTTTTTTCCGGCTCCAGCCAAACATCTCTCGGACCATGGCCAGGATATTCTCGCATACGGCAAGCACAGTCGATATGGCAGCAAATACCATAAACAGGAAAAACAGCGTTCCCCACCATCTTCCGCCCGTCATATGATTGAACACGTTCGCCATGGTGTTAAATAAAAGCCCCGGTCCGTCAGTCACCTCCAGGCCGTAGGAGAAACAGGCCGGGAAGATGATCATGCCTGCCAGCAATGCAACCAGGGTGTCCAGCCCGATCACGGTTTTCGCCTCGCTCATCAGCGAGCGTTCCTTGCCGATATAGCTGCCGAAGATCGCCATGCAGCCCATTCCGAGCGACAGGCTGAAAAAAGCCTGGTTCATGGCCTTGACAATCGTTTCGCTGTTGATTTTGGCAAAATCGGGCACGAGATAGAAAGCCAGTCCCTCATGCACGCCGGAAAGTGTCATACTGTTGCCGAGGATGATGAACATGAGCAGCAGCAGGCCAACCATCATCATCTTGGTAATCCGTTCCAGCCCGCCCTGCAAGTCGAAACTCAGCACAGTGAATGCCAGCAGGACGGTAATCAGGAGATAAATCACATTCTTCACCGGATCACCGATCATGGTAACAAAAGACAGCTGATCTGTCTGTCCGGCAAGAAACCGGAAAAAATACTGAAGGATCCAACCCGTCACAACTAAATAGAAAGCCATCAGGGCAATGTTGCCGGTCAGCGAAACAGCACCCATGAAGCCCCATTTCTGTCCCGGTTTCTGGAGTTTCTGAAACATACGGATTGGGCTGGTCTGGGCGGCGCGTCCGATGGCAAATTCCATGGTCATCACCGGAAGGCCGAGAATCAACAGGCAAATAATATAGATCAGTACAAAACTGCCCCCGCCGTACTGCCCGCACATCCATGGGAATTTCCATATATTGCCACAGCCGATCGCACAGCCGGCGGAAAGCATGATGAAGCCCAGTCTGCTTCCCAGGCGCTCCCGTTCTCCGGATTTACCGTTCTTTTTGTCCATGCCAGCATCCTTTCCAGATTTTCATATTTATGGTCGCTATATATATATCCGTTTTTTGTCCGTTTATCAATCTTTTCATATCAACAATCTTCCTTCTTTGTTTCCATGATAGCACGGCAGGAATATGTTGACAACGATTTAGACCATATTTCCCCAAAAAATCAGGACTTCAGGTTACTGTTCACGGAATGGGCGGACAAGAAAAATGATATGCCCAAGCCATAGAGCATATCAAATAAGCACACAGAGTCAGCAAAGCATTAATCAGGACGGGGCAAATCTTGAAGCGATTTCCTGATATAGATTCAGTTTTC
>JAFROK010000046.1 GCA_017429695.1 Clostridia bacterium | reverse complement strand
AGCCCCGCCACTCACCTCCTCGGGTTCTGTAGTATGCTGAGGCCTACAGAGAAAGTATAGCAAACAACTATCTGACGCGAAATGGCCCCCGGTTTCATAACCTCATGGGTGCCTTTCGCAGAAAGGCGGAACATAATCATGTTGATCAGAGAACATACACAGGCGGATCTGGACCAAATGATCCCGATCTGGAATGAAATCGTTGAGGAAGGGATCGCTTTCCCGCAGGAAGAGTGCCTGGATGCACAAAGTGGCAAGGTCTTCTTTGCCTCCCAGAGCTATACCGGTGTTGCGGATGATGGCGATAAGATCGTTGGCCTATATATTCTGCACCCCAATAATGTCGGACGCTGCGGGCACATCTGTAATGCAAGTTATGCTGTATCATCTTCTGTGCGCGGGCGGCATATCGGTGAAAAGCTGGTCTTGGATTGCCTTCAAAAGGCAAAAGATCTGGGATTCCGTGTTCTTCAATTCAATGCCGTTGTGGAGAGCAACACCCATGCCCGGCATCTGTATGAGCGGCTTGGTTTCGTCCAGCTCGGTACTATCCCCGGCGGATTCAGAATGAAGGACGGACATTATGAAAATATCTGTCCTTACTATCATACTTTGAATGATTGAATTTGAATTTTTTTCACCATTAATGGTTTTGTAACAACTCATCCTGACCATTAGGGGGCTTTCATGTACAGGCAAATGCGTTACTACATCTCAGTAGTGGAAACCGGAAGCTTTTTTGAAGCGGGTGAAGCCTGCCATATTTCTCAGTCAGCCGTTTCCCAACAGATTAAGGCGCTGGAAGAAGAACTGTCGGTTCAGTTGCTGGAGAGGCATGGCCGGAAGTTTACCGTTACGCCTGCGGGTCAGTATTTCTATGAACAGGCTAAGAGGCAGATATCTTCCCTGGACAGTCTGATCCGGGAAGTCAGGAGGATCGGTACGGGAGAATACCAGCGCCTGCGTGTAGGCGTACTGAACGGCTTTAGCATCGATATTATTCAGAAAACAGTACAGGATTTTGCATCGGCTCATCCTTATGTCCGCCTGTCCCTGACCACCGGTACCCATGAAGAGCTGTTCCATCCGGTCAACAGTGGCTCCCTGGATATGGTCGTTAATGACCAGTGGCGGGCGCTGAGCGATCAGTTCGTTAATGAGGAATTGACAGAACAGCCCCTCTTCGTACTGATGCGTTCGGATCATCCTCTGGCCCGGGAGAATTTCGTTACCGCTGATGCCCTGGGGGATGATCTGTGTATCCTGGTCACTTCCCCGGAACAGCGTGAAAACGAAGCCGGCCACTGGCGCGATATCATGGGCTTGCGGAGCAGTTTCCTCTTTGTGGAGAATGTGGATGAAGCCAGGCTGAATGCTGCAGCAGGGAATGGGTTTTATCTTTGCGACGGGGATATGCCTGCGGAAAGCGGCACTGTGCTGGTGCCGCTGTATCGGGAAAACAGGCCAGTGGTCCGAAAAATGTTTGCCTTCTGGCCGCAGAGTAACGATTCCTCCCTTCAACGGGAATTCACAGAAATGCTTCGCCGCAACATAAAATAAGTTTTTCTTATTAATAAGTGCGGAAATCCGAATTGATTCCGTGCTTTTTCTTTTTTAGAATAAGGATACGGCTCAGAAAGAGACGCAGCGAAAGGACGATGCGACATGGCAAACCTGATTGTATACTACTCCCGGAAAGGGCAGAACTACTGGAACGGCAGCATTGTGGACCTGGCAAAAGGCAATACGGAACGGGTGGCAGAGTTTGTGCAGAAGGCTGTCGGCGGTGATCTCTTTGAGATCGAAACCGTGCGTGAATACAGCAAGGACTATATGACATGTACAGAGGAAGCAAAGGCTGAGCTTCGGGAAGGTGCCCGTCCCGAACTGAAGAAATACCTGGACTCTGTTGATCAGTTCGATACCATCTTTGTGGGTTATCCCAACTGGTGGGGAACCATGCCCATGGGCATGTATTCCTTCCTGGAGCATTATAACCTCACGGGCAAGAAGATCGTCCCCTTCTGCACGAATGAAGGCAGCGGCATGGGCGGAAGCGAAAGGGAACTGAAAAAGATATGCAAAGGCGCAACAGTTGTTCCCGGTCTGGCAATCCATGGAGCGGAAGCGGCACAGAGCGAGGGCAAAGTAGCGGCCTGGGCGAAGAAAAATGTCTGACATCGAACTGTGCCGGAAAGTATATCGGGAGATGCACCACGCCATGATCCGAAAGGATATCCCCGCACTCGCTGACATAAGATGAAAACCTGGATATTGCTGCCCGCGAATATCAGAAGAATGTCTGCCCGCAGCACCTTCCTATCCGGGAGTTGTTGAAGAAAGTCACGTCGACCTTTGAGAAATGAGGAAAGAGAACATGAAAAAGCAGGTTCAGCTCGGCAGAACAAACATGAAGGTCTATCCCGTGGGGCTGGGCTGTATGGGTTTCAGCCACGCCAGCGGTGCGCCCACCGACCACGCAACCGCCGTGAAAACGATCCGCGAAGCCTATGAGATGGGATATGATTTCTTCGACACCGCGGAATGCTACACCGGCATCTATCCCGACGGCTCCATCTCCTACAATGAGATCCTCGTCGGCGAGGCACTGAAGGATGTCCGGAACAAGGTTGTCATCGCCACCAAATGCGGCGTAACGCACGGCGGGGATCACCTGATTCTGGATTCTTCCCCGGCCCGCATCCGCTCCTCAGTGGAGGGAAGCCTGAAGAAACTGGGAATCGACCACATCGATCTGTACTACCAGCACCGCATCGATCCCAAGGTAGAGCCGGAGACGGTAGCAGAAACAATGGGGGCCCTGATCCGCGAAGGCAAGATCCTTGCATGGGGTATCTCCGAGACCACTGAGGAATACCTGCGCCGCGCTCACGCGGTCACGCCGGTCACCGCCATCGAAAATCGCTATTCCATGATGGCCCGATGGCACGATTCCATTTTCCCTGTCTGTGAGGAACTGGGCATCACCTATGTGGCCTTCTCCCCGATGGCCAACGGCTTCCTTACTGGAAAGTACAATGCCAGCACAAAGTTCGAGGGAAAGGAGGACTTCCGCTCCCGGATGCCCCAGTACACCGAGGAGGGTTATGCCAAGGCCAAGGGCCTTCTGGACCTGCTGCACCGCCTGGCGGAGGAAAAGCGGTCGACGCCCGCCCAGATCTCCCTGGCCTGGATGATCTGCAGGAAGCCCTACATCATCCCGATTCCCGGCAGCCGCAAGGCGGAGCGTCTGCGGGAAAACCTGGGGGCCGGCGAGATTACCCTCACCCCCGAGGAGGTCGCTGACATCGATACCCGTTTGGACGGCATGGACTTCGACGTCTTTGGCGGCCATAGCGGAAAATAAAAAAGGAGAGAAAAAAAGATGAAAAAAGAAGTTATGCTCGTCACAGGCGCCGGCCAGATCAGCATGGCTATCGCCCGCCGGATTGGCTTCGGGAAAAAGATTATCCTGGGTGATAAAAATATCGAAAATGCCAACATCATAGCAAAGATCATGAATGAAGCGGGCTACGATGCGGTGCCCTTTGAGATGGATCTGTCCAGCCGGGAAAGCATCCTGGCCATCATCGCGGAAACGCAAAAGTGCGGCGAGATCAAGTATCTTGTCAATGGTGCGGGCGTGTCGCCCAGCCAGGCCCCGATCGAAGCGATCTTGAAGGTCGATCTGTACGGCACCGCCGTGCTGCTGGAGGAGGTCGGCAAAGTCATTGCCGAGGGCGGCTGCGGCGTAACCATCTCCAGCCAGAGCGGCTGGCGGATGCCCCAGCTCACCGCCGAGGAGGATCGCCTGCTGGCAACCACGCCCACAGAAGAACTGCTTTCACTGGATATTCTGCAGCCGGAGAACGTCCGGGATACCCTGCATGCGTATCAGTTAGCTAAGCGCTGCAATGAAAAGCGGGTCATGGCAGAATGCATCAACTGGGGTAAGCGCGGAGCGCGTCTTAACGATATCGCTCCGGGCATCATCGTAACGCCGCTGGCCCTTGACGAATTCAACGGCCCGCGCGGAGATTTCTACAGGAACATGTTTGCCAAATGCCCCGCGGGACGGCCCGGCACGGCGGACGAAGTGGCTAATGTGGCGGAGCTGCTGATGGGAGACAAAGGCGCGTTCATCACCGGCTCAACGTTCCTGATTGACGGCGGAGCGACCAGCAGTTATTTCTATGGACCGTTAAGACCAGAAGGATAATGGAGCCGCTGAAAGTAAGGAATGTCGGAGTTATTTCACAATATTCACCGCAGGCGGCTGGGCAATTCCCAACTGCCTGTTTTCACAAACGAGGGTGTCCCGCACCCGGAGAGAGATCGCCAGATCCGCTCTCCGGCGGAGCAGGGCGCCCTCTTCTTCGTAGATCAGCACCGGCGATGGCCGCCGCGGCGGAATCGTAGGTCTTCAGGCGCTTCGGCGCCGTGAAATTGCTGTCCTTGATCAGCAGCAGGCCGGTATCGAAGGACGTGGGTACGGAAACAGCCCGGGAGGCGTTGACGATGACCCGGGCAATGGTGGAGATGGAAAGCATACGGAAAAGCCTCCTTTGTGAGTGAATCAGGGAGAAAAATATGATATAATGCCGATGTATACAGAACGGCAGTCGCAGGAATATCTTTGAAGTTAACAGGGCAATAAATCGGATTCAGAGAGGAAACCGGCCATGATTCGAAGCATATGTGATGAAGATGCAGAAAGCATCCGGAGAATATGCATACAAGCCTTAGGGCATGAGACGACCAGGCAGCTTGTGTGTCAGCGAATAAAAGAATTGTCCGATAATTCCAACTACTACATTGTGGTATATGAAGACGACAGTTCCCATGAAGTTCTGGGGTTTCTTCAGGCGGAAAGATATAATT
>JAFROK010000045.1 GCA_017429695.1 Clostridia bacterium | reverse complement strand
TCCACTGTATTCCATGTCGCTGAAGGTCATCTGATTCATGGTCTCAACCCCTTGATTTTATTGGTTCCGTGGCGCTTTTATTATACCAGAAACGGGGTTGAATTACTACTTGAAACGCTGATTAAATCAGTGTTTCCCTAAAGTCATTGCCGCGCTTTGCTTCAATGGAAAACACCATTGACACCGGTAGTTTGTCCGTTGACAGTGTCGCAGAAACGATTTTACAGATGAAAACCTGACAGAAGGAGTTGCAGGAATATGGATAAACAGATTGTCAGCTTTTTGATCAGGGCCAAACAGGCAACCTATGCCGGTAAAGGTGCCGAAACTGTATCCTCCCGGGTAAAGTCCCATGACCTGGTATACAAGGACGGGGATTATATGTATTACGACACCTACCTGGGCGGCGACAGGTTTGCCGGTGAGGAAGCGATTTGGTTCGCTGATGTCCCGTTCTGGAGCATGAATTATGTTGGGCGGGTGATCGGCGATCATTTCAGCGGCGATTTCCTGAAGGAGGCGCTGCTTCATGTGCCGGAAGACAAGCCCTATCGCGGACCCCGGAACTATGTAAACGGAGACTACGCCTACCATTGCGATGTCAGCGGAAGCTTTGACTGGTTTCAGGGAAAGGAAACGATTGAATATCAGGGGAAACTGATCTATGAATGTTTCTTCCACGGCGGATTGATTGCATAAGATCCGGCAAAAAAGAAAAACCTTGCAAACGTTGATTTGCAAGGCATAAAAAAAGCAGCTCCGACGGGATTCGAACCCGTGTTTCAGCCTTGAGAGGGCCGCGTCCTAGGCCTCTAGACAACGGAGCCAAAAAAAACGCTGGGGAACTAGGATTCGAACCTAGACAATACGAGTCAGAGTCGTAGGTGCTGCCGTTACACCATTCCCCACCGGCGGTTTTAACCGCAGGCGATATTATAGCAGAGCCCCATAGGGAAGTCAAGCAAAAAATTTAGGCAAAAAAGATCCTTCGCAAAGCCCGGGACAATCAGGAAAAAACAATTCTCCCGAAAGCCATCCTGAGCGAAGCGAAGGATCTCCGCTAAACACTAACCACTAATCACTGACTCACCCCAGCCGGGCAATGCCATCCTTCAGCCGGCGGATGGTCTCATCCTTTCCCAGCAGGTAGGCAATCTCAAACGCGCCGCCGGGCGTGGACTCCTGCCCGGAAATGGCAATACGCATCGGCCAGAGCACGGTGCCGTTCTTCCTGCCCCACTCCGCGATTTTTTCAATCACCGCGTCATGAATATTCTGCTCCGTCCAGTCGCTGATGCTTTCCAGCACCGGAATCAGCATCGGCAGCACCTCGCGTGCCACGGTTTCGTCACTCTTCTGCTTCTTATTGAAATAAATAGCGGTATCATAATCCGGCAGTTCCGCCAGGAAAGCAATTTTCTCCGGAATCCGGCTGAAGATATCTGTCCGGCTCTGCATGAGCTCCGCCAGGCGGCGGTAATCCATGTTTTTCCCGGCCAGCACTTTGTCAAACCACGGCGTTGCTGCCTCCAGGTACTTTTCCGGATCCATTTTGGCCACATACTGGCTGTTCATCCACTCCAGCTTGTTCACGTCAAAGATGCCGGGGGAATTGTTGATCCGGTGAATATCAAACACCTTCACCAGTTCATCCAGTGTAAAGAACTCCTGGTCCGTGCCGGGGTTCCAGCCCACCAGGGCCAGGTAGTTGATCAGCGCCTCGGTCAGGAAGCCCTTGTCAATGTAATCGGAATAATAGGCGTCGCCGTCCCGCTTGGAAAGCTTATGGGTGGCGTCCCGCATCACAGTGGGCAGGTGGATATACGTCGGGATCTCCCAGCCCAGCGCCTTGTACAGGTAATTGTACCGGGGTGTCGAGGAAAGGTATTCCATGCCGCGCATCACGTGGGTAATGCCCATCAGGTGGTCGTCAATGACGTTCGCGAAATTATATGTCGGCATCCCGTCCTGCTTGATCAGTACCATATCGTCCATGGACTCGGCATTCTGGAAAGTCATATCGCCGAAAACCACGTCGCTGTAGCTGGTCTCACCTTCCGTCGGTGCGTTCATGCGGATCGTATAGGGAATCCCCGCAGCTTTTTTTGCGGCAATATCTTCCGGCGCCAGGTGCAGGCAGTGTTTGTCATATTTCCAGGTGCCGCCGGCCGCCTCGACCCTGGCTTTCCGCTCCTCAATCTCCTCCTTGGAGCAGAAGCAGTAGTAGGCATGTCCGCTCTTCACCAGCTGCTCCGCGTAAGGCAGGTAGGTATCCTTGCGCTCGCTCTGGATATAGGGGCCCACCGGGCCGCCTACGTCCGGGCCTTCATCCCAGTCCAGGCCACAGGCGCGCAGCGTATCGTAAATCACTTCCGTTGCGCCTTCC
This sequence comes from Clostridia bacterium, assembly GCA_017429695.1. Lineage (GTDB taxonomy): Bacteria > Bacillota > Clostridia > Christensenellales > Aristaeellaceae > Aristaeella. The sequence continues at coordinate 15,756 of JAFROK010000045.1, read as the reverse complement.
ACATAGCGCTCCTGGTCGGTATCCTCAATCCGCAGGATAAACTGCCCGTTGTTCTGTTTGGCAAACAGATAGGCATACAGCGCGGTGCGTACGCCGCCCAGATGCATAAATCCCGTCGGGCTCGGGGCGAATCTTGTTCTGACGTTCATGAATGGTTTCCTTTCTGAAGACATGAAAACGGTTTTTGTCTTCGCTTATTTGCTTTGTTTGGCAAAGGTATCCTTCAGCCCCACGGTCCGGTTGTATACCGGCAGCTCATCGGTGGAATCCGGATCCTTGCAGAAATACCCGGTCCGCAGGAACTGGAAGCTGCTTCCGGTTTCCGCCCCGGCGATCACCTTTTCCGCGTACCCGCGGCAGACCTTCAGGCTTTCCGGATTCAGGCGGGAGATGAAGTCCTTCTTGTCGGTCTCCCCTTCCTCATCCTCCGCCATTTCTTCGTTCAGCAGCGGATCATACAGCCGCGCTTCAAAAGGAATGCAGTCATGGACCGGCACCCAGTGCAGGGTCTTGCCCTTGATCTTCCGGTCGGCGCCGGCGCTGCCGGAGAAGGAATCCAGGTCCACCGTGCAGTATACTTCGATCACGTTACCGTTCTCATCCTTTTTGCAGCCGTCGCAGCGAACAATGTAAGCGCCTTTCAGCCGGACCTCGTTGCCCGGGAACATCCGCTGGTACTTCTTCACGGGTTCTTCCATGAAGTCGTCCTGTTCAATCCAGATTTCCTTTCCGAAGGCGATTTCCCGCTCGCCCATTTCCGGATGGTCCGGATGGTTTTCCAGCTTCACGGCCTTGGTTTCGCCTTCCAGCCAGTTGGTGAACACCACCTTCAGTGGATTCAGCACAGCCATGGCCCGCGGCGCGGTATCGCCCAGCACGTCCCGCACGCAGTGTTCCAGCACGGCATAATCCACCGTGGAGTCTGCCTTGCTCATGCCGATGGTATCCACAAAATTCCGGATCGCCATCGCCGGATATCCGCGGCGGCGCATAGCGGAAAGCGTGGGCATCCGGGGATCGTCCCATCCGGCCACATAGCCGCCCTCCACCAGCTGGCGGAGATACCGTTTGCTCATCACGGTACCCGTCATGTTCAGGCGGGAGAACTCCAGCTGCCGGGGTTTCGCGGGCAGCATGTTTGCGCTCTTTTCAACCACCCAGTCGTACAGCGGCCGGTGAATTTCATATTCCAGGGAGCACATGGAGTGGCTGATGCCTTCCAGGGCGTCGCCGATCGGATGGGAAAAATCGTACATCGGATAGATGCACCATTTGTTCCCGGTGCGCCAGTGTTCCTTGTAGAGAATCCGGTACATGGCCGGATCCCGCATCACGATGTTCGGGGATGCCATGTCGATCTTCATGCGCAGGGTTTTGCTGCCTTCCGGGAACTCACCTGCCTTCATGCGGCGGAAAAGATCCAGGCTTTCCTCCGCGGGCCGGTCCCGCCAGGGGCTGTTCTTCCCCGGCTCGGTCAGCGTGCCGCGGTATTCGCGCATCTCGTCCTTGCTCAGTTCGTCGACATAGGCCAGGCCGCGCTTAATCCAGTCTTCGGCAATCTCGTAGCACTTGTCATAATAATCGGAAGCGTAAAATTCCCCGCCGGTCCAGTGGAATCCCAGCCAGTGGATATCCCGCTTGATCGCTTTCACATATTCGGTGTCTTCCTTGGCGGGATTCGTATCGTCAAAGCGCAGGTTGCACTTGCCGCCGTATTTTTCCGCCGTCAGGAAGTCCATGATCAGGGCCTTGCAGTGGCCGATATGCATATATCCGTTCGGTTCCGGAGGAAAACGGGTATGCACTTCGGTATACCGGCCTTCCTTCAGGTCTTCATCGATGAAATCCCAGATAAAATTGCTGCGGACATTCTCTTCTGCCATGGTTTCAAACTCCTTTGCCCATGCTGATGCTCATTCGAAAATGAGTATTTTTTATTATACATAATATGCCGGCGTGGAATCAAGAAATTTCTTGCCTGTTTAATGCCTCCGGCCGGAAAAAAGCGATATTTTTCCCTGGAAACGATTGTTAATTTCAAAAAAAGCCAAAAACAGGCATGAAATACTGGACATTTGTTGGACAATACGTGAGATACTTTTCCCGGATTTTGTGCCGGCCCGGTCTGTTCCTGCGTATCAAGATTATGGTCGGCGGACTGGCATGCCGCGGGAAGCATTTGTATCCTGCATCATGCCGTAATATTCATCCAGAAACTTAAAGGAGGTCATGCGGAATGAAGAGAATTCCCGCCCTGCTGCTGGCTCTGGCACTGCTCCTGATGATCCTGCCGGTGTCAGCGGAAGGGAACACCATGAAGTTTGACAAAACGGTCAATCTGGTCTTTGAAGGCGAAACACTGCAGACAGTGCTTCTCCGCGAAGGTGCCCCCGCCGAGGGCGAGGTTACCTACGAATCGTCCAACCAGAAGGCCGCCACCGTGGACGGAAACGGCGTTGTGACCGGCCTCACCAAAGGCCAGTCCACGATCACAGCATCCGTGAAAACGGAAAAGAAAACCTTCCGTGCACAGCTGACGGTCACCGTCGCCCGGAAAGCCACATCCGTGGATGTCAGCACGGAGAAACTGCCGGTGTTCGATCCGGCGGATGAACTGGTTGCCGGTCTCCTGCAGACGCGGGAGAATGCCGCGGAAAACGCGCTGCCGGTCATCGTGCTCCCCGTAAAGAAGAGCATCGAACTGAAGATCACCGTTCAGCCGAAGGACGCCACCAACCGCAAGTCCGTCGTCACCTCCGATAATGCCGATATCGCGAAAATCCGGAACGGAAAAACGATTACCGGCGTTGCCCCCGGCGAAGCGATCGTCACAATCGCCAGTGAGCTGAACCCGGAAGTCAGCACGCAGTTCCGCGTGCTGGTTGTGCAGCCGGTGTCCCGCATCTCCCTGTCCGTGCCGGATGATAAAAAGATCGTGCCCGTGGGCGAACAGATCACCGTCACCCCCGCCATCCTTCCGGAAGATGTCTCCATTTCCGGACTGGTCTGGAGTTCTGCGGATGAAAAGCTTGCCACCGTGGATCAGAACGGCGTCGTAACCGGCCTGGCCCGCGGCAATGCCCGCATCAACGTATCTGCAAAGGACGGCAGCGGCGTCCGGGCAAGCATCAGCATCCGCGTGGTGCAGAAAGCGGAACAGGTCACGCTGGATAAGGAAGAGCTCACCATCGATTCCGGCCGGAATACCGCCCTGAAGGCCACCGTCCTGCCGAAGAGCACCGACGATAAGAGCGTCATCTGGTCCTCTTCCGATGAATCGGTTGCCACCGTCAACAAGAACGGCCGCATTACCGCCGTCGCCCTGGGCGACTGCGAAATCATCTGCACCAGCGCCACCAACAGTGAAGCCGTTGCCAAGGCTGTGGTGCATGTACAGCAGCCCGTCACTAAGATCTACTTCAACGAAACACCCACGATTTACGCCGGCGAAAGCGGCAAGGTTTCCTGGACCACCGAACCCGCCAATGCCAGCAACCCCGCCGTCTCCCTGGTCTCCGCCAATCCGAAGGCACTGACCGTGGATGAGGATGGAACGATCCACGGCATCGCCCCCGGCGAAGCGTATGTCCGGGCCCGCACCCTGGACGGCAGCAACCGCCAGGCCCAGATCAAGGTCAAGGTCCTGCAGCATGTGACCGGCGTCCATATGAAGCGGAACACCGCTTATATCGATGTGAAGGAAACCTCCTCCGTCCACGCGCTGCTGGAGCCGGATAACGCCAGCAACAAGAACGTTTTCTTCTCCGTAGATGACAAAAACATCGCCACGATCAAGAGCAAGAATAACCTGGTCAGCATCACCGGCGTTTCCAAAGGAAATACAGTCGTCCATGCGGTCACAGAAGACGGCGGTTTTGAAACCTCCATCAATGTCAATATCGGCGACTGGGACAAAGCCCTGAAGTTCGTCAGCTACAGACTTACCGATGACGGCACAAAATGTGCCCTCAGGGTGAAAAACAACAGCAACATGACCATCACCCGGATCACCGCGGAAATTCGTATGTTCGACGCTTCTCCGGACGCGGACCTCGCACCGATCCCGATCAACACGAAGGATGGCAGCCATATCGTCCAGCTTGTCTGGAAAAAGGAGCTGCGGCCCGGCGAGGAAACCAGCCTGAATCAGCCCTGGCAGTTTATCGATTACAAAGCGCCCGAGAATATGGATATCACCCGCGGCACGATCGTGCTGATGAGCTATCAGATCGAAAATGACTGGGTCAAGACGATCCGTGAAAGGTATCGTCAGTCTCAAGAGTGGTAATTCTGATGTGGAATTATGAATAAGGAGGTTCCCTGATATGAATAAACGTATTCTTTCCCTGCTCATGGTCGCGGTTCTGGCCATTCTCGCGCTGGTTCCTGCCGTTCTGGCCGAAGAAGAAGGATTTGATCCCGGTTACTTCTATGTATATACCGAGAATGGCAAGTCCCTGAATGTCCGCAACTCCCCCGGCGGCGGCGATGTTGTCGGCGGCCTGGCATACGGTGCCCGGATCCACGTCGAAGCTTTTACCGATGAAAACTGGGCCCTGATTCTCTTCCGTTACGACAAGCCCGGCTACGGCATCAATGACTATGCCTGCTGGGTCAGCCGCCGTTTCCTGACCCGCACCAAGCCCGAACCCCGGAAAAAGTCGTCCCAGCAGCAGGCTGCTGCCACGGATCCGCTGGAAGAAATCAATAAGGAATTCAAGGAAGCCAAGAAGGTAACGCCCTACAAGGCCACCATCCGCCCCGCCCGCGCCAGCGGCTGGGTCAACATGCACTGGGCGCCCAGCAACAGTTCCGAACTGCTTGCCAATTACAAGGCCAACGATCATGTGCTGGTCATCCGGGAACTGGCCAACTGGTTCCAGGTCGAAGACCAGGATACCGGTGATGTCGGCTTCATCAGCAAGCAGTTCCTGGTAGCTGAATAATTCATGATCAGATAACAGAAGGAGGAAAAATGATATGAAAAAAATCATCGCTGTCTTCCTTTGCCTGGTGCTGCTGCTGGCCTGCGCGGCCGTATCGGCGGATCAGGTGAAGAGTGATAAAGTTTCCATCGGCAAAATCAGCATCAATGGCGCGTTTGATCTGCAGTGCGGCATTCCGGAAGGCTATTCCGCCACGCCGATAACCGTAAGCCCTGACCAGATCATCGGCATGTTCGCCTCAGAAGATCCTTCCAAACCGGTGATGATGCTGTCCATCGCTTTCGACGAAACCTACTCCGATGTGGAGCGCCTGAACGACCTGGATGACGAAGCCCTGAATCTGCTGGAGGAAACCTATACGGAAACGGATCCCACGGTTGACCTCAGCTACGGCGAAACCGGTTACGGCACCCGCCTGCTGATCGCCCGCCAGACCGGTGATGATGTCGTAAATTATGTCGATTTCCTCACCATTTACAAGGGATACTTTGTGGAATTCGTCCTGATCCCCTCCCGGCAGGATGAAGATGCGAAGCTGTCCGATGATGACCTGCGGATGTGTATCGATTTCCTGACCGACCTGGACTTCGTTCCGGTAGCGGAAGGCGACGGCTCCGTGGATATCGCCGGCAGGACCTTCCCGGCCGTTATCACCGGCTATGATGCCGCGTCCAACACCCTGGCAATCACCCTCCGCAAACAGGTCTTCGTGGAAAAGGAAGCCGCCGAAGCGCTGAAGATCGGCGATACGCTGAAGCTCGGCGAAACCGAAGACGAAGTCTACGCACTTGAAACGCTGGAAGACGGTTCCATCCTGGTCAACGATGAAACAGAACTGCGTCCCCAGGGAGACGGAACCTTTGGCGTGTACAGCTATGAACATGCACTGATGGCTGATCTGACAACCGTCAACGCGATTGTGCCGGATACCGCGGTTTTTGCCGATGGCATTGATCCCGAATCCCTGGAGATGCTGGATGAGGCCAAGATCTACACCGCCGCTGAATTCCTGGCTGAGATGGAAGCGGAAAAGGAAGACGGTGTGGGCTTCAGCGCGGATAACATCACCGTAACCTTCGATGAAAACGGCGAACTGGCCCGGATCGAACGTATCTACGTTCCGTGGCAGTAATCAAACCTATTCCATAACCTTCCCGGCGCTGTTCCGAAGAACAGCGCCGGTTTTATTTGACAACCCGGAAAGCCCCCTGGTTGCAAAATCAAGTAATTGCACCGAAAGGGTCCAGGGGGCGATCGGATGATGAGCCGTCCGGAACTTGTTTCGGTTAACGGCTCACATGCACCGCTAAGCCCCCTGGTTGCTGAATCCAACAATTGACAATCCCTTTTTCTTCTCCTGTTATAAACCGAAGGGTCCAGGGGCGATCGGAAAGCCCCTGGTCGCATCCGCAGATGCGAAATCCAGCAATTGACAATCCCATATATCCCGTTATAAAATATAGTGTTGCGGTTTCTGCCAGGAAACCACACCACTATGTTTTTAACGGAGGTCCTTTATGCTGCCCGCCAACGACACGCCCGAATTCAAGGCCCTGCTGCACGAACAGGTGGAGAAGCGGCGCACCTTTGCCATCATCTCCCACCCCGACGCAGGAAAAACCACGCTGACCGAAAAGCTCCTGCTTTACGGCGGCGCCATCCGCAGCGCCGGCAGCGTCAAGGCCCGCAAAACGGACAAACACGCCACGTCCGACTGGATGGAAATCGAAAAACAGCGCGGCATCTCCGTCACCTCCTCCGCCATGCAGTTTGTCTACGACGGATACAGGATCAATATCCTGGATACGCCCGGCCACCAGGACTTCTCTGAAGACACCTACCGTGTCCTCGTAGCGGCGGATGCCGCCGTCATGCTGCTGGACGCGGCCCGCGGCGTGGAAGCGCAGACGATTAAGCTTTTCAAGGTCTGCCGCATGCGGAACATTCCGATCTTCACCTTTGTCAATAAGATGGACCGGGCCGCGAAGGATCCCTTTGCCCTGATGGAGGAACTGGAGCAGGTGCTGGGCATCCGTTCCTGCCCCGTCAACTGGCCCATCGGCGTTGACGGCGATTTCCAGGGCGTCTATCACCGGGATACCCGGACCGTCGAACTCTATACCGGCGGGGATCACGGCAAAAAGATGGTCGAAAAAACCGATATCTCCATCGATGACCCCGCGCTGGAAAAGGTGCTGGACAAACATTACAGGGACCGCCTGCATGATGAGATTGAACTTCTGGACGAAGCCGGTGACGCCTTTGACCTGGATAAAGTCCGTGCCGGGGAACTGACGCCCATGTTCTTCGGTTCCGCGGTCACCAACTTCGGCGTCGAGCCGTTCCTGAACCGTTTCCTGTCCTTCACGCCGCCTCCCCTGCCCCGGGAAAGCGACCAGGGCATGATTCAGCCGGAGGAGCCGTATTTTTCAGGCTTCATCTTCAAAATCCAGGCCAACATGAATCCGGCGCATCGGGATCGCCTGGCGTTCATGCGGATCGTATCCGGCGCCTTTGAAAAAGGCATGGAAGTCTGGCACAGCGGCACAGGCAAACCGGTCGCCCTCAAGCAGCCTCAGCAGTTCATGGCGGACGAGCGGGAGGCGGTGGAGGAAGCCTGGGCCGGCGATATCATCGGCCTCTTTGACCCAGGGATATACCGCCTGGGAGACACGCTTTCCACCGGACCGAAAATCCACTACGCCAATATTCCGGTTTTCGCGCCGGAGTTCTTCAACCGTGTCCGCCCGCTGGACAGCATGAAGCGCAAACAGTTCCAGAAGGGCATCAGCCAGCTGGCCGAAGAAGGCGCGATCCAGACCTTTATCCGGACTGAAACCGGCCGGGAAGAATTCATGGTCGGCGTGGTCGGCGTCCTGCAGTTCGAAGTCCTGGAGCACCGGCTGCGAACGGAATACCAGACTGAAATCGTCATGGAAGGCATGCCCTTCCGCTACGTCCGCTGGATTGTCAAAACGCCGAAGCCTGTGGAAAACCTCAAGCTGACCTCCACCTCCGGCCGTGCGAAGGACAGCCACGGACGGGATGTGCTCCTGTTCGAAAACGACTGGAGCATCCGCCTCGCCTGTGAAAACAACGAAGGCCTGGAACTCGCTGAAACTTCCGACAGATAGCCGAAGGTCCAGGGCGATCGGAAAGCCCTGGCCGCGTCCGCAGACACGGAATCCTTTTCCGAAACCCGAAGGTCCAGGGCGATCGGAAAGCCCTGGCCGCGTCCGCAGACGCGGAATCCTCTTCCGAAACCCGAAGGTCCAGGGCGATCGGAAAGCCCTGGCCGCGTCCGCAGACGCGGAATTCTCTTCCGAACGGACTTGAATTATGAAAGAAGGACTCTCCCTATATGATTCGTGAAGATATCCGCAACATCGCCATCATCGCCCACGTCGACCACGGCAAGACCACCCTGGTCGACCAGATGCTTAAGCAGGGCGGCGTCTATCGTGAAAACCAGCAGACCGTTGACCGGGTCATGGACTCCAACGATCTGGAGCGGGAACGCGGCATTACCATTCTGAGCAAAAACACCGCTGTCCATTACCGCGGCCATAAAATCAACATCGTCGACACCCCCGGCCACGCTGATTTCGGCGGCGAGGTGGAGCGCGTGCTGAAAATGGTCGACGGCGTGCTCCTCCTGGTCGACAGCTTCGAAGGCCCCATGCCCCAGACCCGCTTCGTCCTGAAGAAAGCGCTGGAGCTGAAGCTGAAGGTCCTGATCGTCATCAATAAAGTAGACCGTCCCGATGCCCGCTGTGACGAAGTCGTCAACGAAATCCTGGACCTGCTGATCGACCTGGACGCGGACGAAACCACCATTGAAAATCCGATCCTCTACGTCTCCGCCCGCAAGGGCACGGCCACGCTGGACCTGAATCAGCCCGGCACGGACCTGCAGCCCCTGTTCGATGCGATCCTGAGCTACATTCCCGCGCCGGAAGGCGATGCGGAAGGCCCGGCGCAGGTGCTGATCTCCACCATCGACTACAGTGAATATGTCGGCCGTATCGGCGTCGGCCGCATTGTGCGCGGCACCTTCACCGAAGGCATGAACGTGGTCCACACCAACCTGGAAACCGGCGTTACCAGCCCGCAGTGGCGGCTGGGCGGCCTGTTCCAGTATGACGGCCTGAAGCGCGTCAACGCGACGGAAGTCCGCATGGGCGATATCGTCGCCCTCTACGGCGCGGAGGATATTTCCATCGGCGATACGGTCTGCGATCCTTCCTGTGTGGAAGGCCTCCCCTTTGTCAAGATCTCGGAGCCGACCGTCACCATGACCTTCTCCGTCAACGACAGCCCCTTTGCCGGCCGGGAAGGCCAGTTTGTCACCAGCCGCCACCTGCGGGCCCGTCTCATGCGGGAACTGCAGACGGACGTATCCCTCCGGGTCAATGACACCCAGAGCACAGACGCTTTCGAAGTCTGCGGCCGCGGCGAGCTGCACCTGTCCATCCTGATCGAGAACATGCGCCGCCAGGGCTATGAATTCGCAGTCAGCAAGCCCCGTGTGATTTATAAGGAAATCAACGGCGAGAAATGCGAACCGGTTGAGCGCCTGATCGTGGATACCCCCCAGGCTTCCGCTGGTGCCGTCATCGAAAAGATCGGCCGCCGCCGCGGCACCCTGGAACATATGAGCGGAACGGACCGGGTCCGCCTAGAATTCCTGGTTCCCTCCCGCGGCCTCTTCGGCTACCGCAGCGAGTTTATGACAGACACCCGCGGTGAAGGCATCATGTCCTCCGTTTTCGAACGCTACGAGCCTGTCAAGGGCGATATCCCCCACCGCAATGCCGGCGCCCTCATCTGCTTCGAAACCGGCGTATCCACCAGCTACGGCCTGTTCTATTCCCAGGAGCGCGGCACGCTGTTCATCGGCGCCGGGGAAAACGTCTATATGGGACAGATCTGTGGCCAGAATGCCCGCCCGGGAGACCTGGTGGTCAATGTCTGCAAGCAGAAGCATGTCACCAACATGCGGAATGCCTCCGCCTCGGAGGATGCCATGCGGCTGATCTCCGTCCATCCGCTGACCCTGGAAGAATGCCTGGAGTTCATTGATGATGATGAACTGCTGGAAATCACCCCCAAAAACCTCCGGATGCGGAAACGCCAGCTGGATCACGCGCTCCGGGCCAAAGCCCGCAGCAGGGGCGAAGAAGCCTGAGCATAAAGGAAGAGCGGCTCGATCATGAGCCGCTCTTTCTGTTTGTCGCGGCCGCAGCCGCGACAAATCTCTTTATTCAGCATCAGCAGCTTCAGTTGCCGCTTCCTCCTGGATCTTCCAGCTTTCGCCGGCTTCGGTCCATTCAATCACAGCATCCGCTTTCCACTGAGCCATCTGGGCATTGAACGCTTCCGACTGTTTTTCGCCCAGCAGTTCCTCATAGATCCCCTGCTTGACTTCATCCGTGAATTCAACAGCGCCGCTGGGGAGATCCCGCAGATAGTGCAGGATATGCACGCCGAACTGGCTCACAACCGGGTCGCTGACGTCGCCGACGTTCTGGAGGGCTGCCGCGCCGTTGGTGAAGTTCTGGTCATATACCAGGCTGCCGGCATGTACCGGATACCCTTCCGCCCGGGTTTTTTCGTCCTGCATACCAGGGTCCGTGCCGTATTCCAGAATCAGGTCTTCAAAAGAGGTACCGGACGCCAGCTTGGCGTTGATTTCATCCACCTTTTCCTTGACGCTGTCCAGGATCGCCTGCTTCGCGGCATCCACCATTTCCTGGGTCACAGGTTCCGCTGTTGCTTCCGGAGCAGCTTCTGTCCCGTCCGTTGCTTCCGTGCCTTCTGTAGCTTCCTGCTCGTCTGCCTGTTCCTCCAGTTTCGCCTGAAGGTCCTTCCAGGTGTTCAGCAGTTCTTCTTCAACCGGCAGCAGAATATGGGTGATTCCCTTGTACCCTTCCGGCTGATACATGAATCCGTAGCCGTAGTACTGGGCATACATCTCATATATGGCCGCCATGGCCTTGTTCAGCTCTTCATCGGAAAGCTCCGCGTCATCCCCGTTCATCTGGGAAGCGGTGCTGATCAGCAGCTGCCGGTCCTCTTCAACCAGTTCATTGAAATGCGCTTCCACTTCTTCATCGGTTACCGCAATACCCTGGGTCGCATTGCTATACGCCTTGCTGTAGATCGTATTCAGCATCACATCACCATCGGTGATCGTTGTAAAGTCTTCTTCGGTAATGCCGTAGTTTGTCAGGATAAAGTTGATGGCGTCTGCCCGTCCGGCAGCCTTTTCCTCATCCGTGGAAGCAGCCGTAATGCCGAACTGTTCCTCAGCGATGCCGTCGACCGCTTCGTCCCACTGCGCTTTCGCTTCGGCTGCCATCGCGGCCTTCTCCGCGTCCAGCTCTTCCTGGGTAATTCCCAAGCCGGCCTTTTCAAGGCCCAGTTTGGCTGCCGTGTACTGAATCGTATATTCCAGCGCGTACTGGTTCACCATCTGCATGGTCGCCTCGTCCGCGTCGCTGCCTACCTGGCTCAGCAGATAACCCTTCCAGGTTTTAACCATTTCAGTGCTTTCCCGGATTTCTTCACCGTTTACCGTCACCAGTACGGGATCCGCATCCGCGTTTTCTGCCAGCGCAGACATCGCGCACAGTACCATCGCTACTGCCAGCAGGATGGCGAATAACCGTTTCATCATTTCCAGTTCCTCCGATTTCTCATTCTCGGGAAGCCTTCCGGCTTCTCTCTGCCGGCTATTATACATGAAACAACGCCGAAGTTCAACGAACAGAATGTGAACATACGATGAATTCTGTCTTTTCCATCGTTCGAAAACATGTTATACTGAAAAATGGTCAGTGATTCATCGTCGACTGATCGCTAACCACGATCCACTAATCACTAAACACCGGAGGCAAAACATGGCTGTATATCATCGGATTCTGCTGAAGCTCAGCGGAGAAGCGCTGAAATCGGACCGCGATCTGTTTGACTTTGATAAGGTCAACCGGGTGGCGGATATCATCCGCCGGATGCATGATATGGGCGTCGAAATCGGCATCGTCATCGGTGCCGGCAATATCTGGCGCGGCCGCCAGGGCCCCGCAGCGCATATGGACGCCGTCACGGCGGACCAGATGGGCATGCTGGGTACAATCATCAACTGCCTGTGCGTGGCCGACGCGCTTCGCCAGGCCGGGCTTGATGCCGTGGTCCAGAGTGCTGTGGATATGACCCGGTTTGCGGAGCCCTTCAACGCCATGGCCGCACGCCGTCACCTGGCGGAAGGCCGCGTCGTGCTCTTTGCCTGCGGCACCGGCAATCCCTTCTTCTCCACGGATTCCGGCGTAGCCCTCCGTGCGGTGGAAATGCAGGTGGACGCGGTGCTCATGGCCAAGAATATCGACGGTGTTTATACCGCTGATCCGCTGAAGGATCCTTCCGCCACCCTCATCAAGGATATCACCTATACCGAGGCGCTGAAGCGCGGCCTGAAGGTCATGGACGCCGCCGCCTTCGCCCTCTGTGCGGAAAACAAAGTCCCCATGGTCCGGGTCTTCGGCCTGGATGATCCGGACAACCTGATCCGCGTGCTCGAAGGCAGCGATATCGGCACCTTCGTCCATCCATGAGTCACGGGGACGTTTAGAAGGTAAGCCGGTCTGCCTTAAGCTCATTGCCCAATGGACTCAAATCAGAACCGTCCCTTTTGCGTTCCGTCGCATACCGTTTTAATCCTGGTACGGCTCCTCATATCCAAGAGCCCGTTTGGAATCCCCGACACCCGCGGTAGTCGGATCCACCACAACGCCCAGGATCACCAGCAAAGCAAACACCGCATCCACGACAGCAATCAGTTTCCCGATCAAATTGCTGAAATCCAAAGTCCAACCGAACACAGCAGAATAGCCTGCACCACTAAAGCGATTGCCGGAATCACGGATACCCAGAATTGCCGATTTTTCAGTCTAACTTGCCAATTGATCATTGAAATACCCTCCTTCTAAAATCGATCAGTTATTCATCGTCCACGACGACCGGCTGCCCTCCGGGAGCCATCGGCAAATGCCGGAAAGTCCGCCGAAGATCGTTCATATCCCCGTTCCCACCCAAGGCATGATACTGCCGCCATACATTATCCATGTTGGACCGGTCATCCAGATCGGCCCAACCTTTTTCCATATAATGCTTATACCCCTGCAGCAGCCGGTCCCTCAGCATCGCCTGCACTGCCAGCTTCATGGCCCGGTTTGCCTTAATCTGCAATCGGATAAAGCCAATCAGCCCGGCAAACAAGCCAGGAATACCTAATACGCACATCCAGTTATAAACCGTCATGAGTTTGAACCTCCTTTTTTACAAGTGACAACGCCCTTCCTTCGTCATCCAAGCACCAGAATACGCATTAACCAGTGCTTCTGCCTTATACAGCGGAAGCATCGGAATATGCACCGTATATAGCTGTGTTTCAGTCTTTTCTTCCAAAGCAGCATAAGTCAGAGGACCGCAGATCCCATCCGCAGCCAGCCCATGGTCCTGCTGAAACCGTTTCAAAGCCGCTTCGGTGTTCTTCCCGAAGATCCCGTCCGCCCCGGAAAATCCACAATCATATCCCCTCCGGATCAGTTCTTCCTGCAAATCCCTGACTGCGTTTCCCGTACAACCTTTCCGCAGCGTTACCTTACTTGCAGACGTTGCTGTAGCCGGATCAGGAACACAGGGGACGGTTTTTTCCGTTACATGTTCGGCTGGAACGGAAAGAACTGTCCCCTCGCGTTCCGTCGCAACCCCTAAGAAACAGCAACCTGAATGCCTGCCGGAACCGGATAAAGTCTTTGATCTGCTTGCAACTCAGAAGCCACATGCACCCCCACCGTCCCATCGCAGTTATCCGAAATCGTCGACCCCGGAAACAACTGATTCAGCACCTCCTGCGCCGAGTCATTCGCCCCGTCCCATCCGAACATTGCCAACCTCGCCGTCAAATACTCCCGATACTGAGCATCCGTCAACCCAGCCGGCCGAGGCAGCATGAAAGATTCCCCGATATCATCCAGCTGAGCGCCTGAAGCTCCGGATACAGAAAAAGCCGCCGGAAAGGCGGCGACAACAGCAATCAGATCATTCACCTGGGAAAGCACGGCTTCCGCCAGAGCGGAAAACCGCGGCAAGTCCCTCGAAGCCGAGGGAAACAAAGTCATGTAGTCCATATCATCACCCCTGCGTCAGCGTGACAGTAATCAGCTCCGCATCCGCATCCAGCTTGGTTTTCCAGTCGGCAGGAACCTGCACCCTCGTACTTCCGCTCGCGGCGGAAGCCACCGCTTCCAGGTCTGTGATGGCAAAGGTACTTGCCTTCTCTCCTGCGGCAGCATAGCAGACGCCGTAAACCGAGGGAACAATCAAAGACTGCCCGATGGGAAACGGCTCAATATAGTCCACAATCGCCTTTTTGATCACATCCACCAAGCTGTTGTCAAACCCAGCATACGTTTTAATCGTGATATTGAACGCCACAATGGACAGTGTGGGCCGCTGGATGTAGATCGTATGGGATACCCCATTCCCGTCCACGACCGTCTTGCTGTTGCCGCCGTAGGTCCCGATGCCCGGCGGCTTTTTCCGGAAGATCGCTTCGGCAATCTTCTGCAAGCTGCCGCTGAAAGCCACCACACAGATCGAATGGGCCGGAATGCCTTTAGCATCAGTACTGTTCGTATCATTCACAAACATCGTGGCTTGCTTGATGGACGGCACCTTCATAACCTCGGCAATAATGTTCTGTTCCATGGTCCGCCCGTTTCCGGCCAAAGCGGTCACGATCCTCGACCGCACCGCGGCATCCGTTTCCCCTGGCTGCCGGGAAATTCCGTACTGCGGCAGCAGCAGATCCAGCGCCTGCCCGGAAGCATACATAGGATTCATCTGGTGAAAGGCCGAAAGCACCAGCGTAGAGGCATCATCCAGCGACCGGGCGAACACGGACAGCAGCTGGTAATCCGGCACGGATTCAGAAAGTTCCGAATCCAGGCCAAATATGGAACGATAGTTTTCCACCAGTGCCGAAAGCCGATCCTCATAGGTCGGCATGTGTAGGCCAGAACCATCGATATATGGAGCAAAGTAAGCCATATGAAAAGCACCTCACAAATTCACAGAATAAGAAACATCCTCGACACCATCTTCCGTCAGCACCCGGCAGGAGAACGTCAGTTGCCGGCCCGAAAGCGCCGCATGCACATCCTCGACGGACCGGACGCCCCGGGTTGCAGCAATATATGAGCACAGATAAGACGAAAGCGCCGAAACATCCTGTGCCGTCACCCGTCCATTCCTCATCATCTCAAACACCTCGCATTCCCAGGCAGGGTTCTCCCACCATTCCCCGGAAAGCAAATTCAGCCGGTCTCGGACCAGCTGGGTCACCGCCAAAGAACCGGAAACCAGTACCGAAGAAGACAAAACCGGCAGAATATCGCCGGATGGATCAACCGGACGAAGCAGCAATAAAAAACACCTCCTGACAGGATATAAGGCAGTCAATACGGAATATTGATATTTGCAACTTTGAATTTTCCGATGCATCATAATGAATGAAGGAGCACAAGTTTGAAACAGTCGACTAACGGCCCGCCGGAAAGAAGGGTAAAGTAAACAGACCATCACATGGATGGCCAAGCAGGATAGCTCAGATCAGGCAGACTCCTCTTTAATGACATATCCTCTGAGGCGGAGTAATTCCAAAGCCTGTTTCTGAGTCAGAATCTTCGTCTCTTCAGTAGGACGAGGAGTCTGGATAAGATAGCCACTGGCATTATAGGCTTCGCCG
>JAFROK010000044.1 GCA_017429695.1 Clostridia bacterium | reverse complement strand
GTTTCCGGTTCCTTGGTTTCCGGCTCTTCGATTACCGGTTCCTCAGCTTCCGGTTCCTTGGTTTCCGGCTCTTCGATCACCGGCTCCTCGGTTTCCGGTTCCTTGGTTTCCGGTTCTTCGATTACCGGCTCCTCGGTTTCCGGTTCCTTGGTCTCCGGCTCTTCGATCACCGGCTCTTCGGTTTCCGGTTCCTTGGTTTCCGGTTCCTTGGTTTCCGGCTCTTCGATTACCGGTTCCTCAGCTTCCGGTTCCTTGGTTTCCGGCTCTTCGATCACCGGCTCCTCGGTTTCCGGTTCCTTGGTTTCCGGTTCTTCAACTACCGTTTCTGCTTCCGTGGGCTCTTCGTTCTGCACAACAGGCTGCTCTTCTTCTGCCTCCCGGGTCATTTCAATCACCGGGGCCGGTTCCGTAACAGGATCCAGCTCTTCTTCAGAGAAGGCCGCGACCGGCATCAGGTTTAAAAGCAGCAATGAAATCGTGCAGACGATTGCCGTCCACTGTTTCAAAAGCTTTCTCATTGATCTCCCTCCATTCTGGCGAACTGTTCTTTATCGTCACTTGCAGGTAGTTCATCTATTGATACGTATAAAATGTACCATGTGGTGTCCAATAAATGTCCAGTATTTTATGTACATCTTGCAAAACACCGCATTATTTTTTTCTGTTGGGGCCTGGAAGTGGCTTAAAATAAGCCTTTCCGGGCTGATCGTCCATTATAAAATTAACGCATTAAGGCGTGTTTTCAGTTACATTATACAGATATGCAGTTGCGATTCGGTTACACAGATGCAATTTTATGCATGATTTTTTTGCATATTCATTGCTGGTTCTGCGCCTTTTTTCCGTCGCAAAACCGCGGTTTTTCGGACTTGTACCATCCAAAACCCTTTGTTTTTCCTGCTTTCAGCGGTATGTTGTGATGTGTATCCTGCCAGATACATGGATATTCCGGCATTGCCATATGGTTACATGGCATTTGTCGATTAGTGACACAATATGGCTGCAACGGTCCGTTTTCTGCTAATTGGCGGAAAGCCTTAACTGCAAACGTTTTCCGGGAAATCTGCGCAATTTTATTCCGGTTATCCGGCTGAAGATAGGTACCCGGAGGTTACACGCACATATCAGTACCGCATTGTGGGTTACCTGGAGAGCGATGTTTCATGCTTACAGAAGCTTTTTCCCACCCTGTAGCAGGAATCAATCCGGGAAACGCAGAAAAAAAGACTGTCCGCAGTCAGGAAAAAAATAATCGATAAGGAGATCGTCTGATGAAAGCAGCAGTGTTTTATGAGCCGGGTGTCATCAAAGTCCGGGAATGGCCCGATCCCGTCATCAGCGGCGACGAGGTGCTGATCCGCGTTATGGCCGCCGGCGTGTGCGGTACGGATCTCCATATATTCGACGGGGCTGAAGGTGCTTCCGAATGTTATCCGCCGGTCATCCTCGGCCATGAGTTTGCCGGCATCGTGGAAGGAACCGGACCGGACGTAAAACACGTCCGGATCGGGGATCATGTCACCGCGGATCCGAACCGTGGCTGCGGCGTCTGCCCGGAATGCCAGCGGGGGCGCTATCATTTCTGCCCGGATATGTTTGCAACCGGCGTCACCGGAGACGGGGGATTCGCCCGGTATGCCAAAGTCCGGGAGGAGCAGGTATACAAAATCGCCGACGCGGTTCCCTTTGAAGAGGCCGCCATGTGCGAGCCGCTTTCCTGCTGCCTGCACGGAATTGAACAGGCAAAAATCTCTCCCGGGGATACGGTGCTGGTGATCGGCGGCGGAACCATCGGCCTGCTGATGGTCCAGCTGGCCCACCTGGCCGGCGCGGGTACGGTCATCGTTTCCGAACCGGTTGAAAAGAAACATGCCCTGGCCAGAAAAGCCGGGGCGGATTACTGCATCAATCCGGAAAAGGCAACGCCCTTTGACCTGATTGCCGAAAAAGGCATCCCGGGCATTGATGTTTCCATCGAATGCGTCGGCCGTGCCGATACCATGCAGGACGCCCTGACCTATGTCAGCCGCGGCGGCCATGTGCTGTTTTTCGGACTGACACCGCCGGATGCCGAAATCCC
Organism: Clostridia bacterium; assembly: GCA_017429695.1. GTDB lineage: Bacteria > Bacillota > Clostridia > Christensenellales > Aristaeellaceae > Aristaeella. The sequence goes on along the minus strand of JAFROK010000044.1, from coordinate 11,918 downwards.
CGTCCGGCCCTTTGACGTATTCCGGAAGGAACTGACGATCACTTCTTCCTTCGTCAATCCGCATACCATGGGCCGTGCGGCCGCGCTGATTTCCTCCGGAAAACTGATATTATCCGATTTGATTTCAGACAGGCTTTCCCTGGATGAGATCCATCAGGCATTCAAAATCCGCGGAAAAAACGGGAAGATGATGATCTTCCCGTGAATCCCGGAATCAGTATGGAACCACAATAGAAACCGTTACGGAATATGTGTTTGTGATGCCGGCATAGACATCTGCCTCATCCCTCGGTGTGAAGGTGACCGTCAGTGAGAAGGTCTGGCCGTCCGTGGGCGTTGCACCCAGATCCGTATTCGCGGAATAGCTAACAGTAGTCCCTATTTCCTGGCCATTGTAATACAGGGTGTTCCAGCCAAAGGAGCTGTCAATCAACCCTCCCACCGTATTATTATCCAGCAGCGGACTATCTTTTACGTACAAACATTCCAACACAATTGAACCCGAATACGGATAATCTGAATAAAGTTCCGGCTGAAGCAGCTTCGGAAGCTCGGTTTCTTTTGAATCGGTGTATGTTTTGCCGTCCAGCTCTGCAGTGGCTGTATACACAATCTTTCCGGTCGCTTCCGTGGTGGCCGGTGTTTTTTCTTTTGTCGGGCTGTCGTCCCGGAGGGTTACCATGTGGGTGTCATCCCGGCTGCATACAAATTTCGCCTCGGCTGCAGTGAATTTCTCATCCCATGCCCATTCCGGTTCTTTCCATGCGTGGGGCAGCGGATCCGTAACAACATGTTCGCTGGCCAGGATGGCACCGCATTCGGTGCAGCGGATGACGCTGTCATAGCTGCCTCCGCCGCCCTCCCCGCAGGAGGTGGCCTCCACCTCGTTCTCCTTTTTAGCCTCGGCCGGGGTATGGGCAATCATGTCAGTTTCCTGCTGAGCGATAAGAATCGTGCCGCATTCCTTGCACCTGCTGCCTTCCGTCAGGCCCTTCGTTGAACAGGTGGCCGGAACCGCCAGCATCACTTCCGGTGTATGGTCAATCAGCTCGGTAAGCTGCTGGGCGACCAGGATTGTCCCGCACTCCTTGCATTGGCTGCCCTCCGTCAGGCCTTTTTCCGTGCAGGTGGACGGAACGGCCGGGATCACTTCCGGCGTATGGGCAATCATGTCAGTCTCCTGCTGGGCGACCAGGATTGCCCCGCAGACGGAGCATTTGCTGCCCTCTGTCAGTCCTTTCTGCGTGCAGGTAGCCGCAACCGCCGGCATCACTTCCGACGTATGTGCTTTCATGGCAACAGGCACCGTCTTCGTCTGGGGTTCCACCCAGTTTTCATCAAAAACAGCCGTATAGGTAATGCTTCCTTCCGTTGAACACGTTGGCTCGACCGTGCTCGTGCTGATTTTTCCGGATATAGCTGCCTCCCAGCCGCACAGGCAGGTGCCGGAAGCGATACATTTGTCCAGCGCCTCCGACCATGTATATTGAACGTCGGGATATGAGTGTTTGTGTTCCTTCTGGGCTTGATTCTGCTTATCTTCCTGAGGATCTCCTTCCTGGGGATCCTCGTCCTGTGGATCCCCGACCTGCGGATCTCCTTCCTCGAGATCTCCTTCATCGGGATCTCCTTCATCGGGATCTCCTTCATCGGGATCTCCTTCATCGGGATCTCCTTCATCGGGATCTCCTTCCTCGGGATCTCCTTCCTCGGGATCTCCTTCCTGCGGATCTCCGACCTGCGGATCATCAATCAGGATTAGCGGACCATCAATCAGGATTAGCGGATCATCCAGGATCGGTGGATCCTCGACCTGCGTATCGTCCTGGTCCTGCGGATCCACCTGGTACTGCAGATCGTCCCAGATTAGCGTATCATCCTGGTACTGCTGATTGTCCCGGATCGGCTGATCATCCTGAGGGTGATTCAGTGCTTCCCAAACATGACTGCTTTGGGCTATCTCCTCCAGCGATTCCATCACCTCATTGAGTGAGGCATTGATTGAATCGATCTGTTCCTGGGTTAAGCCTTCCTCTCCTGCTTCATCCTCTATGTCACTGATCAGGATGGCCTTGATCGTCTCCAGGAAAGAGCTCTCGAATCTCATCTGGCTGAATTCGATCTCTTCCTCTTCCTCTCCGACAATTTCTACTTTGACGCCGCTGTCAAATGCCCCGGAATCAGCAATCGAGAGCATCTCCTCCTGGGACACCAGCTCTTCCTTGTTGCTTTTAAACGAATTGCCCTCGCCGGCACCCAGGTCCCTTTCAACGCTGACCACCGTGCCGTCGGCCTTGACCTTGATCGCCTTGATTTTTACCTGCCCTTCCAGCACCGCGTTGGAAGTCTGCACGGCTCCGGTCACCATATCCTCGATCACCTGGGTCAGCGTTTTCGTGCCCCGGATTGACATCGCCGAATTGGCCGAAAAAATCTCAAAGACGGAAGCTTCGGACAGCTTCTGCCGCACGTCCGTATACATGCTTCCCTTTTCAAGCCAGATCATGGTGCGGCTGTCCGCTGCGTTTCCCTCCGCCGTAATCCCGACGCGGGTGGCGCCGTCCAGGAACAGGAATTTGTCTTCGTCCAGCAGGATCCGGGCGGATCCGCCTTCCGGCGTTTCAATAACATCCCCGCTGAGCAGCGCCATGTCCGCGGCCGCCGGCAGGGTTTCCCCGGCCCGTTCCACGATGCACGCACCGGTTAATTCAATCACCCGGATCAGCCGGGTTTCGCCTTCCGCCGCGCCCTGCGCATACGCGCCGAAGCCTGCCGGCAGCAGGCACAGGCAGAGCAGGATCGCGGTCAGCATTCTGGTCAGTTTACGCATAGGATTATCCTCCTGTCGGACGGTCGTTCAGGTTCGGTCAGCTGCCGGGTATGCGCGGAGTATTCAGGGTTGTTTGCTGAAATGATTATACAGGCCGGAAGGCCCTTGCGTCAATGGAAATCAGTCAATTGTCAGTACAAATTTTTCGTCCGGCAAGCAGTTTCCCGCCACCATCAGGATCACCGCTCCGGATTCATAGCCGGCCCGCAGGACGGCGGACGCTTTTCCGCGGAAACTAACGGTCCGGTTATCCGTATAGTCTTCGTCCGTTACAGGATTGGCTGTGCCGAATCCGGCCAGGACAGCCGGGCCTTCCACAGCTGCCGTCAGCGGAATTTCCGCGTCCGGGACAACCTGCCCGTCTTTGTCCGTAATTTCAACAGAAACCCAGACCAGGTCATGCCCGTCTGCTTTCATCCCTGTTTTTTCGGGTACCAGCCGGATCTTTGCAGGTTCCCCGGCAGTATCCAGCACGGCACGGCTCACTTCCCGCCCGTCCGTATAGCTGACCGCCTCCATCTTCCCGGGTTTATATACTGTTTCAAACCGCACGCTGCCCGGCAGCGGACGTTCCCGGTCCACCGGTTTCCGTCCGACAGGCCGGCCGTTGACCAGCAGTTCCACTTCTTCGGCGCCTGAGAACACGATCACTTCGACCGGCTTTCCCTCCTGCCCCGGATAATGCCAGCAGGGACGGACATCCGGGAATCCCCAGGGGCTGATCAGCTCCGTTTTGCCGAATGCTTCCGGCGGGTAAGTATACAGGAACGTCTGTTGGTTTCCCCACACCGTGCTGCGGTAGGCGCCCTGGGGCCGCAGGCATCCGGTAATATCGTAGTCCGCGTCATTGGCCGTCCGCCAGGGATAAGGCGACGAAGTCTGGGACATCAGCGCCCATGGGCCTTTCTCCAGCAGGGGATCGCCGGCCGCCAGGCTCACCGCCTTGCCGATGCCGGCCTCGCCCAGGTAATCCCAGGCCGTCCAGGTGAAATCGCCGGTCACATAGGGAAGCTTTTCCACCAGCGGCCACCGGAAACCGATTTCCTTCGGGAAGTTTTCCGATCCCAGGATCACCCGTTCCGGAAACAGTTCATGGTCGTGCTCATACAGGTCTTCCATATAGTTGTATCCGACGATATCCAGCCCGTTGGTAAAGGGCTCCGTGCCCCGCTCCCACAGGTCTTCCTGCACGTTTCCGGCGTTCTGGGCCTGGTTCACACCCTCCGCCATGAAATCATCCAGGCCGCTCCAGAAGGAGCAGATCCCGTTGCTGACCGGCCGGGTCCCGTCCAGGCGCCGGATAAACTCCGCCAGCTTCGTTGCCAGGTCATATCCGCCGTTCAGCCCGCCCCGCTCCGGAATCTCGTTCCCGGTGGACCAGATAATCACCGATGGATGGGAGCGGTCCCGTCGCACGAAGGCGCCCAGGTCCTTCTCCCAGTCGGCATCGAAAAACTGGCTGTAGTCCCCCGCGCGCTTGCCGATTCCCCAGGCGTCAAAGGCCTCGTCGAAAACATACATCCCCAGCCGGTCGCAGGCTTCAATCAGTGCCGCGGATGGCGGATTGTGGGTAGTCCGGATGGCGTTGAACCCGGTTTCCTTCAGCTTCCGGATCTTCCTTGCCTCGGTTTCATACAGGGAAACCGCGCCCAGCAGGCCGTTGTCGTGGTGCAGGCAGCCGCCCTTCAGCTTCACCGTTTTCCCGTTGACCTGCAGCCCCCGGACCGGGTCCGCCGTCACCTTCCGGATGCCGGTCAGCACATCCGCTTCATCCGTTGCCGGGTTTTCCTCCGGCTCAAAATGCGTCCGGAAAACGCCCAGGTCCCTGGCCCGCACCTTCACCCGGTACAGGTTCGGATGCACCGCGTCCCACAGCAGGGGATCCTTCACGGTCAGCGATATCCTTGCCGTTTCCCGGCTCCGGGCGTTCACATGGATCACCCGTTTCGCCGCGGCGGCGGTTTCGCCCGTATCCTCCCGGACCAGGAAAACCTCCGCCTCCGCCAGGCGGTTCTCCGCCGTTTCGTTGCAGATCTCCGTTTCCGTTTCCATAAAGGCAACCCCGTCCGCAATTTCCCGGGTCCATGCGAATATGCCGTCCGGCGCGATATGCACTTTCGGCCCGTGGAGCAGGAAAACGCCGCGGTACAGCCCGGAGCCCGTATACCAGCGGGAATTGGGCTGCATGCTGGTGTTCACGTTCACGGTAACCCGGTTCTTCCGGCCGTAAGCGATCCGGTCCGTCAGGTCCGCATAAAACGGCGCGTACCCGTAATGCTGCAGGCATACCCGGTACCCGTTGATATCCACAGACGCGTTCATCATGGCCCCGTCAAACAGCAGCCCGGTGCATCCGTCCTGCCATTCCGCAGGAATCATGAATTCCCGGGTATAATTGCCCACCCCGCCGGTAAAGTATCCCATGTCCGCCTTTGCCGGCGCGTCGGGTGATACCGGCGTGCCGATCATGCCGTCGTGGGGCAGGTTGACCACCGTGCCCGAGTCCTCCTTCAGCATGCCGGGGGAATCCAGGTATCCCCGCCGGAACACCCATTCCCGGTCCGCACATATCCGCTTCATCTTCTTTTTTCTCCCAACCACTAATCACTAACCACTAATCACTAATCCGTATCTCCGCCACAGAGCAGGCCGGCATCCGGATGATGACTTCCCCGCCGCGGATTTCGAAATCGCTGAACTCCTCCGCCTTCAGCGGCGCGCTGCCGAAGTCGTTGTACTGGTCCATCTTCCCCTGCAGGATCCGCCCGGCGGCCTTGCCCGCCTTCACGCCGGCAATCGTCACTTCCTGTCCCTTTGCCGGATCCAGGTTACTCAGCGTCACCGTCACAATCCCGTCTTTCTCGGAAGCCGAGGCCGAGATGCCCGGCAGGGAATGCTTCTCCGTTCCCAGCTTTTCCGCTTCGATCCCGCATGCCAGCTCCTTCGCGTCCATGTGGTGCTGATACAGGTCGAATACGTAGTAGGTGGGCGTCAGCACCATCTTCTCGTCCTGAGTCAGGATAATCGCCTGCAGGACGTTCACCGTCTGGGCGATGTTCGCCATGAACACCCGGTCGCAGCAGCGGTTGAACAGGTCCAGGTGGATGGAGGCAACCATCGCGTCCCGCATGGTGTTCTGCTGATACAGGAATCCCGGGTTCGTGCCGGGCTCCACCTCAAACCAGGTGCCCCATTCGTCCACGATCAGGCCGATCCGCTTATCCGGATCATATTTGTCCATGATCTCCGCATGCATCTTCACCTTCCGCTCCATGTCGGCGGCGATGGCCAGGGTCTCCCAGTAGTCCGCTTCGGTGAATTTCGTGGCGCTGTTCTTGTGCTCCCAGCTGCCGGGAATCGTATAGTTATGCAGGCTCAGGCCATCCATGCAGAAGGCCGCGTTCTTCATCAGCACCTCGGTCCAGTTCGTGTCCACATCGCTGGGCCCGCAGGCGATCTTGTAGAGCTTGTGCTCCCCGTACTGCCGGCAGAAATTCTGGTACCGCCGGTACACATCGGCGTAGTATTCCGGCCGCATGATGCCGCCGCAGCCCCAGCTCTCGTTTCCCACGCCCCAGAAGCGCACGCCCCAGCTGTCCTGCCGGCCGTTGGCCCGGCGCTCCCGCACCACGGTGGAGTCCCCGTCCGAATTCAGGTATTCCACCCATTCGCTCATTTCCTGGGCGGTGCCGCTGCCCACGTTGCCCGTGATGTACGGCTCGCACCCCACCTGGCGGCACAGTTCAAGGAATTCATGGGTGCCGAAGGAATTGTCCTCCGTCACGCCGCCCCAGTTGGTGTTGACCATGTTGCGCCGCTTCTCCTGGGGACCAATGCCGTCCCGCCAGTGGTACTCATCCGCGAAGCATCCGCCGGGCCAGCGCAGCACCGGCAGGCGGATCGCCTTCATCGCCTCCACCGCGTCCTTCCGGATGCCGTTTTCATTGGGGATTTTGCTGTCTTTCCCCACAAACAGGCCGCCGTAAATGCAGTGGCCCAGGTGTTCCGAAAAATGCCCGTAGATATACCGGGAAATGGTCCCGGCAGACTTCTCCCGGTCAATCGTGATCTTTGCCATATCGCTGAATCCTCCGTTTTTTGAATTTGCCTTGTTTTTACCTGCATTCTACCGGATGGCCGGCCGCTTGTAAACCCCGGATTTCTCCCCGTGAAAAAAAACGGAAAAGGTGCGCAAGGCCATTGCCCCCCGCGCTGAAATAGCCTATAATAGACAAGTGGTATCAGTCCGGAAAAACAAATTCCCGAATAAAAACTGCCAGATCAGGAGGTCCCATGAAAAAAGGATTTATTCGAAGCGCAATCCTGACCCTGTTGGCCGTGGCCATCGGCTGCGGCTTCCTGCTGAAGCCGGATACGGCCCAGGCCTGGAAAACCAAAACCCACGGCTACAGCGCAAACCTCCTCCTGGAAGACGCGGCCGACGGCTATGTCACGGTGGACGGCCGGAACTATAAAATGCCGCAGGAATATTACGACGCCCTCATCGCATACCCGGAAGCCTTCCGCGCCGGCGCCCTCGGCCCGGACTTTTACCCGGATATGCTCACCGGCCAGACCCTGATCCATCCCTACGATCCGAATTCCGGCGTCACCGCCGGCGACTGGCTGAAGCTCCTCGTTGAGGAAATCAACACCCTGCCGAAGGACAGCCCGGCCCGCAAACAGGACCTGGCCTTCACCCTGGGCATGGCCATCCATTACGCCGGGGACCAGTTCGGCCACGATTTCATCAACTCCTTTGCCGGCGGCGCTTTTGCGGACTACCAGGAAGCCATGCAGGACAAGGACAAGCTGTTCTATATCATCCGCCACATGGCGGAGGAAACCTATATGGACACCCTCGCCAAGAAAAAGCTCACCGATACGAAAGTCGACGCCCCAGAGGCGTTCATCCTGAACACCTGGGTCTTCAACGGAAGCCCGAACAACGGTCACGCAAAAATCTACGACAAAACCGCGGGTGGCATGGCCTATCAGTACAAATACCTGGTCAACCTGCGGGAAGCGCTTTATTCCTTTGCGGAGGGCAACCGGGAGTATATCACGCCCCCGATGCCGCAGATCGTCGCCTATGTGGACGCCTGGATCGAGGACCTGGACCTGGCCACCGAAAAGCTGGTGGAAGCCTTTGATAATATTGCCCAGGACTGCCTCGTCGGCAGCAAAAGCGATATCGATATCATTTCCGACCGGCTCAACGCCTGGCTGGATGAATACGGCTCCTACGCCACCCCCATGCCGGACTTTATCGTCAAAATCGGCAAGCTCTGGAGCAAGGGCATCGATTACGTCATGGACCTGATCGGGCTCAAATTCCTCGTGGAGACCTGGGACAATTTCAAGAAAAACCTGATCAAGAACGCGGTGCTCTGGGGCCTGGGCCAGTACGGCTTTGATTATGAATACTATAAGGATTACCTGGAAAATCCCGAAAAGGCGCTGACCGGCAACGGCGGTTCGGAGGCAGATTATGAAGAGTTCATGACCTATATGACCGCCTTCGAAAAGGATCCGGAGTCCTTCGACGCATTTTTCAATACCCTGCTTATGGGCAAGCTGATCCTCATGGGCCCGGACAGCCTGAACACCTTCATGGAGCAGCACGGGGTGACCCTCTCCGAGTCCGAAAAGTTCACCTGGCAGAAGGGTGAGCTCCTGATGGACAGCTTCCGCATCCGGATCAAGACGAAGGACGGCCGCTTTTACAACACCTACGGCACGGATGACGACGTCTATGTCGATGTCTATGAAAACGGCAATCTGGTTACCTCCAAGCAGCTGGACAAGCCCAATTACAACGATTTTGAAAAAGGCGACAACGACGAATACCCCGTGGAGCTGCCCCATGAGATCTCCCCGGCCGCCCTGTCCGTCGCCCTGCGCATGGAAAAAGCGTCCGTCATCCAGCTCATCGTGGATGACTGGACCGTATCCCAGGTCGCCGTCACACCCATGAGCGGCTCCATCCGCCTGATGGATGAAATTATCGTGCTGAATTCCGACTATGAGTTCGATGAATGGGGCGTCAGGAAGCATATGGACGTCAATGTGGATGCTTCCAAACTGACCTATTCCACCGCCCTCAACCTCTCCATGATCGACTTCATGTACAGCAATGACGACAGCACCCAGTGGAACAACAGCAAAAACGTCTTCTGGACCAACAAAACCGCCCGCCAGAACATCCTGTATTCCGTCTTCCACGGTTTCAAGCCGAAATTCTCCCTGGATGTTCAGAATGCGGAAAGCGTCCTGCCGGACGGAACCTTCGTCTTCACGGAAGGCAACCCCAACGTGACCCTGACCGCCGACTTCCACAGCTACTGGAACGGCATCACCAAAGAGCGCCGCGACAAGACCTTCCTGGTCACCGCGGCCAACGAAACCTACCAGCAGGCCTGCAACGGGGAGGTGCGGATCACTTCCCCCGACGGATCGCCCTCCATCATCGTTGCCTCAGTGGTCAATGGAAAGCTGAACCTCCCCCTGGGATTCCTCACCGCGGGCACTTATTACCTGAAGGGCGAATACCAGGGCGATGACTATAACGGTACCGCAGAATCCGAAAACAGCATTGCCCTGCTGATCCAGTCCGCCGAACCGGTCATTCAGACGTATACGGTCACCCTCTCCGCCGATCCGGAAGAAGGCGGCACGCTCCACGGCGCCGGTACCTATGAAAGCGGCAGCAAGATCACAGTCTACGCGGAACCCGCCGAAGGCTATGAACTCCTCAACTGGACCGAGAACGGCACGATCGTCTCGGACGAGGAGGATTTCAGCTTCACCCTGGATGCGGACCACGCTTTTACAGCCAACTTCCGTAAAAAAATGTACACGCTGTATTTCTACGACGCGGACGGAACCCTGGCCGGCCAGCCGCAGCAGTATTATTACGGCACTCCCAAGGCCGATATTAATCCCCCCGGCGTAAAAAAACCCGTGCAGAAATATGTCTCCCACCTCCTCTCCTTCGCCGGATGGACGCCCGACCTGAAAGACGTAACGGAGGACCGGGAATATCAGGCCCGCTATCTGGTCGCGCTCAATGCTCACCGTGTTACTTTCGCCAATTATGACGGCACGACGCTGCAAGTTGATTATGTCTATTACGGCCAGATGCCCGAATTTACAAAGGACACGCCCTCCAGGCCCATGGACGATCAGTATATCTATCTCTTCGCCGGCTGGGACCAGCCGATCCTCCCTGTCACCGGCGAAATCGTCTATACCGCCGTTTACAGTGCCCGCGAGAAGCAGTATACCGTCACCTTCCAGGATGACGATGGCACAATCCTCCTTCAGAATAAATACGCGGTCTTTACGCCTCCGGAGAACATCGTCCTTCCGCCCGATCCGGTGAAGCCGGCCGAGGGCAATATAGAATACACCTTTGCCGGCTGGATTCCGGAAGTCCATACCGTCCAAGGAAATGATACCTATACCGCGTATTATGACAGCACCGCCCAGTACCTGATCACCTTTGTCGATGATGACGGCCGGGTCCTCTCCCAGGCATATTATCCTTCCGGCACGGATGAGGACCATATCGTCAGGCCGGCCGATCCGGTCAAGCCTTCCACCGCGGAGTATACCTATACCTTCGCCGGCTGGACCCCGGCCCTCACGGACGTCCTGCGTGACCAGGTCTATACCGCCACCTATTCAAACAACGTCAACAGCTATCCCGTCCGTTTCCTCACTGAAAACGGCGAGGTCCTGCAGTCCTCCGCCGTCAGCGTCGGCGAAACGCCCGTCTATACCGGCGAAACGCCCGAAAAAGCGGCGGATATGGCATATACCTATACCTTCGTCGGCTGGGATCCGGCCGTTAAACCGGTTACCGGGCCCGCTGACTATACCGCCCGCTTCATTGCCCGGACCCGGCAGTATAAAATCACCTTTGCCGACGAGGACGGCACCGTCCTCACGGAAGCCATGTATGATTACAACACCGACGAAAAGTATATCGTTCAGCCTTCCGCACCGTCAAAGCCGTCCACCACGGAACATACCTATACCTTCGCCGGCTGGACCCCGGCCCTCTCCAATGTCATGCATGACCAGGTCTATACCGCCACCTATTCGGACAGCGTCAACAGCTATGCCGTCCGCTTCATCGGTGATGACGGCACCGTCCTGCAGTCCTCCGCCGTCAAAGCCGGCGAGATGCCCGCCTATACCGGCGAAATCCCCCAGAAGGCCGCCGATAAGGACAATACCTACGTCTTCACCGGCTGGACCCCGGCCCTGGCGAAGGTTTACGGCCCGATAACCTACAAAGCGTACTTTACCGCCGTTCCGATCGTCAATCCGGAGGTCAATATCACCTACGCCTTCACCGAGGGCGACGGCGCCGTCTGGGAGAAGGGCAGCAGCAACCCGCTGTATGCCGTCGTAAAAGGCGCCCCGGACGACAGCAATACCTATGCCAACTTTACCGGCCTGGAAATCGACGGCGATCCGGTGCCTGCCTCCGACTACAGATACGCCGCCGGCAGCGTCCGCCTGACCCTGAACGCCTCCCGGCTGGGACGGCTTTCCCTCGGCAAGCATACCCTCACCGCGATCTTTAAGGACGGCCGGGCCGTCATGTTCTTCACCGTGGCGGAAAAAGAGGTGCCGCCCACACCTCCGACGCCGGTGCCGCCGACGCCGACACCCACGCCGACACCGACGCCGACACCGACACCGACACAGACACCGACACCGACGCCTACGCCGACAGCCACGCCCACACCCACACCCCCGACGCCGGTGCCGAAAACCGGGGACGATGCGCCCCTGCTCCTCTGGCTGGGCATCATCCTCCTCGGCATCATCGGCGTCACGGCTGTCGCCATTCGCAGGTCAAAGAAGTAAAAAACCGGATTCCCTTACCGGAAGCGCTGAAAAACCCGCGTTTCCGGTTTTTTTATGCCAAAGTCGTTACTACTCACAGTTTTTCAAGGATAAATGAAACGGCCGGCAGCGATCAGCTGTCGGCTGTGCAAAGTTCCTGGAGAGAATAAGGATTATTCTGAGTTAATCGCAGAAGTGCCTGGAATTTATCCACTCCATGGCGGGC
>JAFROK010000043.1 GCA_017429695.1 Clostridia bacterium | reverse complement strand
TTCAGCGCCAGCGTCATCGTGATCGCGGCGGTCAGCGTGGTCTTGCCGTGGTCAACGTGTCCGATTGTCCCGATGTTTACATGGGGCTTTGTCCGTTCATAACGTCCTTTTGCCATTGGTCTTTTCCTCCTTAAATGTCTCGCTCAAAAGCGAATGTGCTATTGCTCCCGAGCCTATGATGCGGTATTGGAGCAGGTGATGGGAATCGAACCCACGTGACCAGCTTGGGAAGCTGGAGCTCTGCCATTGAGCTACACCTGCATGCTCCGCATCAAGCCCTTGAAGACTTGCGAACAAAGTGTATTTTATCCGTTTTTCTGTTCTGTGTCAAGCATTTTAAGGAAAAGCGGGGGTTTGCGGCGTCAGTCGATGAACATTGCGTCGCCGAAGGAGAAAAAGCGGTATTTCTGCGCCACGGCTTCATTATATACACGCAGGGCTTCCTCCCGGCCCATGAAGGCGCTGACCAGCATCAGCAGGGTGCTCTGGGGCAGGTGGAAATTGGTGATCAGGGCGTCCACTGCCTTGATCGGGACGCCGGGATAAATGAAGATCGCAGTATCCCCGGCGCCGGCATGGACCACGCCGTCGGCTGTGGCGCGGGTTTCCAGCGTGCGGACAGAGGTGGTGCCGACGCAGATGATCCGGCCGCCGGAGCGCCGGATCCGGTTCAGGGTATCGGCCGCTTCGGGGGCCACCTCGCAGTATTCGCTGTGCATGACATGCTTTTCGGCATCCTCCACCTTGACGGGGCGGAATGTGCCCAGGCCCACATGCAGCAGCACGGGAACGACGGTGACGCCTTTATCCCGGATCCGCTGCAGCAGTTCCGGGGTGAAATGAAGCCCGGCAGTCGGCGCGGCGGCGGAGCCTTCCTGCTTTGCATAGACCGTCTGATACCGGCCCTGGTCCTGCAGCTTTTCATGGATATACGGCGGAAGCGGCATTTCGCCCAGGCGGTCCAGGATTTCTTCGAAGACGCCTTCGTAAATGAAGCGGACCGTGCGCCCGCCGGTTTCCTCCACGTTGCCGAGGATTTCGCAGCGGAGCAGCCCGTCCCCAAAAGAACAGCGGGTGCCGGGTTTCAGGCGGCGGCCGGGACGCACGAGAGCTTCCCATTCGGCGGTGTTCCGGCGGCGGAGAAGCAGCACCTCCACTGGGACACCGGTATCCTCCTTGACGCCCAGCAGGCGGGCGGGGATGACTTTGGTTTCGTTGATGACCAGGGCGTCCCCGGGGTGCAGTTCGTCAATGATGTCGTAGAAATGCTTATGTTCAATGGAATGATCCTTTCGGCGGTAGATCAGCAGGCGGCTGTGGTCCCGCGGTTCCACGGGGGTCTGGGCGATCAGCTCCTCCGGAAGGTAATAGTCAAAATCGGCCGTTTTCATGATTCCGTCAGATCTCCATCCTGATTTGCTCTTCCGCGGCGGCGGGCATGCTTTTTTTCATATGCGCCCAGGCGGCGGGCGTGCAGATCCGGCCGCGGGGGGTGCGCATGAGGAAGCCCAGCTGCATGAGATAAGGCTCGTACACATCCTCAATGGTGACCGCATCCTCCCCGGTGGTGGCTGCCAGGGTATCCAGGCCGACCGGGCCGCCGGAGAATTTGTCCATCATGGTGCCGAGCATATTCCGGTCCACCTTGTCCAGGCCGAGCTCGTCCACATCCAGCAGGGCCAGGGCTTCCCGGGCAACTTCCCGGGTGATATGGCCGCCGGCGCGGACTTCGGCATAGTCCCGGACGCGCTTGAGCATGCGGTTGGCGATTCGCGGCGTTCCGCGGCTGCGGCGGGCGATTTCCAGCAGGCCGTCCTCATCGGCATTGACGCCGAGGATGCCGGCACTGCGCTCCACGATCTGCGCCAGTTCCTCCGGGGAATACATCTCCAGCCGGAAGAGCATGCCGAACCGGTCCCGCAACGGGGCGGAAAGCTGGCCGGCACGGGTGGTGGCGCCGACGAGGGTGAACTTCGGCAGATCCACCCGGATGCTCCGGGCGGTGGGGCCTTTGCCGATCATGATATCGATCGCGTAGTCCTCCATGGCGGGATACAGCACTTCCTCCACCTGGCGGGAGAGGCGGTGGATTTCGTCGATAAACAACACGTCCCCGGCATTCAGGTTGCTCAGGATGGAGGCGAGATCCCCGGGACGCTCAATGGCGGGACCGCTGGTGACGCGGATGTTCTGGCCCATTTCGGCCGCAACGATGCAGGCCAGGGTGGTCTTTCCAAGGCCGGGCGGGCCGTAGAGCAGCATATGGTCCAGCGCGTCATGCCGGGAGAGGGCGGCCTCGATATAGATTTCCAGGCTGCTCTTGACTGCCTGCTGGCCGACATAATCCCGCAGGTTATGGGGGCGAAGCGTCTGCTCCACCGCGCCGTCCTCCGCAAGGAAGGTTGAATTCATCAATCTGTCATCCAAAGCAATCACCTCGTATTACATACCGGCCATGGCCCGCAGGGACAGGCGGATCAGTTCTTCCGGCTTGTCGCTCTGATCCCGGACCTGGCTGATGGCGTTGCGAGCCTCCGTGGAGGAATATCCCAGGGCGATCAGGGCCTCAATGGCCTCGGTCACGCCGTCGGCATTCGCCGCGGAAACGGCGGAAACGGGCGCGCTGCTGCCGGAGGCGGCAACGGATACATCCGCCTGGGTTACCTTGTCCTTCAGCTCCAGGGCAATGCGCTGGGCGGTTTTTTTGCCGATGCCCGGGGCACGGGACAGGGCGTTGACATCCCCCAGCAGGATGGCCAGGTTCAGGTCCCGCAGCGGCATGGCGCCCAGGACGCCGAGGGCGGTCTTCGGGCCGATGCCGGAAACGGAGGTCAGCTGGGTGAACATTTCTTTTTCTTCCCGGGTGGCGAAGCCGAAGAGCTCCATCGCATCCTCGCGGACGGAAAGATACGTGTAGCAGCGCATTTTTTCGCCCAGGGCTGGAGCGGCCTGGAGGGTGTTGTTGGAACAGCTCAGCTGCCAGCCGACACCGGATGCCAGCAGCACCAGGGCGCCGTTGGTCTTTTCACAGACTTCGCCTTCGATAAAAGCATACATGGAGAAGGGCCTCCTTATTTCATCCTGAACTGGACTTTGGCGACACCGGCCTGGCAGTGGGTGATGGCGCAGGCGATGGCGTCGGCCGCGTCATCCGGTTTGGGAATCTCATCCAGCTTCAGCAGGAGTTTGACCATCTGCTGAATCTGTTTTTTATCGGCCTTGCCGTATCCGGTGATGGCCTGCTTGATCTGCATCGGTGTATACTCGTAAAGATTCTCCGTATATTCGGCGGCGGCGATGATTGCCGCACCGCGGGCGGCGCCGACCATCAGGGCGGTGGTCACGTTCCGGGCGAAGAACAGCTCTTCAAAGGCGACGTCATCGGGACGGTACATGGTGAGCAGATCCCGCACGCCGAGCTGCAGGGTGCGGAGCCGGGTCTGCATCGGGACACCGGCTTTGGTTTCGATACAGCCGTAGTTGACCAGCCGCATCCGGCTGCCCTCGGATTCCACGACGCCCCAGCCCATCAGCGCGTATCCCGGATCGATGCCCAGAACGACCAAAGAATCGCCTCTTTCCTTATAATATCCGGATTCCATGGTAAACGCCCCATATGAAAATGTCAAGGCGAACAAAAAACTATTCCGCCGCGTCCTATTGCGAAATCAGGCAGATTGTGTAAAATGATACCGTTCCTATTAATATGCAATCCATGGGGACGGGGAAAGGAGCACAACGATGCGGCTGACGGATAAGGGACTTGCCAACAGGACGTTCTGGGAGGAAAGAAATGTCCGGCTTCCGGCATATGACCGGGCGGCCATGCGGGAAAAGACGATGAAGGAGCCGGTGTGGGTGCACTTCGGCGCCGGCAATATCTTCCGCGGATTCATTGCCGGGCTGCAGCAGCGCCTGCTGAATGAAGGGGCGGCGGACCGGGGCATCATTGCCGCGGAAACCTTTGACGACGAGATCATTGACAGGATTTACAAGCCCTTTGATTCCCTGACGCTGATGGTATCCCTGAAGCCGGACGGCGGAACGGACCGCGAAGTGATCGCGTCCCTGGCGGACGGGCTGAAGGCGTCTCCTGCGTTTGAAGAAGACTGGGGCCGGCTGAAGGCGATCTTTGAGGCGCCGTCCCTGCAGATGGTGTCCTTCACGATTACCGAAAAGGGCTATGCCCTGCGGGACCTGAAGGGCGAATATTTCCCGGTGGTGCAGGCGGACATCCAGGACGGGCCGGAGAAGGCACGCCATGCCATGTCCATCGTCACCGCGCTGATGCGGCATCGCTATGTATCCGGCGCCGCTCCGATTGCGCTGGTCAGCATGGACAACTGCAGCCACAACGGGGAAAAGCTCCGGAATTCCGTGATGGAAATCGCCGGGGAGTGGGTGAAGGCCGGGTTTGCGGACGAAGGGTTCCTGAACTGGCTGGGCAATGAAGAAAAGGTTGCTTTCCCCTGGTCCATGATTGACAAGATTACGCCCCGCCCGGCGGAGAGCATTACCGCGCAGCTGGCGGAAGAAGGCTTTGAGGACATGGCGCCGATTCAGACGGCGAAGCATACCTTTATCGCACCTTTTGTGAACGCGGAGATTCCCCAGTACCTGGTGGTGGAGGACCGCTTTCCCAATGGACGGCCGGCGCTGGAGAAGGCCGGCGTGTATATGACCGACCGGGACACCGTGAACAAGACGGAACGGATGAAGGTGACCACCTGCCTGAACCCGCTGCACACCGCGCTGGCGGTATGCGGCTGCCTGCTGGGATATACCCTGATTGCAGACGAAATGAAGGATCCGGACCTGAAACGGCTGGTGGAACGGATCGGCTATACGGAAGGCCTGCCGGTGGTGACGGACCCGGGCATCATCCGTCCCGAAGCTTTCCTGAAAGAAGTGCTGGAGCAGCGGCTGCCAAATCCCTTTATGCCGGATACCCCGCAGCGCATTGCCTGCGATACCAGCCAGAAGGTGCCGATCCGCTTCGGTGAGACGATCAAAAGCCGCATGAAGGACGGAACGGCGGATATGCTGGAAGGCATCCCGCTGGCGATAGCTGCGTGGCTGCGGTACCTGCTGGCCATTGATGACGAAGGGAAGGAGATTCCCGTATCACCGGATCCCATGCAGGCGGACCTGCAGGCAGCGCTTTCCGGCGTGACCTTCGGGAAACCGGAAACCGCGGATGGTGCGCTGAAGCCGATCCTGTCGAATCCTGTGATCTTCGCGACCAACCTGTATGAAACGCCGCTGGCGGAGAAGATTGAGCGGAACTTCCGGGAGATGCTGGTGCCCGGCGGCGTGCGGGAATCCCTGAAAAAGATTTAACTGAAATGAGGATGAACATATGAAGCTCTGGGGCGGACGGTTCGGCAAGGCAACCGACGGGCTGGTGGACGATTTCCATTCCAGTATCTCCTTTGATCAGCGGCTTTTTGAGCAGGACATTACCGGGTCCATTGCCCATGCGACCATGCTGGGCGAGCAGGGGATCATTCCGGCGGAGGACGCGGAAAAAATTGTGGCCGGGCTGAAGGATATCCTGGCGGACGCGAAGGCCGGGAAGATTGAATGGATGGTGGATGCCGAGGATATCCACATGAACGTGGAGACGCTGCTGACCCAGCGGATCGGCGAGGCCGGGAAGCGCCTGCATACCGGGCGCAGCCGGAACGACCAGGTGGCGCTGGATACCCGGATGTATGCCAAGGCCGCCTGCCGGGAAACCGAGGCGATGCTGGAGGACCTGCTGGAGACGATCCTGAATATCGCCCAGGGGAACCTGCATACGATCATGCCCGGGTATACCCATTTGCAGAAAGCACAGCCGATTACGCTGGCGCACCATATGATGGCCTATGCGCAGATGTTCCTGCGGGACCGGGACCGCTTCCGCCAGGCATACAAGGCGGCAGATGTGATGGTGCTGGGATCCGGGGCGCTGGCGGGAACTACCTATCCGCTGAACCGGGAACGGGTGGCGGAACTGCTGGGATTCTCCGCAATTTCCGAAAATTCCCTGGACGGCGTGGCGGACCGGGACTACATGCTGGATTACCTGGCGGCGGCTTCGATCTGCATGATGCACCTGAGCCGCTTCTGTGAGGAACTGATTCTCTGGAATACCAACGAATTCCGCTTTGTGGAAATGGATGACGCCTTCGCCACCGGATCGAGCATTATGCCCCAGAAGAAGAATCCGGACGTGGCGGAGCTGATCCGCGGGAAGACCGGCCGGGTGTACGGTCACCTGATGGGCCTGCTGACCGTGATGAAAGGCTTGCCGCTGGCATACAACAAGGATATGCAGGAGGACAAGGAAGCTTTCTTTGATACACGGGATACGCTGGTGAAGGGCCTGACTGTGTTCACGGCGATGCTGAAGAGCGTGACCTTCCGGAAGGATGTGATGGAGCGCGGGGCATCCGGCGGATTCACGAACGCAACGGACTGCGCGGACTACCTGGTAAAGAAGGGCGTCGCGTTCCGGGACGCGCACCGGGTGGTGGGCGAACTGGTGGCGCACTGCCTGAACGAAAACAAAGCGCTGCTGGACCTGACGCTGGAAGAACTGAAGCAGTATCATCCCGCTTTTGAACAGGATGTGTTTGACGACCTGAGCATGATTGCCTGCGTGGAGAAACGCCGGATTCCCGGCGCGCCGGCCCCGGACATGGTGCAGCAGGCGATTGATTCCGCCCGGGCCCAGCTGGAGGACGGAAAAGACTGAAAAATCAAAGGATCCGGTGAAGGCTGAAAATTGTGCTGGACAAACCCTGACTGCTTTGCTATAATACCCGTTGCTGGTTGTGCCGATGTGGCTCAGTTGGTAGAGCAGCCGATTCGTAATCAGCAGGTCAGGGGTTCGAGTCCCCTCATCGGCTCCATTGACGAGGTGTAGCGCAGTTTGGTAGCGCGTTTGGTTCGGGACCAAAAGGCCGCGGGTTCGAATCCCGCCACTTCGACTCCCGGAAGCGTTGATTTTCCTACGCTTCCGGGTTTTGCTTTTTTGGCGGAATTGCTGGTTTTTTCCGGTTTGCAACCTTCCGGGTTGCAGAGGGTCGGCAAGGCACCATCCTGCAGGTACCAAAGGGCCGCTTCCGTCTATTTCCGGAAATTTCCGGTTTTTTCCTGGTCTCGATTTTGCCGGTTTAAACTTAAGCGGCAAAATTTCCTGGCAGATGGACACAGCCGTAGCGCTTTGATAAAATATTTCCACCAAGGAAGAAGGGGGTGTGAATGCAGTGGGAAAAATCGTCAGGAAACAATTTCTGACCTTCTTCGTGGTTCTTGTTTCCCTTTTCTCAATCATCCTTCCTGCTTCTGCTCACATTCCCTGCATGTGCAACAACCCTCCTGACCAGTGCACCTGCTTTATTCAGCTGGGAGATAAGGGCCTGGCTGTGGAGAGGATCATTGAAAAACTGAAAGAGAAAGGCTATCTGAAAAAATCAGCAAAGAAGACAGAATTCACGCAGGAAGTCCGGCAGGCTGTGATCAAACTGCAGGAAGATAACAACTTGGAATGCACCGGCTGGATGGATGACGAAACGTTGGACGCGCTACTCTTTGGCATACTGCCTGTTGAGGATGGAAAGCATTCTGCTGAATTTGGGGATGCCATTTGCTTTGTTCCGACAGATGGCGGGAAAAAACACCATTCCGACCCAACATGCAGCGGAATGCTTAACCCCAGGATGATATCTCGGGTGAATGCCAGAAGCTTGGGCATTGAACCGTGTGGAAAGAATTCTTGTAAAAAAGCGCCGGCATTAACATATACAATGCTGGGCCTGACTCCGAGGACTCTTCCTGATTCGTATTATGAGGATGAGGAGAACGCGAATACGGTCCCACAGCGTGCGCTTCTCACTGATGACATAGAGAGCGCGTATATTGGCAATAAGAAATCACACGTTTTTCATCGATCAACTTGCAGCTCTGCAGGCAGCATGAGTGAAAAGAACAATGTTGCTTTCTCTTCGCGGGAAGAAGCGATTGATGCAGGCTATAAACCTTGCGGCAAATGCAATCCCTGACCGAAAACGCCGTTGAACCGGGTTTTTCGCGGAGGGAGAGCCACAAGTCCCCAGCCTATAAACCGAACGCCCGGCTGGTGGCGGAAAAGCAACAGAGAATTGCTTGCTTTGGTCCTGGGAGCGGTTTATGATGCAGATGAAAACAAATGACAGGGGGCTGGAATGATGTCAACGCGTGAAATTTTGAAAGAACTGAGGGAGAAACACAATCTGACCCAGGAGGAACTGGCAGAGCGGGTGCTGGTGACGCGGCAGGCTGTTAGCCGGTGGGAGACGGGAGAAACACAGCCGAATACGGAAACGTTGAAACTCCTTTCCCGGGAATACAGTGTCTCCATTAATACCCTGCTGGGATCACCGAGGCAGCTGTTCTGCCAGTGCTGCGGAATGCCGCTGAATGAGGACGAGAATATCAGCAGGGAACCGGACGGATTTTTCAACGAGGATTACTGCAAATGGTGTTACACTGATGGAAATTTTGCGTACCCGACAAAGGATGCGCTGCTGAATTTCCTGATTGAGCACATGCCGAACCCCGAAGGACTGGATGTTGAAGAAAGACGCAGGCAGTATGATGCTTGGCTTTCGCAGCTGAAACATTGGAAACAGTAAGCAATAGACGGATTAAGCCCGGCCACCATTATGGCGGTCGGGCTTAATTCATCTGTGTGCCGGGCATGGCACAATTCTAGCGGGTGAAAGTCCCGTCACGGGTATTTACCGCCAAGTGTAGCGAACCGCAAGCTGCTGCCAGTAATGACAGGAGGGGAGGAAGCGGTGTAACAAAGCCGAGGAGCCTACGAACAGAAACCGGATACAAGGCTAAACGGTGGGCAAGGGTGCATAGCAATCCAAAGCCCGAAAGGTAAACGTAAAACCGAAGCAGTAAATCCGGAGGTTGTGCGGCGAAAGAATTGTGTCTTACCCCGGGAGGCCCGGCCAGCGAGGCAAAGAACGAAGCGAAAGCAGAGAGAAGCCAAGTGCGAAAAAAAGCGTAATGACCGGGAGTCAGCTGAGGCCATAGTACCGGGAGCACTAAACCGGGAAGGGCCTAATGTCGTAACAATGCGAATCGCTGTAAGCAAGGCATGAACATTCCGAAACCGAGGATAAGCCCAGCAAGCAGAAACGTACGTCTGCGGAGACCGAAGAGAGGTGGGAAGATTTCATGCAGCTCTACAAGCAGGAAGAGGAGCAACAAGTGGAACTGATTGACAGGATTCTTAGTGACGAAAACATCGAAGCAGCAATCCGAGCGGTACAGCGGAACCAGGGTGCACCGGGCATCGATAAGATGCCGGTGGGGATGCTGAAGTCATACTTTGCGGAGCACGGAGAAGAAATTAAGGAGCAAATCCGTGTGAAGAAGTATCAACCGCAGCCGGTACGGAGGGTATACATCCCGAAAGCAAACGGAAAGATGCGGCCGTTGGGAATACCGACGGTAGTGGACAGGGTGATACAGCAGGCAATCGCACAGGTATTAAGCCGAGGATATGAGCGCTATTTCAGTGAATACAGCCACGGATTCAGACCAAACCGGAGCTGTCATACAGCGATGGAGAAAGTACTGGAATACCTGAACGAAGGCTATGACTGGGTAATCGATCTGGACATTGAGAAGTACTTCGATACCGTGAATCATGACAAACTGATTTCCATTCTCAGGGAACGAATCAACGATGCAACCACGCTCCACCTGATCCGGAGTTACCTACGGGCGGGAGTTATGGAGGATGGATTGGTCAGCGCAACGGAAGAGGGCGTGCCCCAGGGCGGACCCCTGTCGCCGATCCTGAGCAATGTGTATCTTGATAAGTTCGACAAGGAACTGGAGGCAAGAGGCCTGAAATTCATTCGGTATGCAGACGACTGCAAC
>JAFROK010000042.1 GCA_017429695.1 Clostridia bacterium | reverse complement strand
CCGGTTCCGCCTGCCTTGTTCGTCAGGTTGAACTCTGTGCTGTTGTAGTCGTTCGTGATGTTGAAGTCATCCGGCAGATCCGTGCCGCTGACTACCTTCGTTACCTTCACGCTGCCCAGTGCGTATGTGTTCACCAGGTCGGCCTGCGGCGCTGTCGTTGCCGCGGTCAGTGCTGCCGCCGCCGCGCTCGCTTTGTCCGTCGCCAGTGTCGCTCCGCTCACGGTCAGTTCATAACCGTCAACCTGGATGCCGCTCTCTGTGAACACCACCTCGGTGCCGATCGGCAGATTGTCCAGCGTCCATTCGTACGCCGTCGTGATGCCGTCCGCAGTATCCTTGTTGTCCGCGTTCGCCGCTGTAAAGACTGTGTTGTTAATGTTGTTCGTAATCTGGAAGTTCGCAGGCAGTGTCGTCAGGCCAACAAACAGCTTCGTTACCTTCACGCTGCCCAGTTCATTTTTCGTGTTTTCAAAAGTGATTTCTGCAACATCTCGTCCGTCAACTGTTATTGTATGAAGTGTTGATGTAACGACCTGCGTACCATCATTATACTTACTGACTGTTTTTGTGATAACAATAACGTGAGGTGTTTCATCAATTTCAACATTTTCAGGAGCATCTGTCTCCTTAAGATAAAGCGTTACAGAACCTGATTCATCGTCATCACCTTCATTTTCAGGTTCGCTTACCTCAGGAATATAATCAGCCAGTTCTGTATCATTTGTTTCAATAGTAAATTGTGTACCGGAATATTCCTTGATTAACTGTGTGCAATTTGCATCTGAATACAGACTGAATGTAACACCTGGTAGCGGCTGACCATGCTGATCAACCTTGTAAATTGTCACAGTGTCATGTGTAACTCTACTGTCATCCTGCTGATCATTTGTGAACACAGGAACCCCAAAGTACTCATTAGAGAATCCAATCTCATCACAGTCTTTTTTCTCATTATTGCTAAACAGAGATTTATCAAATGCTTCAAAGTATCTTGCCTGACCAGCAATAAGAGATTGTCCTGCCTGATAAACCATTACAGCAGCATAATACTCTTTTTCGGTTCTAGTAAACGATTCTCCATTTTCTGTGTTTTCATTAATGGCCGTTTCAACGATTTTAAAGACATTCCAGCCGACTTCTGCATCAATATCCTTAAATTCTACTGCCGCACCTTCATTTGTGGCTGTCTTAACAGGAGTATCTCCCCAATTCCAGGAAGAATCATTTTCTTCAAGAGCATAAACCGCGAAATCAAATTTCTGTTTCCTTGTAGCGTTCTTATTAATATTGGCATTTACCAGATGAATAGATTTTGCAGCATTCAGGCTAACCTTTTCGACGGAAGGCATATCCTGGAAGATATTATGCCATTCTGCACTATTGTTTGTTACCGTGCCACCGCAAACGATCCAGCCCGCGCTTGAAGAACCGGTGTTTCCACCAATTTCAACATTTCCATCCGGAACAAGGACAATACCAAACATGCTACCAATGTGAACATCTGCATCTTCCGCATTAATGTTCCAGACTATAGTCTGGGCAAGTTTATCCTTGTTCTGGTTTCCTGTCGTGTTCGATATATCCGTCGTTGACTGAACGCCATTGCATTTAAACTGTCCAATATATACTTCCGGATTATCGAAGTTGAATACGAGGATCTGATTCATATTTTTATTGATGGTTAATTTGCCGCCCGTGAGATACTGCTGTATCGCATCGCCATCAATATAAATTGTCACATCATCTTCGTAGGCAGTTGTATCAATTATAAGCGAATTTGAACCGCCAACAAATGACAAACTCGCAGGATGCGCTGCCATTTTGTTAGATACGTTGGTCGCATGAGTAATGATGGGATTGACAACACGATTTGCAATATTTGTTGCAGATTCATGCTTAACTATTACATTATCACGCGTACCCTTGGTTTCGATTACCTGAGTTGTCTCAGTCTCATCCGTGTAATAATGCCCGTCAGATCCCTTTACCACATCATTTCCTGTATAGAATACCAACGGACTGCTTCCGCCATCCAATTCAATCCGGTTTTCAATTGTTCCCGCATAAATATATCCTGCAGAATTACCAGAAAGGTTCGGAGTAATATTGCTGGCACCCCATTCATAGGTGTTAACAGCAAAGTTGGTCTGGAGATGGTTGTTCTGTACCAGTTTGTTTGCGGTAATACCATAATAAACACCAGAGCCCAGAATCGACCGGAAGCTATAATCATCGGTCAAATCCACTTTTGTAAGGTAAATATGATCTGTAAATTCCGTAACATGATCTGCTTCATTAACTTCTTCTGTTTTTGCTGTTCCATACGCAACAACATAGCCCTTAACAGTACCGCCAGCGTTTACTTCCTGGCCATCATTCCCGTCATAATCAACTCCAAGAGTTTCATAATATTTCTGTTTTTGGAAAACAATCCTTGCCTTTGTTGTTTCATTCCCCGAGAATTTTCCTCCCGGATTTTTTCCCCAGTTGCTCGGAGTGTCTGAATTGGGATCATATATCACGTACGTAATTGTATTGGTACTATCAGTTGTAATACGTGAGATATACTTATCAGTTTGTCCAGACTTATGTATCGCTTCTGCATATACATAGTAGTGATCTGCCTCTTCAAAAGAAACAGAAGGTGAAATATGAATCTGTACTTGATATCTGGCAGGATAAGACTTCACCAGATTCAAAGTAGTTGTGTCTGTTTCGCTGTCATAGACATTTCCATCAGGATCAGCTTTGAAATGATATCCAGTAACAGATGCTGAATCATGCCCAGCATAGTAGTCATTGTAGGATTTTGCGCTCCAGTTTTCATCGCTGGAACCTTCATAAAGACGAACATCTGTTACTTTGTACTTTTCACTATCGTATCTGTCTGTCTCGCCTTCGGTATACCCTTCTTCATCTCCTGACAATTTTACTACTGAATAAATTCCTACTGTTTTCTGTCCAACATCGGTAAACTTAATTCCAGAAACGACACCATAAGCAAGTTCGTTTGTGGTTCTGTCCCTCATTGTTGCAACAACAGCATAAGAATAATTGCTCAGGTCAATTGCTTCAGCTCCATCTGCTTCATCACTTCTTGTAATAGTCGTGCCATCGCTACTGTATAGATTAATTGTGATAGAATGTGTCTTCTTTTTTAATAAGGAGATCGTGGAACCAATTCCAGAAGGCGATGTACTAATTGAGTATTCATATACTTCTTCCACATCACCTGGATTAATATATATTGTATCATTAGGATCAGGAACGGTTTGACCTTCTTTTAACTTAATTAAATAGCAACTGACATCGCTACATGATGCTACGGTATCTAAATACGTTTTTTCTACAGAATAATAATAATTATACAATTCATTTTCAATCCATCCATCATTCATGGCATGGATTTCTTGAATGCTTTTAAATGCAACTAAATTTGTATTATTTTTCCTTAACATCACATAATAATCATCCAATGGATGATTATTATCAAATTCACAATCCAAAGAAACAACATACCCATTAATTGAATCTTCTGGATTAAGCGCATAAGCACCTGTTGGCACCAATGTCATGATCTGCAAAATGACCAGCATTATTGCAACGATCCGTTCACGAATGTGCTTCATTTTACTTCCTCCATCCATTTACATTGAGCAGTAATATTAGTCATTTCAATCATTCATTGATGATAGTAATCTCCAGCCGCCAGATGTTGAAGCAATTGTCTTTTCCAAGCATGTAAGCATATGATACATCATTAGCGCCATCAATCGCAACGAAATTCTCACCATCTTCAGAATAGAACCATTGGAACTGACAAATATCGTCATCCTTAAAATCGTGTAATTCAGCTGTCATAATAATCTCAGTTCCAAACCCATAACCGGAAACGCCTTCCATATTATTTCTGACCGTTACACTTCTTGCTACCGGTTCTTCAAATTCAATTTCTCCCTGAAGCACGATAATGGCATCATCCCACTTGATATACTTTTCGGCAGACTCATCATCAGAATAGATTGTCGCCCAAGTATTATCATCCGTCAGTTTCACCCAGGTAATTGTACCCGCTTCAAAATGTTCAGATTCTTCGGCATCTTCATCACGAGTCTGATAAAGGCCTGCGCCATTCTGCATAGCAATCTGAATTTTGATGTATCCCATTGCCAGCATTTCCTCATCGGTCAGCGGCTCGATGGTTTCTTCCTCGGGCTTCTCTTCAATTTCTTCTTCTGATTCAGATTCGACGTCTTTGATCTCTTCTCCTTCAGCTTCCTGTTCAGAAGCTTCAGATTCTTCTTCAGTCACTTCCACAGCGTTTTCTTCGACTTCAGCCTTTTCGGCAGCAGCCAGCTGGAAGGCTTCGGAGAAGATACCGTCGGCGATCTTGAAGCGGTAGAAGCTGTTTGCGTTTTCTTCAGTCACATCGATGACCAGGGTCTTGGCGTAGGGAGCCTCAACTTTGCTCCACTCTTCCCCATCAACGGAGATCTGCCAGCCGATCGCATCGCTCAGCTCGGTGTTCGCATTCGCGTTCAGGGTGATCTGGTCGCCGATTGCGTATTCTTCTGTTTCGGTTTCGATCCAGGCGGTGATGGCCGGGATAATTTCTTCCTCAGATTCGAGTGTTTTAGTGTTCGAGTGTTCTAGTGTTTTTGTTTCTTCGGTTTCTTCTGTCAGAGTTTCTTCATTAATATTATCTTCAGCAGGAACGACTTCCTCGGTGGTTTCTTCTTTCACTTCAGCGATTTCTTCTTCAGCAGCGGGGGTAACGCTCTGTTCTTCGGTCGCTTCGGTGTTTTCGATTTCTTCATTTTCTTCGGTCAGGGTTTCTTCATTATTAATATCTTCGGCAGGAACGACTTCTTCGGTCTCGATGATTTCTTCTTCAACCTTAGCGTCTTCATCTTCAGCAGCGGGGGTAACGCTCTGTTCTTCAGTCGCTTTGGTGTTTTCGGTTTCTTCAGTTTCGACTTCTTCGACTTCGATTTCTTCCGTCGCTTCGGTTTCTTCCGTCGCTTCGGTTTCTTCCGTCGCTTCGATTTCTTCCGTCGCTTCGGTTTCTTCGATCACTTCGGACTCTTCGATCTCAGCGATCTCTTCTTCCTGGGCTTCCGCTTTGTATTCGGCGGTCAGGATGAAGGAAGCGTTGTCGGCAACGATCTCGATGACGTAGGTGTTGCCGGCTTTGGCATTCATCTCATAGGAAGAGAAGTTCTCGATGGTCTCATCGGCTACGAAGCGAACTTCCTTGTCGTTGATGATGACCTTCACGTTAGCTTCCGTGGTCAGGCCCAGGACAATGTGCCGGGTCTGGGCGGGCTTGATGAAGTAGACGCCGTTTTCTTCGGTGGTGGCCTTGCCTTTCACCTCTTCGCCGATCTTCAGCTCGGTGATGTCTTCGTACTTCATCTCGGCAGTGATTTCCGGGATGTGTTCGTCGACCACTTCGGGATCGATGTAGCCGGCATCGTCACCCAGCTCCTGAGTATCTTCTTCGCTGTACTCAGTGGTGTCGTCCGCCAGTTCATCAATGAACTCTTCTTCTCCATTTTCGGAAGCAGTTTCTTCATTAATAATGTCTGCTTCTTCAGAGGGGATTTCTTCTTCAACTTCTTCAGCAGGAACTAAATCCTCAGCGGGAGCTTCTGCTTCTTTGGAAGCGCCTTCTTCATTGGAGGCTTCTTCGCTCACTTCGGATGCTTCTGCTGTTTCAGCAGGAGTTTCTTCTACTGTATTGTTGTCTTCCTGCTTGTTTTCTTCAACGGCAGGAGTCGGTTCTTCGGCAACAGCTTCTGCCTGGGCGGGAGCCGTCTCTTCGTTGGAAGCTTCTTCCGCAGCAGGTGCTGTTCCGTCAGTCGAAGCTTCTACTATAATGGAAGCTTCTTCCTGGGCAGGAATTTCAGCTTCATTGGAAGCTTCTTCCGCGCCGGTGGTTTCAACGATCTGTTCTTCGATCGCCGGAACATTCTCTTCTTCAGCGAAGACCATCACAATGCTGGAGACCAGCAGGGCGATGATGATCAGCATCGAGAGCACTTTCTTGAACCGATTCTTCATTGTTCACTACCCCTTTTCAAGTCGTCCTGGTTTGTTCCTTCTTGCCGGATCCGTTTACCTGTGTTATTTGGTCGTTTTCCGTCCCTCGTTACATAAAAGTTACATTTGGTGAGTTTTGGAAGTTTTTCGATACCTCATTTTGGGTATACGAATCCACTGAAATCATACCATAAAAAAAATAGGTTTGCAAGCATTTTTCGAAATTTCTTTGAATTTATTCATTCCGGGGGTTAGGAGTGCTCCAAAGCCTTGTAATATGCCGGTTTTCAGGCGTTTTTCAGCTATTACGTTTTTGGATTTGCCGTTTTGGGTCCATGTAACTCTTTTATTACTAAAACGTGTCTTTTGGACTAAAGTCTGGCAATTTATGTCACCAAAAACGGCGTTTTTTGGTCGCCTCCCATCCCAGATTTGACTAATAATAATTATGTATATACAAATGTCACTTTTGCAGAATCCGTGAAAAGCAAGTAAAACCGTCATTGGTATCGGTTTCAGTATATTACAGTTTCATTTTTGCCATTTTGTCCTGTCTCTGGACGTTTTTGTTGCATATTAGCCCTGTTTTTGCCTGTTTGGAGCAATTGTACGTACAAAAGCGAAAGGAAATGGCTGGAACGCTTGATTTTATTGGGTTTTGTAAATTTTGTACTTTTTTGTTTTTCGAAAAAAATTGCTATTGACAGTCAGATGACTTGACTCATTTGGGGGAAATTTCGCCACCAAAGACTAATGGGCGTTTTCGGATCCGGCTATTCGGGTTAGAGTGGGTTTTCGGCAGTAACTTGTAATTTTTTTGATTGTGAGGTCAACTGCAGAACAGATCCTTCACTTCGTTCAGGATGACATACGAGCATGAATACGCTTTCTGAGGATTTGGGCATTGTTATAAAGGAGATCCTTCGCTGTCCTTCGGACCTCAGGGTTGCCGCCCGTTCTCCACTGAGAAAGAGCCACTGGCTCTTTCTCCGGGCGCTTCGAACCTCAGGATGACCCCCAGAGATGAACTCACTTGCCAACATTCAGGAATGCAACCAAAGGTGAATATGCCTACGTATAAGTTCCACATGCATAAGATGACAACAGATTCTTTTCCTATATATAAATGTACCCTGCCGGAGTGTTTGTCGGCAGGGTGGCTATCGTGTTTCTATCGCAATGAATGAGTATGTATCCTGGATCCTTTTGGCAGACTGCGTTTTTATTTTGGAACAGCAGACCGGAGTCTTGCGTTTTGATGTCTGATCCGACTTCTTTTGAGTTCGTTTTGGACAATTGAGGATGTATGGTGATTTATGTACCAAAAGCAAGATATGATATGATTATTGGTTCAGGATGGCGGTTAGTTCCGTCAGGCTGTCCAGGATCATGCCGGCTTTTTCCTTTGTCATGTCATTGGGCGGCAGCATATCCGGCACCATGATCGGGAACATTTTTGCTGCGGATGCTGCGAGGATGCCGTTGTAGGAGTCTTCGATCACACAGCAGTTTTCCGGGGATGTATGGAGCCTTTCTGCGGCCTTCAGGAAGATATCCGGGTTTGGTTTGCTCCGTGTTACCATGTCTCCGCCGATGATTTCATCGAAATATGGAAGCAAGCCAGCGCCTCCAACATGCTCCATAACACTTTCCGTGCGGGTGGAAGAGGCAATTGCAATGCGGTAGCCCTGGTTTCTCAGGCATTCCAGTAACTCTTTAATGCCCGGTTTCAAGGGTGCCCGGCCATGGCCGTATTTGACATGGTAGTTCCTGCGACGCTCTTCACAGTATTCGTCGTAGGGAAAATCTGCTCCGTAATAGTCCAGGAAGATCTGCTTACAGGTCTGCGCATTGACGCCGATGCATTTCATATAGGGTTCTTCCAGGTTCGGGAAGTTATATTTTTCGGAGAGCAGCTTCCATTCGTTGAATACGGCGCGTTCGGAGTCGAATATGACGCCGTCCATGTCGAAGATGTAGGCAATGATGTTGGATGGTAAGGTGTTCATCGGGTATTCTCCCCCATTTACCAGAATCACCGGGCGGATTCGCCCGGTGATTCTGGTTATGTTTATGTTTGTGTTTCTGTTGTGCTTATGTTTCTGCTGTGTTTATGTTTCTGTTGTTGTTTTTCTGATCAGTCGAAGAAGCCTTCGTCATCACTCAGCAGTTCATCTCCGCCTTCGAGCGTTTCGTCTTCCTTCGGCGGGAGTTCGAAGTAGGACAGCAGGATCGCCTGGGACCAGGTGACCTGGGCGTCAACGACGTAGTTCTGGAGGTATTCTACCCAGAAGTCTGTGTAGATGTTGGAGTAGACCGGGATGGTCGGCAGGACTTCGTTGTAACGCTGTTGGAAGGTCATCCACTTGTCTACGTAGCTGTAGATGTCACCGGGCTCGGTCTTCCGCATGTCGACAGCATCGCCGAACAGGATTTCATCGTCAGAATAGGTGTTGTTCCATACCTGGTGGCCGACGGTGTCATCCGTGCTGTAGGTGATGGACGGGTCAACGATGACGTGGAAGTTGGTAGCCAGGTAAATCATGTCGGTGGTGCGCTCGGTCTCACGGTAGTAGGAGTGGAGCAGGTCCTGCATGGGGGTGGGTACCAGCGTCAGCTTGATACCAACCTGCTTCAGGTTGTCCACGAAGCTGCCGGGTTCAGCGACCGCGTTTTCAAAGTCGACGATTTCTTCGTCCAGGGAAGCGTCTTCTTCTCCCTCTTCAGGAGCTTTCTTCAGCATGAACTCCGCCATGTGGTTGCCCTGGGGGAACATCATCTTCAGGTCCAGGGGAACGATGGTGCCGTCGATATCCTTGCAGCGGACATCGTCCACACCGGCCTGGTAGGGTTCTCCGTTCCGGTTCAGGATCCAGCCGGCGTTGTCCAGCAGCTTGTTGGCCTTTTCCAGGTCGACGGTGTATTCCACCAGCAGATCCTGCCAGCGTTCACGGAGCTTGTCCCACAGCAGGGTGTAGGCTTCCACTTCCGCATCCGTAGTGGCCCAGCGGAACTTCTGCTTCTCGCGGGCATCTTCCAGTTCCTTTTCGTCGGCGGCCAAGGCCAGAATCGGGGTACCGTGCTCATCCTGCACGAGGCTGATCGGGTAGCCGATGGTGCCCTGCAGCAGCAGGTATTCCCACTGTTCCAAGCCGAAATAGCCGTTCATAACCAGGCCCATGCCGTTGGCACAGTAGCGGTTGGTCAGGTCCTGGCGGTCCATACACCAGGCAATGGCCTGGCGGACTTCCATATCATGGACGGTGGGCCAATCATAGGTGAAGGTCAGGAAGGACAGGCCGATACGGGGATAGTTCTTGCGCTGGAGTGCGCTGGCCATTCCCTCGGCTACGGTTTCACGGTAGGTGACCTTGTTTACCAGGTGGACTTCTTCCGCTTCCAGCTTTTCGATGATCGTGTCGTTGTCCGCCACGGTGAACGCGATGCGCTCGATGGACGGAATCACCAGCTCGATCGGGTTGCCGTTTTCATCCAGGGCGGGAGTACCGTCAGCGTTAATATCCTCAACGACCTTGCCATGGGCCCGGGCGTTTTCCCAAGCTTCATACAGCGCGCCGTCCGGCAGGTTGTTGACCATCCAGGCGCCCTTGAATTCGGGGTTGATCTCAAAGTGTCCGGTTACGCCGTCCCAGGAGGTGATGGTGTAGGGACCGGAAGAAACCTTGGGGAAGGTGTTGTAGCCTTCCACGGGATCCAGGATCGTTTTCCGCAGCAGGTCGGCAGTGTAGATGGAATCGCCGGAACCGTCCGCGTTCACGATCTTGATACCGACGGGGTTGCCTTCTTCATCTTCGTAGCCGCTGACGACTTTGCAGCCGGGAGCGATCTGATCGATCGGATACGGCACGGTCATCAGCAGACCGATTTCGAAGAAGTACGGCAGGAAGTCGGGAGACAGCCAGATCCGCAGCTGGTAATCGCTCAGCACGGTGACGCCGGACAGGTATTCGATGTCCTCGGCGGGATCCAGGGTCTCGCCGGCCATCACCTTGCGGCGGGCGGCAATGTAGTCGTCATAACCGGCCAGGTGTTCGGCACGGTAGATCTTGCCGCCGATCTCCTCGATTTCAGGGCTCATCATGAGCAGGATCGAGAAGGCGTAGTCCCAGGCGGTGATCTGCTGGCCGTTGGAGTACTTCAGGTTGTCCGCCAACACCAGGTCATATTCTCTGTACTCGCCGCGCCAGCCGGCCCTGGCTTCGCGGACGACGCTCGGGTCGAACACGTAGGTGCCCTGGTTCTGGTCCCAGTTGACCAGGTTGTAGCCGTGGATCAGCGCACGCACGTCGATATCGGCGGTGTCATTACCGAACATTTCGGTAAAGAAGTCGCCCTTGGTAATCGTCGGATGCGCGACAATCAGCTCTTCCGGAGGAACGAATTCCTCTTCCGTTTCGGCGTCCGCGCCTTCCGCCAGTACCGCGAGGGGCAGGCAGGTCAGGAGCAGCGCCACAGCCAGCAGCACACTCAGGAGCTTTTTCAGCTTGTTCACGTTGATCATACCCTTTCTATATATGGTAATCTTTTAGGTAACTGAGTGGAGATCCTTCGGGATCCTTCGCTTCGCTCAGGATGACAGAAGGACTACAAGGGTGACTGAAGTTGGTTAGGTTGCCGGTTTAATCGAAGCAGTCGCCCACGTGGTTGATGTAGACTTCAACGCCCAACGCGGTCGGGTACTCTTCGAAGAAGGCGATGTCTCCGCCGGGCTTCTTCGGAGGTTTGTAGTCTTTCGGCGGTTCGGGAACCCGAACGAGGCGGTTCGTGAAGGTGGTGGCGTTTCCGACGACTTCCACGCTGTCACGGACATAGCCGACGGATTCCTGCTCGGTCCAGTAGTATTCCACGGGCTGGCCGCCGATCTTCGTGGGCAGGTTGTCCACGGTCAGGGTCCAGGTATCGGGCGTCAGAACGTATACCTTTCCTACCGGCATCAAAGTGACGGCCAGGGAGGTGGGCCGGTACTGCAGCTCGTTGTTGTTGTCGTTCCAGACCTTTGTGACCGTCAGGGAGGTCACTTCCGGATTGTAATTGTTGGTGATGTTGTAGCCATTCACCACGGCGGTGTACCATTCCACCGGATCTTCACCGATGGTGTACTTGATCTCGGTGCCGTCCTCATAGGCGCGGGGCTTGGACAGGAAGTTGGCGGTCCAGCCGCTCTGTTCGCTCATTGTGATGTTGTCTACTTCCGTGCCGTCGGCATACAGCCGGACGGTGATGGACTCCGGACGGTTCCCGTCTTCATTATTGTTATCGTTCCAGGTCTTGGTGACCGGGATATCGATCAGTTCGGGTTCGGGTTCCGGCGTCGGGGCGGGTACATACTGGTTGAACAGGGTCGCGGTTGCGCCTTCCTTGCCCACCACAATGTTCATGCCGGTCACGCTGTCGCTCGTCAGGGTGTAGGCCCGCACCAGCGTTTCGGCGTTCTTTTCGACCACGGAATAGGTTCCGGGAACCAGGCCGTCCAGTTCATACTTGCCGTCCTTGAATTCGGCGTAGGTAATGGTGATCGGCATCCGGGAATCCGGGCCGTCAATCTGGATGCTCAGGCTGCCGGCGGAAGCCATCGGGTCTTCGTTGGGCTCGTCCGCCACCGGTTCACGGTAGGTGTATTTGAAATTCAGCGCAGCGGTTTCGCCGGGCTTGACGGACGCCGCGTCGCCGACCTGGCTGGCTGCGGGATCCATGACATAGCCTTCCACCAGGGTGTCCGCGTTGTTCTCCTGCAGGACATATGCGCCGGGCAGTACCTGGCCGAAGTCATACGCACCGCCGGAGAGCTGGCTCAGGGTCAGGGTCACGGGCATCTGCGGGTCGGGACCGGTCACGGTCAGGGACAGGCCGCTAACATCCGCGCCTTCCGGCGCGGAGACGGAAGCGTTCAGGGTCAGGCCGCCGGTCAGGATCGTTTCGGTTACGGTCAGCCCACTGGCGGATACGGCATATCCTTCCGCCGCGGCGGCTTCCACTGTATAGACGATTTTGTCCGTCTTGCCTGCGGGCGTTACCGGGAGGCTGTCCCATGTGGCGGACCATCCGGTGGCAGCATTCACGGTTTTCGCAGCGCCGAAGGGTTCGCCGTCGGCCAGCAGGCGCAGTTCAACGGAGACGGGCCGGAGGCCGGCAGCGTTCTCGCTGTCCGCCCAGGCGACCGTGCCTGTCGCGGTGGTTTTGGCAACAGTATGGGTATAGGTTACGATGGTTGCCGCATCTGTATTCCGGACAGCCGCGGTATATCCTTCCACCGTGGCAGCAGTCCACTCTGCGGTTGCCGGGGCTACCGCTTCATCTGTCCAGTTGTTCTCGTCCTTCAGTGTAACTGTCTTCCCGCCGATGGTCATATCGACGGAAGCGGGGCGCAGGGCGTCGTAATTGTTCTCGTCTTCCCATTCCACGGAAATGAAGCGGATCGCGTCCGTTCCTTCCGCCAGAGAGATCGCGGAACAGCACCCGATTGCCAGCGCCAGCACACACAGAATGGACAGGATACGCTGCAGTCTGCTCTTCATGTTTCAGATTCTCCCTTCGGTCTTTTTTCCGAAAAGTCTTTTCTGTGAGCCCGTTATATTGAACGGATCATGATCCGTGTAAACGGACATATCTATACATATGTAATTATAGAGGGGACGGTCACAAAAATCAACCCAAAAAGCGCCGCAACGGTTACATTCCGGTCACTTTTCGGCGAATTTACGACATATTTCACCGGGGCATGCGGATGGTAACGATTTCAGTGTTTTTGTTTTTTTTCGGTATTCATCCTACGGGTCTTGACACCGGATTTGTTCCGGCTTGATTCCGGCAGGGGTTGGGTGTATACTCACTCTCTGGAATGCAAGAATATACTGGAACGGAAGGAATGCGCATGTCTGAAGAGAGACTGGTCCGGAGAGCGCAGCAGATGCGGAAAAAGCGTCCCCGCATGAGCATCAGCCGGCTGATGGCTTTTGCTTTCCTGGGGATTATCCTGCTCGGCACGGTGCTGCTGGACCTCCCGGTTGCTTCCAAAGACGGGCGTTCCGCCGGAATTCTGACTTCCCTGTTCACCGCCACCTCCGCCACCTGCGTCACCGGCCTGATCCTCCGGGATACCGGCAGCCAGTGGAGCGCCTTCGGCCAGGTGGTGATCCTGACCATGATTGAAATCGGCGGCCTGGGCTTCATGTCCGCGGCTTCCCTGGCCTATATGACGCTCCGCCGCCGCATCGGCATGCGGTCGCAGATGGTAATCGCGGAAGCCATCGGGGCATCCAGCATGAGCAATGTCATCAGCCACCAGAAAAACCTGATGACCCGCGCCTTTATTGTGGAAGGCGCCGGCGCGCTGATCCTGTCGTTCCGGTTCATGGCGGATTATCCGGTGGGCCAGGCGCTGAAGCTGGGCATTTTCCATTCGGTTTCCGCTTTCTGCAACGCGGGATTTGACATCCTGGGGCCGGATTCCGGCATGTCGGTATACCATACCGACCCGATTGTCTGCCTCACGCTCAGCGCGCTGGTCATCCTGGGCGGGCTGGGCTTCCTGGTATGGGATGAGATCCTCCGGGAACGGAAAACACCGCATACATGGAGCGTGTATGTCCGCCTGGTGCTGATTACCACCGGTGTATTGCTGCTGGGCGGCATGGTGCTGACCTGCGTGCTGGAGTGGGACAATCCCGCGACGCTGGGGCCGCTTTCCTTCGGGGAGAAAATCCTGGCCGCATTTTTCCAGTCCATGACGCTGCGCACCGCAGGCTTCTCGGGGCTGGACCAGAGCGCGCTGACCCCGGCCAGCAAGGGCCTTTCGATCTTCCTGATGCTCATCGGCGGGTCCTCCGGCTCCACCGCCGGCGGCCTGAAAACCGTTACCTTTGTGGTGCTGCTGATGTTCCTGTGGAACCGGATGCGCGGCAAGTATACCGTCAGCGTTTTCCACCGGACGATTGCGGACGACCATGTGCTCAATGCCATTACGATCTTTATTACCATGGTAGGCCTGAGCTTCGCCGGCGCCGTCGTCATTGCCGCCACCTCGCCCATCGGGTTCACGGACAGCCTGTATGAAGCCGTGTCGGCCATCGGAACGGTGGGACTCACCGCCGGGGCCACGCCGAACCTGAGCCTGCCGGCAAAAATCCTGATCATGGTCTTTATGTACTTCGGCCGGGTCGGCGTGCTGACGCTGAGCGTCGGCTTCCTGAAGAAAAAACCCGCCGGGGAGAAATTCAGATATGCAAACACCGATCTGCTGATCGGCTGAGGAGAGGAGTGCCTGCTTCATGAAATCCTATATCGTCATCGGCCTGGGCCGTTTCGGCACCGAGATGGCCGTCAAGCTGTACGACTGCGGCGAAGAAGTGCTGGCGGTGGATACCAACGAAACGCTGATCGACAAGATCGCGGACCGGGTCACCCGGGCCGTTGCCGCAGACGCACGGGATATCGACGTGCTGCGGAGGCTGGGTGCGGAAATCTTTGACGTAGCCGTTGTGGCCGTCGGTTCCGACCTTGCTGCCTCCGCGCTGATCACCATGAACCTGAAAACCCTGGGCGTGCCGTTTATCATGTGCAAAGCCCACGACGACACCTACCGGGAAATCCTGGAAAAGCTGGGCGCCGACCGGGTCATCATCCCGGAGCGGGAGATGGCGGATAAGCTGTCCCTGGGCCTCACCTCCACTGGTGTCATGGAGTATATCGAGCTGTCCGACGAATTCGGCATTGTGGAAATGGCGCCGCCGGCGGCATGGTACGGTAAATCCATCCGCCAGCTGGAGCTGCGCAACCGCTACGGGCTCAACGTCATCGCGCTGCGGCAGGGCGACAACCTGGGCATCGCGCCGAATATCGACGAGCCGATCACCGACCAGCACACCCTGGTCATGCTGGGCAGCTACGACGTGATCAACAAAGTCAAGAAGCTGTAAACAGGTAAACGAAAAAGCGGGGCTTTTCGCCTCGCTTTTTCGTTTGCTTCTGAATTATTCCTCGTCCGGTTCTTCCTCTGCGCCGTCCGGCAGCTCAGGAAACAGTTCCTTGCCGCATTCGGGGCACAGGGCTTCCTCGTCGAAGTCCACGTCGTCGGCATCAATCCGGACCATCTTGCCGCAGTGGGGGCATTCGTATTCGATGAGGCTTCCTTCGAAGTCCTCATCCTCTTCCTCCTCTGCCAGCTCCTCGTCGTCATCGTCGTAGAGGTCGGCTTCCAGGTCGGCCAGGTCTTCGTCGATGCTTTCCACATAGTCGCTCAGCTCGCTGTGGGATTCGGCCAGCGCTTCAAAGGCGTCGCCCACTTCACCCAGCACGCTCAGGATTTCCATGATCAGGCGGTTGGAGTCCTTTTCGACGTTCAGCTTCATGCCTTCCGCCAGGCCCTGCAGATAGCTGATCCGGTCTGTCAGTTTGCTCATTATCCGGTTCCTCCGTTTACATTAAGCGCGCTTCAGATATTCTCCGGAGCGGGTGTCGATCTGGATCTTGTCGCCGGTGTTGATGAACAGCGGCACCTGCAGGCTGAAGCCGGTCTCCAGCGTCGCGGGCTTGTAAGTGTTGGAAGCGGTGTCGCCGGCGAAACCGGGCTCGGTGTCGGTGACCTCGAGGACGACGAAGTTCGGCGCTTCCACGGAGAAGGCGCTGCCCTTGAAGAAGCGGACGGTCACGTTGGTGCCTTCCTTTACGAAGGGGATGGCATCCTCCACCTGGTCCTTGCTCAGCGGCAGCTGTTCATAGCTTTCCACGTCCATGAAGTAGTACAGGTCGCCGTCGTTGTACACATACTGCATTTCCTTGGTCTCGATGATGGCCTTGGGCATTTTATCCGTGGGGTTGAAGCTGCGCTCCACCACGGCGCCGGTCATCACGTTCTTGATCTTGGTGCGCACAAAGGCCGCGCCTTTGCCGGGCTTAACGTGCTGGAAGTCAACAATGTTCCATACGCCGCCGTCCCACTCGATCGTTACGCCTTTTTTGAAATCTCCCGCTGTAATCATGGTTTCTTTCCCTCCGTTTTTATTTTCTTTCTTTTTGAATTATCTTACAGGATGATCAGCTGTTTGTCCGCTGTCGTCAGCGGCACGCAGCCGTTTTCCTTTACCAGGCAGGTGTTCTCGATCCGTACGCCGCCGAGTCCCGGAATGTAGATACCGGGCTCCACGGTGATCACGATGCCGGCCTTCAGCACGTCGTGGCAGATCGTGTTCAGGCGGGGTTCCTCGTGAATATCGATGCCCACGGAATGGCCCAGGCCGTGGCCGAAGCGGCCGGCATAACCCCGGGCGTCAATGTAGTCCCGCGCCAGCTTGTCGATCTCGAAGCAGTTCTTTCCGGCGCTCAGTGCGTCCTCACACATGCTCTGTGCCCGAAGCACCGTTTCGTAGATCTTGCGCATCTCGTCGCTGGGCTTGCCCAGGGCCACGGTCCGCGTCATGTCCGCGCAGTAGTGGCCGACCTTGGCGCCAAAGTCCATCGTGATCATATCGCCGTTTTTAATCACCCGGGAACCAGGGATCGCGTGCGGCAGGCTGCCGTTTTCGCCGGAAGCGACGATCGTGCTGAATGCCAGCTCTTCCGCGCCCAGGCGGAACATGGTGAAGTCCAGCTCAATCTGCAGTTCCTTTTCCGTCATGCCCTCCCGGATCTTCGGCAGGATGGCGTTGAAGGCCTCGGAGGTGATGTCGCAGGCCTTGCGGATGGCCAGCACCTCGCTGGGCGTCTTGATCTGGCGCAGCTTCTGGGGAGCCTCCGCCAGCGGAACAAAAGATACTTCCTCGCCCACCGCGGCGCGCATGGCTTCGAAACTGTCCACCGACAGATAGTTCGTTTCCGCCCGCAGTTCGGTGATGCCGCCGGCCTTGACCAGCGCGGCCAGCACCTGGTCGGCCTTGTGGTCCTTGTCAGTCATTTCAACCGTAAAGCCCGGCGCCTGGCGCTCTGCCTGTTCCGTGTAGCGGAAATCCGTGATGATCACCCGCTTTTCAGCGGAGATGAACACCAGGCCTTCGCCGGAATATCCCTCCGTCAGGTAGAACATATTGGACGGATCGTGGATCACGACGGCCGACTGGGGGCCCAGGTGAAGCAGATCCAGCAGTTTCTCCGATGCAGTCATTTTAACCTTCGCCTTTCCGTGCATTGCCTCTGCGAATACACCGAAGGTTATTTTACCATATCCGGCGGGATTTGAAAAGAAAAAAATGAACGGACCTGCGTCCGTTCATCTGATGCTGAATCTTTTATGAAATGGGGTTCAGGCTTAATCCGCCAGAACGGCTTCCGCCATTTTGTCCCGGTCGCATTCCGTGGTATGGCGTACGGGCAGGTCCTTCAGGCGTTTGACCTGTTCCGGCATGGGCACGCCGGTGCGCTTTTCCAGCTCCTCGCTGGCCGCAAAGGCATCCTCCGCCTTCTCCCCGCCAAGGGCCGACAGCACATCTGCGGCAAACTTGTACGGGTTCGCGGTGCCGACGATCACGGTGGGCGTGGTGTCGTTCGTTTTCGTCCGGTACTGCCGGAGCACATGCCCGGCCACCGCCGTATGCGGATCCATCAGGTATCCGTCCTGATGGAAGCGGTTGCTGATTTCGTTCAGGGTGTCCTTATTGTCCGCGCAGTCGCCCCAGAACATGTCCGACATCCATTCCCGGCGCTGGTCGCCCACGGAATAGCTGCCGCATTCCTTCAGCTGGTTCATCCAGACCCTGATCAGTTCCCCGTCCCGGTCCGCCGCTTCATACAGCAGGCGCTCCAGGTTGGAGGATACCAGGATGTCCATGCTTGGGCTCAGGGTCTTGAAGAATGTGCGGTGGACGGAATAAATGCCGCTGTTGAAGAAGTCCGTCAGCACGTTGTTGCGGTTGCTGGCGCAGATCAGCTTATTGACCGGCAGGCCCATGCACCGGGCATAGTACCCGGCCAGGATATCGCCGAAATTGCCGGTGGGCACGCAGAAGTTGACCGGATCCCCCGCGGCGATTTCCGCGCTGTGAACCAGGTCGGCATAAGCGGAGAAGTAATACACCACCTGGGGCACCAGCCGGCCCAGGTTAATGCTGTTGGCGGAGCTCAGGACTTTTCCCTGCGTCGCCATCTTCGCCGCGAAATCCTCCGAGCAGAACAGTTCCTTGACGCCCGTCTGGGCGTCGTCGAAATTGCCGCGCACCGCGATCACCCGGGTATTATCGCCGCCGGTGGTCACCATCTGCAGCTTCTGCACATCGCTGACGCCGTCCAGCGGATAGAACACGGTGCAGCTGGTGCCGGGCACGTCCCGGAACCCTTCCAGGGCCGCCTTGCCGGTGTCGCCGCTGGTGGCCACCAGAATGCAGACTTCCCGGTTTTCCTTGTTCTTTTCCGCCGACATCTTCAGCAGATGGGGCAAAAGCTGCAGCGCGATATCCTTGAACGCCAGCGTCGGGCCGTGGAACAGTTCCATCACCCAGGTACCCGCGTCCAGCTTTTTCAGCGGCGCGACCGCCGGATCGTCAAACCGGTCCGGGCCGTAGGCGGCTTCCACCGCCTTTTCAATCTCCGGAATGCTGAAATCCTCCAGGAACAGCTTCAGCACCTGCACCGCGCGCTCCTGGTAGCTCATATCCGCCATGCGGACGATCTTGTCCAGGCTCACAGGCGGGAACATGGCCGGCACATACAGCCCGCCGTCCGGCGCGATCCCCTTCAGGATGGCCTGGCTGGCCGTTACGCAGCTGCCGCCGCGGGTAGAGAAAAATGACATGGATTTTTCCATCCTTCCTGCCAAAAGAGGACAGCCTTTCCGCTGCCCTCTCCGGTATTTGATGATATGATCGCAGCGATCGTCAGATCAGGTACTTCTTCAGGAATTCGGGGAGTTCGTCCGGATCGGCGCTCAGGCTCAGCACAAAATCCACGTCGTGCCGGGTGCCGAGTTCCGCCAGGGTTTTCACCATGGGTTCCGTCTCCGCCAGCGCAGTATGGCACAGGTTCAGGAAAGCATCGATGAACACGGTGCCGATATCAAAATTGGAAGAGAGCATACCGCACAGGAAACCGATAAACATATCGGCATTATGAATATGATAATCTTCGGCGTTGATAAAACGGACCTTATGGTCCACGTCGAACATGTAACGATTGTCGTCATCCAGGAAAACGACATCATGAACCGCTTCCCGGGCAGTTGTATTGGTCAGGTCAATCAGCCGCTTCGTCTTTCCGGAGCCCTTCTTGCCTGCAATCACCTGTATCATGGGAACACGCCTCCTCTGAGTTTTTTTCTTTACGGGTATTATACGCTATTTTCCTGCATCATGCAACTGTTGTCCGTTGTCTGTTTTTCGTTTTCTGTTTTCAGCTGCCCTTTTCAGTTTTCAGCTGGTTTTGCGAGGGTGCGCCAGGTCACGCCGGTATTGCGCGGCCGGGTATCTTCAGGCCGGGCGTGGCATACCGTGCGGTAATCGCAGTATGTGCAGGCGCTCTGCTTTTCGTCCCCGCGGGGCGCCGCTTCCACCCGGCCCGCCCGGATTCCGTCGCAGAGCTCCGCTGCTTTTTCCTCCGCTGCGTTCATCAGGCCCTGCAGCGTTTCTTCGTCCACAGCCCAGTCAGCCTTCTTGCTCACACTGCCGTCCTTATTGAATACCTGGTCCACGGAAAACGGCGCGATATCCCGGTCCATGGCCCGCACCACGTCCCGCTCCGCCGCCACCAGGCCCTTCATCCGGACCTTGCTGAGCCGGGTGTCCTCCAGCTTTTCCGGATCGGTCTCGTCCGTATTGATTTCCTTATCCTGCACGGGGAAAAACATCGCCCCGGCCGGCCGCGCCTCCGGATACGCCTTGGCCGCGGCCTGCAGGTAAATCATCAGCTGCAGCTGTTCCCCGGTCTCCATCTTTTCCGGCTCCGGCTTTTTGTCCGAGCTCTTGTTGTCCACCACCCGCAGCCAGAGGCCTTCCCCGTTTTCATACATGTCAATCCGGTCAATCGTGCCCCGGACCGCCGCGCTGCTGCCGTCCGCCATCCGGAGGATCAGCGGCGGAACCGGGCTGTCAGGACTTCCGAAGGACTGCTCCGTGGCAATGGTCCGGAAATCACTGTTGGCGGCAAAACGCGTCAGCGCCCATGCCGCGTAGCGCACCCGGCGGGTCAGGTTTTCCCCCTGCCACACGCCGATGGCGTCCTCCTTCAGCGGGCCGTCTGCCCATTCCGCCGTCAGTTCCCGGATCACATCGTCCATGATGCGGTCCGTTTTCTCCCGGTCCAGCGCCGGCCAGCCGGGTTCCGACGCGCCTGTGCGCATATACCGGTCCAGCGCGGCATGGAAAAAGGTGCCCGCGTCAGTGTTTTCAAATTCGAATGTCACGCTGTGCACCGGCCGGAGTCCGTAATCCATAAAGTGCTTGTAGGGGCACTCCGCAAACCGCTCCAGCCGGCTGATCGATACCTGGTCCGTCATAAACAGCCGCCGTGCCGTTTCCGGCAGAATTGCCTGGCCGCCGCCTTCGCCCCGGAACGTCCGGAGCAGTTCCCCCACGGCCCCGCCGTAGCGGCTGCTGTGGAGCAGTGCCACCAGCGCCTTCTCCCATTCCGCCTTGTCCTCATCCGAAACGTTTTCTCCGGCCTGCAGCGTATCCAGAAATCCGCCGGCATCCTCCATGGCCTTCAGGGGCGTTTCCGGGCGGCTGATGCCGCTGTCCAGCACGCTGCCTTCCTCTTCCATCTTCGGGAATATCCGCCGGATGATACCGATCAGCCCGTCCTCCGGCAGCACACGTCCGTTTTCATCCCGCAGGCTGCGGGTCAGGCGCAGTTTCCGTTTCGGCAGCGTCAGCGTCCGGTAATAGTCACACCGGCGGATCAGGCTCCGCTGCTGCCGGCTGAGGCCGATTTCACTGCCTGTGGCGTTTTCCAGCGTTTCCCGCTCCCGGTCTGTGATCCATCCGCTCTCCGGAACCGCCAGGATGCCTTCCGTGGCGCCGGGCAGGATCAGGGCGTCCACCTCGCCGGAAAGCATATGGCCGACTTCCCCGATGATCACCCCGTTTTCCTCTTCCGGGAGCACCGCGATTTCCGCGCTGTTCAGAGCGGTATCCAGCAGGTGCCGCATTTCCCGG
Source organism: Clostridia bacterium (assembly GCA_017429695.1). Lineage (GTDB taxonomy): Bacteria > Bacillota > Clostridia > Christensenellales > Aristaeellaceae > Aristaeella. The sequence goes on along the minus strand of JAFROK010000042.1, from coordinate 54,395 downwards.
ATGGTCGCCCGCCTGTCTCCCAGCAGGGCCCACAGCTGGTCCAGGATGCTCATCAGCATCTGCCATACCTGCCGGTCCACCACCGCTTCCCGGTACATGCCCTGCTGCAGCAGCGCTTCCTCCCGCTCCTGCAGCTTCTGCCAGCAGTCCTCCGCCTCCAGGAACCGCACCACGGCTTCCACGGACTCCGCGGCATTCCGGGCGTTCTTCAGTTCCTCCCGCAGGTGTTCCACCGGGGATACCAGCTTCTGCCGGAGGATTTCCATTTCCCCGGCTTCCTCCCCCCGGAGGAAAGGCGCCTGCCACATGTTCCGTTCAATCCCGTGGGCCAGCGCATAGTTTTCCAGCTGCCGCGCTTCGTCCTCCGCCAGGGAGGCAAACCCGCTCCGGGCTATGGACAGCACGGTATCCGTCCGGTATCCGTCACTGATGCATGCCAGCGCGCCGCCCAGCATCCGGCAAACGCCGTGGGAGGCCGCCGCGGTTTTTTCCGCGCAGAAGAACGGAATCCCGCTCAGTTTCAGCCGGGCCCGCAGCGCCGCGTCCAGCCCGCATCCGCCGGGCAGCGCAACAGCCATCCGGTTCCAGGCAATGCCTTCCCGGTGCCAGGCAAGCAGCGTTTTGGCAATGTCCCGGGTTTCCTCCGTGGGATTCGCCCCCGCAAACAGGGTAATATCCTCCGCCGGATCGCCATCCCAGGGCCAGTCATCCCGGGCAAACAGGCAGCGGTCCAGCCAGGCCAGCGCTTCCCGCTGTCCCGGGCGGTCCCCCTGCAGCCATTCCCGCTCCGCGTGTATGCCTTCTTCCGTGAGGCTCTCTTCCAGCCGGTCCGCGCTCCGCCGCTGTTCGGCATAAATGGCGCCGTCCTGCACCGATGCCCGGTCCATCAGCAGGAACACGGAAACCGCCCCGGCCTGTGGCGCAACATGAACCAGCAGTTCCCGCAGGTCCGGGCGCACGCTGTCGAACCCGTATACCAGGATTTCCGCACCTTCCCACATCCGGTGCTGTTCCAGCCGGTTCACCATATCGGTCCAGGCCGTCTTTTCATCCTCAAACCGGCCCGCGGTCAGTCCGTCGTATGCCGCCCAGATCCTGGCCAGGTCGCCCAGCCGGGCCTGCTCCGCGCCGGATGTGTTGTCCCGGGCATACCGGGCCAGCTCCTCCCCGGTCACGTCGCTTTCCAGCAGTTCGCCCAGGGCCTCCTTTACCCGGCTGACCGCCCCGGGCAGCGTATTCATGTCCCGGTAGTAGGCCAGTTCCCCGGACGTCTCTGTCATCGCCCGCTGCACCGCCATCGTGCGCCCGAAATCATCCAGCAGCCGCAGCCGGCTGCCGCCGGCCGTCTCCCGCACCTGCAGGCGCAGCTTTTTCGGGCTGATCACGTCCATGTTCAGAAGCCCGGTCAGCGCCAGTCCGCTGATCAGGTCCCGTTCTGTCTGCAGCGTCAGCTGTTCCGGCACATAAACGATCACCGGACGGCCGGCATCCCGGGCCGCCCGTGCGGTTTTCAGCACTTCCGGCCAGATCCGTCCGTTCCGGCCGCCGATGATTCGGAATTTGCCCATATTGCTCCTTTGGTCAGCTATTAGTTGTCAGTTATCAGTTGTCAGTTTTTGTCATTCTGAGCGAAGCGAAGAATCTCCTCGCCCGTAAAAGCAAAAAGCAGGAGGAATGGGTAGTCGATTCTGCTACCTCACACCTCCTGCTGTATCCGGTTGCTTTTTACTGATTATTCCGCGGTTTCCGTGCTCTGTCCCAGATTCAGCACCGGCACGGTGGTGCTTCCCTCGCCGGCCATGTAGACGGGCAGCTTGCCGTCCCATACCTTGATCTCGTTGAAGCGGATCAGGCTTTCGGTCAGGCTTCCGGCAATCAGCTTGTTGGCTTCCGCCTCCGCCTCGCTCCGCACCTTCACAGCATAGGCGTCCGCGTCGGCGTTGATCCGGGCCACATTGGCTGCGGCTTCCGCATTGATGCGCTGCCGTTCCGCCTGCTGCTGGGTTTCCATGGTCATCTGGCTCTGCTCGATCTCCGCCTGCAGCTTGCGCTGCGCCGCCACCTGCTTGGCTTCCACCGCATCGGTGTAGGCATCGGTGAAGTCGATATTCTCAATGCTCAGGCTGATCACGTTAATGCCGTAATCCTTCAGTTCCTGATACAGGCCTTCCCGGATCTGCTCGCTGAGCACCTGGCGGTTCGCCACCAGGTTTTCCGCGGTATACTTGCTGAACACGCCCTTGGTGATCTCCAGCATCCGGGGATATACCAGCTTGTTGAAGTAGTCCGTGCCCACCTGCTTGAACAGGTTCATGGCCGTTTCCTTATTGATGGCATAGTTGATGCTGCCGGTAATGTCCACCTGCTGGATATCGCTGGAGAAAGCCTCCGTGGTAAAAGGGGTCTTCTGTTCGCGGTTATCCATGGAAATAATCTGCTGGAAGGGGCTCTTTATATGCAGTCCGGCCTCCAGCGTCCTGTTTTCCACCTTGCCGAAGGTGGTCACAATGCCGGTATACCCGGTTTCCACCGTTGCCGTGCACGAGGTTACCAGCACAATCAGCGCAACCAGCGCCACGCCGCCGATAATCAGTCCTTTGATTGTCTTCCTGCTCATTTCTCTTCGCTCCTTTCAGCGGTTCCGTTCACTCCGGATCCGGTATTCCCGGATCACGGGATGATTATACCGCCGCAGGCTGCGAAGATAAATGATGACTTCAGCAAATTAGCATGCCGTATTTTTCCGTTTACCGCTGGGTTCCCCGGAAAAACAGCGCCAGGGTTCCGGGACCGGAATGGGCGCCGATGACCGAGCCGATGCCGGTAATCAGGTCCACCTTCTTATGATATTCCGTTTCCAGGATATCTTTCAGCTTTTCCGCGTCCTCGATGCAGTCGCCGTGGGAGATAAAGATCGGCGTATCGTCCAGGATGGACTCCCCGAGCCTTTCCGCCATGGTCCGGATGGACTTTTTCCGCCCGTGCACCTGGGTCATTTTGATCAGATGCCCCTCGTTGTCCACATGCAGCACCGGCTTCACGTTCAGCGCGGTGCCCAGCAGCGCTGTCGCGGCGCTGACCCGGCCGCCCCGCTTCAGGTATTTCAGGTCCTCCACGGTAAACCAGTGGCAGATATGCAGCTTGTCCGCTTCCAGCGCGTCCGCGTTTTCATCCAGCGTCATACCGCTTTCCCGGTTCTTCACGCCCAGGTACACAAACAGGCCTTCCCCGGCGGAAGCCGCCAGCGAATCCACCACCCGGATCTTCCGCTCCGGATAGCTGCCCTTCATCGCTTCCGCGACTTTCTTTCCGGATTCACAGGTCACGCTCAGGCCGCTGGAGAAAGCAATGTACAGAATGTCCTTTCCAGCTTCCAGTACCGGAACGAATGCACTTCTGACCGCTTCCTCGTTCAGGCCGGATGTTTTGGCGACCCGTCCGCCGCGCATTTCATCATAAAACTCCTTCATGGGCTGGTCATGGTCCAGCTTATCCTTTCCGTCATCCGTAAACAGATACGGCATCCGAATCAGTTCCACATCCCACTCCGCCAGTTTCTCCGGTAAAATATCGCAGGCAGAATCCGTAAACATGACATATCCGGCAGCCATCGGCAAGTCCCTCCGTTTTCCGTGAATCAAGTCCGGCGCCGCCGCACGCGGACCGCGTGCGGCATCTGCGCCATGTTCTTATATCACTTTTGTTTTCTTGTGTCAAACCGGCATGCGCCTTTTCCGGCGCTTTTGTGCTATTTTGAGCAATTCAGGTTGCTCAGATCAGGTCCGCGATGTCGGTGTTCACACCCTTGATCAGCACTTTCGCACCCTGGGCTGCTTCGGCGGAATCCGCATGGGCCAGCAGCCATTTGTTGGCCGCCCACAGGATTTCGTCCTCATCGTTCTTCACGGTGATCGCGGGCTTCGCCAGGTTGGTGCCCTTCGGCAGCACGACGATGACCTTGAACCCGTCGCCCTTCTTCGCGCTGCAGGGCGCATAGTGCAGCGTCGTGGCGTATACTTCCACCAGCACGCCGGCGGGGCACTTGTAGGCCACTACCTTGTCCGTGTCCAGCACGCCGCTTTCCAGGTCTTCCCGCTTGGCCAGCAGCAGGATGAAATCCTTTGTGCCCACGTTCAGTTCGCTGTCCCGGTGGTATTCCAGGCAGTTCAGCTTCGTGTTGTGGCCGTTGCACCAACCGATCTGGATCGGCATGCCGCCGTAGGCGTTGTTCTTCAGTTCCTCCGCGATCGGCAGGGCCATCAGCTCCGCCTGTTCGGGCACATAGTCCACCGCTTCCGGCAGGGGCGTCACCTTGTCCAGGGTTTCCAGCAGTTCCTTCACGTCATAGCCGCCCAGCACCGCGCCGTAGTTCTGGAAGGAAGGATCCATTACCGACAAAATCTTCATACGTTTTTCCTCCTTTATCTTTCTGCCGGGATTTCCTCCCGGCGGATAACCGATCAGAAATTTTTGGTCAGGTCATACCGCTCATAAAATTCTTTCCGGTAGTCCAGCAGCCGGTCCTCCGCAATCGCCTCGCGGATCTCCTCCATCATATGGATCAGGAACCGCAGGTTATGGATCGACGCCAGCCGCCCGGCCGTAATCTCCTTGGCGTTGAACAGGTGGCGGATATAGGCCCGCGTAAAGTTTTTGCAGGCATAGCAGTCGCACGCCTCATCCAGAGGGCTGAAATCGTGGGCATACTTCCCGTTCTTAACCACCACCCGGCCCTTGCTGGTCAGTACGGTGCCGTTGCGGGCGATCCGCGTGGCCAGCACGCAGTCGAACATATCAACGCCCCGGATCACGCCCTCGATAAAGCAATCCGGCGTTCCGACGCCCATCAGGTACCGGGGCTTGTCCTCCGGCATGAAGGGCATCAGCTCATCCAGCATCTCGTACATGATCGGTTTCGGTTCGCCGACGCTCAGTCCGCCGATGCCGTAGCCGATAAAATCCATATCCCGCAGCGCCTTCGCGCTTTCCACCCGCAGGTCCTTAAAGAACGCGCCCTGCACAATGCCGAACAGCGCCTGGTCCTCCCGGGTATGGTACGCCTTGCAGCGCTCCGCCCAGCGGTGGGTCCGCTCCATGTTGTCCTTTGCCGTCTGCCAGTCGCAGGGATACGCGGTGCACACGTCAAAGGCCATCGCGATGTCCGAGCCCAGCGTCTGCTGGATCTGCATGGACTCCTCCGGGCCGATAAACTGCCTGGAGCCGTCCAGGTGGCTCTGGAAGGTCACGCCTTCCTCTTTGATCTTCCGGATGCCGGAGAGCGAAAACACCTGGAATCCGCCGCTGTCCGTCAGGATCGGCTTATCCCATCCCATGAATTTATGCAGCCCGCCGGCCTCGCCGATCAGGTTTTCGCCCGGCCGCAGGTGCAGATGGTACGTATTGCTCAGCAGGATCTTCGTGCCGATCTCTTCCATCTCCCGGGGCGTCATGGCCTTGACGCAGGCGCTGGTGCCCACCGGCATGTAGATCGGTGTCGGAATATCCCCGTGGGGCGTATGCAGCACCCCCAGCCGCGCGCCGCTCTGTTTGCAGACGTGCTTTACCTCATAGCTGAACAACTGACTCACGTATTCACCCTCACTAATCACTAACCACTAATCACTGACCACTGATCACAGCAATTCGTCCGTCTTCACTTCCGGATATTTGTCAAAGGCCTCCAGCTTCTGCACAACCTCCTGCTGGATATGAATCTGCTCCGGTGCCCGCTTTTCGTCGGTATCCTCCGGAACCACCAGCAGGTCCGCATACAGGTTCCAGATATTCCCGTCCGGCATCGCGTGGAACGTCATCTTCTCATGGGTCACCGGATGGCTGAAGGTCAGCTTGAACCCCCACAGGGCAATCTGCTGCCCGGCCATGCCGCTGCCATAGCGGGCGTCGCCCCACAGGGGCAGTCCGGCATTGCTCATCTGCGCCCGGATCTGGTGTTTCCGCCCGGTTTCCAGCTTAATCACGCACAGGCTGGTGCCGCCTCGCTGTGCCACGCAACGCCCGTGCAGGATGGCCAGCTTGCCGCCCTTCGCGTCCGCCTCACAGACTACCTGCCTGTTCAGGATCGGATCGTGCACCAGGTAGTCGGTCAGCGTAAACTTCTCCTCCGCCTCGCCGTACACGACGCACACATATTCCCGGCCCATGTCATGGGTCTGCAGCTGGGCGGACAGCCGCGCCGCCGCCTTGCTGGTCCGGGCAAACACCATCAGTCCGCCCACCGGCCGGTCCAGCCGGTGCACCAGGCCCAGGTAAACATTGCCCGGCTTCTGGTACCGTTCCCGGATGTATTCCTTCATCATCGACAGGATGTCCGGATCCCCGGTCGCATCCGCCTGGGAAAGCATGTTCGGCGGCTTGACCGCCACCAGCACATGGTTATCCTCATACAGCACGTCAGGCATGCTGCCACCTCCCGCTGGCGCCGCAGGGCAGCACCCCGCCGGTGGTCACCGGCAGGCACAGTTCCTGGCTGTCGGCTGTTCCGCCATACCGGCTGATCACGCATTTGCCGAGCATGTTGCTCAGCACACTGGCCTGGAAGCCCGTCGTATAGCTGTTGATCAGGAAAAACAGCGGTTCTTCCGACAGCACCTGCGCGCTGGTTTCGATCAGGCCGTAGAGTTCGTTTTCCAGTTTCCATACCTCGCCGCCCGGCCCGCGGCCGTAGCTGGGCGGATCCATCAGGATTCCGTCATACCGGCTGCCCCGGCGGATTTCCCGCTGCACAAAGCGCAGCGCGTCCTCTACAATCCAGCGGAAGGATGTTTCCGGCAGCCCGTTCAGCTCCCGGTTTTCCTTGGCCCACTGTACCATACCCTTTGCCGCGTCCACATGGGTCACATGGGCGCCGGCCGCGGCGCAGGCCAGCGTCGCCCCTCCGGTATACCCGAACAGGTTCAGCACCCGCAGGTCTTTCCTGCCGGAATGCCGGATCAGCCCGTCCATCCAGTTCCAGTTGGCCGCCTGTTCCGGAAATAAGCCGGTATGCTTGAACCCGGTGGGCCGGACATAAAAGCGCAGACTGCCGTGGCCCACGGTCCAGCGTTCCGGGAGCTTTTCCTTAAATTCCCATTCCCCGCCGCCTCGGTCGCTGCGATGGTAATGGGCCTGCGCCTGCTTCCACAGCGATTCCCGGCCCTTCGGCCAGATGGTCTGGGGATCCGGCCTGCGCAGGATAATCTTCCCCCAGCGCTCCAGCTTTTCGCCGTCGCCGGTATCCATCACCTCGTAGTCCGTCCACGTGTCTGCGATAAACATGTTTTACTCCAGTTATCAGTTTTCAGTTCAGGGTGTCATCCTGAGCGAAGCGAAGGATCTCTTCATTCTGCGTTATCAGCGCCTCAACGACATCCTGGCAGTACAGCCGGTCCAGTCCGCCCAGGGCGGGATCCGTTTCCACGTATTCCCGCACCGCGCCGCGGTCACCCGCCGCCGCCAGGGCTGCCAGCCGGTTTGCCCCGTCCACTTCGTTCAGGATTTCCGCCAGCGCCTCCGGCACCCGGATTTCCCGCTTCTGCTCCTCGCCGTTATCCAGCCGGAGCGTCGTTTCAATCACCGCTTCACCCGGCAGCTGCGGCATCGTACCGTTGTTTTTCCGGGTCACCGCCGGAATCTCCGCCGTTTCCTTCCGCAGAAGGGCCAGCGCCAGGCGCATCGGCCGCACCGGCGGCGCCTTGGAAAGCAGCAGCAGCTGGGCCATGGCGCCTTCGCGGCTGTCCGCCCCCTGCTCCCGCACGGTATTCATATACAGGATGCGTTCCTTGCGCTTTTCCACGGTTTCGCCGAATTCCGGTTTTTCCTCCGGAATATAGTCCGGCTGCGCAGGCAGGAATTCCGCGTGGTCCGTCACATCCCCGGCCGGGATCGCGTCCCACCAGCCCAGCCACCGCCGGCTCAGGCTGCCCAGTTCGCCGTTTTCCGCGGCCTTTTTCAGTTTCCCCATGAGGTCGCTCTTTCCGTCCCGGATTTCGGTCAGGAAGGCAAAGCCCGGCAGTCCCGCGGTTTCTGCCTTCAGGTTTTCCGGCGGAATCCGCAGCCGTTTCGCGTAGGTATCAACGCCGCTGGCGCCTTTCATCGGCGTCCGCCCGAGGCCGAAGCACCGGTATCCCCGGTTCAGGAATACCGCCGTTGTCCGGGCCATGGGCTGGCCGAGATTGATCACCAGCGCGCCGGGGCAGTTTTCGTCCATGGCGTCGCACAATCTCAGGATTTCCCTCCCGGCGCGCATGGCATGCAGCAGCCCTTCAATGCCGCCGTTCACCCGGGCCTGGTCCGTCAGTCCCGGATCGCCTTCCTCGTCGCTTTCCAGAGCACTGCGGTCCATGAAGAAACAGCTGGCCGCCTGCGGATCCCCGGCATAGACCAGGCAGTCCGCGCCATCCAGCACTTCCTGCCGGCTGCCGGTCACCGTAAAACTTCCCGGCCGGGCGCCGGCCCGGCGGAAAACAGCGTCCCCGTATCCCTGCAGCACTTCCCGCATGGCGGGGTTGCCTTCCTCCGCGGCGACCTGCGCGCCGGTTTCCTTTCCGGCAAACAGCAGGTCCGCCAGCATGGCCGGCAAAAGCATGGGAACGTCGGAGCCAATCAGGGCAATCTTCATTGCTTTTTCACACCCAGCGTCGCTTTCTTCCCGTTGATATCCCATTCCTTCGCCGCGTAGTCCGCGCCGGCTTCCCCGCGCGTCAGGCTCAAGGCCAGGGTGGTCTTCTGAATCATCTCCGCAAAGGCTTCCACCGCGGCCGCCAGTTCATCGTCCCCGGCGTATACCACGTGAATCCGGTCCGTCACTTCGAAGCCGGCTTCCTTGCGCATGGTCTGCAGCTTGGAGATCACTTCCCGGGCATAGCCTTCCCGGATCAGGTCTTCCGTCAGGTTCGTATCCAGCACCACGGTCACGCCCCGGTCTTCCGTGGCGGTGAATCCGGGCTTCTGCATCGGCTCGGTCAGCACGTCGTCCTTGTTCAGCACAACTTCCGTTCCGTCGATGGTGAAGGAAACCTGTTCGCCCTTTGCAAAGGCGTCCACCACGTCGTTCCCGTCCATTTCGCCCAGCTGCTGGCCGATTTTGCCCAGGAGCTTGCCGTATTTCGGTCCCAGGGTCCGCATCTGTGGCTTCAGTTTATAGGTGGTAAATGCCCGCGCGTCCTCGGTAAAGACGACCTCGCGCACATTCAGTTCGTCCTCGCACAGTTCCTGGTAGGCCTGCTCAAAGGAGGCGCCCTTGACATACAGCCTGCTCAGCGGCTGGCGCACCTTCAGGTTCGCGGTATTGCGGCAGGCGCGTCCCAGCTGGATCACCTCCAGCAGTGCGTCCATCTGCTTTTCCATGTCCGGATCGATCGCCGAACGGTCGCACACCGGGAAGTCGCACAGGTGCACGCTTTCCACGGCGCCGGGCACATTGTTCACCACCAGGTTCTGGTAGATCTCCTCCGCCAGGAACGGAATGAACGGTGCGCACAGCTTGCTCAGCGTCACCAGCACATGATACAGCGTAGCAAAGGCGGCTTCCTTGTCGCCGGCCATGCCCTTGCCCCAGAAGCGTTCCCGCCCGCGGCGCACATACCAGTTGCTCAGTTCATCCACGAAGTCCGCCAGCGCGCCGGCGGCCTCGGTCACGTGGTAATTGCCCAGCTCGGTGTCCACCTTGTCGATCACGGTGTTCAGCTTGCTCAGGATCCAGCGGTCCATCAGGGTCTTTTCCACCTTGTCCAGCGGATGCGCCGCGGGATCAAACCCGTCGATCTGGGCGTACATTGCGAAGAAGGCATAAGTGTTCTGCAGCGTCGCCAGGAATTTCCGCTGGCCTTCCTGCACCGCTTCCTCGCTGAAGCGGCTCGGCAGCCACGGGGCGGATGTGGTGTAGAAATACCACCGGATCGCGTCCGCGCCGAACTTGTCCAGCATCAGGAAGGGATCCACCACGTTGCCCAGGTGTTTGCTCATCTTCCGGCCTTCCGCGTCCTGCACCAGGCCCAGCACGATACAGTTTTTGAAGGGTGCCCGGTCAAACAGCAGGGTGGAGATGGCCTCCAGGGTATAGAACCAGCCCCGGGTCTGGTCGACGGCTTCGGAGATGAAGTCCGCCGGGAAATTCCGTTCAAACTCTTCCTTGTGTTCAAAGGGATAGTGCCACTGGGCAAACGGCATGGAACCGGAATCGTACCAGCAGTCGATGACTTCCTTCACCCGGTGCATTTCCTTGCCGCATTCCGGGCAGCGGATCGTCACCTGGTCGATGAAGGGCCGGTGCAGCTCCACGTCCGGGCCGGGATCGCTGATCGCCATTTCGCGCAGTTCCGCCCGGGAACCGATCACGTGCAGATGGCCCTCTTCGCACTTCCATACCGGCAGGGGCGTTCCCCAGTAGCGTTCGCGGCTCAGGCCCCAGTCGATGACGTTTTCGAGGAAGTTGCCCATCCGGCCTTCCTTGATGTTGTCCGGAAGCCAGTTGATGGTCCGGTTGTTCCGCACCAGGTTGTCCCGCAGCTTTGTCATCTGGATGAACCAGGTCGGCCGCGCGTAGTACAAAAGCGGCGTGTCGCAGCGCCAGCAGAAGGGATAGTCATGGGCAAAGGGCACCGCGGCAAACAGCAGGCCCCGCTCCTTCAGGTCCTTCAGGATCATCGGGTCCGCGTCCTTGACGAAGATGCCGGTCCAGGGCGTTCCCTCTACGAAGCGGCCCTGGGTATCCACCAGGTTCACGAAGGGCATATTGTTCTCCCGGCACACCCGGTTGTCATCCTCACCGAACGCCGGTGCGATATGCACGATGCCGGTGCCGTCCTCCATGGTGACGTAGTCATCGCACAGCACGATCCATGCGCCTTCGATCTCCCCGGCGCATGAGAACAGGGGCTCATACTGCATTCCCTTCAGGCTTTCCCCGGGGAATTCTTCCGTGATCGTGAATTCTTTGCCTTCAAACACCTTTTCCGCCAGGGCTTTCGCCATGATGTAGGTGTCCCCCTCCGATACCAGGCGGCAGTAGGTTTCATGGGCGTTCACGCACAGCGCCAGGTTGCTCGGCAGCGTCCAGGGCGTGGTGGTCCAGGCCAGCAGGTAGGTATTCTCCTGACCCTTCACTGCGAACCGGACGTAAGCGGACGTTTCCTTCACGTTCTTGTAGCCCTGGGCCACTTCATGGCTGGAAAGCGCCGTTCCGCAGCGCGGGCAGTAAGGCACGATCTTGTGGCCCTGGTACAGCAGTCCCTTTTCGTGGATCTGCTTCAGGCTCCACCATTCGCTTTCGATGTAGTTGTTGTCATAGGTGATATAGGGATGCTCCATGTCCACCCAGTATCCGACCTGGTCCGACATTTTCTCCCACTCATGCAGATATTTCCATACGCTCTTTTTGCATTCGGCAATGAAGGGCTCGATACCGTACTGCTCGATCTGGGGCTTGCCGTCCAGGCCCAGCGCCTTTTCAACCTCCAGCTCCACCGGCAGGCCGTGGGTATCCCATCCGGCCTTGCGCAGCACGCTCTTTCCCTTCATGGTCTGGTACCTGGGGATCAGGTCCTTGATCGCCCGGGTTTCGATATGGCCGATATGCGGCTTGCCGTTGGCGGTCGGCGGGCCGTCAAAGAATGTAAAAGCTTCGTTGCCGTCCCGGTGATGGAAGGATTTCCGGATGATATCCTTTTCCTTCCACATTTCCATGACCTGTTTTTCCCGGGCCGGGAAGTTCATATCCGTTGCAACCTTGGTGTACATGTTCCATTCCTCCAGTATTTATAGTGATCAGTTATCAGTTGTCACTCCGTCCGCAAAGCAACGACCGGGTCCTTCTGGGCGGCAATACGCGACGGGATAATGCCCGCAATCAGCGTCAGCAGCATCGAAATGCCCACCAGTGCAAACGCGGCCCCCGTCGGCAGCGACGCCAGGTTCGCTATGCCGGTCAGGTGGTTCAGGTAGAGGTTCATAATCAGCACCAGCAGCAGCGTCATGCCGATCCCGATGGCCCCGGCACTGAAGCCGATAATCAGGGTCTCGGCATTGAACACACGGGAGATATCCCTTCTCGAGGCGCCGATCGCCCGCAGGATGCCGATTTCCTTCGTCCGCTCCAGCACGCTGATGTAGGTAATAATCCCGATCATGATCGAGGATACCACCAGGCTGATGGCCACAAACGCAATCAGCACGTCCTTCGTATACGCCACAATCGTCGTCACGGAATCCATCAGCAGCCCGACGTAATCCGTATAGGTAATCTGCTGGGCCTTCCCGACCGACGCGTTGTACTCCCTGATGAGCCGGGATATTTCCTTCTTCGCGTCAAAGTTCCGGGCGTAGATATTGATCGTGGACGGATAATCTTCCGGCCGGTCCCCTTCGGACGCTTCATCAATGTAAACGCCCAGGGTCTTCATGTTGTCCTCGTAGGATGTACCCTTGATCATTACGGAGCCACGCTCAATCGCTGATTCGATCAGGTTGAAATCCAGCGCGCCGTAGATCCATTCCGGCAGCATTTTCCGGGGCAGGATGCCCTGCTCTTCCATCAGCGCCACAAAGTCCGCGATCTTTTCCTTTTCGCTCCGGCCGTCGTCCGTATTCCGGATCTCCGTAATCAGGTCCCGCACATCCTTGGCTTCCGGGCTGAACGGGGCGCCGCTGAAAATGTTGATGCCTTTCCGGCCCTCTTCGGTCTCCGCTGCCGGATCCGGCCGCTTGCTGATCTGGTCCTTCACCACTGCGCTTTCCACCACGGTGTTCAGCAGGAACCGGGTCAGTCCCCGGCGGTATCCGATTCCGCCGCCGGTATACATGGAAGCCGCCATCGTATTCTCAATGGTCTTTACAATGCCGACCACCTTCAGCTCCATGCTCTTGGTGTCGTCCGCCAGCGCGGCAGCCATATAGGCTTTGTCGTTCCGCTTGTCCTTCCAGATGGCGCTGCCCTCATCCTTGACATAATAGCTGGTGTTATACATCAGCCGGAACTTCATGTTCATCAGCATGTCATAGGTGTACGCCGTGCCTGTGGTGGCAATGGAGCCGCCGCCCATCCAGAGCTGTGTAAACTGTTCCGAAAGCAGTTTCTGGTCCTTCAGCCCCAGGGTATACTGCGTCATATCGCCCAGTTCGCTCTTGCTGTTCAGGATCACGACGATCTCATCGTCCGCTTCCGGCATCCGGCCGGCCAGTACCTCGTACTGGCTCCTGAACATATCTTCATTGTCCGGCAGCACTCCGAAAGCATTGGTGCTCCGCATGGCGCTGTCGATCATCGTCTGCTGGATACCGACCTTGCTGCTGCTCCCTCCGAGCATATCCAGCAGCCCGGTGGATTCCAGCGTCTTGGAGGGATTCACCTGCAGCGGCTCCTCCAGGTCCAGCCGGTAAACAATCAGCGGCGTGGCGTACTCATACTGGATATCGGTCACCAGTTTCTGCCAGCTGTCCTCATGGCTGTCCAGCCATTTCTTGAAAGCGTGCAGGTCGTTGGTCTTGATGCCCGACATCCAGGAATTCAGCGTATTTGTCATCCGCGAGTCCGATTTAACCTCGCCTTCCTGCTGCTCCTGTTCCTTTTCCTCCTGGGAAGCGCTCATCAGCGACCTCAGCGATTCCGTCATGTCCATGGTCTCGGAATCAATCGTAATCGGATAGGACGCCAGCACATCCCGCTGCACTTTGTCAATGTAGTTATTGACGCCGTTGGACAGGCTCAGGATCAGCGCGATGCCGATAATGCCGATGGATCCGGCAAACGCCGTCAGGATCGTCCGGCCCTTCTTGGTCAGCAGGTTGTTGAGGCTCAGGCCCAGCGCCGTCAGGAAGCTCATGGACGGCTTCCGCTGCACCTCCGCACTTTCCTGCTCCGCCGTCTCCTTTGCCCGCCGGGGACGGGCCTGCTCCTGCGCCGTATCGTTCCCGGTATCGCTGATCACTTTGCCGTCCAGCAGCCGGATGGTCCGCGTGGCATAGGCCTCCGCCAGTTCCGGATTGTGGGTCACCATGATAACCAGCTTTTCCCTGGCGATTTCCCGCAGGATCTCCATCACCTGGATGCTGGTTTCACTGTCCAGCGCGCCGGTGGGTTCGTCCGCCAGCAGGATATCCGGATTGTTCACCAGCGCCCGGGCGATTGCCACCCGCTGCATCTGGCCGCCGCTCATCTGGTTGGGCTTTTTCTTCAGCTGGTCGCTGAGGCCGACCTTGGCCAGCGCCTCCGTTGCCCGGCGTTTCCGTTCTTCCCGGCTTACGCCTGCCAGCGTCAGTGCCAGCTCCACGTTTGCCAGCACCGTCTGGTGCGGAATCAGGTTATAGGTCTGGAACACAAAGCCAATGGAATGGTTCCGGTAGGTGTTCCAATCCTTTTCCCGGAATTCCTTGGTGCTCCGGCCGTTAATCAGCAGGTCGCCTTCGTCGTAGCGGTCCAGGCCGCCGATAATGTTCAGCAGCGTGGTTTTACCGCACCCGGACGGACCCAGGATTGCGGTGAATTCGCTCTTGCCGAATTCCAGGTCAACCCCGCGAAGCGCTTCAACCTTCATATCGCCGGCGGAATACTCCTTGGTGATTCCTTTTAATGTTAACATTCGTTTTCCTTTCCTGAAAAAAACTATTATGCCTGCACTCTGAAGAAATCCTGCGCCTAAGGATGTCATCCTGAGCGAAGCGAAGGATCTCCCTGTAGTGCTTGCGCTTGCTTACTCAAGCTCAAAAGCCCCGGTGTACAGCTGGTAATACTGGCCCTTTTCGGCAATCAGCTGCTCGTGGCTGCCGCGCTCGATAATCCTGCCGTGGTCCAGCACCATGATCACGTCGCTGTTCTGCACGGTGGACAGCCGGTGGGCGATCACGAACACCGTCCGGCCTTCCATCAGCTTGTCCATGCCCTTCTGCACCAGCGCTTCGGTCCGGGTATCAATGGAGGACGTCGCTTCGTCCAGGATCATTACCGGCGGATCCGCCACCGCCGCCCGGGCGATGGAAATCAGCTGCCGCTGGCCCTGGCTCAGGCCGCTGCCGTCGCCCTTCAGCACCGTGTTGTAGCCGTCGGGCAGGCGGGTGATGAAGTCATCTGCGTTGGCCAGCTTCGCCGCCGCGATGCACTCCTCATCCGTGGCGTCCAGCTTGCCGTAACGGATGTTGTCCATCACGGTGCCGGTAAACAGGTTCACGTCCTGCAGCACAACGCCGAGGCTGTGGCGCAGGTCTTCCTTGTGGATCTTGTTGATGTTGATTCCGTCGTAGCGTATTTTGCCGTCCGCAATATCGTAGAACCGGTTGATCAGGTTGGTAATCGTGGTCTTGCCCGCGCCGGTGGCGCCGACAAAGGCCACTTTCTGCCCGGGCCGGGCATAGAGCGTAATATCATGCAGCACCGGCTTTTCCGGTTCGTAGGCGAAGTCCACATGCTCCATCACCACGTCGCCGGCCAGCCTCGTATAGGTCACGCTGCCGTCCGCGCTGTGGGGATGCTTCCAGGCCCAGATGCCGGTATGCTCTTCCGTCTCCGTCAGTTGCCCGTCGACTTCCTTCGCGTTGACCAGTTTCACATAGCCTTCGTCCGCTTCCGGCTTCTCGTCCATCAGGGCAAAGATCCGGCCTGCGCCGGCCACTGCCATGGCGATGAAGTTGATCTGCTGGGCCATCTGGTTGATCGGCATCATGAAATTCCGGCTCAGCGTCAGGAAGGCGACGATATTGCCCAGCGTCAGTTCCCCGCCGCCGCCCAGGCTCACGTTCTGCGCATGGCTGATGGCCAGCGCGCCGCCGGCGATGGCCAGCACCACATACAGCAGGTGGCCCATGTTGTTGTTCACCGGGCCCAGGATGTTGCCCAGCTTGTTGGCTTCAGTCATGTTGCCGGTCAGCTCGTCGTTCCGCTTGTCGAACTCTTCCTTCGCTTCCGGCTCATGGTTGAAGACCTTGATGACCTTCTGGCCGTTGACCATTTCCTCCACATAGCCGTTCAGGGACGCCAGGGACGACTGCTGTTTCACGAAATATTTCGCGCTGCCGGTACCGATCTTCATCGTGGCTTTCAGCATCAGCACGGTGCCAGCCACCATGATCAGTGTCAGCCACAGGCTGCAGCTCAGCATGGCAATAAATACCACTGTCAGCGTAATAACGGAAGAAATGCTCTGGGGCAGCACCTGGCCCACCATCTGGCGGAGCGTATCCGTATCGTTGGTGTAGTGGCTCATGACCTCGCCATGGGTATGGGTATCGAAATACTTGATCGGGAGCGTCTGCATATGGTCAAACATTTCATCCCGGACCTTCCGCAGCACGCTCTGGCTGATCACCGCCATCACCCGGGCCTGCAGGTAGGTTGCCGCAATACCCAGGGCGTAAAGGGCCGCCATTTTCAGGATGGCTGTGGGCAGGCCGGTTTCCGCCAGGGTGATCCCCCGGCTGAGAGCCGGGCCGATATGCTCGTCAATCACCGTGCCCAGGAATTTCGCCGCCATGGCGGTTGCAATGGCGTTCAGGATGATGCAGATCAGCACCAGGATCAGCCGCGGCCAGTAGGGTTTCAGGTAGGCCAGCAGCCGGACCAGCGCTTTTTTATCCAGGGGCTGGCGCGGACCCATGCCGCGCGGACCGCGGGGACCGCCGCCCATCGCGGGCGCCGGCGCCTTGGGGGCAGGACCTTTCCGCTGCTCACTCATGGTCTTCGCCTCCCTTCGTCTGGGAGTCATGGACTTCGCGGTAGATTTCGCACCGTGCCAGCAGCTCGTCATGGGTGCCGGCGTCGACCACCCGGCCGTTGTCCAGCACGATAATGATATCGGCATCCTTCACGGAAGCCACGCGCTGGGCAATGATCAGCTTGGTCGTATCGGGAATATAGCTGCGGAAGCCCGCGCGGATCTGCGCGTCGGTCTTCGTATCCACCGCGCTGGTGCTGTCGTCCAGGATCAGGATCTTCGGCTTTTTCAGCAGGGCCCGGGCAATGCACAATCTCTGTTTCTGCCCGCCGGACACGTTCGTGCCGCCCTGTTCAATCCAGGTGTCATATTTGTCCGGGAAGTCCTGAATGAAGGAATCCGCCTGGGCCAGGCGGCAGGCTTCCTCAATCTCCCCGTCCGTCGCGTTCTCGTTGCCCCAGCGCAGGTTGTCCTTAATCGTGCCGCTGAACAGTTCGTTCTTCTGCAGCACCATGGCCACGCTGTCCCTCAGGGCGGTCAGGTCATATTCCCGGGTATCCACGCCGCCGACCTTCACGGCGCCGTCCTTGACGTCGTACAGGCGGGGAATCAGCTGTACCAGGGAGGACTTGCCGCTGCCGGTGCCGCCCAGGATGCCGACCACCGCGCCGGAGGGAATATGGATGTCAATATCGCTCAGCGTATCCCGCTCGCTGCGGCTGGCATAGGCGAAGTTCACATGGTCGAAGTCGATGGATCCGTCCGCGATTTCCGTCCGCGCGTTCTCCGGCGAAACGATATCGGTTTCCTCGTCCAGCACTTCCACAATACGCTGGGCGGATGCCCGGCTCATGGTGATCATCAGGAAGGTGAAGGAAACCATCATCAGGCTGGACAGGATCTGGATCACATAGGTAATCAGGCTCGTCAGCTGCCCGGTAGTCATGCCCACGGCCGCATCGTTTCCGGAGGCGACGATTTCGTTGGCACCGAGCCAGCCGATGATCAGCGTGCAGGTATAGATGCACGTCATCATCAGAGGATTCATCAGCGCGATCCGCCTTTCGGCGCTGACAAAATCCTTGTAAATCGATCCGGATATTTTGTTGAACTTGTCCGTCTCGTAGTCTTCCCGCACAAAGCTCTTGACCACGCGGACGCCGCGCAGGTTCTCCTGCACCACGTTGTTCAGCTTGTCGTATGTCTGGAACACCCGTTTGAAGATCGGATGCGTCCGGGTCATGATCATGTAGATGCCGAAGCCCAGTACCGGCAGCGTCAGCACGAACACCAGCGAAAGGCGGGCGTTGATCGTCATGGCCATAATCATGGAAAAAATCAGCGTCAGAGGCGCTCGGACCGCCATGCGCAGGATCATCTGGAAGCTGTTCTGCACATTGGTCACGTCCGTCGTCAGCCGGGTGATGATGGAGGAGGTGCTGAACTTGTCAATATTCGAGAATGAATAATCCTGGATCCGGTAATACATATCATGCCGCAGGTTCCGGGCAAAGCCTGCCGAAGCGACCGCGGCCATCCGCCCGCTCATCACGCCGGAAGCCAGCGAGATGAACGCCGTCACCAGCAGCAGTCCGCCGTACAGCCAGATATTGCCCATATTTCCGGCGCCGTCATTTCCCTGGATGCCCCGGTCAATCATCCAGCTCATAATCATGGGAATCAGCGCTTCCATGGCGACTTCCCCGACCATAAACAGGGGCGTGGCAATGGTCTGCCGCTTATATTCCCGGACCCGGGCCAGCAGTTTCCTGATCATGGCAGATCAATTCCTTCCTTACAATAGCGTATAACCGATTAATTTTATCATATTTCCGTATCATTATCAAATGCTTTTTCCGTGCTTTTCCGTGTCCGGTTCCCTTGTGGCACACACCGGATCATGCTATGATAACTGAAAATCCGCGACTGAAAGGAGCGTTTCCCATGTCCCGTATCGAAACCCGCTGCGTCCAGGCCGGCTACACGCCCGGCAACGGCGAACCCCGCCAGATCCCGATCATCCAGTCCACCACCTTCAAATACAACACCAGCGAGGACATGGGCAAGCTCTTCGATCTGGAAGCCTCCGGCTATTTCTATTCCCGCCTGCAGAACCCGACCTGCGACATGGTCGCGGCCAAGATCTGCGCGCTGGAAGGCGGCAGCGCCGCAATGCTGACCTCCTCCGGCCAGGCGGCCAATTTCTTCGCGGTGTTCAACATCGCCACCGCCGGGGACCATGTGGTCGCCTCCTCCGCCATCTACGGCGGCACCTACAACCTCTTTGCCGTCACGATGAAAAAAATGGGCGTTGAGTTCACCTTCGTCTCCCCCGACTGCACGGAAGCAGAACTGGACGCCGCGTTCCGGCCGAATACGAAAGCGCTTTTCGGCGAGACCATCGCCAATCCGGCGCTGACCGTCCTGGATATTGAGATGTTCGCCAAAGCGGCCCACCGGCACGGCGTTCCGCTGATTATCGACAACACCTTCGCCACCCCGGTCAACTGCCGGCCCATTGAATGGGGCGCGGATATCGTGACCCATTCCACCACCAAGTATATGGATGGCCACGGCAGCGCCGTCGGCGGCTGTATCGTGGACAGCGGAAAGTTCGACTGGGCAGCCGAGCCCGGCAAATATCCCGGCCTCACCACGCCGGACGAAAGCTACCACGGCATTGTCTACACCGAAAAATTCGGCTTGGCCGGCGCCTTTATCACCAAGGCCACCAGCCAGCTGATGCGCGATTTCGGCGCTATCCAGAGCCCCCAGAGCGCCTACCTGCTGAACCTGGGCCTGGAAAGCCTCCACGTCCGGATGCAGCGGCACTGTGAAAACGGCCAGGCGGTAGCCGAATTCCTCGCCGGGCATGAAAAAATCGCCTGGGTCCGCTACTGCGGCCTGCCGGGCGATCCCTACCATGAAAGGGCAAAGAAATACCTGCCCAACGGTTCCTGCGGCGTCGTTTCCTTCGGCGTCAAAGGCGGCCGCAAGGCAGCTGAGGCGTTCATGAAGCGCCTGAAGATTGCCGCCATTGAAACCCATGTGGCGGATGCGCGCACCTGCTGCCTGCACCCTGCCTCCGCCACCCACCGCCAGATGAACGATGAGGAGCTTTACGCCGCCGGCGTCTCGCCGGACCTGGTCCGCCTCAGCGTGGGCCTCGAAAGCAAAGAGGATCTGATCGCTGACCTGGCGCAGGCCCTCGAATAAACCGAAGCCGGACTCTCAGGAGTCCGGCCTCGTTGTTTTCATGATCTCCCAGGCTTTCACCAGGTGCAGCAGCATCAGGTAATCCAGGTATTCCGTAAACTCGTTAAATTTCGGATCCACCAGCACCAGGCCCAGGTAGAACGGCATCAACGCCAGGATGCCGATGATCGTCATCGGCTGCCGGAGATACTTCAGCCTCGGATGCTTTTCTTCCGGAAACCGGACATCTGCCGTCCAGAACCCAATCACAATCTCCGTTGTCAGCAGGATGATGGTAAACAGCTCCGCAACGACGAAGATCAGGGTGTTGCTGATGACCGGTTGAGCCTTCGACGCCAGGAAAAACGAATTGCTCAGGATAATCAGGATAAATACCGTCCAGTTGAATATCCTGGCGCTCCGTTTTCCGCACAGACCGCCTTCAATCATCTCAAGCGCCTGATGCTTGCCTTTTTTTGCGTTTTCCGCTGCCGCCGTATTTTTTTTCACCCACAGTCACCCATTCCTTTTCCCTTTATGTTTCCGGCGCGCTTCCATCCCAGTAAGTGGGCGTAATGGCTTCCCCGTCGCACCACTGTTCCGCGTAGCTGTCCTTTTCCACCCAGACCACCATGTCCAGCGGGCAGTGGTAGAATACCCGCACGCCCATCCGGTTCACGCTGGCCGGGACCACTGCGTTCATCAGGTTTTCGCATTCTTCAAAGGCGTGGCTCCGGATCTGCGTGACACCGGAGGGAATAATCACTTCACTGATGCCGGTGCATCCGAAGAATGCCGAATCGCCGATGGTTCTCAGTTTCTGGGGCAGTTCCAGCGCCGTCAGTGCGGTACATCCCCTGAAAGCGGAACTGCCGATGGTCCGGACACCCTCCGGGAAATGGATTTCCTTCAGGGCATTGCAGCCGTTGAACGCGGAATTGCCGACTGCCTTCAGCCCTTCGGGCAGCTGGATTTCCTCCAGGGAGCGGCAGTATTCAAACATGCCTTCCGGCAGCACCGTCAGCGAGGAGGGAATGGCGACCTCCTTCAGGCTGACGCATCCGTCAAAGATCTTGTTCCCCAGCGTTTCCACCGTTTCCGGAATGATAACGGATGTCAGCGTCTCGCAGCTTTTGAATACCGTGGAGCCGATTTCGGTCACGGTCTCCGGAATCGTAATGCCGGCAAGCATCGTGCAGTCGGAGAAGGCGTCGTCCCCGATCATCTTCAGTCCTTCCGGCAGGATCACACTTTCCAGCCGCCCGCAGCCGGCAAACGTCATCGCGTTCAGTTGCGTGATGCCATCCGGAATCCGGATAGAAATCAGGTTGCTGCAGTTTTCGAAAGCCCACATGCCGATGCTTTCCAGCTTTGCGGGCATTTCAATGGCCCTCATAAAGCTGTTGCTGAAGGCGTAGTCTTCAATCTCCTTCACGCTGTCCGGCAGGTAGATTTTTTCCAGCATGCCCGTAAACTCAAAGGCGCTGGCCCCGATGACCTCCATGCCGTCCGGAACGTGGTATTCGGTTTCCTCCTTCCGGGTGCACGGATAACACAGCAGGCGTTTCCGGGAAACGTCCACCAGAACGCCGTCGACCATCTGGAGCGTCGGATGCTCGCCGCCGACCACGATCTCCGTCAGGCTTTTACAGCCCATGAACGGATTTCCGTCCACGTCGGTCACATTGTCCGGAATCGTGATGGTTTCCAGGGAGGTGCAGTCCGCGAAGCAGCGGTTGCCGATCCGGGTCACCGAAGTGGGAATCACCATATCCCCGATACCGGTGCATCCCTTGAAGGCGCTCTCTTCGATTACTTCCAGCGTATCCGGAAGCGTAACGTCCGTCAGTTCCTTGCATTCCGCAAAGGCGCTCTTGCCGATAATCCGGATTCCGTCCGGCACCCGGTATTTTCCGCTGTCCGAAGGATGCAGGTAGCTGACCAGGCGTCCTTCCTCCTGCTGCACCAGGATGCCGTCTTCCGATTTGTAAACTTCGCCGTCATAGCTGATATCGATCAGGTTGGAGCACAGCGCAAAGGGATTCTCCCCGAGGCTGTTCACCGAAGCGGGCAGCGTCACGCTCATCAGGCCTTTGCAGTTGGAAAAGGCGCGGTTTCCGATGCTGGTCAGCGATTCCGGCAGTTTCAAGCGGGTAATGCCGTCGCAGCTGGAAAACGCCCGGCTGCCGATATAGGTAATCCCTTCGGAAATCGTCACTGTTTTCAGCTTGCGCTGCAGTTTGAAGGCGTTGTCCCCGATGCCGATAATCGTGTATTCGTCCAGCTCCGCGGGAATGACCAGGTCAATCCCGCCGCTGTCGCTGGTCCGCGGCGGATTGTAATCCACAATCTCAGCGATCCTGTTCTCTTCATCCAGAATCTCATAGGTGTACGGCGCTGCGGTTTTCGTTTCCGCGCACGCGGCCGCAGCCAGCGCGCACAGGCCCAGGACAATCAGCACCGTCCGTATGATTTTTTTCGTTGCCGTCATGGATCATAACTCCTTCGTCCGGATCGCAGGCCCGTTCTCAGTAGATTACGGTCAGATCTTCCTCCGGAAACAGTATGATGGTGGAAATGATTTCCGTTTTTTCCGTTACTTTTGTGGTTTCGCCTTCCCCGTCGTTGACGGTTGCTTCCGCATCCCCGGCATCTTCCGGTTCCTCCCCGGTTTTCAGCACGGTGGTCGTCACAACGGTGGTGATTGCCGTATAAACGATGCCGGGAATCATCCGGCTTCCTTCCGGCGCCCGGATGTCCCATACGTCGTTTCCGGGAATCAGCACGGAGGTGCCCCTTTCCACTTCAATGGGGTTCCCTTCCAGGTCCGTCGGCACGGCCTCCCCTTTTTTGCGGTATGTCGCCACTGTTGAGCCGTATTTCACCGCCCGCTTGGCCGGATAGAACCAGTAGGGCACGGTAATAAAATCCTCCACATCCATCCAGCAGATCTCGCCCGAATCCAGCCGGATCACCCGCAGCCGGCCGGTATACCGTCCGCGGCTTTTCTCCTTCAGCACCTGGTTGAGCACCAGCACGCTGGTTTTGTGCTGCAGCGGCTGGGTATAGTACCATCTTTTTTCAAACACCAGATAGGACGGCACTTTCCACGGATAGTCAAGCCCTTTGTCACCGGGTTTGATATCGTCGCTGTTTGCCGTCACGGCATATCCGACCAGGCCGGTATAGTTCGGTTCCGCACCGGAGGGTTCGTCCGAAAAACCGCGGCCGTGAATCTGCCCGTTCCGGTGAACGCGGATATTTTCCAGGCCTTCAGCCCCGTCCGTTGCCTTTCTTTTTTCAAGCATCACCTGGGCCAGCGTTTCCTGGGTTTCGCCGGTATATTCATCGATGGTGTTTTCTTTTACCGATTCCGCAGCCGCCGGAACCACGGCCGCCAGAACCGCCAGCACCAGGAATAACGCCGCTCCCCGCCGGAACGCGGCCAATGACTTCTGCAGCGATGTTCGCATGGTTTCCCTCCCCGCCGCGCCGGATGTCTGAAAAACGGTACAGTGCGGCCGTTGATTGCTGTTATACAGGATGTTTCATTGCGTACGGAGTCAGTATATCATACTTTTTCAATCATTTCCACACAAAACTTCCGGCGTGCCCGACTGTTTTTCTCCGGCATTTTTCTGGCCTTTCGGGCTGTTTTGTGGTATCCTTGCCGTTAGTGATATTTCAAGGAGTGACCCAAATGCACGCTGAATTTCTGATGGGCAACGAAGCCATTGCCCTGGGCGCCCTGGCCGCCGGCGTCAATCTGGTCTGCGGCTATCCCGGCACGCCCTCCACCGAAGTGCTGGAAACCGTCGCGAAGCGGCGGGGAGAATCGGTTTATGTGGAGTGGTCCGTCAACGAAAAAACCGCCATGGAGATCGCCGGCGGCGCCGCCTATGCCGGCGCCCGGGCGCTGGTCACCATGAAGCAGATGGGGCTGAACGTCGCCTCCGATCCCCTGATGTGCCTGGAATACATCGGCGTCAAAGGCGGCCTGGTGGTCCTGGTGGCAGACGATCCCGGCCCGATCTCTTCCCAGACCGAGCAGGATACCCGCCGGTTTGCCTCCTTTTCCAAGGTGCCGGTGTTTGATCCTTCCTCCGCCCAGGAGGCGTACGATATGATCCGGGAAGCTTTCCGCTTTTCCGAAGAATACCGGACGCCGGTTTTCCTCCGCCCCACCACCCGGGTGTCCCACGGATATGCCGCCGTTCAGGTGCTGGATCCGGAAGAATACGAAACTCACACCTATGACGGCTTCGAGAAGGACAGCAGCCGCTGGGTGATCTTCCCCCGTCTCTCCTTTGCAAACCACCGGAAGATCGAGGAACGGAACGCACACCTGTCGGATGTGCTCTCCGACAATCCCGGCAACCGGATCGAGCCGGCGGAAGGCGCTTTCGCCGAAAGCCGGAAAGGCATCGCCTCCGGTGGATTCAGCTACACCTGTGTCATGGAAGCCCGCGAAACCCTCGGCAAAGTCCGCACCCTGAAGGTTTCCACCCCCTTCCCCTTCCCGGAAAAAAAGGCCGTGGAATTCCTCTCCGGCCTGGATGAAGTGCTCTGCGTGGAGGAGCTGGATCCCGTGATCGAGCGGGAACTGATCTACCTGTGCGGCAAATACGGCCTGCCCGTCCGGATCCTGGGAAAACAGACCGGCCATATCGCCCTTTCCGGTGAAAACACCCGCGACAGCGTAAACGCGGCGGTCGCTGCCTTCCTGTCCGTGCCCCTGCCGGAAACGTCCGCCGGGGACCTGCCCCCGCTGCCTGTCCGGCCGCCGGTCCTGTGCGCCGGCTGCCCCCACCGCGCGTCGTTCTATGCGGTCAAGCAGGCTATGAAAGGCCGGAAGACCATCTTCTGCGGGGATATCGGCTGCTATACCCTGGGCAACGCCATGCCGCTGGATATGGTGGATACCTGCCTGTGCATGGGCGCGGGCCTGGGAATCGCCCAGGGAATCAACCACCTGGAAAAGGACCGCAGCTGCTTCGCCTTCGTCGGCGATTCCACCTTCTTTGCCTCCGCGCTGCCGGGCGTAGTCAACGCGGTCTACAACCAGGCGGAATTCACCCTCGTCGTGCTGGACAATTCCACCACCGCCATGACCGGCCACCAGCCCCATCCCGGTACCGGCCGCACCATGATGGGTAACGTGGTCGACAAAATCAGCATTGAGAATATCCTCCGGGGCATCGGCGTCACAGAAGTCGTTACCGTCAACCCGCTGAACCTGGCGGAAGCGGTGGAGGCGGTCCGGAAAACAGCGGATCTGCCCGGCGTCAAGGCCATCATTTTCCGTTCCCCCTGCATCGCCCTGACCAAGCCGCACTCCCGGGTCACGATCGATCCGGAAAAGTGCGTCGGCTGTAAAAAATGCATCCGCGAAATCGGCTGCCCCGCCCTGAGTTTTGCCGGCGGAAAAGCCGTTGCGGATCCGGCCCAGTGCACGGGCTGCGGGCTGTGTGCGCAGCTCTGCCCGGCCGGGGCCATTGAAGGAGGCGAGCAGCATGCGTAAGAATATCATCCTCTGCGGCGTCGGCGGCCAGGGAACCGTCCTGGCCTCCCGCCTGATTTCCGCCGCCGCCATGGCAAAAGGCATTCCGGTGCTTTCCGCTGAAACCATCGGCATGGCCCAGCGGGGCGGCAGCGTCTTCAGCCACATCCGCCTGGGCGAAGGCATTTATTCCCCGATGATTGCCCGGGGTGAAGCGGATCTGATCATCGGTTTCGAACCCGGCGAGGCGGTCCGCCTCCTCCCCTTCCTGAAGCCCGGCGGCAGTATGATCGTCTCCGACCGGGCGGTCATGCCGGTGACCGCGTCCCTGACCGGCACTGATTACCGCGCTTCCGATATGCTGGACTTCCTGTCCGCCCGGGTACCGGACCTCCGGATTGTTCCTGCGGAGCAGGCCATGCAGAGCGTCGGCTCAACGAAAGTCCTGAACCTGATTCTGCTGGGCGCCGCGCTTTCCGCCGGCGCGCTGGGACTGGCCGAAGCAGACCTGAAAGAAGCCATCCGCGCCCGGATTCCGGAAAAATTCCATGAACTGAATTTCAAAGCGCTCGCATGGGCGAAGCAATATCAAAGAAAGTAATACATGAAGAAAGAAGGAACACCATTATGCGCATTTCCGACACCCAACTCGAACTGGTCAATAAGCAGATCAAAGCGCTCACCGCTGCCGACAATTTCTACGGCCGGAAGCTGAAGGAAGCCGGCATCACCGGCGTCGATTCCCCGGAAGCGTTCGAAGCCCTGCCCTTTTCCGAAAAGGACGACCTGCGCGGCGCCTATCCCCTGGGCCTGATGACCGCGCCGGAGGAAAAAATCGTCCGGATCCACTCCTCTTCCGGCACCACCGGCCTGCCCGTGATCATTCCCTATACCGCCAAGGACGTGGAAGACTGGGCCATTATGTTCGCCCGCTGCTATGAATATGCCGGCATCACCAATATGGACCGGATCCAGATCACGCCCGGCTACGGTCTCTGGACAGCCGGTATCGGATTCCAGAACGGTGCGGAGCGCCTCGGCGCCATGGTCATCCCCATGGGCCCCGGCAACACGGAAAAGCAGCTGCAGATGATGCAGGATATGGGTTCCACCGTGCTCTGTTCCACCTCCTCCTATGCACTCCTGCTGTCCGAGGAGATTGAAAAGCGGGGTATCAAAAACAAAATCAAACTGAAAAAGGGCGTCATCGGTTCCGAACGCTGGAGCGACAAGATGCGGAACACAATCGCCACCTCCCTGGGCATCGAGCTGTACGATATCTACGGCCTGACCGAAATCTACGGCCCGGGAATCGGCATCAACTGCAAATACAACACCGGCATGCACTACTGGGATGACTATCTCTATATCGAGATCATTGATCCCGTCACCCTGAAACCTGTGCCGGACGGCCAGCCCGGTGAAATCGTCATCACAACCCTGGTCAAGGAAGGCGCCCCGCTGATCCGCTACCGCACCCACGACCTGTCCCGGATCATCCCCGGCCAGTGCCCCTGCGGCAGCCGCCATCCGCGACTGGATACCATTATGGGCCGTACGGACGATATGATGAAGATCAAGGGCGTCAACGTCTTCCCCCGCCAGATCGAGGAAATCCTGCAGGCATTCCCGGAAGCCTCCAGCGAATACCAGATCCGCATCTCCCACCTCGATGGCAAGGATACCATGCGGATTTATGTCGAAACCAACGGCTCGGTTGATTTCCTGGACCTGGCCAACCGCATTGCCACCAAAGTCAAGAGCGTCATCGGCTTCACGCCGCTGGTCAAGGTCGTTGAGAACGGTCTCCTTCCCCGCAGTGAAAAGAAGACCAAGCGCGTCATCGACGAACGGTACGACTGATTTTTAATTTCATTTTAGTTTCTTCCCCTACAATCACCCTGCGATGAATCCATCGCAGGGTGATCCTACCCTTAATACCTTAAACTTACGGGAGAAGACGATGAAACTATTATTCGCAGAAGATGACCGGGACCTGTCCGCTGCCCTGAAAACCCTGCTGGAGCGTTCCGGCTATATGGTGGATGCCGTTTACGACGGAGAGGACGCCGTGGATTATGCAGCCGCTGAAAACTATGACGGGATCATCATGGACTGGATGATGCCGAAGATGGACGGCATCCAGGCCCTGAAAAAGATCCGGGAATCCGGCAGTTCCGTCCCTTGCCTGCTGCTGACGGCTAGGGACGCCGTGGAGGACCGGGTCACCGGCCTGGACGCGGGCGCCGACGATTACCTGCCCAAGCCCTTCGACGCCGGGGAGCTGATGGCCCGCATCCGGGCCATGCTGCGGCGGCGGGAAAACTATGTGCCGGATGTGCTGCGCTGGGAAGATCTTTCCCTGGACAAGGGAAACTGCGAGCTGAAATGCGGCAGCCGCTCCGTCCGCCTGACCGGGAAACTCTACCAGCTCATGGAGCTTTTCATGGAAAACCCCCGGCTGCTTTTCTCCGTCCAGCAGCTGATGGACAAGGTCTGGGGCTGGGACGCTGAAGCGGAAATCAACGTGGTCTGGGTCAATATCTCCCAGCTGCGCAAAAAGCTGGCCGAGCTGGGATCGGTAACGGAAATCCGGGTCCACCGCGGCACCGGGTATTCCCTGGAGAAAAAGTCATGATCAGAAAACTGCAGCATCGTTTCATCCGGATTACCGTGCTGACGCTCACCGTCGCCATGGTCCTGGTGGTTGCCATCGTCAATATCGCAAATCTGTTCAGCGTGCGGACCGAACTGGCCGACACGCTGTCTTTGCTTGCCGACAACGCTATCCTTGCTGAAATGCCGGAGAAGACAGAGGAAGAGAAAGAAACCAAAAGAGAAGAGAAAGAATCAAAAAGAGAAGACAAGGAAGGCTGGAATTCCAGGGAAAAAAACAGCAGCGAAGACGAAAGCACCCGGGAATCCGGAAAGGGCTGGCCGGTGCTGCCGGAGTTCCGGCCGGAACGTTTTGCCGGGCGGAGCCGCCAGGTACGTAACATCGCCAGCGAATCCATCTGGTTCTTTGCCTTCTGTGATGAAAACGACGAACCCAGCGCCCCGAACCTGAATTTCGCTGAAAATATCGATGAGGAAACCGCCCAATCCCTGATTGCTCAGGCGCTGGAATCCGGAAAGGAAAGCGGCTATATCGGGGACTACCTTTTTCGCATCAAAGCTGATTCCTCCGGCCGGAAGGCCATCATCATGATGAACTGTGAAACCCGGCTGACATCCGTCCGCAACCTGGCCCTGATTTCCGGTATTGCCTGCCTGGGCGGCATCCTGCTGGCGCTCCTGCTGGTCTCCCTGGCCAGTCGCCACGCCGTCCGGCCCACCATCCGGAACATGGAACAGCAAAAGCAATTTATCACCAATGCCGGCCATGAGCTGAAAACGCCCCTGACCGTGATTTCCACCAATATGGAACTGCTGAATATGGAACTGCCGGACAACCAGTGGGTCCGCAGCACCCAGAAGCAGACCGCAGCCCTGCGCCGCCTGGTGGATGAACTGGTATATCTTTCCCGAATGGAGGAAGAGCATCCGGCCATGACCATGGAAAGCGTTTCCCTCGGCGCGCTGCTGGAGGAAACCGCCGAACCCTTTGCCGCCATGGCGGAATTCGGCGGAAAAGAAATGAAGATAACCGCTGATCCGGATCTCCGCGTCACGGGAGACCGGGCTTCCCTGCAGCGCCTGATGTCCACCCTCTGCGACAACGCGGTCAAGTATACGCCGGAAGGCGGAACCATTCTTGCCGAAGCCGTCCATGATGGCCGGTCCGCCATTCTCCGGATTGCCAACACAGCGGAGCAGCCGCTGAGTAAAGAGCAGTGCGCCCAGCTGTTCAACCGCTTCTACCGGGCGGATTCCTCCCGCAGCAAGGAGAAACAGAACGGCTTCGGCATCGGGCTGTCCATCGCCGCCGCGATCGCAGAAAAACATGGCGGCACAATTCATGCCGCCATGGAAAACGACCGGCTGGTCCTGACCTGTACCCTGCCCCGGGAAAAAGCCTGATCAGGCAATCCCGCCGCTGAGAATCATCCGGTTGGTCATTTCCGCCATCTGCTCCGGGCTTTCCGGGCAGTTCCGGTTCACCCAGGCCCGGATAATCCCGGCGGATCCGAAAACCACGTAGCTGTAGCGATAATCGAACTCATCTTCATTCTGCTCCGTTGCCTGATAAAGCTTCAGGCATTTTTCGCGAAGCACTTCATTCAGCTGGTGCAAAAAATTCATATCCCCGTTCAGACTGAGCATCACCCGCCACATTTCCCGATTTTCTGCAATAAAGCGAAACAGCTCCAGCAGGATCGGCTTGGTCTGGGCGGTCACATCCTCGTTTTCATGCAGGGCAATAATCGTATTCAGGCGTTCGAACATCTCATTCCGGATCTTTTCCAGCATATCGAAAACATCCCGGTAATACAGGTAGAACGTCCCCCGGTTCATATCCGCCAGGTCCGTCAGCTCCTTCACGGTAATTTCCTTGGCCTGCTTCTGCTGCAGCAGCTCTGTCAGCGCCTGTGTCAGCAGTTTCTTTGTCCGCCGTACCCGGCGGTCTTCTTTTTTGCCTGTTTCCGTCATGATGTCCTCCTTATTCAACAATCCGGCACTTATCTGTTGAATACTCCTGTCTCTGCGTGGTATGATGTTGAATAATATACGATCGTTAAAGAATCTGATGATTGCTTTCGATCACGTTTGTGATTATAATTCACTACGTTGAGATAGTCAACACCGTGTTGATTATCGATATGATAGGAGGTTTTTCCGTGAAAGCGTTTACCAAATGGCTGGTCCGCCACCGGGTGCTGGTTGTCATCGTATGCCTGGTCCTGCTCGTTCCGTCGGTACTGGGTATGGCGGCCACCAAAACCAAATATGACCTGCTGTATTATCTCCCTTCCGACCTGGAAACGGTCAAAGGCCAGGATATCCTGATGGAGGATTTCGGAAAAGGCGCCTTCTCCCTGCTGGTCACCGAAGGCATGAATGCGATGGAACAGGCCGTTCTGGAAAACGATATCCGGAAAGTTCCGCATGTGGAAAGCGTCCTGGGATACGCATCCCTGACAAAGGGCGTGCCGATTGACGTGCTTCCGATTCCGGATTCCTATAAGCAGCTGATCCAGCGGGGCAACGCAACGCTGTCCGCGGTGTTCTTCGACTCCTCTTCTTCCTCTGAGGAAACCATGGCAGCCATCCAGGAAATCCGGAAAATTGCCGGAACCCGCTGCTTCGTTTCCGGCCTGTCCGCGGTGGTAACCGATACCAAGGAACTGGTGGAACAGCAGGAAGCCATTTATGTGGCCATCGCGGTGGCCCTGTGCACCGTCGTGCTGATGATTACCATGGAATCCTTCCTGCTGCCGATCCTGTTCCTGCTGTGCATCGGCGTCACCATTCTCTGGAACATGGGCAGCAATTACTTTCTCGGGGAAATCAGCTATATCACCCGGGCAGTTGCCGCAGTGCTCCAGCTGGGTGTCACGCTCGATTATTCCATTTTCCTGTGGCACAGCTATTCCGAGCAGAAAAAGCTGACGGACGATAAAGATGAAGCTATGGCGGAAGCCATTCACCTGACCTTCTCCTCCATCCTCGGTTCCAGCCTGACAACGGTTGCCGGGTTTGTTTCCATCTGCTTCATGAGTTTTGCTCTTGGCAAGGACCTTGGCATCGTCATGAGCAAGGGCGTCATCCTGGGTGTCCTGGGAACGGTGGTCCTGCTCCCCGCAGTAATCCGCATCTGCGACGGCATCATTGAAAAGACCAGCCACAAGCCCCTGCTGCCGAACGTTCACTTTATCGGCCGCTTTGTGGCAAAGCATTACAAGGTACTGTGCATTATCCTGGCGCTCCTTTGCGTCCCCGCGTTCTACGGCTATGCAAACGTCGCCAAATACTATGATATGAGCAAAGTCATGCCATCAGATCTGCCGTCAGTCATTGCCAACAAAAAGCTGGAGGATACCTTTGGCACCTCCACGGCCCATCTGTTGCTGGTGGATGCGGATGTTTCCAACGAAGACGTGCTGGCCATGGCGGATGAGATGAAACAGGTGAACGGCGTCCGGAATGTGCTCGGCGTCAATACGCTGATGACCACGAAAATCCCGGAAAGCATCCTGCCGGAAAACGTACTGAAGCTGGTCAGAAGCGACCGGTACCAGCTGATGCTGATCAGTTCCGAATATGTCATATCCACGGATGAAATCAACGCACAGATTGATCAGCTGAACACCATCCTGAAGAAATATGACCAGGGCGGTATGCTGATCGGCGAGGCCCCCTGCACAAAAGACCTGATCGCCTGCACGGACCACGACTTCACGGTTGTCAGCCTGATCTCCATTATCGCGATATTTGTCATCATCCTGCTGGTGCAGAAGTCACTCACCCTGCCGGTCATCCTGGTGGCGGTCATTGAGCTGGCCATCGCCATGAACCTCTGCATCCCGTTCTATACAGGAACGGAGCTGCCGTTCATCGCCCCGATCCTGATCTCCACCATCCAGCTTGGCGCCACCGTGGACTATGCGATCCTGATGACCACCCGCTATAAGCAAAAGCGGATCGCAGGCGCCGGCAAAAAAGAAGCCATTGAGCAGGCGGTCTCTTCCTCCGCCCAGAGCATACTGGTTTCCGGTTTTGGCTTCTTTGCCGCCACATACGGCGTCGGCCTGTATTCCAATATTGACATGATTTCCACCATGTGCCGGCTGATTGCCCGCGGCGCGCTGCTGTCGGTCACTGTTGTGCTGCTGCTTCTGCCCGCGGCGCTGCTGCTGCTCGATAAGCTGATTGTCCGGACCACCCTGGATATGAAACCGTGCCGCAAAGCCGCCGAAGGCTGACAGGCACGTTTAAAAGGCGCTCTCCGTCGTGGAGGGCGCCTTTTCCATGTCTTCCCAGTCCTCAGATACTGACGCCGGCTTCCGCCGCTTTCCGGGCCACATAGTCATAGGCTGTCCGGTATTCCTCTGGCGTCTGCATATGCTCCAGCAGCACCGGCGCATCCGCCGGCAGGTACCGATCCATGATCCGGAGCACTTCCGGATAATCCAGGGTTCCCTCCCCGGGGGAGCATTCCTCAATCAGGGTCGTCAGCCGCAGCGGATCCATCCGGCTGTCCTTGATATGGGTGCTTTTGATATACGGCCCCAGTTTCCGGAAGCAGTCCTCAATGAACGCCTCCGGCGCCAGATAACGCCGCGGGCAGTTGATCATATTCACAAAATCCATATGCGCGCCGAACTGTACCCGGTCCACGTCCCGGATCAGCTGCAGGTATTCATCCGGCCCGTCCGGTACCATCCAGGGCATCGGCTCAATGCAGTAGAATGCCTGCTACGGTTTCACCGCATCCAGGATCTCCCGGATACTGTCCACCGTCCGGTCATACACTTCTTTTGTATAATTCAGCGGATCCGCCGCGTCCCAGCCGGCGCTGCCGGGCGTACCGGCAATATTCACGCAGCACGGAATGCCGGTTTCCTCCGCCAGTGCCAGCTGCCCTTTGGCATATGCCATGGCTTCCCTTGCTTTGTCCGTATCCGGATCCAGCAGGTTTTTCCATACGCCGATTTCGGCGATCATCACCCGATGCCGGACCGCGATTTCACAATACGCCCGGATTTCCTCCCGGGGCGTATGACATGAAAAAGGCGCCGTAATTGCCCGGAATCCGGACGCCGCCAGTGCTTTTTCCCATTCTGCCGGATGCCGGTACTCCCCGGCTACCGTTCCGCCCAGTAACATGATCTGTCCCTCCTGTATGTTCTTTTTTTTCGCTGTGTTGGTTTTGCTGCCTGCATTGTATATGGAACCGGCCGCATTGGCAAGACTAACATGCGTGGAAAAGAAAAAATGTCTGTACTATTGACTTAGAGTAAACTTTAAGGTTTAAGATGCCTGTGAAAGCAGAAAAAAACACCCTGCAAGGAGGAAAAGCAACATGGACCAGCTGAAACACCGCCGGGCAGATGCCCGCCTGCGGCTCCTGAATCCGGACGGAACGCCGGCCGCAAACCAGTCTGTCCGGATTGACCAGGTTTCCCATCAGTTCCTTTTCGGCTGCGGCGCCTTTGATGCGGTGGCCATGATGAAAACACAGGATGAAAAAGAGCACGCTTTTCTTTCGCAGCGCATGGAAAAATGGCTGAAGCTCTTCAACTACGGCACCCTGCCCTTCTACTGGGGACGTTATGAGCCTTCTGAAGGAAACACCGCCTATACAGAAACCATGGCGGCAGCAAAATGGCTGCAGGAAAAAGGCGTCCGGGTCAAGGGGCATCCCCTTTGCTGGCATACTGCCTGCGCTCCCTGGCTGATGCAGTATTCAAACGCGGAAATCCTGTCCCGCCAGCTGGAACGGATTCACCGGGATGTCACCGCCTATAAAGGCATCGTCGATATGTGGGACGTCATCAACGAAGTGGTCATTATGCCGGTGTTCGACAAGTATGACAACGCCATTACCCGCATCTGCCAGGAAAAAGGCCGCATCCGCCTGGTAAAGGAAGTATTCGCCGCCGCGAAGGAAAGCAATCCGGATGCCGTGCTCCTGATCAACGATTTCAACACCAGTTCCGCCTATGAAATCCTGATTGAAGGCCTGCTGGAAGCTGGTGTGCCGATCAGCGCCATCGGTATCCAGAGCCATCAGCACCAGGGATACTGGGGCCTGGAAAAGCTGAACGACGTGCTGACAAGGTATGCCCGCTTTGGCCTGCCGATTCACTTTACGGAAAACACCCTGATCTCCGGCGAAATCATGCCCGCGCACATCGTGGACCTGAACGACTGGCAGGTGGACGAATGGCCCAGCACGCCTGAAGGTGAGGAACGGCAGGCCCGGGAAATCTCAGAAATGTATTCCGTTCTCTTCGCCCATCCGCTGGTGGAAGCCATCACCACCTGGGATTTCAATGATGGCTGCTGGCTGAAGGCGCCTTCCGGCTTCGTCCATGCGGACAATACCGAAAAGCCTTCTTATTACGCCCTGCAGCAACTGATCCACACCGAATGGGAAACCCATGAAACCCTGGCGACGGACAGCGAAGGCTTCCTGTCCTTCTCCGGTTTCAAAGGCAATTATGTCCTGAGCACCCCGCATGGCAGCGCCGCACTGTCCCTGAACAAAAACATTGATTCTGAACTGACCGTGAAAGCATAAGGAGGAACCGGCAATGAAATACCGTACCATGGGCAAACTCGGCATCCAGTCTTCCGCCTTCGGCCTGGGCTGCATGCGTTTCAACGGCGCCCCCTCCGGGGACAGCGTCATCGATGAGCAGAAAGCCATTTCCCTGATCCGGCGGGCCATCGACGGCGGCGTCACCTACATCGATACCGCCTATGTCTACCTGGATAAAACCTCGGAGATTGTGCTGGGCAAGGCCCTGCGCGATGGCTACCGGGAAAAGGTCACCATTGCCACCAAGATGCCGGCGGAGGCGGTGAGAGACCGGACCAGCATGGAAGCGCTCCTGGCAGAAGAGCTGAAAAAACTGCAGACAGACCATATTGATTTTTACCTGATGCATGGCATCAATAAGGAAAAATGGGAATACTTCAAGTCCATCGGCGCCCCCGCCTTCTTTGACGATATGAAAAAAGAAGGAAAGATCCGCTACAAGTGCTTCTCTTTCCACGGTCCCTATGAGGATTTCGAGTATATCCTGAATGACTGGGACTGGGACATGGTCCAGATTCAGTACAACTTCATGGATATCG
Organism: Clostridia bacterium; assembly: GCA_017429695.1. Lineage (GTDB taxonomy): Bacteria > Bacillota > Clostridia > Christensenellales > Aristaeellaceae > Aristaeella. Next base: position 19,319 of record JAFROK010000042.1, on the reverse strand, counting down.
GTAACCAGGCCGGAACGAAGGGCCTGGAGCTCGCCGGCAGCAAAGGAATCCCGGTAGTCATCATGGAAGGCCTGCTGGGCGGCCGCCTTTCCAAAGCCCCTTCGAACGTTCAGACGCTGTACGACGCATTTCCGGTAAAGCGTTCTGCGGTGGAATGGGCATTCCGCTGGCTGTGCAACCATCCCGAGGTCGGCGTGGTCCTCTCCGGCTGCAACGAGGCAGAACAGATCGACGAAAACCTCCGGATCTTCGATACCGTGGAAACCGGCATCATGACCGAGGATGAGCTGAAACTGATGGATGATGTGCGCAATGCCTATATCAGCCGGACAAAGATCGGCTGCACCGGCTGCCGCTACTGCATGCCCTGCCCGAACGAAGTCAACATTCCCGGCATTTTCTCTGCCTGGAACAATGTTTCCCTCTACGATATTGATCCGAACAGCGACTGGCAGTTCCGGAACATCCGGGAAAAGAAAAAAGGCGCCGATAACTGTATCGGCTGCGGCGCCTGTGAGGCCGCCTGCCCGCAGCACCTGAACATCATCGAAATGCTGCAGCAGGCCTGGAAAGAGCTGAACTGATCACCGGTTTTCAGCAGTTGCCCGGATAAACAAAAGCCAGGTTTTCTTCCGCCGTCTTCACCAGACGGCGGATTTTTTCGATATCGGTAGGGCCCCGGTCCGTCATATGCCACCGCGGGAAAAAGCGGGTAATATGCAGCGGAATCTCCCGGCCCTGTTTTCCGCCGTACACATGCTGCAGCCCGGCGATCCACCCGCTGAGTTCCCGCATTTCCTCTTCCGTATCGTTCTCTCCGGGAATCACCAGGGTGGTCAGTTCCACATGGCACCGCTGCACCGCCTCCCGGATAAAGTCCATGGTCATCAGCCGGTTTCCTTTCAGCACCTCCGTATAGTACCGGTCGGTAAACCCCTTCAGGTCGATGTTCATCGCGTCGATGTACGGCGACAGTTCATCCAGCACTTCCAGCGAAGCTGTTCCGTTGGTCACCAGCACGTTCAACATGCTTTTTTCACGCACCGCCCGGGCGGTATCCCGCACAAACTCATATCCGACCAGCGGTTCGTTGTAGGTAAACGCGACCCCGATATTCCCCTTCTGCCGGTAATACAGGGCCATCGCCGCGATTTCTTCCGGCGATATTTCCTCCGTTCCGGCGCTGAAGCGGTTCCCGTTTCCTGCCTGGGCAATTTCGTGGTTCTGGCAGAACGGGCAATGCAGGTTGCACCCCAGGCTGCCCACCGACAGAATCCGGTTGCCCGGATGGAACCGGTAAAGCGGTTTCTTTTCAATCGGATCCAGGGCCAGCGAGGATACTTTGCCGTACCACAGCGGGCGGACTTCCCCGTCCCGGCCGATCCGGGCGCCGCAGGGGCCGGCCTGTCCCTCCGCCAGGCGGCATTTCCGGAAACAAACATTACATACTGCCATACCGCACCTCAGTAATGCCGGACGACTTCAAACCGTTCCAGCGTGATCCGGTCCCGGGCCGTGATACCGCCCTTCTTCATGGCAATGGCCACCTGGTCATCCACCGTATCCACCCCGTCCAGGTCCGGCAGCAGCAGGCCGCGCTTATGCCCGCTGGATACGATCACGCCGTAGCGTCTGACGTCCAGTTCTTCCTTCCCGCGGATCTTCTCCGGTTCCGACAGGACGTCCACATGGATTTCCAGCCGGTCCAGTTCATCCGGACACACCGGGCTGAACCGGGGATCCCGGGTGGAGGCGCTGACCGCATTGCTGATAATCTCTTCAGCGATGCTGCCGCGGGTCGGCAGGATAGTTCCGATGCATCCCCGGAGCTTTCCCTCTTCATGCAGCGATACGAATACACCGGCTTTCCGGGTGCGCATCTCCGCCGTCGCCCAGTCCGGTATATCCGGTTTCCGGCCGTCCCGGACATAGCTTTCCACTGTCATCCGGGCCAGCCGGACAAACGGATCCTCCTGCTCCCGGATATTCCGCAGGCGCTCTGCCTGTTTTTCCCGGTACTGGTCCAGGAACTTCCGTTCCGCATCTTCCCCTGCCGGAATAAAGGAACATATCCCGTATCCGACGCCGGTCACATCCTGATGGGAAAGCTGCCGTGCTGCAACAGCCATTCCGTCCAGCGCCCCGGCCATGATGACGAATGACCGGTGACCGCATTCCGCCGCCTTTTCGCAGAATGTTTCATCAAATTCCAGCATCTCGCCAAAATCACCGCGGGAGCCGGCATCCATGATCCGCCGGTCATATTCCGGGCCCTCCGCCGCAAATCCGTACGGGCCGTATTCCTGCAGCTTGTGGGACAGATCTCCGCTGGCAATATATACCGCTTTCCGGCCGGTACGGTCCACCGCCTCCCGGATGATCTGCCCGAAGGCATAATGATCCGCCAGCGAAAGGCCGGAAAGGCCGACCCGCACCAGGCGGAAATCCCTGTATTTCTGCTCCGTAAACCAGAGCGGCACCATGGTGCCGTGGTCCAGGTGTTTGTCCCGTTCTCCCAGGGTGCCGGCCGGAAAGTGTTTCGCATCCGCCCTTTCACAGACAGCCCGGACCAGTTCCGTGTCATACCTTTCCGAAAACTTCACTTCGCCGGCCTGGAACTGTCCGAAATCGCCGGCCGCTTTCTCTCCCGGTGAAATATGAAAGTAGTCCGCGTACATTACCGCATGCGGGCTGGAAATGATGATGGTCTCCGGCTTCAGCGCCGCAATTTCGTCCGCGACCTTTTCATAGGCCCGGATGGTTTCCGTAATCTGCTGCTCGTTTCCCCGCCCGATCTGCGGAATGATCATCGGCGGATGGGGTACCATATACGCCGCAATAATTGCCATTTTCGCATCTCCCCCTGCCCCTATTATTCTGTTTTTATGCCGCGCTTTCCTGCACCTGCGCGGTGTATAGCTGATAGTACAGGCCCTTCTTCTCCATCAGTTCCTCATGGCTGCCCATCTCAGCAATCCCTTTGTTGCTGATATAGAGAATCCGGTCGCAGTTTTTGATCGTGCTCAGCCGGTGCGCCACGATAATGCTGGTACGGCCCCGGAGCATTTCCTGGATTCCTTCCTGCAGGAGTTTTTCCGTTTGCGTATCAATGGAGGATGTTGCTTCATCCAGGATCAGGATGGCCGGATCCGACAGCAGCGTCCGGGCAAACGCCACCAGCTGTTTCTCACCCTGGCTCAGGTTGCCGCCCCGCTCCCTGATCTCCGTCTGGTATCCCTGCGGCATTTTCCGGATCAGTTCATCTGCGCGCACCCGCCGGGCTGCCTCGATCACTTCCGCGTCCGTGGCATCCAGCCGGCCGTAACGGATATTGTCCATCAGCGTACCGGAGAAAATAAAGCTGTCCTGCAGCATGATCCCCAAGATCGGCAGCAGGGGTTCGGGATTCTGTGCCATAATCACATCATCGATCAGGCGCTGGGAAAGCGCGGGATTTACCAGCAGCAGAAGACAGGTAAACGCACAGATATACAGCGCTGCCGCATGCCTGCGGCGGTAAGGGGCGTCCATATGGCTCCACAGCCACGCAATCTGTCTGCGCATAAAAAAACCCCGCTCCTTCCGGTTTGTGGAAAAACAGGCTTTCAGGCGGCCTGTTCATCGGAGTGGGATCATCTTATTCCTTAAAGTTCACTCTAAGTCAATATTTCTGAAAAAAACTTTTTTCGAATCCCGGATGCCGCCGCAGACCGGCTAAAACAGGTCCAGCATGCTGTCCAGGTAGATTTCCTCCCGGACCTTCAGGTGATATGCCGGTTTCGTCATATAATACAGCAGGAATTCCAGGATCAGCGCACTCCCAAGGCCCCTGCCCTCAATCTTGAAATGGGAAAAACCGTTGGGCAGATAGTATTGCTGAATATCCTCCGTTCCGATAAATCCGGGATTCTGCATGGCGTCTGAAAACCGGTATCCCCGCTTCGCATCCGGTGAAACGCAGACATGGTCCTCACCGGCTTCCCCCATGTTTTTCCGGCTGACATTCTCATAACATTCCTTCCGGTCAGGACAGTCGAACCGGCAGCATTCGTTGCACAGGAATTCCACCTTCTGCTTCAGGGCGTCCGGAAGCGCTTCCAGGCCGGCGTATGCTTTGTTCAGCCGAAAATCCGGCACCACCCAGCGGAATTCCTCCCGTTTCAGTTCCTCCTCCAGCTGCCGGAATTCCGTCAGCACTTTGGTGGTGGAGGAAACAAAATAGAACCCGGGATACCGGCGTTTCAGATACTGCAGCAGCAGATCCGAGCAGATGATGATGCCGTTCCCGGCCGTTCCGCTGTTTTCAAACAGTGCGCACAGGGCATTGCATTTCCGGTCCGCCAGATGCTCCTCCCGAATCAGGGAATTGCTGAACGTCAGGCGGGCGGAAATGCCGTATTCGCGCATCAGCTCCGCTGCTTTTTCCGGCGGCTCATCGCCGAATCCGACCCGGCCGCCGCCCCAGATACAGTCTGCCGGGGCGCCATACACGGAACCGATATCGCACCAGTCATAAAAATATTCCCGGTGGCTGAAAAACAGCGGCAGAAAGGCCCGATACAGCGGATAGAATTCAAACAGTCCGGGCAGATGGTAATATGCTTTCATTTCATCCCCGCCTTCAGGTCCCTGTCCCTCCGTCCGCTGCGGTCAGGAGAATCGGTACCGCCATCTCCGGGATGAAGCACGGGACGCTGCCGCCGTACTTGGCGACCAGGTAATCCGCAAACGCCTCGGGATCCCCGGGATTTTCCGCAAACATATTCCAGTGTCCGGGAATCACAAGCCGCGGTTTCAGTTCGCCGGCCAGATCCGCTGCTTCCTGGAAGGTCATGTTGCCAATAAAATCATTCCGGTATCTTTTTCCGTCCCGGCCATTGATCGGCAGCAGCGCCGCGTCGATCGGCCCGAAGGCCTGCAGCGCCGGCCGCATGCCTTCATACCGGACCGTATCCCCCGCATGGTAAATCCGGATGCCATTTCCCTCAATCACATACTGCAGGAAGGGATACAGCCCGGTCCTTTCATCCCGGGAAAGGAACTCATGGGCCGCGGCAACAGCATGGATCGTCACATTTCCGATCCGGATACTGTCCCCGGCGTTCATGCCGGTTCCGCGTTTCCTGCTGATTCCGTCGCTTTCAACGCTTTCCCGGTGTATCTCCGGAAACACAAACCGGGCTTCCGGGCAGGTCTTTGCCCAGGTCTTCCACGCGCCGTGATCGATATGGTCCAGGTGGTCATGGGTCCCGAGGAAAGCGTCAATTCCTTCCACTTCATCCGCCGGAACCGGCGGCCGGACCAGCCGTCCCGGATCATCTGAAGCATAATAGTCAACACAGATCACGGTCTTTCCCATTTTCACCAGCAGGCCCATCTGGCCCAGCCACCATAACACGGCCGTTCCTTCCGGCGCCGGGGTGCTGAAAACATGCTGCAGCATTTGATTCATGTATTTCCCTCCGCAATCGGATTCCGCCGCTTTTCCCGGCGGATGCAAAGAACCCCGCGGGATCCGGTCAGGGAAAGGCGCGGGGTAAAGAGATGGTTGGATTACTGTTCAGGGGTTTCAGGTGTTTCACCGGCAGGCTGGTTTTCCGCCGCAGGTGTTTCTGCAGTTTCATCCGCCGGAATTTCCGGAACATCTTCCGGGGTTTCCTCTTCCTTTTCGGCCCGGCAGACACCGACCACGGTGCTGCCTTCGCTCAGCCGCATGATCCGGACGCCCTGGGTGGTCCGGCCGCAGAGGCGGACGTCCGCCGCCCGGGCCCGGATGATGGTGCCGTCGTCGGTAATCAGCAGGATATCCTCGTCCTCATGGACAAACATCAGGGCTGTCAGGTCGCCGGTCTTGTCCGTCAGGTTCATCGCCTTGACGCCCTTGCCGTTCCGGCCCTGTTCGCGGTATTCCTCCGGATCTGTCCGCTTGCCGTAACCAAGCGTCGTAATCGCCAGCACGGTGGTATCCGGTTCTACGGCGGCGATATCGATCACTTCGTCGTTTTCCGCCAGGCGGATGGAGCGCACGCCCACGGAATTCCGTCCCAGGTTGCGCACATGCCGTTCATTGAAGCGAATGGACATGCCCTTCCGGGTAGCCAGCAGCATATCGTCGTTCCCGGTGCTCAGGCGTACGCCGATCAGCTCGTCCCCTTCCTTCAGTGCGATGGCGATCAGGCCGTTCTTCCGCAGGTTGCGGAACTCATCCAGGGCGGTCTTCTTGATCATGCCGCCGCGGGTGGCCATCACCAGGTTATACTCCTGCTCCGCCTCCCGGGGCATGGGCAGCATGGTCGAAACCTTTTCCCCGGCCGCAATCTGCAGCAGGTTGATCATCGCCGTACCCCTCGCCTGCCGTCCCGCTTCGGGAATCTGGTAGCACTTGAGGCTGAACACACGCCCGGTATTGGTGAAGAACATGATTTCCTGGTGTGTGCTCGTCACAAACATCTGGGTGGTATAGTCCGTATCCTTGACGTTCATGCCGCTCACGCCACGGCCACCGCGGTGCTGTGCCCGGTAAACGGAGGAAGAGACCCGCTTCACGTACCCTTCATGGGTCATGGTGACCACCATGTTTTCTTCCTGGATCAGGTCTTCGATATCGATATCGTCTTCCGCAATGGTCAGCTCGCTCCGGCGGTCGTCGCCGAACTTGTCCCGGATTTCGCTGATTTCCGTCTTAATCACGTCCATCAGCAGGTGTTCGTCCGCCAGGATGGCGGTCAGCCGCTCAATGGCCTTCTCCAGCTCCTGGTATTCCTCCAGCAGGCGTTCCCGTTCCAGTCCGGTCAAGCGGGCCAGGCGCATGTCCAGAATAGCCTGGGCCTGCTTTTCGGAAAATTCAAAGCGGAGCATCAGGGCTTCCTTGGCCGTGGCGGTATCCTTGCTGGCCCGGATGATCGCGACGATTTCGTCGATATGGTCCAGCGCTTTCAGCAAACCTTCCAGAATGTGGGCCCGGTTCTGGGCTTTGTTCAGCTCGAACCTGGTCCGCCGGGTCACCACGTCCTTCTGATGCTCCAGGTAGTAGTAGATCATCTCCCGCAGGTTCAGCACCCGCGGTTTTCCGTTCACCAGCGCCAGCATATTGGCGCCGAAGTTTTCCTGCATGGAGGTATGCTTGTACAGCATATTCAGCACCACCTGGGGCTGAACATCCCGCTTCAGCTCGATCACGATCCGCATGCCCTGCCGGTCGTTGGATTCATCCCGGATGTCGCTGATGCCTTCGATCTTCTTCTCGTGCACCAGGTCGGCGATTTTTTTCACCAGGACCGATTTGTTGACCTGGTATGGGATCTCCGTCACAATGATGCGGCTGCGGCCGCCGCCCATATCCTCGATATTGGTCCGGGCCCGGACGGTAATCCGCCCGTGACCGGTCTGGTATGCCTCCCGGATGCCGTTGCGGCCGATGATCAGGCCCCCGGTCGGAAAGTCCGGTCCCTTGATGTGCTGCATCAGATCGTCCACCGTGCATTCCGGGTTGTCGATCATGCAGATGACACCGTTGATCACTTCCGTCAGGTTGTGGGGCGGAATATTGGTTGCCATGCCGACGGCAATACCGTTGGAACCGTTCACCAGTAGGTTCGGAAACCGGGCCGGCAGCACGGACGGCTGCTGCAGGGTTTCGTCGAAGTTGGGATAGAAATCCACCGTATCCTTGTCAATACCGTCCAGCAGGTGCATCGTCAGCTTCTGCAGCCGGGCTTCGGTATAACGCATGGCGGCGGCGCCGTCGCCGTCGATACTGCCGAAGTTGCCCTGGCCCTCGACCAGCGGATAACGGATGTTGAAGGGCTGCGCCATACGCACCATGGCGTCATATACGGAAGAATCCCCGTGGGGATGGAATTTACCGAGCACATCGCCCACCACACGGGCGCTCTTACGGGTTGGTTTGTCCGGCGTCATGCCCAGTTCTTCGGACATGTCGTACAGGATTCTCCGGTGAACCGGCTTCAGGCCGTCCCGGACATCCGGGAGGGCGCGGTCCACAATGACAGCCATGGCATAGGAAATGAAGCTCTTTTTCATTTCCTGTTCCAGATTAACGGGTATCAGCTTATCCTGAATCATCTTTCAATCCTCATCACATGTTAAAATCCATTGCCGGATCGCTCACGTTATTCTGCCGAAGGGGGTTGGGGGCGCAGGCCACAGTGCGGCCTGCGTTATCCGGACCGATCGGAAAGCCCCCCGTCATACATCCAGATCTTTCACCAGATCGCTGTTCTCCTGTATAAACTGCTTCCTGGGTTCCACATCGTCCCCCATCAGCAGCGTAAACAGCCGGTCCGCCTCCATGGCGTCATCCGGGGTGATCTGCATCATCATCCGGGTTTCCGGATTCATGGTCGTATCCCACAGCTGCTGGGCGCTCATTTCACCCAGGCCTTTGTACCGCTGGATATCCGGTTTCGGATCCCGGCCGATTTCGTCCAGCAGGCGGCTCAGTTCGTCGTCATCATATACATACCGTTCCGTCTTGCCCTTGGTCACCTTGTACAACGGCGGCATGGCGGCATATACATATCCCTTTTCAACCAGCGGCCGCATGAACCGGTAGAAGAACGTCAGCAGCAGGATCCGGATATGGGCGCCGTCCACGTCAGCATCCGTCATGCACACAATCCGGTGATACCGCAGCTTGCTTTCGTCAAACTGATCCCCGAAGCCGCATCCGAACGCGGTGATCATCGCACGGATTTCCGCGTTTTCCAGGGCCCGGTCCAGCCGTACCTTTTCCACGTTCAGGATCTTGCCGCGCAGGGGCAGGATCGCCTGGGTTTTGCTGTCCCGTCCGCCCTTGGCGCTGCCGCCTGCGGAGTCACCCTCCACCATAAAGATCTCACACTTGGCCGGATCCCGTTCCGAGCAGTCTGCCAGTTTCCCGGGCAAGGAGGCGCTTTCCAGCACGGTTTTCCGCCGGGTGGCCTCCCGGGCCTTCCGGGCGGCTTCCCGCGCCCGCTGGGCGTCCACGCAGCGGCTGACGATGGCTTTCGCCACGGTGGGATTTTCCTCCAGGTAGGTGCTCAGTTCCTCGCTCACCAGGCTGTCCACCACGCCGCGGACCTGGCCGGAACCCAGCTTGGATTTTGTCTGGCTCTCAAACTGGGGATCTTCCATCTTGATGGAAATAATCGCCGTCAGGCTTTCCCGGACATCCTCGCCCTTCAGGTTCGGCTCGTTGTCCTTCAGGATCTTGTACCGCCGGCCGTAGTCGTTGATGGCTCGGGTCAGCGCGGTACTGAAGCCCGCCAGGTGGGTACCGCCGTCCGGTGTGGCGATATTGTTGGCGAAGGAATAGACATTCTCAGCGTAGCTGTCGTTGTACTGCATCGCCATTTCAACGAGGATGCCGTCCCGGATGCCTTCGGTGTAGATCGGTTCCGGAAACAGCACCTGCTTGTGCTGGTTCAGGAACAGGACAAATTCCTTCAGGCCGCCTTCGAAGCAGAAATCATGTTCCTTCGGCTCCTCCGGGCGTTCATCCCGGAAAATGATGCGGACGCCCTTGTTCAGGAACGCCATTTCCCGCAGCCGGTTGCGCAGCGTTTCGTATTCGTACTGCACACCGGCCTCAAAGATGCCCTCGGGGTTGTCATCGCTTTTGATGTCCGGCCAGAACTGGATCGTAGTGCCGGTCCGGTCCGTTTCCCCGATGACCTTCAGGTCGTAAATATACTTACCGCGCTCGTATTCCTGCTGGTAAATCTGCCCGTTCTGGTACACCGTCACGGTGAAATGCCGGCTCAGAGCATTGACCACGGAAGCGCCGACGCCGTGAAGGCCACCGGATACCTTGTATCCCCCGCCGCCGAACTTGCCGCCGGCATGCAGCACGGTCAGGCACACTTCCACCGCCGGGCGGCCCATCTTCGGATGCAGCCCCACCGGGAAGCCGCGCCCGTCGTCCTGAACGGTCACGCTGCCGTCTTTGTTGATCGTCACGTTAATCTGCCGGCAGTATCCCGCCAGCGCCTCATCCACCGAGTTGTCCACGATCTCATACACCAGGTGATGCAGGCCGCGGGCATCGGTCGATCCGATATACATGCCCGGGCGTTTCCGGACCGCTTCCAGTCCTTCCAGCACCTGGATCTGCTCTTCGCCGTACTCCTCGGTGACTGCTGTAATCTGTTCCGGATTCAGTTCCATTTCGTCTGCCATACCGCACCTCATTCATGCTCTCTTGTCCGCTTCGGAATTTTCCTGTCGGAAAAGGGCTTTTTACGGCCGTTTTCGATATCCTTCCAGGCCTTGAAAAATAAGGCATTCCGAATCGATTTATTATATCACTTTTTCACCCAGAATGGAAGCTTTTTCTGAAATTTTCTTTCCTATTTATATATAACGTTCCTATCGGAATCCGTCAAAAAAGACGGCCCTTCTTCAAAGCCGCCCTGTTGATTATATGAAATGTTTCCGGCTCCTGACACCTGATACCTGACACCTATTCCCCGTCCTCCGGAATCCGAGGCGCCTCATTCTTCCCCTGCAGTTTCTCCGCTGCGATCCCCTGGATGTAGGAGGAGGCGGTCCGAACGCCGCTCTGCCCCAGGCGGGAGATCATCCGGGCCAGTTCCGGCAGGCTGCCCTTCGGCAGGTTTTTGACCGACTGGGCCATCGCCTCCGCGCTTTTCATTTTGGATCCCTTGATGCCGCTGAATGTTTCCTCCCCGGTCGCCTCCAGCATGCTGAAAACAGTTTCCGTCATAGCCTTTCGGGATTCGTCATCCGTCTGGTTCATCCACCCGGCCAGCGTCTGGTTCACCAGCTTGCTGGTTTCGGAAAGTTCCGCCGGCACAAACCGGTCCCGTTCCGTTTCCCATGTAAAACCGTCATGCTGGATCATTCCCGACGCCGAGCTCCGGATCACCTGTGGTGCCGCTCTGCTCATCATCAGCAGGCCGATCACGGAAGTATCCGGGATGATGGAAACGATCCTGGGCAGGATCCGCTGATATCCCTCCCCGGCCAGAAATTCCGGTTTGAATCCCGGTCCGTCATTCGAATAAACCGTTTCAATCCGCTTCTGGACGGTTTCGTCACAGCAGGCTGCCGCGTAAACGGCCAGATTTCCGCCCTTGGAGTGGCCTCCGGCCCGCAGGGGGCAGTCCAGTGCCTTTCCGACGGTACTCAGGTATTCTGCCGCCCTTTGCTGCCCTTCCGTGCCGGTCAGGTAGCTGAGGTTGAAATCCTCCTTCCAGCCGACCAGCGTCCCGTCCGTTCCCCGAAAGGCGACATAAGCCGTACCGTCCGGCAGCAGGAACGTGACCGCGCTGAACTGCAGGTCCGTCTGGATATCCCGTTCATTCCGGTAAAACAGCAGCTTCGTATCCGCAAACCGCGCGCCGCGGAACATGTCATCCATGAGCAGCGGCGCAGGAGCGGTATAGGATTTGGAAGACAGGATGGATTCCCTTGTATGCACCAGGAAAAACCGGGTATAGGCGGTCTGCAGGGATATTGCCGTCCCATCTCCCGGAACGATCCCGCCGAAATCCGTATAAGCCAGCTCCGCCAGGATCAGGTTATCCACTTCGTTAAACGGCGACACGGAAAAAGGAACGTCCCGGCGCCATTTCAGGTAATCGAAAATGTTCACTGCTTTGCCATCCGGGCAGCCAGCACCAGGTCGGTCTGGGCCGCTTTCTTCTGCTTGGCGCTGCGCCATGCGTACATCACCAGGGCCAGCGCGATGACGCCGTAGCTGAGGAACGCGCGGAAGTATTCGCCCACCGCCGAGTCACCGAAGATCTTGGATGCGGCCGTCTGGGCGGTAATGAACAGGGAGTGGAACAGCAGCGCGCCGATCAGAGCGTGGTAGTTGGTTGCCCGGTCGATGGACGCGCCGCCGACGAGGATCGCCGCACCGGCATACAGGCCCACCTGTTCATGGGCGGCATAGGTCTGGAAAGTGCCGATACCGTCGCTCTGCATGAAGATGATCTGGCCCCATCCGGCCAGCACCGTGGAAATCATAATCGCAATGATCCGGGTGCGGTTCACATTGATACCGGAGGCGTTCGCCACCGTCTGGCTCTGGCCGACGGCACGGAACTTCTGGCCCAGCCGGGTCTTCATGATCGTGGAGTTGAACAGGCACAGGCCGATGATCAGGATCCATGTGACCAGCGGCAGTTTAATCTCCCATCCGTGATTGCCGTTAAAGATATCCGCTACCGGCGTAATCTGGAAAACGGCCATCACAGCCACTGAGCCGCAGAGGATGGTAACCATCCGATCCAGCGGCATTTTCTTCTGTTTGTACTGGATCATGGAAACGGTCACCATCACCGCGACAAACAGCTGCAAAGCCATCATAAACGGAATGCTGGCAATGGAGTCGATCGCTTTGTACAGGCCCACTTCACCGGTCAGGTTCAGCGTATTCTGGACACCGCTGGCGCCGACAATCGTCACTTTGCTGCTGAGCGGAATGATGCTGCCGAAGATAAACAGGAACAGCAGCTGATATGCGCCGTTGGCAAAATAACCCAGGATCAGGGAGCCGATGGTTTCCTGGCCCTTCATCTTGTTCAGCAGCTTGCCGATCAGGAAGCCGAACAGGGATGCCAGCGGCAGGGTAATCGCCGCAGCCAGCAGGATGCCCGGCACGCCCGTAACTCCCCAGCTGATCGTCAGCAGCAGGCCGATCTGGGCCGCCATGGCGCCGATGGTAATCGCAAAATTGATGCCCATGCCGGCGATGATCGGAATAATCAGCGCCAGGACAATGAACGCATTCCGGTTCAGCCGAAGCAGCAGCTGGCTGGCCACATAGTTCATGTCCATACCGGAAATAATGATGAACAGGACGCTCAGCGCCACAAACAGATAGGTGACGATATACTTCTGCAGATGCGCCAGCACTTTATTCTGATTATTCATGTCTGCCACCTCCGCTCTGGGTCAGGGCATACAGGATGATGCCGTTGGAAATAAGGATCCGCATGACTTCGCTCAGGCCGCCGCCGGCAATCGCGGAGTTTGCGATCTGCTGGCCGAACACCAGCACGCCTTCAAACAGGAACACGCCCAGCAGCACATGGCTGACTTTGGCTTTGGTCACGGACGCACCGCCGATCAGGATCGCGCTGGATGCGATGAACCCGAGCTGCTTCGGCGCCGTATACAGCTGCGCATAACCGAAGGCCTGGGAGTAAATCACAATACCGACCGCGGCGATCACGGTGGAAAGCACCGTACCGATGGTCCGCATCCGGTTCACGGAAATGCCGCTGGCTTCCGCGAAGCGCGGATTGGAACCCACCGCCTTCATGGCGATACCGGTTTTGGAGCGGGTGAAGACCCACATCAGCAGGCAGCACACACCGAGGAACAGCAGGCCGCCGGTGGGAATCTTGATGCCCAGGACCTTGAAGCTCAGCGCATTGTCCAGAATATGGGCAAAGCTTCCCAGCAGGCCGTGGGTCACACGCAGGCCTTTGCCGCTCAGCAGCCACACGATCTTCGGATTGTCAAAGGGCAGCAGCATCCACCCGATGCACATCAGGGAAACGAAGGAGAATCCCACATAGGTGGAAATCGTCATTTCATTTCCCTTCATCCGGTTCAGCAGTTTTGCATAGGCCCAGCCCAGGGGCAGCGCCACCACAATACCGCAGCCGCAGGCAACCGCCATTGCCTCAAAGCCGGTCATGTTGTACTGCAGGGCAACCATAATGCCCAGCAGGCCGGAGATACAGCCGATGGTCATACCCATGTTCAGGCCGATGCCGCACTGGATGCCCGGCATCATCGCCAGCACCAGGATGCCGTACATCGTCATCCGTTCCAGCACATTGCCCAGCATCATGCCGACGCTGATCCGGTATCCCTCCGCCAGCAGGCACAGCAGGCAGAAGAACAGGATGATGATCGTCCGCGGAACGCCGAGGCGTGCGGTCAGCGGCTTCCAGAAGAGGAGCATCAGTCCCATCAGCAGCACGGCGATGCCGATCAGCAGCAGGTATTTGGCCAGCGACGCCAGTTCCAGCTGCCACAGGCTGCCCTGGACAACATCTTTGGCGCCGTTGTCGGCATACATCTGATACTCGGTATCAAAGCCTTTTCCCTGGGTCGCCAGGATGGTTTCGATATTCTTGTTGAGATCGTCCCGGATTTTTTCGTGCATCTCTGAAAGCTTTGCCTGGTCCAGCTTCAGTTCCCCGGTTCTGGAATTGACTTTATAGAGCTGCGGAATCATTTCCGGCAGGATTTCCTCCAGATGATCCAGCTGCGGGATAATCACCTTCAGGTGCTGTTCCAGCGCCTCATAGGCTTTCTTCTGTTCCGCTTCTTCCCGGTCCAATTCCGCAGAATTGACGAAATAATCATGCAGGATCCGGATTTCACCCAGTTCTGTTTCTTCCTTCTCTTCCTCCGGAGCCGCCCAGGACGGCAGCCCGCTTCCCTGGCTCGTTGCGTTCACGCAGTCCTTCACGCCGCCGACCAGGTCTTTTTTCCATTGATCGTACGCCGCGTCATCCGCAATCTTCAGCTTTTCCCGGATCACGTCTTCCGCCAGGTCCGGAACATTCGCCTGCAGCTTTTCCCAGATGGTGTCGTCTTCCAGCGGATTGCCTTCCCCATCGGCAAAATCCAGCCAGTTGCTGACCACTGCTGCCACGCCCTGGAGCACATGCTCCTTCTGCTCGGTTTCTTCCTGTTCCTTCTCTTTTTCCGCCATATCCTTGGCCATCTTGACGAAACCGTCAACAGACAGCAGGTGGCTGTTCTCTTCCTGGCCCAGATCGGGAACCGCTTTGATCAGCGCGTCAATAATCTCCTGTTTTCCGGTGTTCTTTTCCGGAACGATATCCTGCCACCGCGGGATACTTTCAACCAGTTGTTTGTACAGATCGTCATATACCGCCATTTCCTGGTCCCGCAGGCCGGTGGATTCCGATACGGCTGCTGACATCTGGTCCACGGCTTCGCGGAATGCCGCCTTGTCCGGCACATCGGAAATCGTAAACAGTTTTTCCGCTTCCGCCCGGGTCGCTTCCTCCGCCTTGTCCAGTTCCGCCCGCAGTTCTTCCGTGGTCATCGTGCGGGTCTGCGCCTTGGACTGGGATTTGCTGTGTTCTGCCATCTTCTCGGAGCGGGCTTGCCTGGCAATGGAACTGATCAGTCCCCTGGAGGAGGCATATACGACCGCCTGGTCCCGCATATCGAGCATATTGCCGCGGGTCTGCTGCGTGCCCTGCTGAATAAACCCGAATACCGAACCTGCCAGGATAATGACCGCCAGGGCAATCATAACGATTGACGCGATTCCTCTGGCGGATTTCTTCGAACGCCTGTTCTTTTCGGTCATACAGCTTCACCTTCTTTCGCTTTGACGCCAGACATTGCCAGGCCGAACGCCGTGTCGGAGGCATTCACGTCCAGCACGTCCACCACTTTGCCCTCCGCCACGATGGCGATCCGGTCGCAGATGGACCGCATTTCCTGCAGTTCGGAGGAAACCATCACAATGGTCAGTCCCTGTTCCCGGTTCAGCCGCACCAGCGTTTCCAGCACCAGCTGTTTTGCGCCGATGTCAATGCCCCGGGTCGGCTCGGATACAAACAGGAATTTGGGGTTCATCGCCAGGGCCCGGGCGATGCAGACCTTCTGCTGGTTGCCGCCGCTGAGGGTGCCCACCGGCTGAGCCGGCGAGGTGCAGCGGATATCCAGTTCTTTGATCATTTTTTCCGCATAGCGGCGGATTGCCCGCCCGTCCTTCTGCCGCAGGAAGCGCTTCATGTAGCTGCCGTTTACCTGCATGGCGGAGAAGGCGATATTGTCCTCAATGGACTGGTCCAGCAGCAGGCCGACGCCGCGCCTGTCCTCGCTGACCATGGCCATGCCGGCCTTCAGCGATGCGGCGGCATCGTTCAGCCTCACCCGCCTCCCGAACAGCATCACATCACCGATGGCCTCAAACAGCCCCATAATGCCGTTGGGAATGCCGATCTTACCCTGTCCGGCCAGGCCGCCGATGCCCAGGATCTCGCCCTTCCGGACCTCCAGGTCAACGCCTTTGACTGTTTCGCCGGGCATATTGACCCACAGGTCCTGAATCGTCATCGCGTTTTCCCCGGAAAGCTCACGTTCTTCCTTTTCGATGCGGATCGCGCCTTCCTCACCACGTCCGATCATCAGGGCCGCCAGTTTTTCGGGCGTCGTTTCCGCTTTGGCCATCGTCGTCACCAGCTGGCCATCCCGCAGGATCGTGATCGTATCGGCTGCTTCCATGACCTCATCCAGCCGGTGGGTAATGAAGATGATGGCGATGCCGCCCGCCGCGATCTGTTTCATGACGCCCAGCAGCTGCTCCGCCTCGCTTTCGGTCAGCACAGCCGTCGGCTCATCGAACACCAGCAGTTTCATGCCGGTTTTATCGATTTCCCGGGCGATTTCAATGAACTGCATATGGCCGATGGGCAGCCCGCTGACCTGGGCGTATTCTTCAATGCCCAGGCCCACGGCGTCCAGCGCCTTCCGGGCATCGGCCGCCATGCCTTCCCTGTCCAGGAATTCCAGGTCTTTTCCCAGCAATTTGCTGACCGGCCAGGGTTTCGTCAGTTCACGGTTCAGCTTGATATTGTCCGTAATGCTGAATCCCGGAATCAGCATAAATTCCTGGTGCACCATGCCAATGCCCTTTTCCATTGCGTCCATGGGAGACATGATCTGAACCTTTTCCCCGCCGAAGCGCACTTCTCCCTCAAAGCCGCCGGTCGTATGGATCACCGGCATGCCGAAAAGCACATTCATCAGCGTGGATTTCCCGGCGCCGTTTTCTCCCAGGAGTGCGTGGATTTCTCCCGGCCGTACCTTCAGCGATACGTCCTTCAGCACCGTATTGGAATCATATGTCTTGGTGATATGATTCATTTCCAGCACAAATTCTTCCGCCAAGCGAGTCAACTCCTTACCCAATATGATATCCGGCATGATCAACCGTTACCAGTTATCAGGTGTCAGAAACACCCCTGCACCGACAGCTGATAACTGATAACTGTTAGCTGACAACTGTGAACTCAAAAACAGGGAAAGGCCGCCCGGAGTACTCCGAACGGCGATACCGGGCAGCCCTTCCCGTCAGATCAGAAACCGGAATGAATTATTCCAGCCAGTCCGCGAAATCGATGGGATCCAGAGCGATCAGCAGGTAGTTGTCATAGGTCTTGCCATCCTGATCCTGGTAAGCGCCCAGTTCGATCTCACCGCCGGTGGCTTCCGTGAAGCACTTGTTCAGCACGTCCATATCGACCTTGCCGTTGGTCCGGCCTTCTGCGTATTCCACAGAGTAGAGGAATCCGGCATTGATCATGGACATGTTCACGGGCAGCGCCCAGGTGGAGAAGCGGCCGATGGCGTTATTATTGTTCAGGAACTCAGCCAGGTTCTTGATCGCGCCGTCGATATCGCCGTAGGTGGCGGTCAGGCCGAACGCTTCCTGGAATCCGTGATAGGGGCTGGGGCAGCAGGGCAGCGCATAGTAGGCGTTGGGCTCGTTCACAATCGCCTGCTGCAGGGCCACCTGCAGGCCGCAGTTGGTGCAGTAGAAGCAGACTTTCTTGCCTTCATATTCCTGCATGACCTTCGGGATGTCTTCCAGCACAGCCGCCTGCGCACCGGACATGCCGGCGTCACCGGTGGGATCCGGGCAGTCGCGTTCCACGAACTCGATGCCGTAAGCTTCGGCAGCAAGCTTCATGGCGTCGCGCTTGGCAACGATGGTCTCGTAGGACAGGTGGCGGGCGAAGGAGTAGTGTACCAGCACGTCGCAGCCCCAGTTATGAGCCAGGTCAGCCACCTGGTAGCCGCAGCCGATTTCGTCATTGGCCAGCACGATGTCGGAAGCAGCGGAGATGTCAGCCGGATCTTCGGCGGGAACACCGGAAATCAGCAGGATGTCATCGCGGCCCATTTCATTCAGGATCTGGGTGAAGGCAGCGGTAGCGCCCTGAACGGCCTGAACGAAGATGATGGATTTCACTTCGGGATCGTTCGCGAAAGCGATCAGCTTGGAAATGGTGGTTTCCACTTCAGAGGAGAAGGCATCCGGATAGGTGTCGTGCAGCACGACGCCGGGATACTGTTCTGCCAGCGTCTTGGCGGCGTAGTACTCCTCTTCACCCTGGGAGGTGGTGCCGGTCATGATGGCGATTTTGTAGCCGTCGGCGCTGGCAAAGGACATCATGCCAAACACCAGCAGGGCACACATCATCAGAGCAATCAGTTTCTTCATGGATATAATCCCTCCTGTTTTTTGCTGCCGGGGTTTCCGGCAAAATCTTGGTCTATTTTATCTGATATGAAGCCCTGGTGCAAGTATCATCCGGATAATTTGCGTATTTTGTTTGTACTTTTTGTCATTTCTGGCCGTGTCTGTTCCCGTACCGCGCAGGAATAACACGGAGTTACAGTCTTTATAATAATAAGGAAAAAACTTGACGATTTCCGCAATGTGAGTTATATAAGGGAAGCCGGCGGTCAACATATCACCGCACCGGCAGGAAAGAAGGAACGCATATGGTAAAAATCAATGTCATTTCCGGGTTCCTGGGTGCGGGAAAAACCACCCTGATCCGGAAACTGCTCACCGGCAGCCTCCGCAATGAAAAAGTCGTGCTGCTGGAAAACGAATACGGCGAAATCGGTATTGACGGCGGCTTCATGAAAGATGCCGGTATCACAGTAACCGAGCTCAACGCCGGCTGCATCTGCTGCACCCTGGCCGGAGATTTCCAGGCCGCGGTGGATCAGCTGATCGACACCTACCATCCCGACAGGATCCTGGTGGAGCCCACCGGTGTCGGCAAGCTGAGCGAGATCCTGTCTGCCGTGGAAAAGGCAAAGGAGCGCCATCCCGAAATCGAAGTCGGCGGCAGCGCCACCGTTGTGGACGCCGGAAAGTGCCGCATGTATATGAAGAACTTCGGTGAATTCTTCCTGGACCAGGTCAAGAGCGCCTCCACCGTGATCTTCAGCCGCACCCAGCTGCTGGACGCGGACCGGGTGGAGAAGAGCCGCCTGCTGATCGCCGAAGCACACCCCGATGCCCGGATCATCACCACGCCCTGGGACGATATGACGCCGGACTTCATGCTGGAAGTCATTGAAAACGGCAAGCCGATTTACTTCGCGCCGCTGGAAGATGATGACGACGATGACGACAATGATGACGGTGACGGGGATGAGCATGAACATGAACATCATCATGAACATCACGGCCACGAGCACCATCACCATCATCACCATCACCACGGCGCGGACGAGCACGACGCGGACGAGGTGTTCGGCAACAT
>JAFROK010000041.1 GCA_017429695.1 Clostridia bacterium | reverse complement strand
TATGCAGGATTATGATGTCAACCTGATCTGTGTAGAGGACGGTATCGATTCCTCCAAAGACGCTGGAAAGCTTATGATCTCCGTCCTTTCCGCTGTAGCGGAAATCGAAAGAGAAAATATACGTATCCAAACGATGGAAGGCCGTATTCAAAAAGCCCGTGAAGGCCGTTGGAATGGCGGTTTTGCTCCATATGGGTACTCACTAAAAGATGGAAAATTAGAAATCAACGAAGCTGAAGCCGAAGCAATCCGAATCATTTATGATCGATATGTCAATTCTGAAATCGGATCAAATGGACTATCCCGTTATCTTGAGAATCATGGCATCCGTAAAATACAACGCGATAACGGAACTTCCACTTTATTCAATGCAAATCTGATCCGCCAAATTCTGCGGAATCCTGTCTACTGTGGCAAAATTGCTTACGGAAGAAGAAAAACAGAAAAGGTTTACGGAACAAGGAATGAATACCAGATTGTTTGGAGCGACGATTATCTCCTGGTGGATGGCCTGCATGAGGGTATAGTTTCAGAAGAACTATGGCAAGCCGCTCAGGTTAAGCTGACCGCCCAGGCTAAGAAATACGAGAAAGTTAATCCTACTCCTAATACTCATGTCCATCTTCTGACTACTTTGATTCGCTGCCCTGTATGTGGCGCTGCCATGTATGGAAATAAATCCACGAAACGGAAAAAGGACGGCACTTTAAATAATCCGTTTTACTATTACGGTTGCAAGCATCGCCGCATGGATCGCGGCCATAAATGTGAATATAAAAAACAGGTTCCTGAAAAACTGATGGATCATGCCATCAATGAAATCATCATCAAACTGGTCAGCAATCCCAGATTTTCAGAACTGATGCAGCAAAAAATAGCCATGAAAGTGGATACTTCTGTGCTTGAACAGGAAATCATCACGCACGAAAAGCACCTTCGTCAATATCATCTGACAAAGGCAAACCTGATCGACGAAATTGACAATCTTGATCCCGATGACAAGCACTATGTCCAGATCAAAGCCGATCTTGATGAACGTTTATACCATATGTATGATAAAATTGAGCAGGCTGAATCGGAACTGATTGATGCAAGGGCAAAAAAGAAAGCCATTGAGGAAGATAAAGTCCGCGCGGATAACATCTATCGGATTCTTTCTCAATTTGAAAAGCTTTATGCTGTATTGACCGATAAAGAACGCCAGGAAGTGCTTCAAGCACTGATTGCGGAAATACATATTCATGAAACTCCGCAACCTAATGGGCAATGGTTGAAGTCAATCAAATTCCGGCTTCCGATCATTGACGGGAAAGACGAATTGAGTTTGGACAATCAAGATGGCGTTGAAAACGTGGCGCTGCTTTCCCGGAAGATGTTCTGATGCTGTTTTCCCGGGAAAAACCGGTGCGCCTTCCTCATATATATGGTATGCTACTGCAGAAGGGGGAATGACCTGTGTCTTTTGAAAAAATCGGAATCCGGCCGGCGGAAATCCTGCTGCCCGCGCCGGATGTGAAACCGGAAACCTGGGCCTGCGTCGCCTGCGACCAGTACACCTCCGAGCCGGAATACTGGCTGAAGGCGTATGAAACTGCAGGAGATGCGCCGTCCGCGCTGCGGCTGATCCTGCCGGAATACGACCTGAAGCACAGCGAGCAGCGGATTCCGGAAATCCATGCCGCCATGGCGGAATATCTTCGCAAGGGCATGCTGGTGCCGGCGGTGAATCCCGGATTCGTACTGTGCGAGCGCACGGTGCCCGCCGGAAAGCGGCTGGGCCTGGTATGCGCCGTGGACCTGGAGCAGTATTCTTTTGAAAAAGGCTCCCTGCCGCTGATCCGGCCCACCGAACAGACCATTGCCTCCCGACTGCCCCCGCGGCTGGTAATCCGCCGCGGCGCGCCGGTGGAACTGACCCATATCATGATTCTGATCGACGATCCGGAACGGACCGTGCTGGAGCCGCTGCAGGCGAAGAAGGATTCCCTGAGGAAGCTGTATGACTTTGACCTGATGATGAACGGCGGCCACCTGGCCGGCTGGGCCGTGGAAGGGGAGGAAAACCTCGGCCATGTGGAAAAGAGCCTGAACGCGCTGCTGGACCGGCTGGGGAATGATCCGCTGCTGCTGGCTGTCGGCGACGGCAACCACAGCCTCGCCACCGCCAAGGCCTACTGGAACGAAATCCGGGATACCATGCCGGAGGCGGAACGGGAAACGCATCCCGCCCGGTTTGCGCTGTGCGAAATCGTGAATATTCACGACAACGCCCTGCTGTTTGAGCCAATTCACCGGGTGCTCACCGGCGTGCAGCACGGCGAAGTGATGGACGCCTGGCGGAAGTACGCCTCCGTCCGCGGCATGACGCTGTCGGAATCCGGCGAAGGGCACCGGTTCACCGTGGTTTCCCCGGAAGGAGAGGAGCCGGTGGTCATCGGAAATCCGGAAGGCGATATTCCCTGTGAAACGGTGCAGCTGTTCCTGGATGAATACCTGGCGAAGCATCCGAATGTGGAGATTGATTATATCCATGGGGAGCAGTCCCTGCGGACGCTGGCCGGGGGCAAGGGATGCATGGGATTCCTGCTGCCGGAGATTGACAAGCATACGTTCTTTGAGGATGTGAAAAAGCTCGGCGTGCTGCCGAGGAAAACGTTCTCGATGGGGGAAGCCGACGAAAAGCGGTATTATATGGAAGCAAAGCGGATTTAATAAGGGGGCTTTCCGATCGCCCCCTTAAACCCCTTCGGCCCGATTGGGGTCAATCCGAATGATAATCGAAATCATATGAAATTAAAGATGATATAACCATGGGGCTTTCCGATCGAATCCAACGCAGGCCGCACTGTGGCCTGGGCCCCTGAACCCCTTCGGCCCGATTGGGGTCGAAGCAGATCGAAACCCATATAATCCGGAAAAAGAGACATAGATACACGAAACCCCTTCAGCTCAAATCAACTGAAGGGGTTTAAATTACAGTTCAAAGATGACCTGCACGCAGCGGGCCAGGAAGCCGATATCGCTGATCGGCACGGTTTCCGCTTCGTACGCCCGGTCGTAAGCCTGGAGCAGCACATTCCGATCATCCAGGATTTTGATCTTCCGGAGATACCGGTGCTCCTTGTAGTTCATCAGCATCACCGCGCCGTCCACCGGGCTCTGGGCCGGAACGGTCAGCACGATGTCGCCCTTGTGGATCCGGAAGCCGCGCATGCTATCATCCGGCGCCAGATAGAAGAATACCTTGTCCGGATTCGCGCCTTCGATCCGCCCGTTTTCCACCGGCACCAGCCGGTAGGATACGGGTTTCATGACCGCGTTCATCACCGGCACCCGCTTGAGCACGCTCTGCAACGCGTCCAGCCAGACGCTGCCGGCAACGCCTTCGTCATCCGTGGAGGCTGCCAGTTCGGCTTCCTCCTTTTTCGGCAGTTTTTTCACAGCTTCCGCCAGGCGGGGCTGCACCTGCGCCAGGTCCACCGTCACGGCGATATCGTCCAGCGTGAATTCCGCCTCGTTCTGCTGTTTGAGGCCGATGGTTTTCAATATCCGCCGGGCCTGGTCGTCCGCGATGATCCGGGTGCCGGCCTCCACCGCCGCCAGGTAGCTTTCGCTGACGCCGCATTTTTTGGCCACCTGCTTGGTGGTCAGCTTCTGCCGGATCCGCTCGGTGCGGATCAGGTCTCCCAGTCTGCTCATATTAACCTTTCAGTCCCTGTTCCTGGCGTTCCATGTTTTCCACAACCACGTCGTAGATCTCTCCCAGGGAAGCGCAGTATTCCAGCACCTTCCAGGGCTCGTTGGTATGATAGTGGATCTTGATCAGTTCGTCATCGCCGACGGCCAGCAGGCAGTCGCCTTTGAAGTTGTTGGTGAAATAATCGTTGATGGCGTCCTCATCCAGGTCCTTGCCTTCAATCAGCAGCTGTGTGTCGAATTTAAATTCCAGCATGTCTTACGTCCCTCCCGTTACAATACAATACAAAACGGACATAATGTATCACCGAATCAGAGAAAAGTCAAACGAAGGAGATCCTTCGCTGCGCTCAGGATGACCGTTCTTGCGGGCTGCCATTCTCCTGACACCTGAGACCTGTCACCTGACACCTACTTCGCCTCGGCCCAGTTGACGCCCTGGTGGACTTCGGCGACGAGGGGGACATTCAGCTGCATGGCGCCTTCCATGGCTTCCCGCAGAATATCCGCGGCTTTTTCCGCTTCCTCCGGCGGACACTCCAGCAGCAGTTCGTCATGCACCTGCAGGATCAGCCGGCTCTGCATGCCCGCCTCCCGGAGCATCCGGTCCACCCGGACCATGGCCAGCTTGATGATATCCGCCGCAGTGCCCTGCACCGGCGTGTTCATCGCCGCGCGCTTGCCGAACTCCCGCACCGGCGCCTTCGTGCTCTGCAGTTCCGGCAGGTAACGCCGCCGGCCCAGCAGCGTTTTCGCATAGCCGTTTTTGATTCCTTCCGCCGCAAACTCATCCATGAACCGTTTGACGCCCGGATACTTCCGGAAATATTTTTCGATAAACTCCGCGGCCTCCCGGCGGCTGACGCCGGTATTCCGGCTCAGGCCGAACCCGCTGATGCCGTAGATCAGGCCGAAGTTCACCGCCTTGGCCCGGCTGCGCAGTTCCGGCGTGACCCAGTCCTTCGGCACGTCGAAAATCTCCGACGCCGTGCGGGTATGGATATCCTCGCCGTTCCGGAAAGCATCCAGCAGCGCCTCGTCCCCGGAAAAATGCGCCATCAGCCGCAGCTCGATCTGGCTGTAGTCCGCGTCCAGCAGGATCCAGCCTGCCTTCGGCAGGAACGCCTGCCGGATTTCCTTTCCTTCCTCCGTGCGGACGGGAATGTTCTGCAGGTTCGGCTCGGAGGAGGACAGCCGCCCGGTGGCAGTGGCCGTCTGATCAAAGGTAGAATGCACCCGGCCGTTTCCGTCCACCAGCGGCAGCAGGCCTTCCACATAGGTACCGTTCAGCTTGGCCAGCTGCCGGTAGCGCAGCAGGGGCTCGATGACCTCCGGTGCGTCAAAGCGCAGGCCCTCCAGCACTTCCGCCGATGTGGAATACCCCTTGCTGGTCTTTTTCCCGTGGGGGAGTTTCATTTTTTCAAACAGCACGTCGCCCAGCTGCTGCGGACTGTTCAGGTTGAAGGTTTCGCCGCCGGAGGCCGCGATCACTTCGTTCCTGCGCTGATCAATTTCCGCCGCGTATTTTTTGCCCAGTTCCCGCAGAAATTCCGTATCCACGGAGAATCCCGCCTTTTCCATCCGGAACAGCACAAAACTCAGCGGCATTTCCACGTCCTTCATCAGGGACATCATGCCGTCCGAGGCAATCTGCGCCTTCTGCCATACCGCCAGGGAGCACAGCGTCGCCGCGTCGTCCGGCAGGTCCGGGCACAGCGCCTTCAGGCGGTAGCTCTTCTCCTGGGGATTCAGCAGGTAGGCCGCCAGCATTGTATCCCAGCCGAAGGTTTCCGGCAGCGCCAGTCCCGCCCGGTCCAGCCGCTTCAGCCAGGCTTTCCCGTCGTGCACCACGGCGTCGCCCTTCCGTATTGCTTCCGCCAGCAGGCCCAGCACCTCCAGCGGATCCATGCCGGGATTCAGCAGGTCGCCCCCCAGCGTGACCGCCGCGCGCTTTCCGCTTTCCTTGGCCAGCATCACCGCCGTCTCATCCATCCACAGGCACAGTTCGCCGTCTTCCGTTTCCGCGTCCTTCAGCCATTTGGCCAGTTCGTCCGGCGTCTGCAGCACGTCCGCCTCCCGGAAGGAAAGCAGCTTCATGTCCGGCCGGGTGATTTCCCCGGCCGCTGCCTGCGCGGCGGATGCCGGCTTTGCCTCATCCCCGCCGCCTTCAATCCGCTTGATAATACTGAAGAGCTTCAGTTTTTTCAGGGCGGGAATGCCCTGCTTCAGATCCGGCAAGGCGCAGGCTGAAAGCTTAAAGTCCACCGGCGCGTCCCGCCGGATGGTAGCCAGCTGTTTGGAAAACCGCGCCTGGTCCGCCCAGGTGGCCAGCTTTTCGCCCAGCTTGCCTTTGATGTTTCCGGCGTTGTCCAGCACGTTTTCCAGCGTGCCGTATTCCTGCAGCAGTTTGACCGCCGTCTTGTCGCCCACGCCGGGCACGCCGGGAATATTGTCGCTGGAATCGCCCGCCAGGCCTTTCCAGTCCGTCACCTGGGCCGGCGTGAATCCGTATTCCTCATAGACCTTTTCCGGCGTGAACCGGATGGTTTCGGAAATGCCTTTCCGGGTGAACATCAGCTCCGTTCCGCCGCCCACCAGCTGCAGGGCGTCCCGGTCCCCGGTCAGCAGCAGCGGCGTCACGCCCTGCTCCGCGGCCTGCAGGCTCAGTGTGCCCAGCAGGTCGTCCGCCTCCCAGCCCTGGAGGGAGAACCGGTGGATACCCATGTCATCCAGCAGGGTGTACATCGTGCCGAACTGCTGTCTCAGCTCCGGCGGGGTGGCCGCCCGTCCGGCTTTGTATTCTGTATACACCGTGTGGCGGAAGGTAGGCCCGTGCTCATCAAAGCAGACCGCCAGGTACTGGGCGTTTTCTTCCCGGATCACCTTCAGCAGCATGCTGAGGAAACCGTACACCGCGTTGGTATACACGCCGTCCGCGTCCATCAGGGGCAGGGCGTGGAATGCCCTGTGAACCAGGCTGTTTCCGTCCACAATCAGAAAGATATCCTTCATATCGGCGCTTCCTTTCCGTTTCCCGGATTCTTTGACATTTGTATTTATTATATAAGAAACAACTCTTTTCTGTCCATTCTTTTCAAAAAAGCGGATTCATGGTATACTGGCTTTCGTCTGATACGGAACAACCAGGGAGGAGGAATGCCTTACGGCTTTTTCTGTGGGCGTGGTTTCGCTGGGCTGCAACAAAAACCGGGTAGATACCGAAACGGCGCTGGGCCTGCTGAAGGACCGGGGATATGTGTTCACTCCGGACCCGGCCGAAGCGGACATCCTGATGGTCAATACCTGCGGATTCATTGATTCCGCGAAGGAAGAATCCATCAATACGATTCTGGAAATGGCGGAATATAAAAAATCCGGCCGGTGCAAACTGCTGGTAGTCACCGGCTGCCTGGCCCAGCGGTATGAAAAGGACCTGCTGAAGGAGATGCCGGAGATCGACCTGCTGCTGGGCGTGAACCAGTATGCCACCCTGCCGGACGCGATCGATACCGCCCTGGCCGGAAAGCGGATCAGCCGCTGCCAGGACGATCATTCCTACCTGGAGCACAGCCGCGTGCTGACCACCCCGTTCTATTCCGCCTATGTGCGGATCGGGGAGGGCTGCTCCAACCGCTGCGCCTTCTGCGCGATTCCGCTGATCCGCGGACCGTACCGCAGCCGGAAGGAAGAGGATATCCTGAATGAAATCCGGCAGCTGGCATCCGGCGGCGTCCGGGAGCATATCCTGGTGGCCCAGGATACCACCCGGTACGGAACGGACTGGCAGCGCCATTCCGCCCTGCCGGCGCTGATGAAAAAAGCCGCCGGAATCGACGGCGTGGACTGGCTCCGGGTGCTCTACTGCTATCCGGATGAAACCAGCGACGAACTGCTGGACGTGCTGGCGGAAACCGAAAACATCTGCCCGTACCTGGATATTCCGCTGCAGCATATCAATGCTGCCTTACTGAAAAGTATGCGCCGGCGCGGAACAAGGGAGGATATCCTCCGCTGCGTCCGCGGCGCGCGGGAGCGGGGCCTGACGCTCCGGACCAGCCTGATCGTCGGTTTCCCGGGGGAGACGGAAGACCAGTTTAAAGAACTGCTGGACTTTGTGGAAGAAACGGAGTTTGACCGGCTGGGCGCGTTCATGTTCTCACCGGAGGAAGGCACACCGGCTGCTGATATGCCGGACCAGGTGCCGGATGAAATCAAACAGGAACGCTATGACCGCCTGATGACGCTGCAGCAGGGAATTTCCCTGAAGCGGAACCGGGAGCGCGTCGGCATGGTGGAACAGGTGCTGGTGACCGATACCGGAAACGACGGGACCTGCCTGGGCCGCAGCAGCCGGGAAGCGCCGGAAACGGACGGGGAAATTATCGTGGACTGCGGACAGACGCCGCCGGAAGCCGGGCAGTTTATCCCGGTGGAGATTACCCGGGCGGATGCCTATGACCTGAGGGGGAAAATGCTGTGAATCTGCCGAACAAACTGAGCATCATGCGGGTCATGTGCATCCCGGTGATCGTGGTGCTGCTGTACCTGGAAAACGACGGCTGCCGGATCGCCGCGGGGATCCTGTTCATGATCGCGTCGATTACGGACTACCTGGACGGCCATATTGCCCGCAAGCATAACCTGGTGACGGACTTCGGGAAGTTTATTGATCCCGTGGCGGACAAACTTCTGGTGCTGACCACGCTGATCATGCTCCTGCACCGCCGGCAGATGGAAGCCTGGATCATTATCGTGATCCTCAGCCGGGAACTGGCGGTGGACGGGCTGCGGATGGTGGCTGTCGGCCAGGGCAAGGTGATTGCCGCCAGCATGTTCGGCAAAATCAAAACCACCTGCCAGATGATCCTGATCATTGCCTGCATCATGCTGAACATGCATGTGTTTGAAACCTGGTATATGATTGCGATGACGGTAATCGTGGTGGCGATGACGCTGCTTTCCGCCGTGGACTATTTCACGAAGAACAAATCCGTTTTCACGACGATGTAACAGGGGATTTCCACAGCATGTTATTCACAGCGCTGTGAATTCTGTGAAAACGGGGGATAAAAACCGCTGTTTTTCTGTTATATCAGTGGACGGTTCCGGAAATAACTCCCGGGCGGATCCGGATTCCGGACTAAAAGAAGGAATTTCCGGGGTGGTTATGGAATATATTCCGGAAGAGCTGTTGATAATCCGGCATGTTTTCCACAGAAAACAAATGGGTATCTTTCCCGCATCTCCGAAGGCGCAGCAGTTATCCACAGTTTCCACAGCGCCTATGACGATGACGAACTGAATTATATATATCCAATATTATCTTTTACTTTTCGACGAAACGAGGGAACCCAGCATGATTTTTTCGATGAACGCCCAGGACCTGCTCGAAGGTCTGAACACTGTCACCCGTGCGCTTTCCGCCAGGCCGTCCAAACAGATTCTGGAAGGCGTACTGATTTCCGCAGAGGATAACCGGGTTCAGATGACGTGTTCCGACGGGTCGCTGGTGATTGAGTATACGAATGCCGCTTCCATTCAGGAAGAAGGCCAGGCGGTGCTGCCGGGAAGGCTGTTTACCGAACTGATCCGGAAAATGCCTTCCGGAACGGTCAGCATTTCCATTACGGATAACCGCACAGCCATGATCCGCTGCATGAAGAACCGGAGCAACCTGGCCATCATGAACGCGGCGGAATATCCGGAAATCAGGCCACTCACATCCGGCTCCCAGGTCAAGATTCCGCAGAAAAAGCTGAAGGATATGATTACCCGGGTCGTGTTTGCCATCGCAACGGATGAAAGCCGCCAGATCCTGACCGGGAGCTTGCTGGAAGTCAGCCGGAGTGAAGCGCGGATGGTGGCGCTGGACGGATTCCGCCTGGCGATGCAGAAACTGTTCCAGCCTTTTGAACTGCCGGACGGAATGGATGTGGTTAAGGCCATTATTCCCGGAAAAGTGCTGAATGAGCTGGCCCGGATCCTGCCGGACGATGACGCGTTCTGCACCATGCTGTTCAACCAGAACCGGATGCAGTGCACCTTCGGGAATATCCGGATGTCCAGCGTGCTGCTGGCCGGGGAATATATCGATTACCGCCGGATCCTGCCGACGGAGTTCAAGTCCGAAGCCCGCGCCAACCGCGCCAGCGTGCAGGACGCCATTGACCGTGCCAGCCTGATGGCCCGGGAAGGCAAGAACAACCTGATTAAGATGAGCTTCCGGGAGGATGTGCTGAAGATTACCTCCAATGCGGAACTGGGCGACGTGGAAGAAGAAATGGAAGCGTCCCTGGTGGGCGATCCCGTGGATATCGCCTTCAACGCACGCTATATTACCGATGTGATCCGCAATGTGTCGGACGATAACCTGTGCATGAAGTTCAATTCCAGCGTCAGCCCCTGTGTGGTGGTACCCCAGAACGGCGACGATTATATCTACCTGATCCTGCCGGTCCGCGTTTTCCAGTAAGAATGAATAACCCATGAGAATCGAAGAGATCACGCTGCGCAATTTCCGGAATTACCGGGAGATGACACTCCTTCCGCACGAAGGAGTGAATCTCTTTTTCGGCGCAAACGGATCCGGTAAGACCAACCTGCTGGAAGCCGTTCATTACTGTGCGCTGGGCAAGAGCCACCGGGTGACGAGCGACCAGAGCGTCGTCCGGATCGGGGAAAGCTTCGGCGTATGTGATGTGACGGTGCTTGCCGGCGGGGTCCGGCGAAAAATTTCTGTTCGTTTGGTACCTAACGAAATAAATAAAAAGACCATCATGATCGATTCCCGGAAAATCCAGCGGTTTTCCGATATGATGGGCTGCCTTCAGTGTGTGATCTTTTCTCCGGAGGATCTCGGGCTGATCAGGGAAGGGCCTTCCGTCAGGCGACGCTACCTGGATATGATGATCAGCCAGATCAACCGGGGATATTTTATTGCGCTTCAGCAGTACCGGTCCGGGCTCGAACAGCGGAATGCCCTGCTTCGGGATATGCGGAGCGGCAGCGGGGGCAGCCGGAAGGTGCTGGAAGTGTTTGAGCAGGCCATGGCAGCGCCGGCGGCGGTGATCGTGGCGGAGCGGAAAAAAGTGATTGACCTGCTGAGCGAGCTGTCTTCGGAAACATACCGGAATATCTCCGGGCTTGAAAACGAAGATTTCCGGATCGGATATCATTCCTCCCTCCGGGAAGAAGCATCCGTGGAGGAAGCCTTTTGCCGGCAGATGGCGGAGAACCGGGAGGACGATATCCGGCTGGGTGTGACGTCCGCCGGCCCCCACCGGGATGACCTGAACCTGTCCCTGAATAAAAAGAATATGAAGGTGTTTGCCAGCCAGGGACAGATCCGGACAGCGGCATTGAGCCTGAAGCTGGCCCAGATGAAGGTGCTGAAGAAGATCGGCGGGGACGCGCCGGTCCTGCTGCTGGACGATGTGATGAGCGAACTGGACAAGAACCGCCGGATGCGGCTTGTTTCGGAAATCAGCGATTACCAGACCTTCATTACCTGTACGGATGAAACGGACCTGGAACTGGACATGGCGCCCCGGGTTTATCATGTGACTTCGGGAAACGGGGAAGCCCGGGTGGAGGAGACCAGCCCGGGCCGGCCGATGGTCCTGAAGGAAACGGCGGAACCTGACTTTACATAAATTGTTTCACGTGAAACAATTTTGCCGGAGGAGAACAGATGACGAACTGGACAGCACAACAGAAAATGGTCATACAGTCCGGGGAGCGCAGGCTGATCTGTTCTGCCGCGGCCGGCAGCGGTAAAACGGCTGTGATGGTGGAACGGATTGTCCGGATGATCCGGGAGGGATCCGATCCGGAATCTTTCCTGGTGGTCACCTTCACTAATACAGCGGCTTCCGAAATGAAGGAAAAGATCCGAAACCGGCTGCGGGACGACCGGAAATATGAAACGGTCCGGAATGCCTATGAAAAAATCGATATGATGGAGATTGCCACCATCCATTCCTTCTGCCAGCACCTGATCCGGCAGGAGTTCCAGTCGGTCCATGTGGATCCGTTGTTCCGGATCTGCGACGGCGGGATGGAGGCCAGCCTGTTTTCCGCAGCCTTCCGGGCGGCCTGCAACGGCCTGATGGCGGATAGTGATGCGGACTTTCATGTATTCCGGCAGCGCTTTGACAAAAACCAGGCGGAAGACATTGTCCGCCGGGTTTATATTTTTATGATGTCCCTGCCGGATCCCGCCGGCTGGCTGAATGATGCCTGCGCGGATATTCCGGAATATGTGGACGGAACCCATCCCTGGTTCCGGACGATGGACAGGATTGTCCGGGAACGAATGCAGGCGGCCATGGCGATTCTCCGGACCCAGTTCCGGATGTTTGAGGAAGAGGAGCATCTGGAGGCCTACCGGGCAGTATGGAAAGCGGACGAAGCATTGTTTCACGTGAAACAATCATGGCTGAATCAGGGGGAAGCCTCGCCGGAGGATCTGAACCGGCCGTTTATGCGCCTGCCGGCTGCAACCAAGCTGACATCCCTGGAAATCGACTGGAAGGAACGGTACGGCGGGCTCCGGGATAAGCTGAAGGCGATCAATGAGGATATCCTGTCCCTGGTGTTTCCGGATCCGGCCCGGGCGGAAGAGGACCTGGGCAACATCCGGGAATCCCTGCAGGGATTGCGGAAACTGGTGCTCCGGACCCGGGAGGAGTATGAAAAGAGCAAGGCCGGAATGCGGGTGCTGGATTTCAACGACCTGGAGCACAAGGCGCTGGCCATTCTGAAGGACCCGGATCTCCGGAAATCGGTGCAGCAGCGGTACCGGTATGTGTTTGTGGATGAATGCCAGGATGTTTCGGCTGTGCAGGACGTGATCATCCAGGCGCTGGGCGGAAAAGACAGCCACCTGTTCATGGTCGGGGATGTCAAGCAGAGCATCTACCGGTTCCGCCGGGCGGATCCGACGCTGTTTATGCGCCGGAAGGAAGAATACCTGAATCCGGAAAACGAAGGCGACTGCCTGGACCTGCAGACCAATTTCCGTTCCAGGCCGGAGATTCTGGAAACAGCCAACACGGTCTTCCGGGATATTATGCGGAAAGAGACTGCGGAGATGGACTATACGCCCCGGGAGGAACTGATTCCGGGCCGGGAGGCGGAAGGGTATCATCCCGTGATGGTGGACATCCTGGCGCCGAAGGAGGATATGACGCGGATCGACGCGCTGGCCAATTATGTGGCGAAAAACGCGCTGGAGCTGCGGGAGGAAGGATTCCATTACCGGGATATGGTGATCCTAATGCAGAAAGTCAGCGTGGACGGCGCGGAACTGTCGGAGGCGCTTTCGAAGCGGGGCATTCCGGTGTTCTTTGACGGCGGGGCGGATTTCTACGAGCAGCCGGAAGTGAAAACCTTCCTGCAGCTGCTGGAAACGATTGAAAATGAATTCAGGGACCTGCCGCTGATTGCCAGCCTGCGCAATGCGCCGTTCTTTTTTACGGAAGAGGAACTGGCCCGGGTGCGCCTGGCGGATCCGGGAAAGAACGTTCCCTTCTGGCAGGCATTCCGGAAATGCGCGGAAGCGGATACGCCGGTCGGGAACCGCTGCCGGGAAGCGCAGGACAGAATCCGGGCCTGGCGGGATATGGCGGAAGTGACGAACCTGGCCACGTTCCTGTATCACCTTTCCAGCGATTCGCTGCAGTACGCGATGGCCGGCGCGTCCGCTTCGGGCCGGACTGCGCAGCAGAACCTCCGGATCATCTGCCGGCAGGCGGTGGACGCGGAAGGCGCCGGCGTATATACGATCCGGGATTTCCTGAAATATGTATCCGCCCGCTCAGGCGGAACGGACCAGCGGGCCGCGGCGCCGCTGGCGGAAGGCGACGACGTGATGCGGATCATGACCATGCATAAATCCAAGGGGCTGCAGTTCCCCGTGGTTTTCTGCCTGGGGCTGGACCGGTCCATGAAGGGAAAGCAGGAAGGCCAGGTGGCGCTGGACGCGGAGCTGGGACTGACGCTCCGGTATAAGCAGCCCCGTCACCGGGTATCCAGGAAAACAGCGGCGGACCGGATCTTTGAATGGAAGCAGGAGCAGGAGGAGCGGGCGGAACGGATTCGCCTTTTGTATGTGGCGCTGACCCGGGCGCAGGAGCGGATGTTCCTGGCGGGCGTATCGGAGGACCGGCCGGGATGGCAGATGCCCGCGGGCGTGGCCCGGGTGATGTCGGCGGTGGATTACCTGGACTGGATTGTGCCGGCGCTGAAGGATGCGGAAAAATTGTCCACAGGTTGTGCACAAGCCGGGAAGCCTTGGAATATAAGGGTTTTTGACGAAAATCAACAGCAAAATGTGGAAAACGAAAAAGTTTTCCACAATTTGGAGAACTGGCTGAATTCCTTGCTTTCGCAATCCCCTGTGGATGACCTGTGGAAAGATTCGCAGCCGGATCCGGAGCCGGAACGGATGGCGAAAAAGTCGGTGACGGCCCTGATCCGCAGCGCGGAAAATGAACTTGACCGGCTGGACCGGGAAGAGGAAACACCGGAGGACAAACGGATGCCGGAGCGGTTTTCCGCGGCGCTCAGGAAATACGATACCGGGCCGTATCCGGCCTTTATGGTGCCGCCGCCCGAAAAACAAGGCGCCTGGCGCGGCACGATGATCCACCGGTTCCTGTCGCTGGCGGACCTGGAAAAGCTCCGCGGGCAGGAAAATCCGGAACCCATCCTGGCGGAGCAGCTGGAAAGCATGCGGGAAGCCGGCGTATACCAGCCGGACGAGGCGGATGTGGTCAGCGTGGAGGCCGTGGCAAAGTTTTTCCTGTCGGAGCTCGGGCAGCGGATGCTGAGCAGCCCGGAGGTTCACCGGGAGTGGAATTTCAATCTCCTGCGGGAGGAGCAGCATATGCTGGTGCAGGGCGTGATGGACTGCGTATTCCTGGAGGATGGCGAATGGATCCTGCTGGACTATAAAACGGACCGGATTGAGGATGAAGCGGCCTTTGCGGATCATTACCGGCCGCAGATGGCCTGGTATGCCACGGCGCTGGAAAGCCTGACCGGACGGAAGGTGAAGGAAAGGTGGCTGTATGCATTGTCTATAGAGAAAGCTTTAGCGGTTGGATAAGTTTGCAAATGGAGGAGATCCTTCACTTCGTTCAGGATGACTACCAAACGGACCGCCGCTGACCAACTAACCCTGACACCTGACACCTGAGACCTGACACCTGACACCTGAAACCTAATCACTAACCACTAACCACTAATCACTGTCCCTTTTGGGAGCAAAAAATGACGAAAATTACAAGCAAAAAATGACACCCGCTTCCGATATCATGGAAGCGGGTGTTTTCCACAGGGCGCAAAGGGTTGAAATATAAGGGAAAGAGAAATCGTGAACGATAGAAGCGAGGAAAATCAACGGTTTTGAAAACCCACAGCAATCTGTGGAAACCTGCCGCGGAATGTGGATAACCTGTGGAAAACTGTGGAAAACCGTTGAGGCAAAACGATTCAGACGTCCTCCTCTTCGTTTTCGGACAGCTGGGTTACCGGCAGGTCGGAATCGCCGAAAGGATCCTCTTCCCGAACCGTTTCCCCGGCGGCAAAACCGGCGGAAGGTTCAGGCGCATAGGATTCCGGATAGGGGGCCTGTTCCCCGGCGGAACCGGGGAAAGCCGGGCCGGAAACCGGCTGCACCGCCCGGGTGTTTTCTTCTGCACGCGGTTCCTGCTTCAGCTGGATATTGAGGTAACCATCCGCGTCGATGGTGAGGGTCATGGACTGACCGAATACGGGCATCGCAATGACTTCTGTGGAGCGGCAGGTGGCGGTGCGGGCATATTCCATGGCCACGTCCGCCCGGTGGAAATAATGCATCGGAATCAGGATGCGGGGCTTGACGCTGAGGATGAAGTAATTCGCGCCGGCTTCAAACATGGCGCCCTGCCGGGGATCCACGGGAAAGAAGGCCACGTCGATGGCTGCGGAAGTCAGGGGTGCGACGGCTTTGCGGAATTCCGCGTCCGCCTCCTCAATATCCTGCATGGTGGATTCTTCCCGCCAGTGCCAGAAATTCAGGTCCCCGGCATGGAAGAACCGGACGCCCCGGAAATCCACCAGGAAGCTGACGCCCAGGTCCGTCGAGTCGTAAGCGGTGATCTCCACGCCGTCCACCGGGGAAAAGGTGTCTCCCGGGGCCATCCGTTTTCCGCGGGTGCCCACCGGCATATCGGAGGAGACAATATAGGTCACGTCCGTCAAATCCCGCCAGGAAAACACGACAGGATCCAGATGGTCGATATGTTCATGGCTGATGAAAACTACCACATGGGGCCAGGAGCGGATGAAGCCGGGCGTGAGCTGCATTTCTTCCGTCAGCTCGCCTTCCTCGCCGCGCCAGTAATCAAAAACAAGCAGGGTATCCCCGCAGGAAACGGAGAAACCGCTGTGGTAATAATGGGTAATGTCGTAGGACTGACTCATAAAAAGCTTTCACCTCCACCGGGAAAAGAAACCGAAGGCGCGCAGGCGCCGTGATATACCGACAATCTATCGTGAAGCCGCCCGGAGGAGAGGCGGCGGAAGGCTATCTCTTTGCCAAAGCATAGCACAGCCGGCGGGGAATGTCAATAAAACTGACACCAAACTGTCACATCAATCCCATTTTTATTACAAAATTGTCATATTTGAACAGAATCATCCCCACTGAAACGTAAAAAACCGGCCAAATGTGCCGGTAAAATGCCACGCAATAGAAAACGGCCGTGATCGGATGATCACGGCCGCAAAGGGTTCAGGAAAAATTATGCCCAGGGATTTTCCGTCGGATAGGGCAGGTTCGCGGGCTGGTTCCAGGCGATGTCCTTCACGCCCAGGTACTTGAAGACTTCGAACAGGAGCTTTCCGCAGTGGGCGAAAGCAACGGCGCCATGGTGCGGATAGCGCTTCTGCACCAGCACATGGCGGTAGAAGCGGCCCATTTCCTTGATGGCGAAGATGCCGATGCCGCCGAAGGACTGGGTGGCCACGGGCAGGACTTCACCTTCCGCCAGGTAGGCGCGGACGATGCCGTCGCTGTCGCACTGGAGGCGGTAGAAGGTGATGGGGCCGGCCGCGATGTCGCCTTCCAGGGTGCCGCGGGTGAAGTCCGGTTCGCTTCCTTCGGGCTCCAGCAGGCGGTGCTGGATCAGCTGGTACTTGACCGCGCGGTCCGCGCACATCTTGCAGCTGGGGGTGTTGCCGCAGTGGAAGCCCATGAAGGTGTCATGCAGGGTGTAGTCGAACTTGCCCTTGATGCCTTCGTCGTAAATGTATTCCGGCACGGAGTTGTTGATATCCAGCAGGGTCACCGCGTCGCCGGTCAGGCAGGCGCCGATGTATTCGCTCAGCGCGCCATAGATATCCACTTCGCAGGATACCGGGATGCCGCGGGAAGCCAGGCGGCTGTTGACGTAGCAGGGCTCAAAGCCGAACTGGGACGGGAAAGCCGGCCAGCACTTGTCGGCAAAGGCCACATACTTGCGGGCGCCCTTGTGGGCTTCGGCCCAGTCCAGCAGCGTCAGTTCGAACTGCGCCATGCGCTCGAGCATATCGGCGTAGTACTTGCCTTCGCCCATTTCCTTGGCCATGTCTTCGCAGACGGCGGGAATGCGCTTGTCGCCGGCATGTTCTTTGTAGCTGACCAGCAGGTCCAGCTCGCTGTTTTCTTCGATTTCGATGCCCAGCTCATACAGGCCCTTGATCGGGGCGTTGCAGGCGAAGAAGTCCTGGGGACGGGGCCCGAAGGTGATGATCTTCAGGTTCTTGAGGCCGACGATGACCGTGGCGATCGGGAAGAACTCGGCGATCTTGTCAGCTAGTTCCGCGGCGTTGCCCACGGGATATTCCGGAATGTAGCCCTTGAGGTGCCGCATGCCGAGGTTGTAGGAGCAGTTCAGCATGCCGCAGTATGCGTCGCCACGGCCGTTGATCATGTCTCCGTCGCCTTCGGCGGCCGCCACGAACATGACGGGGCCGTCAAACTTTTCGGCGATCAGGGTTTCGGGGGTTTCCGGACCGAAGTTGCCGAGGAAAACGCAGGCCGCGTTGCAGCCGGCGGCGTTCAGTTCTTCCACCGCGGCCAGCATGTCCTTTTCGTTTTCGACGGTCTTTTTGATTTCAACAAAGTTCAGCTTTTTCTCCGCCAGTTTGGCGGCGATGGCGGCGCGGCGCTTCTCGCTCAGGGCAATGGGGAAGCAGTCGCGGGATACGGCCACGAGACCCAGTTTGATGACAGGGATGTTTTCCATAGGGTACAGACCTCCTTCAGAATATGGTTTTGCAGGAATTTGTACGAACTTTCTTCGTAACTCTTAGGATACCATTATTAAGGTATGAAGTCAATAAAAAATGGGGTTTGCATATAGATTGAAAAAAGATGTTGCAAAACGAAGAAAAAACAGGTAGAATGTCCGTTGGTACTGAACCCGCGAAAGCGATGATTTTTAAGGAGGTTATTTTCCATGGCAGTGAAAGTTGCGATTAATGGTTTCGGACGGATTGGCCGTCTTGCGTTCCGTCAGATGTTTGGCGCTCCCGGATATGAAGTGGTCGCCATCAATGACCTGACCAGCCCCGCGATGCTGGCTCACCTGCTCAAGTATGATACCGCTCAGAAGGGTTACTGCGGCGTGATCGGCGAGAACAAGCACACCGTCGAATCCAAAGAGCCCGTTTTTGAAGAAGACGGCAAGACCGTGAAGGTCCCCGGCTCCATCACAGTGGACGGCAAGGAAATCACCATCTACGCCGAGCCCAAGGCTGCGAACCTGCCCTGGAAAGCCCTGGATGTGGACGTCGTGCTCGAGTGCACCGGTTTCTACACCAGCAAGGCCAAGGCTGAAGCCCATATCGAAGCCGGCGCCAAGAAGGTCGTTATCTCCGCTCCCGCGGGAAATGACCTGCCCACCATCGTTTACAACGTCAACCACAACACCCTGAAGCCCGAAGACACGGTCATCTCCGCGGCCAGCTGCACCACCAACTGCCTGGCGCCCATGACCAAGGCTTTGAATGACACCTTCCCGATCCAGAGCGGTATCATGACCACCGTTCATGCCTACACCGGCGACCAGATGATCCTGGACGGCCCGCATCGCAAGGGCGACCTGCAGCGTGCCCGTGCCGGCGCCGCCAACATCGTGCCCAACAGCACCGGCGCTGCCAAGGCCATCGGCCTGGTCATCCCCGAGCTGAACGGCAAGCTGATCGGCTCCGCCCAGCGCGTTCCGGTTCCCACCGGCTCCACCACCATCCTGGTAGCGGTTGTCAAGGGCAAGGACGTCACCAAGGAAGCGATCAACGCCGCCATGAAGGCCCAGAGCTCTGAATCCTTCGGCTACACCACCGAGAAACTGGTTTCCTCCGATATTATCGGCATGACCTATGGCTCCCTGTTCGATGCCAACCAGACCATGGTCACCAAGATCGACGACGACACCTATCAGGTGCAGGTCGTGTCCTGGTACGACAACGAGAACAGCTACACCAGCCAGATGGTCCGCACCATCAAGTACTTCGCTGAACTGAAGTAATAAGAACCTGGTAACAGGGTTCCATGTTCAGCCGTCCGTTGTCCCGAGCTGAAAGCGACGGGAGAACGGGTAACGGCGATTACATGCGAACGTTACAGCAGAAGTAATTGAGAATCGCGAAACATGCCCGCTTTCGGAGAACCGGAAGCGGGCTTTTTATGCCCCTTTCGGAGTCAGCCGGAAACCCCCTGACTTTTGAAGGAGACGATTCCCATGGAGAATATTCAAACCGCGCAGGAACCTGCCCGCCGGCCCGGCCGGAAGCAGCTGATCATGCGCTTTCTGAAAGGCAGCAAAGCCTTCTTTATCATCTGTATGATCTGCGCGGCGGTTTCCGCCCTGGCGGATATGATTACGCCGCAGATCATCCGGATTACCGTGGACCAGGTGCTCTCCGGCGCGCCGGCGGACACCCTGAGCCCGGTGGTCCAGGACCTGCTGGCAGCTGCCGGCGGCGCGGAATACCTGCGGGGCAGCCTGTGGATTATGGCGCTGGCCGTGGTGGCGGTGGCCGTGGTCAAGTGCGCGGCCCAGTACGGCTTCCGGGTCCTGAATACCAAGGGCAGCGAGACCCTGGTCAAGACCATGCGGGATACGCTGTACCGCCATATTGAGCGCCTGCCCTTCCAGTGGCATATGCAGAACCACACGGGCGATATCATCCAGCGCTGCACCAGCGATATCGACACGACCCGGAACTTCATCTCCGAGCAGATGACGAGCCTGATCCGCATCGCGATCCTGGTGGTGATGAGCATGGTGTTCATGCTGGGCATGAACGTGAAGCTGACGCTGATCGCCATGATTCCCCTGCCGATTATTGTGATGTATTCCCTGTTTTTCCACCGGAAATTCCGGAAGGGATTCCAGCAGTGCGACGAGGAGGAGGGTCGGCTTTCCGCCATGGCCCAGGAAAACCTGACCGGCGTGCGCGTGGTGCGCGCCTTCGGCCGGGAGCGCTATGAGCGGGACCGTTTCGGCGAGAAAAATGCGTACTATACCTCCCTGTGGGTAAAGCTGGGCCGCCTGATGGCCTTCTTCTGGACCTCGGCGGATATCCTGTCCGGCCTGCAGATCATGCTGGTGATCATTTTCGGCGTGGTGTTCTGCCTGCGGAAGGATATGACCAGCGGCGAGTTTATCGCCTTTGTGAGCTACAACGGCATGCTGGTATGGCCGGTGCGCCAGCTGGGCCGGATGATCAGCGAAATGTCCAAGGCTGGCGTCAGCATCGACCGGATCGGCTATATCATGGACGCGGAAGAGGAAAAGGACGCGCCGGACGCGGTGACGCCGCCCATGAACGGGGATATCCGCTTCGAGCATGTGAACTTTGCCTATGAGGGCTGCCCGGAAATGCTCCACGATATCGACCTGGAGATTCCCGCCGGATCGACCCTGGGCATTCTCGGCGGCACCGGCTCCGGCAAGAGCACCATGATGTACCTGCTGGACCGGCTGTATCCGCTGCCGGAAGGCTGCGGGCGGATCACCATCGGCGGTGTGGACATCGCGAAAATGAAACTTGCCCATCTGCGGCGGAACATCGGCATTGTGCTGCAGGAACCCTTCCTGTTTTCCCGGACCCTGCGGGAAAACCTGTCCATTACGGAAAAGGACCTGCCGGAAGAGGAAATGTACGCGGCGGCGCGGGCGGCCTGCCTGGAGGAGACCATCGCCGGCTTTACCAAGGGATATGAAACCTTTGTGGGCGAGCGCGGCGTGACGCTCTCCGGCGGCCAGAAGCAGCGGGCGGCCATTGCCCGGATGCTGACCCAGAAGGCGCCGATTATGATTTTTGACGATTCCCTGAGCGCGGTGGATACGGAGACCGACGCGAAGATCCGCCGGGCGCTGGAAAAGAAATTCGGCACGGCAACGATTATCCTGATTTCCCATCGGATCACGACCCTATCGAAGGCGGACAAGGTGCTGGTGCTGGACCACGGGCGGATCAGCCAGCTGGGCACGCCGGAGGAACTGAAGAACCAGCCGGGCCTGTACAGGGAGATTAATAACATTCAAGCGGCATCTGTTGAAATGCACGGAAAGGAGGTGCAGGCATAATGGAAAATACGATGGATAACATGAAAGACAGCGCGTCCCTGCCCTTTTTCGGCATTCCGCGGATCGCGCCCTATATCCGGCAGTACCGGAACATCCTGCTGACGATGATCTTCTGCGGCCTCCTGGGCTCGGTGATGGATATCGGCCTGCCGCTCCTGCAGCGCTACGCGCTGAACCACTTTATCGAAGGCGAAACCCTGGACACCCTGCCGGTATACATTGTGATCTATGTGGCAGGCATCGTTTTCGCCTCGGTGATGAACTTCATTGCCTGCAACGGCGCCATGTCCACGGAGGTCCGGGTGAACCGGGACCTGCGCGGCGCCGCCTTCAACCACCTGCAGACCCTGTCCTTCAGCTATTTCAACCAGAACAGCGTGGGCTGGATCCATTCCCGGGTCATGAGCGACACCGGCCGGATCGGCTCGCTGGTTTCCTGGAGCCTGATGGACTGCGTATGGCACACGACCTACCTGATCG
Organism: Clostridia bacterium; assembly: GCA_017429695.1. GTDB lineage: Bacteria > Bacillota > Clostridia > Christensenellales > Aristaeellaceae > Aristaeella. The sequence continues at coordinate 68,563 of JAFROK010000041.1, read as the reverse complement.
GTTCCGTGGTAGTGATGCTGGTGATCAACGCGCGGCTGGCCCTGATGGTGATGGTGATCCTGCCGCTGATCGTGGTGCTCTATTCCCTGTTCCAGAAGAAGCTGATCTTTGCCAACCGGAAGATCCGGGAGCTGAACAGCAAAATCACCGGGGATTTCAACGAGGGCATTACCGGCGCGAAGACCATCAAAACCCTGGTGATTGAGGACAAGATGGCCGAGGATTTCGTGAAGGACACATCTGAAATGCGGAAAAAGAGCATTTCCGCGGCCCGGCTCCGCGGCGCCTTTTCCATCACGATGAACCTGGCCTCCTCCCTGGCCCTGGCGATTGTGCTGTGGCAGGGCGGATTTATCGACGCGAAGGACGTAGGCACCTTCTCCATGTTCATGAGCTATGCCCAGGGCATGATGGAGCCCGTCCGCTGGATTGTGGACGCCATCTCCGACGTGATCACGACCCAGGTGAACATTGAGCGCCTGACAAGGCTCCTGGGCACGAAGTCCGACGTGACGGATACCCCGGAAGTGATTGAAAAATACGGCGACAGTTTTAATCCGAAAAAGGAAAACTGGGAGCCGATCCGCGGGGATATCGCCTTTGAGGACGTATCCTTCCGGTATCCGGACGGCGACGAGTATGTGCTGGAGCACTTTAACCTGGACATTCCCTTCGGCACCAACATCGCCATCGTCGGCGAGACCGGCGCCGGCAAGAGCACCCTGGTAAACCTGGTGTGCCGGTTCTTTGAGCCCACCTCCGGTCGGGTGCTGATCGACGGGCGGGACGCCCGGGAGCGGAGCCAGCTCTGGCTTCACAGCGCCATCGGTTATGTGCTGCAGACGCCGCACCTGTTCTCCGGAACCATCCGGGAAAACCTGCTCTACGGCAACCCCAACGCCACGGAGGAAGAGATCGACCGGGCGCTGAAGCTGGTTTCGGCGGACGAAGTGGTGGCCCGCATGGAAAAGGGCATCGATACCGACGTCGGCGAGGGCGGCGACCTGCTGTCCACCGGTGAAAAGCAGCTGATTTCCTTTGCCAGGGCCATCCTGGCGGATCCCCGGATCCTGGTGCTGGACGAAGCCACCGCTTCCGTGGATACCCTGACGGAGCAGAAGATCCAGGCGGCCATGGAAACCGTGATCAGCGGCCGGACGTCCCTGGTGATCGCCCACCGCCTGTCCACCGTGCGGAACGCCGACCTGATCCTGGTGGTGATGAACGGCAAGATCGTCGAACAGGGCACCCACCAGCAGCTGCTGGACCAAAAGGGCCACTATTACCGGCTCTATACCCGCCAGTACGAAGACGAAGCTACGTCCAATATCCTGGCATAAAAAGATTCCGCACCTTGACTTCAGGGTGCGGAATCTTTTTTTATGCTTTTCCGGCTTATTTCGCGAAGACCATCCGGCCGGCGGAGGTCTGCCTTACTGCGGTGACGGTGATTTCGGCGTCCTCGCCCAGCCGGTCCTTCCCGTCCTCAATGACGACCATGGTGCCGTCATTCAGGTAGGCAATACCCTGCCCGGCTTCCCGGCCCTCCTTCACAATCCGGAGGGTCATTTTCATGCCCGGCGTGACCGCGGTCCGCATGGCTTCCGCCAGGGCGTTGACATTCAGGGTCTTGATGCCGCTGACCGCGGCGGCCTTCTGCAGGTTATAGTCCGTGGTGATCACGGTGCCGCCGCAGTCCCGGGCGGCCCGCAGCAGCTTCACGTCCACGTCGGATACCGACAGGTCGTCCTCCGGGCTGACCGTCATCATGCCGGCTTCCTGCATGGCGGAGAGCATATCCAGCCCCCGCCGTCCCCGCTCCCGGGTGCTTTCATCCGCGGCGTCCGCCAACTGCTGCACCTCGTCAATCACATACTGGGGCAGGATGACTTCCCCTTCGATGAAGCCGGTTTTCAGGATTTCCATGATCCGGCCGTCGATAATACAGCTGGTATCCAGGAATTTCCGGGCGGCGTATCCGTGGCGGATAATCTTCCGCTTTTCCCGGACGCCGGACAGGCGCGTGATCATGGCGCCGAATTCCCGGCTGCGGCGCTTTCCGAGATTGTATCCCAGGGCGCCCAGCAGCAGGTATAAGATCGCGCTCAGCGCAACCAGGGCCACGTCGCCGACATTCGGAATCAACGAACGCAGCAGCGCTGCGACGATCAGGCCCAGGATCAGGCCGGTGACCGCGCTGATGACCTGGTTCAGGGGCATTTTGTCAAACTGCCGCTGCATTTCGCTGGACAGGCGGGTCACATGCCGGATGATCCTGTTGCTGAAAAGGATCAGAATCAGCGCCCCGATTGCCGCTGCTGCCGCATAACCGCCGACGGGGATCCAGGGCCAGATCCCCCGGTCCGGGTAGGCCAGTTTGTAAAGCTGCAGGCCGAGCTGGAATACCGCCAGGCCGAGACCCACGCCCAGCAGGATCAGCAGCAGCCGCAGCAGCCGTTCAAGACCTTTTGATTTCATAAAAGACACTCCCGTCTGTGTGTTATTTATCCAAAAGTGAATGAAATACAATGTTTGTTTCCGGAATGAATCAACATTCCCGCTCGCGTGTTACCGGGCTAAAAGATGATGCTCAGGGCCTGGGCGACGGTGTCCACACCGATCACTTTGACCCCGTCCGGCGGTTTGATCCGCCCGGCGTTGGCCCGGGGAACGATCAGCGTGGAGAATCCCAGGCGCGCGCATTCGGAAATCCGCCGCTCGCACTGGGGCACCGTCCGGACTTCTCCCGCCAGGCCTACCTCGCCCATCACGGCGATGTCCGGCCCCACCGGTTTGTCCTTCAGGCTGCTGGCCACCGCCACGCAGACCGCCAGGTCCGCCGCGGGCTCGCTCAGTTCCAGCCCGCCGGCTACGTTGATGTAGACATCCTGGTTATAGGTGCGCTGGTTGGCCCGCTTTTCCAGCACAGCCAGCAGCAGGGCCACCCGCCCGGCGTCCGCGCCGTTGACCGCCCGCCGGGGCGTGCCGAAGAAGGTCGGGCTGGTCAGCGCCTGCACGTCGCAGAGCAGCGGCCGGGAACCTTCCATGCCGCAGAATACCACGCTGCCGCTGGCGCCTTTTGCCCGGTGGCTCAGCAGTTCCTCGCTGGGGTTTTCCACAATCTGCATGCCCTGGCCCGTCATCCGGAAAACGCCCAGTTCATTGACCGATCCGAAGCGGTTCTTCACGGCCCGAAGCAACCGGTAATCCTGCTGGCGATCGCCCTCAAAATACAGCACCACGTCCACCATATGCTCCAGGATCCGGGGGCCGGCAATGGCACCGTCCTTGGTCACGTGGCCTACCAGGAACATGCTGGTGCCGGTTTCCTTGCACAGGCGCATGATGAGGCTCGTACACTCCCGGATTTGGCTGACGCTGCCCGGCGCGGAGGTCATTTCCGGCCGGTACATGGTCTGGATCGAGTCGATGACCGCGATATCCGGCTGGAGATCCCGGATTTTTTCCTCAATCGCATCCAGGGCGTTTTCCGCCAGGACGTAGATATCGGATTCCACGCCCAGGCGCTTGGCCCGGAGCTTGATCTGCCGGGCGGATTCCTCGCCGGAAACATACATGACGCGCTTGCCGTCCCGGGCCAGGTGATCGCAGGCCTGCAGCAGCAGGGTGCTTTTGCCGATGCCCGGATCGCCGCCGATCAGCATCAGGCCGCCCTCCACAATGCCGCCGCCCAGCACCCGGTCCAGTTCGCTGATGCCGGTGCCGCAGCGCAGGGCGGTGTCCTCGGGAATATCCTTCAGGGGCAGGGCTTTTGCGCCGGTGCCCGGCCGCTGGTTGGCGGCTATTTTGCCGGCAGATGCTTTCTCCGGCGCGGAGACGACGCTTTCCTCCAGCGTGTTCCAGGCGCCGCAGCCCGGGCAGCGCCCGACCCACCGCGGGGTTTCATACCCGCAGGCCGTACAGCTGAAAATGGTTTTGGCTTTTGCTGCCATGCTCACACTCCTGTGTCCGATTTCTTTAAAACAGGCGGAGCGTGAAGCTGCTCCGCCCGATGATAACGAATTCCTGAAACCTGAGACCTGACACCTGATCACTTATGTCCGTTCGGCGCGTGCTCCCACGCGTACTGGATCGCTTCCTGGTGATAGGTGTCCACCCGCTTCGAGTCGTGGGTCTTGCTGTTGGTAAAGTGCAGGCAGATCTGGCCCACCATATTGTTATTCGCGATGGTATCCCCTTCCGGATTATGCGGCACGGGATACAGAGAACAGGCGAAGGTCCGGCTGCCGATGGTGACCAGGCTCGGGCGCCGCATCCAGTGGTCGGTGGCATTGATCTGGGACGCATCGGAAACGCCGAACCAGTTGCAGATGATCTTGGTGTCCGCCGCGGTCAGCGGTTCCACGTCGGCATGGTTGCCGCCCGCCCAGCGGTGGGCCCACCAGACGTCGCCGGTGTAGACATCGTACACCTTGTAGTTGTCGCCGCGCTTCCAGAGTTCCTGGATGCCGCCGGTGTACCAGTCAATCTTCTCCGCAATATAGATGGTCATGGTCCGGTTGTCGATATCGCCGCCGCCGATGGGCACGGTATTGAACAGCTTATGCTGGGTGGCTGAGCCGGCAATACCGTCCACGGAGAGGCCCTTGGCCCGCTGGAAAGCTTCCACAGCTTTTTCCACGGTACTGTTATACTTGTTGGTGGCGGTGCCGGTCATGAAGCCCTGGTTGATCAGTTCCTTGGTCAGGTTCAGCACGGCGTTGCCGGTGGAACCCAGCCGCAGGGTGGAATAGGAAGCTTCCGTCTTGCCCGCGTCTGGGTTGATGGGACTGGGCGTCGGGGAAACGATCGGCGTGCCGTCGGGATTGCACTTGACAACATAGCTGGCGTGCAGGTAACCATAGCCGTATGTGGGATGTTTGACCCGGTACCATTCCACATTATTCTTGGTGACCGCTTCGCCGTAGTACGGCAGCACCACGTCCCGGTTCAGCTGGCCGAGCACATCCGAATAACCGGCGTATTTCCGCAGGTTCACGCCGCCGGCGGTGGTCTTCAGATATCCGGTGGGTTCTTCCGGGGAAGAGGTCGCGGTGGGCGTGGGGGTTGCCGTGGGGGTCGGTGTCGGTGTTGCGGTGGGCGTCGGCGTCGGGGTGACGCCGGTGGGGGTCGGGGTTACCGTGGGCGTCGGGGTCGGGGTGTTGCCTGTGGGCGCCGGCGTCGGGGTATTTCCGCCCGGATCGCACGGCACAACGAAATTCCCGTGCACATAAAGGTATCCAAACTGTTTGTACTGTTCGACATAGACCTTGTACCACTTGATCCCCTTGATGGTGGTGGGTTCGCCGAAGTACGGCATGACGGTGCCCTTGTTGACCCGGCCCTTTACATCGCCGTTCCCCGGTTTATCGCGCAGGTTTACGCCGTCAGCCGTGGTTTTCACGTATCCGGTGGGTTCCGCGGCAGGCGTGGGCGTCGGGGTGACGGGCGCCTGGGTCGGCGTGCCGGTGGGCCCGGGGGTGGGCGTCGGATCGCCGGAGACTTCCTTGACGCAGTCACCGCGGAGATAGCCCTTGTTTTCCCCGGCCTGGACAAAGTACCATTTATAGCCGTTTTTCATGATCGGCTGCAGCAGCACCGGGAAGGTGATATACCGGCCCACCTGGGTGATCACGGTGCCGTCCGGGGTCTGGCGCAGGTTCACGCCGCCCTTGATGGTCATCACATACCCGACCACGCCGGCAGGCGTGGGGGTGGGCGTCGGGGTGTTCACGGGCGTGGGGGTATAGTTGTTCGGATCGTTCGGCAGGCGGAGGAAGGTGGCCATAATGAAGCCTTCCGTTTCGCCGAAGCGGACGAAATAGAATGTTTTGTCGCTGATGGTGGTCGGCATGGTCAGCACGGTGACCACGTCCCCGCGGTTCAGCTGGGTGATGACGCCGAAGCTGGTGGACGGGCCCTTGCGCAGGTTCACGCCGCTGTTGGTCACGACGCCGACGGTGCCGTCCGGCGCGTCCACGTTGCCGCTGTTATCTGTCGGGACAGGCGTCGGGGTCGGCGTTTCGCCGGTATCCGGATCTGTGCTGGGAATCGGCGTCGGCGTGGCGACATACTGGCCCTGCTTATAGTACTTCGCCTCTTCCTCTGTCAGGCGGACAAAGAAATCGCCGTTCACGTATCCGGGATAATACCGGTCGTTTCCTTCCTCGGGACTCTGGAATTCCACATGGTACCAGTGGATACCTTCCGCGTCTTTTTCATCCAGAATCTTGCCGACATAGCCGGCCTGCGGAATCTGGAAAAGCAGTTTGGCGTCACTGCTGGCGCCTACGCGGACGTTGACCTTCTCCTTATTGGTCTTGCCCAGGTCCGGGGTATCCGCAAGGGCGGACACGGAAAACACCAGGGGAAGCACCATGGCCAGAACCAGGATGATGCTCAGCAGCCGGCGGTACGGTCTCATGAACGACTCACCTCATCATTTCGGATCACATATGTTTGTTATATATATAATAGGTACATATGTGTACAGAGTCATTCTATTACGAAATTGTTACACTGTCAATACAAAATGTCAGAAAACCATGAAAAATCGGCGCTTCCGGGAAACCCGTCCTGATTTTGGAAAGAAACGTATCCCGGCGGATCCGGATAAGGCTTCCGATCGGGGAACAGGGCCGCCTTTTTTCGACCAACTGGGCCCCAAAACGGCTTATCTGACCATTTGACAAATAAGGATGATTTTAGTATGATTTGTTATGAAATATACGGATCAACATGTGACAGAATCCCATGTCGCATTTTGTAATAATCCAAATAATACAACGTATTTAGTTAATCTCCGGAGGATGTCACAATGTCACATAAAAATGAAAACAGGAAAATGATTTTTGCCGAGCAACTGCGGGCCATCATGAACAGCCGGAAAACGCCTGACGGGAAAAAGCTGACCCAGCAGCATATCGCGGACGCGGTGCATGTGCAACGGGAAACGGTATCCCGCTGGGTTCGGGGAATCAGCTGCCCGCTGGAAAATGAGCGGACGATGGCGGCGCTCTGCGCGTTTTTATGTGTACCGCCGGAATATTTTACCAAAAATTATTACCTGGACGGCTGGACCATGTTTGACCGGGAGACCCATGACAGCCTGAACGAAGCATGCATCAAAGTCGGGAAGAAAACCGGTCTGAAGGATTCCTTTGTGCAGTTTCTGAAGGAAACCCCCGCGCTGGCGGATGCGGTGGTCCGGGCTTCTTCGGTGGATGAGATCCTGCAGTCCATGTCCCCCAACGTGCCGGAGATGAAAGACCATCTGTATCAGTTTGTATCCAGCACCGGCGTCAAAATCTATCCCTCCCGGGATGTGCTGTATATGCTGCGGCTCATTCAGCGGGATACGGAGGACTATATTCAGTATCTGTTTTTAAAATACGGAAGGGTTTATGAAAAGTACCAGGCGGAAGTGCAGGAAGCGCTCCGGAAACCGGACGCCGGGAAAACCCCGAAGCGGCCGGAGGACATTTTTGGCGATATGCTCCGGGGACGGGAGGATTTGTCCACGGAGGAAAACCATATGGTGGATATGTTCCGGAAGATCAGTGAAGAAGGGAAAACCGCGGTTAGGAGTGCGCTTGTGGTGGAACGGAAACGGCATCCGGCAAAGAAGAAAAAGAATAAATGAAGGCTCGGGATATATCGGACAGTGCACGAATGAGATCCTTCGCTTCGCTCAGGATGACGATACCGGCTGAATGTCGCGATTTTAGCAGGATGGGCCGATGAGCAAATGAGATCCTTCGCTTCGCTCAGGATGACGATACCGGCTGAATGTCGTGATTTTAGCAGGATGGGCCGATGAGCAAATGAGATCCTTCGCTTCGCTCAGGATGACAGACCAGGCGGTTCCTGAAGAGTCAGCTGGGAGGAATTCAACGCAAAACGACCGGACATGACGTATGCCCGGTCGCTGTTCTTTTTGCTTTCGCAGGATTATTTCACAACGATATTCACAATTCTTCCCTTGACGTAGATTTCCTTGACGATGGTCTTTCCGGCGATGGTGACCTGGACGTTCTTCATGGCGTGGGCTTTTTCCAGTACGCTGTCCTGTTCTTCGTTCACGCCGATTTCGACGGTGGCCCGGACCTTGCCGTTGACTTGTACCGGAATCTGGATCGTGTCTTCCTTCAGCATGTCCTCGCTGTAGGTGGGCCAGGGTTCATAGGCGATGCTTTCTTCATGGCCCAGGATGGCCCACATTTCCTCGCCGATGTGCGGGCAGATGCAGCTGAGCATTTTCACAAAGCCTTCGGCATAGGCCTTCGGGCAGGCGCCGGCTTTGTAGCAGGCGTTGACGAAAATCATCATCTGGCTGATGGCCGTGTTGAAGCCCAGGCTCTCAAAGTCGGAGGTGACTTTCTTGACGGTCTGGTGGTAGACCCGGTCCAGCGTGCCGTCATTCTCCGCGGTGATGTTCTCTTCATTCATAAAGAATGTCCACACGCGGTTCAGCCACTTCCGGGCGCCTTCCACGCCCTGGGGGCTCCAGGGCTTTGAGACTTCCAGCGGGCCCATGAACATTTCATACAGCCGCAGGGTGTCCGCGCCGTACTGGTTCACGATATCGCTGGGGTTCACGACGTACTTCGGGAAGCGCTTGCCCATTTTGATGCCGTTTTCACCCAGGATCATGCCCTGGTGCACCAGCTTTTTGAAGGGCTCCTTCACCGGGCTCAGGCCTTTGTCATACAGGAACCGGTTCCAGATCCGGCTGTACATCAGGTGGCCCACGGCGTGCTCCGGCCCGCCGATGTAGAGATCCACCGGCAGCCAGTGCTTCAGGAGTTCGTAATCCGCGAAGGTTTTGTCGTTGTGCGGATCGATATAGCGCATATAGTACCAGCTGGAGCCGGCGGAGCCGGGCATGGTGCTGGTTTCCCGGGTGCCTTTGACACCGTTTTTGTCGTACTGCTTCCACTCGGTGGCGTTTTCCAGCGGGGCCTTGCCATTCTTGCCTTTATAATCCTCCAGCTCCGGCAGGATCAGCGGGAGCTCGTCGTCCGGCAGCGGATAGATCTTCCCGTCTTCGGTATGCACCATGGGCACGGGCTCGCCCCAATAGCGCTGGCGGGCGAAGATCCACTCCCGGAAGTGGTAGTTGACGGTGCGCTTGGCGACACCCATCTTTTCCAGCTTCGCGGTGATCGCTTCCTTGGCTTCCTCCACGGTGAGGCCGGTGAACTCTTCGCTGTTGATGAGTTTGCAGCCCTTGCCCAGGTAGTCCTGCTTTTCGAAGGCGTGTTCGGAAACATCCGCGCCGTCGATGACCTGGATCATGGGGATATGGTGGGCCACGGCGTATTCAAAGTCCCGCTGGTCGTGGCTCGGAACGGCCATGACCGCGCCGGTGCCGTAGCTGGCCAGCACGAAATCGCCGATGAAGAGCTCGGCTTCCTTGCCGTTGGCCGGATTGATGCACTTCACGCCCTCCAGGCGGCAGCCGGTCTTGCCCTTGTTGAGCTCGGTCCGGTCCATGTCGTTCTTTTTCCGGGTTTCCTCGATATAGGCCTTCACTTCGTCCTGGTTCTGGATCCGGGGCATCAGGTCCTGTACCAGCTGCCCGTCCGGCGCCAGCACCATGAAGGTGATGCCGTAGATGGTTTCGATACAGGTGGTGAAGATGCTGAACTCGCCGCCACCGACGATCTGGAATTTGACTTCCACGCCTTCGCTCTTGCCGATCCAGTGGCGCTGCATGTCCTTGGTGCTTTCCGGCCAGTCGATCTCCTCCAGGCCCTCCAGCAGTTTTTCGGCAAAGGCGGGCTGGTTGATGACCCACTGCTTCATGTTCTTGCGGACCACCGGATAGCCGCCGCGCTCGCTCTTGCCGTCGATGACTTCATCGTTGGAAAGCACGGTGCCCAGCTCCTCGCACCAGTTCACAGGCATATCGATATACTGGGCGTAGCCGTCCAGGTACAACTGTTTGAAGATCCACTGGGTCCAGCGGTAGAACTCCGGATCGCTGGTGGCGATCAGCTTGTCCCAGTCGTAGTCAAAGCCCAGCTCCTTCAGCTGGCGGCTGAAGGTGGCGATGTTTTCCTTAGTAAAGCCTTCCGGATGGTGGCCGGTGGTGACAGCATACTGCTCCGCCGGCAGGCCGAAGGAGTCATAGCCCATCGGGTGCAGCACGTTATATCCCTGCATCCGCTTCATGCGGCTGACGATATCCGTGGCGGTATAGCCTTCCGGATGGCCGGCATGCAGGCCGACGCCGCTGGGATAGGGGAACATGTCCAGCGCGTAGAACTTGGGCTTGGAAAAATCCCATACGTCCGTATGGAAGGTTTTGTGTTCCTCCCAGTAGCGCTGCCATTTCGGTTCAATGGTTTTCGGGTCATAATTGCGTTCCATGGTGCTTCACCTCGAGATTGTGTACTGAAAAGATAATATAGCAGAGAATGTATTGTTTTGCAAGGCTTTCAGAACCTGTAGTCCGCTTTCTTCCGGCCGAAATTCGGGCTGTAGCAGGGATCTTCGATATCGCTTCCCCATTTTTCCCGGAAAAGCCGCAGGTCCTTTTCGTCCCTTACGTTTCCGCTGAGCAGCAGCGGATCCTTTTCCCGGATAGCGGTGGCGTGGGGGGTGATGACGAACCTTCTGCCGTTCCGCAGCTGCCTGAGGCCCAGGTCCGCGCCGGCGAGACCCGAGCGGTACGCGGGATCGAAGTCCGCCCAGGCGTCCTTCCGGACCATCATGCAGCAGGGGGAGACCGCCGAGACGTTGTGCACCTTGTTCATGATGTCGTACAGCCCGCCGGCGGAGGCCCGCAGGTTTTCATGGATGCATCCGGCGCCGCTTTCCAGTCCGACGGCGAACCCGCCGTGGGTGATCCGCCCGGTTTCGTCCGTAATCACCGGCGTGACTCCGGCGATGCCGTCCATCTGCGCGTACATCAGAAGTTCCCGGATAAAATGCCGGTTCATCCTCCATACCCCGGCTTCCAGCAGGAGCAGGACGTCAGCTTCGCTGCCGGCGGCGGCCTCGTTCAGGGCGGAGAAGCGGTTTTCACTGTCCGTCACGATCAGTGCTGTGGAGAAATTCCGCCAGGAGGTGCACCGGTTGAGCTCCTGAAGGCAGGCCCGGCAGGCTTCCACGTTCTCCCCGTGGATCAATGCTTCAATCCGGGTTTCCGGGTCCACCTCATACCACAGCCGGATCGCTTTGCGCACCGGCAGGGCGTCGACCTTTCTTCCCAGGGTCGCTTCATGTTCCTCCGCGGCGCGGCAGGAGCTTTCCAGGCAGGTCTTCAGGTCCAGGTGGCTCCGGGAGGATTTCACCTCCCGCCAGGAATACAGCACCCGGGGGATGTGACGGATATTGGATGTCTTCTCGCCCAGGCGGAGGAACAGGTCGTGATCCTGGCTGCCGTCAAAGCCGGTCCTGAGGCCGGTTTCTTCCAGCAGGGTTTTTCGGATCACCGCCAGGTGGCAGATATAATTATCGGAAACCAATGTTTCCGGGTTCCAGTCGGGCTTGTAGTGCGGGTCCATATGGTGGCGGCTGTTTTCCATGATCCGGTCCTCGTCCGAATAGACGATGTCCGCGTCTTCCCGGGACAGGAAGTCCGCCATGCGCCACAATGCGTCGGGGGCGAGCAGGTCGTCATGGTCCAGGAGCGCGATGTAGTCCCCCCGGGCCTCCTTCACCGCCGCGTTCGTGTTGCCGCTGATGCCCCGGTTTTCTTCCGCGTGGATCACCCGGAAGCGGGGATCGCTGAGTTCATCCAGGATGGCTTTCGTTTCCGTGCGGGTGCTGCCCCCGTCATACAGGACGGCCTCAAAATCCTGCAGGGTCTGTTCGGACAGGCTGTCCAACATTTCCCGGAGCATCCGGGGATCGGTATTGTAAATCGGGACAACCACTGAAATCCGGGGACCGGCGGGCTGGTTTTCCCACTGTTTCTGGAGTTCCTCTGGCGGGGTCAGCTCCCGGGCCCTTCGCCGGTCATAGCTGCCCAGCAGCCGCTGGCGGGCAATTTGATTCAGCCGGTGCAGGGTATAGCGGGCGCCGTGGTTCTGCATGTATTCCCGGATCCTGGCGGATGCGTTCACTGGGTGTCCCTCCTTTCTTTTATTTTCAACGCCTCCGGCATTGACAAACACCGGAGCGGGCGGTATACTGTTCATGCCAGTTGTCATATCTGGTCAATTTTCGACCCTTTCTGACGGAGGTAGCGCATGAATTCATACCTGCTGGAACACATTTCCGAAAATATGGCCCCCCTCGCGGTCGAGGGGTTCCACAAGCCCGGCAGCCTGACGCTGGCCAGCGGCGCGTGGATTCACGCGGCGGGTTCCTTTACGCTGGAAAAGGGAACGCACCCCCTGAACCCGCATGACCAGTGGGTCTGGCTCGTGGTGGAAAAAGGCAGCATCCTGCTGCGGTGGGACCAGCACGACCTGGCGCTTTCCGCCGGGTCCACCTGCTTCCTTCCCGGGGGCAACAAGCCCTGCTCCATTATTGCGGAGGAACAGATCCGCTGCCTGTGGATCGCCCTGGAGGGGCCGCTGAGCCCGATGGTGGTCCGGAAAATGGGCGCGCTGCTCCATATGCCCCTCAAGCAGGGGGCCCTGCCCAGCCAGATCTACCTGGCGGAGCAGATTGTGCAGGTCATCGTCCGGCATACCGGCACGGCGGACGCCACCTATCAGCTGCAGCATCTGATGTACGGCATGATCGCCTCCCACTGGGGCCAGCCCGTGGCCATGGACGCCATGCTGAGCCATGAGATTGCCAAGGTGGTGGATACCCTCCGGTCGAACCAGTATAAGGATAACTTCTCCCTGGCGGACATGGCCGCCATCTCCCGCATGCCCATGGAAACCTTCCGGAAGCGCTTTGTGGCGGAGGTTGGTATGCCGCCCCTGTCCTATGTGCTCCACTGCAAGATGGAGCGGGCCAAGGAGCTGCTGCGGGACCAGAACTACTCCGTGCGCCAGGCCGGCGCCGAGGTCGGCATGCAGGATCCGTACCACTTCTCCAAGCAGTTCAAGCACATTGTGGGCATCAGCCCCAGCGCCTTCATGAAGCAGGCGTCCATGCCGGCGGCAACGATCCGCGGCGTGGTCAGCAACAAGAAAAAGAAGTAAATCCTGGGGTCATCCGGCAGAACAGATCCTTCGACTCCACTTCGTTCCGCTCAGGATGACATCGTAACAGCACGGTTTCCATCAACCTTTTTCGGCTCGCCTTGCGGCGAGCTTTTTCCGTATGCAGTCGAAAAGCCTTGCCCCGGGTTTTTCAATCAGGTACGTGATCGCAATGGCCATCACCAGCGACACGCCGGTGACCAGCCATACATACTGCCCCTGCCAGACCGCGTCGTTCACCTGGTTCGGATACAGCCCGTCCACCAGGAAATCATCGCTGAGGAAGCTTTCTGTATAGGGCACCATCAGCCGGGACTTCAGGTGCACCGCCACGGTCTGATGGATGAGGTAGAAATTCATGGAAACCCCGGCCAGGAATCTGGTGACCGGGTTGCCCAGCAGCTTTCGCAGCGGCAGCAGCGCCAGCGGCGCCGTGAGGATCAGCCCGGCGAAGCACAGGGCGAACAGCGGCCGGTACATCATCTGCCAGGCCTGCAGCTGGGTTTCGTTCGCCCGGCCCTGGATCTGCAGGAGCCGGAAGAGCAGGTAGACCGATACGAAAAACAGCACCGTCATGACGCTTTCCCGGATGCGGCGGTGTTTTTTGCTTTCCGGCTGGGCTTCCAGTTTAGCCCGGATGGCGTCAAAGGCCGTGGCGGCCAGTACCCCGATGACATACACATCCAGGAAGTTGACCAGCTGGTTCACCGTCATGCTGTAATTCGGATAAATGCCGTAGCGGGTGTTCAGGTCCGCCGCCTGCCAGAGCACAAAGGCCCGGTAGCCGAAGCAAACCAGCAGCATCCCGCCCAGCACCCAACCCGGGTGTTTTCTTACGCCCCGGGCCATCAGCGGAAACAGCAGGTAGCCCTGCATAAGAATGGCCACCGTCCAGGCGCCGCCGCCCAGGTTGGTATAAATGTAGGTGTCCTGCCAGCGGGTGAAGGTGAACGTCAGGTGCGACGCTAAATCCTTCACCAGCCAGGGCGTGTCGCTTCCGTACAGGTTCCAGGGCAGGGCGACGATCAGCAGGTGGCATAATATAATGAAGTAAAACGCCGGAAGGATCCGCCTGGCCCGGCGGAAATAGAAATCTCCCGTGGCGGGCATGGGCGTTTTCAGCCGCTTGGCTTTTGCCCAGGGCAGGTAGAGCAGGAACACGCTCATCAGGATCGTGCCGTCCACCCAGATATAGCCGGTCTGGGGCAGGAAGTAGAGGTCTGGATGAATCCCCAGGCTGTAATAAATCCATTGCCGGGCATTGTTCAGTGCCTCCCGGGTCGGGAACAGCCAGCTTTCATGCCACAGGTCCGGGAACACCCAGCTCTGCTGCCAGATATGGAACCAGGCCACCATGGCGATCATCAGCACCCGCAGCCCGTCCAGCTCCGGCAATCTTCCGGCAGCCTGAGCTTTCCTGGCCCTTCGGGCTTTCAGGCTGAAAAAACCTTCCCGGTTGGTGCTTTCCTCACTCATCGCCGTCCTCCGGTTTCACCAGGAACGCGTCGGGATTTTCATCCGTCGGCGCGGGAGTGGCGCTGGGTGCCGGCGTTGGGGCCGGTGTTGGCGTTGGCGTTGGTTCAGGCGACGGTTCGGGTGAGGGCTCGGGGGTTGCTTCGGGTTCGGGGGTCGCTGTGGGCTGGGCCGCCCGGGCGGCTTCTTCCTTTTCCGCCGCGATTTGGGCCAGGATTTCCTTCGCGTCCCGGTAGTCGCCGGCTTTTGCCAGGTAGTCTTCCGCCGTGTCGTTATCGCCCGCGGCCCGGGCGGCGCAGCCGGCGTGGTAGGCGGCCTGGGTCCGGAGGTCCGCAATGGTTTCCGCCGTATCCTGCTCCGCGTTCTCCGGTTCCCAGCCTTTTGGGAGTTCGGCCAGGTAGGCGTAGGCTGCCGGGAAGTCCGAGGCCGCGAAGGCTTTGAAGCCCAGCATGTAGGCGCAGGTCAGGTTTCCCTGCTGCGCGCCTTCATACTCCGGCACGGTGTTGTAAAGCCGTTTCGCTTCTTCCCAGTTGCTTTCCCGGATGGCGGCTTCCGCCTGGTAGTCAATCATTTCCCAGAGCTTCTGCCGGGCGATGTCCCAGGTGTCCGCCAGTTTGTATTCTTCCGCCGCGGCGGCAAAATTGTCTTCCAGTTCATAGCCTTCCGCGATGCGGAAATGGCATTCCTGCATCCGGGCCCGGCTTTCCGCATAGCCCAGGATCTGGTTGTACAGCTCGATGGCCCCGGCATAGTCCTTTTGCTCCATGGCGGCGTTGGCTTCGCGCCAGACGCATTCGCTGGCCATGGTGGCCGCGTTGGGATAGCTGCCCAGGGAAACAAAGATCTTCCGCGCGTCCTCATAGGCCCGCTCATCCAGCAGGTTGCAGGCTTCCCGGTAGCGGCATTCCGCCTCCAGGCTCTTCCGGTCCGCGCTGTCCTCCGGCAGCGTGGCAATCGCTTCCCGGGCGCCGTCCAGGTCGCCGGCGTCCAGCAGAAGCCACGCCAGGCGGATTTCCGCCCGGTCCGCTTCCGCGGAAGACCCCTGCCGGCTGTCGCTCCGCAGCAGCGCCGCCGCCGCGGCGATTGTCTCCGGGTCCCGGCTGTCAGAAGCTTCCTTCGCGGCAATCTGCCACAAACATTCCTTGATTTTTTCCTGGGCGCCGGGGAAGCCCGGGTAGGCGTTCAGGGTTTTCAGGGCGCTGGTGTAGTCGCTGCGCTGCATGGCCCGCTCCGCCTGGATCACCCGCAGGGTCGGCACCACGCCGCCCAGGAGCAGGGCGGTCAGCAGCAGGCAGGCAAACAAACAGGAGGCCAGGAAAACCCGGTGCTTCCGGCGGGCCCGGTTCTGGTTGTATTCCTCTTCCCGGATGCGCTGCAGCCGGGCGGTGTCCTCCCTTGCGGAGCGCGTGTTCAGGTCCAGCTGCTTTTCCCGCATGGCGACCTGGTTTTCCACCGCTTCCCGGTTGAACATGGTAAACACGAGGGCCTTTTCCCGGCGGCACCGGGCGCAGACCGAAAAAAGGTCCGGGTTCGGCCGGCCGCAGACGCAGACCCACAGCCCCTCCTGCTGGGAGGGATAACCGACGGCGTTTTCCCCGGCGGTGTACTTCAGCCGCGTCAGCGCCGTGGAGGCCGGCAGGTCGTTGGGTTCGTATTCGGTCAGGTTTTCCTCCTGCCGCTGCCAGGTATCCTTGTCCGCGTACCAGACCTTTTCAATGGCCACGTCTGCCTTGCGGACGCCGGGGGCCGGGGCCATCGGCACGTTCATCGGGAAGGTGGAATGGGGCCGCCCGTTCAGCGTCCGCCCCCGGAAGGTCATCCGTTCCTTCTCCGCACCGGCAGCCGAAAGCATGCGCACCGTCACTTCGACGGAGGCAATCACCCGGTCGCTCAGGTTGTACAGGGTCAGGGTTACGGCAGGGATGTCTTCCGTCGGCAGGATCGTCCGGAAGACCTCCGCCGGGCAGGTCAGATCAGTCAGCATGGAAACTCCTTACCGGATATACAGAATGATTTCGTTCAGGGTGTTCGTTTCATATCGCAAAAGCAGTTCGGCTTCCCGGCCGTCCGGCACGGCAGTCACATACCGCAGGGTGATGCCGTCCAGGCCGCCGAACTGGGCGGTTCCCCGGGGGACTTCGTTCTCCGCGCCGTAGAGGACTTCGAACAGGTTTTCATCCGTGCCGCGGCCTTCGGAGCGGAAGCGCTGGTAATCCTCATGGAAGGTATCGCCCAGGCGCACGCCCCGGGGGCCTTCCAGCGAATCGCTTTCAATGGACAGGGAGACAATGGAAGTTTTTCCGTCCACATCGGTCATGAACACGGCGATATATCCGTCCCCGTCCACCCGGATCAGCGAGGTGCCGTCTTCGTTGTCCAAGGTTTCGGATTCCGGTGTGCCCGGCAGGTCTTCCGGCTGCAGGGCCAGGAAATCCAGGTCGGAAAAAACCAGGTCCTCCGGGCCGAAGGCCGTCAGATCCAGGCCGTTCCGGCTGGTTTTGACGGCTTTGTAGTCCGTTACGGCGGCCAGGGCGTTCAGCTCCAGGGCTAATTCGTCCCGGTCTTCCCGGGTGTAGAGCGCCGTGGAGGCCGGATCAAAGCCGCCCACCGCGAAACCGGAGAGCAATGCTTCGTTGAAATTGCAGGTGAGGGACGCCAGGTGGAACATGTCGCCGGCAGGCGTCAGTTCGCCATACTGCAGCGCCTGGACGCGCTGCCCGTCCCGGAATACCCGGCCGAAGCGGATGCTGCCGTCGTCATTTTCCTGCAGGTAGAGCACCGCGCCGTTCCGGGTGCCGGCCTGTTCCGGATTGTTGTTCGGGAAAAGGGCCATGACTTCCTCGGGCGTCATGCTCAGGGCCAGGCTCCGGAAGGGCGCCTCCTCCGGCTCGGAAACCACCACGGAATTCAGGTGGGTATCCGCATTCATTTCCGTTCCGTCGGCATACACCGTCGCGAAGGGATACAGGTACATAATCCCGCTTTCCATATCGGCTTCCTCGGCCGTGGGATCATTTTCGGGCTCCGCTTCCAGGGCCCGGGACTTGCTTTCTTCCCCCCAGGCAGCCAGCTCGGTAGCCGTCACCGCGAGGCCGGTTCCGGCAGAAGCAGCATCCGGAGCAGCATCTTCCGCGAAAGCCGCCAAAACGCCTGTCATCAGCAGGCACAGGACCAGCAGACAAATGAAAAAGAACTTCTTCATGCACATCATCTCCCATTAAGCAGTATATCACAAACCCCTTCCCCATGACAACGATCCAACCCGGGATTTCGTTGCATTCCGCTGCATTCCTGCACTTTTGCCCCTATTGCCAAAAACAGGAAAAGACGATAAAATACTTCCAACAACAAAACCATACCGACCTTCCCGGAGGAACCATCATGAAACACAAAAGGCGATTGGCCCTTCTTTTAGCAACCGCATTATTCATGACCAGCCTGTGTTTTCCGGCCCAGGCAAAGGATTACTGGTGCGATACCTGCGATAAGGAAGTCTCAGCGGATATTATCCGGGATACTGAGGTATATGTCTGGGCCGAAAAATGCCCGGACTGCGGCTATGTCTTCGACTGCGTAAGGAAAGAAAAACCGGAGCCGGATCCGCAGGATCCGCCGGAAGGCGGAACCACAGACCCGGACAATCCGATCGGCGGGACTACGGATCCGCAACAGGATCCGCCGGAAGGCGGGACCACAAATCCGGATAACCCGACCGGAGGCAATACGGACCCGCAGGATCCAGTCGATCCGGATACCGGCGGACAGACGGATCCCAATCCGCCGCCCGGTGAAAACAACAACCCGCCGGCCAATCAGAACCAGCAGCCGGACGAACAGAACCAGAAACCGGAAAACCAGGACCCGCCGTCAGGAGAACAGAACCAGGAACCGGAAAAGCCGAATCCATCGCCGGCAGAACAGAACCAGGTACCTGAGAACCCAAACCAGCAGCCAGTCGAACAGAACCAGCAGGCGGAAACCCCAAACCAGCAGCCTGCCGAACAGAAACAGCAGGCCGAGACGCCGAACCAACCGCCGGCAGAACAGAGCCAGCAGTCAGAAACCCAAAACCAGCAAACGGCAGAACAGAACCAGCAGGTGGAAACACCAAAACAACAACAAGCCGAACAGAGCCAGACGCCGGATAAGGCAAACCAACAACCAACTGAACAGAGCCAGCAGGCCGAAACTCCGAATCAGCAACCGGCTGAACAGAGCCAACAGGCTGAAAAACAAAACCAACAGCAGGCCGAACAGAATCAGCAGGCTGAAACACCAAAACAACCACCGGCCGAACAGAATCAGCAGGCTGAAATACCGGCCCAACAGCCGGCGGAACAAAATCAACAGCCGGAGGCGCCGAACCAACCTCCGGCGGAGCAGCCGCAGGCAATGGAGGATCCGGAACCCCCGGCTGCAAAGATTGAACCGGAGCTTCCGGTAACCCCGCCGGCGGAGGAACAGACGCTGCCCGGGACGCCCGCGGAAACGCCGCAGCAGGACGAAACGGTGACGGAATCCAAGGAAACCGATCCGGCTTTACCGGCTTCGGAGGAAGCCCTGCCACCGATGATTCCGGACACACCGAAAGAACCGGCGGAGGAAACCACACCGACGGCGCCGGATGAAGAGGACCAACCCCCGGCAGCCGAGGCATCCGATCCCGGAAAAGAAAGCGGAAACAATCAACCGAAGGAACAGAAAAAGCGGGTCATTCCCGCGACCCGCGATTTGGACAAATATCCCATTTTCTCGGAAAAACATCCGGAACGCCGCCTGAATACCCCCGGCGATCCGGAAGCCTGGGCGGAGATCGCCGGAAGGCCCAAGCCCGAAGCCATCGCAACAAAAAAACCAGCCGCCAGCCGGCTGGTTTTTGTTGCGAAACCTTACTTCGCGTATTCCGTGCTCCGCGTTTCGCGGATGACGTTGACCCGGATCTGTCCGGGATACTCCATCTGCTCCTCGATGCGCTTCGCGATTTCCTTGGCCATGACCTTGATGCCGTCGTCGGTGACGTCCTCGGGCTTGACCATGATACGGACTTCGCGGCCGCTCTGGATGGCGTAGGATTTTTCCACGCCGCTGAAGGAGCTCGCGATTTCCTCCAGTTTCTCCAGGCGCTTGATATAGTTCTCCAGGCTCTCCCTGCGGGCGCCGGGCCGGGCGGCGGAAATCGCGTCCGCGGCCTGCACCAGCACCGCTTCGACGGTCTGGGGTTCCACATCGTTGTGGTGCGCCATGATGCAGTGCACCACATCGTTGTTTTCATGATACTTTCTCGCCAGCTCGGCGCCCAGGGTCACGTGGGTGCCTTCGCTCTCGTGGTCCACGGCCTTGCCGATGTCATGCAGCAGGCCGGCGCGCTTGGCCAGCTGGACGTCCGCGCCCAGCTCGGCGGCCATCAGGCCCGCCAGGTGGCTCACTTCGATGGAATGCTTCAGCACGTTCTGACCGTAGCTGGTGCGGAACCGCAGGCGGCCCAGGAGCTTGATGAGCTCGTGGTGGATGCCGTGCTGGTTCGTTTCGAAGACGGCGTTCTCGCCGGCTTCCCGGATCTGGTTGTCGACTTCCTTCCGGGCTTTTTCGACCATTTCCTCGATCCGCGCGGGATGGATGCGCCCGTCCATGATGAGCTTTTCCACCGCGACGCGGGCAACTTCCCGGCGCACCGGGTCGAAGGCGGAGACGATGACGGCTTCCGGCGTGTCGTCGATAATCAGGTCGACGCCGGTGGCGGTTTCCAGGGCCCGGATGTTCCGGCCCTCGCGGCCGATGATGCGGCCCTTCATGTCGTCGTTGGGCAGGGAGATCACGCTGACCGTGCTTTCGGCCACGTGGTCCGCCGCGCATTTCTGGATGGCCAGGGCGATGATGTTTCGTGCTTTCTTTTCGCCGTCTTCCTTGGCCTGGGTCTCGATATCACGGACCGTGGCGGCTGCGTCGTGATACGCTTCCTTCTGGACCTTGTCGATGACGATCTGCTTGGCTTCGTCCCTCGTCAGGCTGGCGATGCGCTCCAGCTCGGACATCTGCTTCGCTTTCAGTTCGTCCAGCTCTTCCTCCTGCTTCGCCAGGTCCGCCATTTTCTTGTTCAGGTTTTCCTCACGGGCTTCCAGGTTGTCCGCCTTCTTGTCCAGGGTTTCTTCCCGCTGGATCAGGCGGCGTTCGTTCTTCTGGATTTCATTGCGACGCTCCCGGATTTCCTTTTCGTTCTCCGCGCGCTCCCGGTCGTTTTCCGCCTTGGCCTTCAGGATTTCCTCCTTGGCTTCCAGCACTTTTTCTTTCTTATAATCTTCCGCCTTGCGTACGGCGTCGTCATACAGGCGGCGGGCATACTCTTCCGTCCGGTCGATTTTCTTTTCCGTGTTGTTTTTCCGATACATGTAACCGGCCACCCCGCCGATGGCGCATGTTGCCACGGCAATCAGGATGGCCACAATCAGGTTAATTTCCATTGACTCCCTCCCTTTCTTGCAAAAAATCTTATTTCCATTCTCAGCGGCTGCAGATCAACCCACACAAAAAACCGCGCGAAAACAAACGCTTCGCACGGCTGTACGCTGCTTCGACCGAGGCAGTCCCGGTTTCGTAACATCGCTTCCGCAAAGGGTACGCCAAGGACAGGCATACCCCGGCAACCCTGTCAGAAACAGGCTTTCCGGAAGGCATCAGTATGCGGTTCGCCCCAGGGGGGCGCCCGAAAACAGATCGCGGGCGAAAGCCCACGGAGGTACTTGGGAACACTCTATCGACAACAGCGCGCGAAAAAACGCGCAGCCGAACGCATATATATTAATGGAAACTTAACAATTTGTCAAACCCATTTGTCGCGGATGGTCAGATCTTTACCGGCATAACCGGCAAAAGTTTACCTTCAACGCAAAAGCAGAATGTTCTGCCGATACTTTTCAGACTTTGATAACACAGTTTTGTTTGAAATTCGGGATTTTCTCATCGCTGGTCATCAATCGCATGTTTTCAGTGATGGCCTGAGCCAGGAGAATACGGTCGAAGGGCTCTTTGTGTTCTTCTCCTTTGCCTTCCCAGACCAATTTGTTTGCTGCAATCAAATGGGACTCTTTGAGCGATGAAGGAATATAACCGGCCTCATGGCACATTTCGACAAAATCTTCCGTTGTGAATTCGAGGTTGTTTTTCCTGCTTTTTGTTTTCATATCCACTTCAAAAACGGAAGCGGAGCTGTAGTACAGGTTGTTGCCCGGATCCAGCAGCAGATCGCGGGCTTTCTTTGTCAGGCGCCTGTCATCTGTGAGGGCCCAGATTATGATATGCGTATCAAGAAGGATATTCATAGGGATCCTCCTGTCAGCATTTCATAAATTTCGTCATTGGCGGCGTCGAAATCATCTGGTGATTTAAATTTTCCCCTGGCTACACCAATCCGCTTTGAAACCGGGGTTTCTTCGATATAGGTCATTTTGATGACAGGCTTACCGTTCCGGGATACCATAATGGAATCTGCCTTTTTTGTTTCGAGCAGACGAATCAGTTTGGAGAAATCCCTCTTCGCTTCAACAACGTTTACTTGCATGCGGTACACCTCCTTGATGACCATTATGACCACAAAGCTCTTTCTGACCTTATTATAATCTGAGCGGGCAATGATTGCAAGCTGAAAAAGCAGAAGTTGTATTTCTTCATTAATTATGGTATAGTTTCCGGCATAAGCTGAACCAAGGAGGCTACTACCATGGATACCATCACCACCCGCGAACTGAAAGAACAGCTCTCTTCCCTGCAGGGCCAGGTTGTGACCCTGCGCGGCTGGATCCGGAACCACCGGAAACAGAAGAACATGGGCTTTATCGATTTCTTCGACGGAACCTGCTTCCGCAACCCGCAGGTGGTGTATGACAACAATATCGCCGATTTTGAAACCATCCAGGCGCTGCGTGTCGGCAGTGCCGTGATGGTCACCGGCAAGGTCGTTCCCAGCTACAAGGATCCCGAAACCCCGGAGATCCAGGCGGAAAGCATCGTCCTGGAAGGCGACTGCCCCGAGGACTACCCGCTGCAGCCCAAGCGCCATACAGTAGAATTCCTGCGGGAGATCGCCTACCTGCGCCCCCGCACCCGCCTGTTCCAGGCGGTGTTCCGTGTCCGCAGCGTGGCTGCCATGGCGATCCACACC
This sequence comes from Clostridia bacterium, assembly GCA_017429695.1. Taxonomy (GTDB): domain Bacteria; phylum Bacillota; class Clostridia; order Christensenellales; family Aristaeellaceae; genus Aristaeella. Next base: position 45,823 of record JAFROK010000041.1, on the reverse strand, counting down.
TATTTCCAGGACCGGGGATACCTCTACGTCCATACCCCATTGATCACCGGCAACGACGCGGAAGGCGCCGGCAACACATTCACCGTGACCACCCTGCCGCCGGACAAGCGGAACAACCCGGCCGAGGATTTCTTCGGCAAGCCCACCAGCCTGGCCGTGACCGGCCAGCTGGAAGGTGAAACCTTCGCCATGGCGTTCTCTAAGATCTACACCTTCGGGCCCACCTTCCGGGCGGAGAACAGCAACACCAAAACCCACGCCGCGGAATTCTGGATGATCGAGCCGGAAATTGCCTTCTGCGACCTGAACCAGTTGATGGACATCGAGGAGGATTTCCTGAAGGCCATCGTGAAGACCGTGCTGGACAAGTGCCCGGACGAGCTGAAGTTCCTGGACCAGTTCACCGGCGGCGGGCTGCTGGACAAGCTGAACACCCTGCTGACCTCCACCTGCGCCCGGGTGACCCATGACGAGGCCATCACGATTCTGCGCAAGGCCATGGAGAACGGCACCGAATTCAAGTTCGAGCCGAAGTATGGCGAGGACACCGCCAAGGAGCATGAAAAATACCTGACCGAGGAATATTTCCACTCCCCGGTGTTCGTCTACGACTGGCCGAAGGACATCAAAGCATTCTATATGTACCAGAACGATGACGGCAAAACCGTCAGCGCGGTGGACCTGCTGGTTCCCGGCGCCGGTGAGCTGATGGGCGGCAGCCAGCGTGAAACAAGACTGGAACTCCTGGAAAAGCGCATGGACGACCTCCACATCTCCAAGGAAGAAATGTACTGGTACGTCAACCTCCGCAAGTTCGGCGGCTGCACCCACTCCGGCTTCGGCATGGGCTTTGAGCGCCTCCTGATCTACCTCACCGGCGTGGACAACATCCGGGACGTGATCCCCTACTTCCGCACCCCCCAGAACTGCGATTTCTGAGAACCCCAACCATCACCAGGGCGGCAGCAATGCCGCTCTTTTTTTGCGGGAGCGGTTCTGGTGTGATATAATTCGCCCCCATACGTTCCACAATGAAAAATCTGGATCTGAAGCCAATTTATAATATAATTATAGAGAAAAGCACATCAGAAAAGTTAAAAAATATACAAAATGTATTTACTTTATAACAAAATGAGTTATACTGTCTGTGGAGGGATGCTGATATGAATACTTTTTTCCTGCTGAATCTTCGTTTATCCGGAATCAAGAATATTGAGAAGCCGGTGGAAATACCCTTTTACAAAAAAACAATCAAATACGATTTTAACCCGGAACAATACCGGGTCAAAGGAATATACGGGGAAAACGGATCCGGGAAAACAGCCATCATGACCGCAATCCGGATCATGACCAGGGTATTGCTGGACAGGAATTACCTGAATGATTCCGTAAATCAACGGTTGTTATTGGAAAATATCAACAAGAAAACCCGTAAATGTTTTATTGAAATGACGTTCTACGCATTTTTTGGTACGGGTCCGTTTGTTTACCATTACCGGATGGATCTTGAAATCAGAAACGATGACAGGGTGTATCTGGCCGGTGAAATGCTGGAAAGAAAAATCGGGCACAATTCACAGTCACCGTACTTACTTGTATTCGAGAGCATGAACGGAAGCCTGTTCAGGTATAATAAAGGGGATGTATTTGAATATTGCAGAGAAAAAACCCAGAACCTCCTGGAACAGCGGTCTTTTGTCACCTTTGTAAATGATATTGAAGCGGCAGGATACAGCCTGGAGCATCTGCCTGAAAAGCATTTGTTTACGCTGGCTGTATTTGCTTCCAAGATTCATGTGGAACTGGATGGGGCAGATGACCACAGGAATGATGCTTATCAGAAAATAAAAAGCCGGGATGATAATGCAACGCTTCATGAGGGAGGTGACTTTACGATCTATGACTGGCCAACTTCAGCAAGGCAGGACCGGAAAGAGATTATCATTCCGAAATCACAGCTCCACAATTATCAGATAACCATCAACAGATTGTATTCATTTATCCGCATTTTCAAGACGGATCTGCAGGGGATTGAGATTGATACGAAAGAATACGGGGAATTTCTGATCTGCCGGTTAGTCATGGTATATGATGGCTATAAGCTGGATGAGGAATATGAAAGTCGGGGCATCAAAAAGCTGATCAGGTTATACAATATCCTGGACGCAGCATGCCGTGGATACATTGTCTTTATTGACGAACTGGATTCCAACATAAATGATATATACCTGGATAAGCTGATTGAATACTTTGTCCGTTACGGCGAAGGACAGTTGTGTTTTACCGCCCATAACCTTTCCCCGATGGCTGTGCTGCGCAACAGCAAATGCGCCATCAGTTTTATCTCCAACGTCAACAGCGTGCATACCTGGACCAGCAACGGGAATCAGAATCCGGAACATGCATACCGGGATGGCTTTATTGAGGATTCTCCATTTAACGTCGACGCCTCTGACTTCCTGGGCGTGTTAGGAGGCGCAGATGAATAAACGGATTCTGTTTTGTGTTGAAACAACGAAGCAGGCAGATACGGATTATGCGTATATCAAGGACACCATTGATTATTATTTTGTCCAGTCCAGTAAAATAACCATAGGGGAATATGAAAACCATGGAATCAGACAACAAAAAACAGAAAAGCAACATCGATATAAACAAAGAAAACCTGGAAGGGCTAATGCATGATTTACACCATCGAAAAGATCAAACAGCGAATAGAACCTGTTGCCAGGAAATACGGCATTTCAACGATCTGGCTCTTTGGCAGTTATGCGCGTGGTGAAGCGAATGAAAACAGCGATGTGGATTTGCTGATCGAAGGCGGCTGGATCCGAACCCTCTTCCAACTGGCATCTTTACGGCTGGAACTTGAAGAAGTCCATAAAAAGTCTGTTGATCTGATTACAATTGGCAATAACAATGAAGACTTCCTGCAAAAGATCCGACAGGAAGCGGTGATTCTGTATAATGCAGCGTAATCCGGACACACTGGGTCATATCATTCAGTACTGTCACGCAAATTTGAAGCGTGGCAGTTTTCTTTTCTTCGAAACCCTAATCAGCAAATTACCAGATAACGTCATCAGCATCTTCTGCTGCCCCAAAAGTGGAACTTAAGGAACCGTCCCCTACGTTCCACTCGCGGAGGAGGGGGGAGGACGGGGCGGCTCCCTGGACGGAATAATCAACGGTTTTGACGGCCCGGAAGACGGAGGTTCTCGGCATGCCCGTCAGGCGGGAAATCTGGTTGGTGGAAACTTTCTGCAGGTACATCTGCCGGGCATATTCCTTCTGCAGTTTTTTATCCAGCGCCTGGAACGCCGCGACGGACTCACAGCCCGTAACGCGAACCAGAATATCCTTTGCCCGCTCATTCTGCAGGCGCAGGTCGTAATCCACTTCATCCATGGCGGTGTCGTCATTGCCCTGCAGGAGATACTCCACCATCTCATCATGACCGGCGAAAAAACTTTCCGCAAAAGCGATGTCGGTGATGCTTCCGTTTCCTTTGATATATGCCGGGAAACTGCTCCAGCGGTAGTTTCCGGGATTGCTGACCATTCCGGCCTTTACCGGGTTCTGCAGGATATATCTCAGTACCGTGATGAAATGCAGGTCACCGACCACATTCTCGCTTTTGAACCGGTCCTGGAACAGATGGCCCACCCGATCGTATTTCTTGTTATACCAGTGCACATACTTGGCGCCGACCCTCCGGAAGATTCTCCCCAGCGGTTCATCCGCCGGCTCCATCAGCAGATGGACATGGTTGGACATCAGGCAGAAGCCATACAGCTTAAACCCGGAAGCCTCCTTGGAAGCCCGCAGCGTGGTCATGAAATAATGCCGGTCACCGTCATCCTCAAAGATATCCTGCCGGTTGATCCCCCGCAGCATCACATGATAGATATTCGATTCGCTGATCTTCCGTGCAGTTCTCGGCATACCCCATCACCTCATCAAGAATATACCATCGGAAACCCCGCCTGTAAAGCAAAAAGTGGAACGCAGGGAACCGTCCCCTACGTTCCAAAAGGACTGTCCCCAACGTTCCAAATACAGCACCAAAACCAGCGCAAAACGCAGCGACAAGACTGCGGAACGGCCGGGGACGGCTTCTCTCCGTTCCGTGTTCGGCCGGAACGGGAGAACTGTCTCCACCGTTCCGACCCCGAAAGCAGGACATTCGGACTCTAAAAGTGGAACGTAGGGAACCGTCCCCTACGTTCCCCCTACGTTCCACTTGGGCCAAAAAATGGAACGTGGAGAACCGTCCCCCACGTTCCTGGAGAACCGTCCCCCACGTTCCAGTTGATTACCGGTTAGCGTACATTTTCTCGTAGTAGTTCTGGTATTCACCGGAGATGATTTCTTCCCACCATTCCCGGTTATCCAGGTACCACTGGATGGTCTTTTTGATGCCATCTTTAAACATGGTTTCCGGCAGCCAGCCCAGTTCATTGTGGATCTTGGTCGGATCGATGGCGTACCGCATATCGTGGCCCTTCCGGTCGGTAACGTAGGTGATCAGTGTTTCCGGCTTGCCCAGTTCCTTGCAGATCAGTTTGACGATATCGATATTCGCCATTTCGTTATGGCCGCCGATGTTATACACTTCCCCAACACGGCCTTTATGGATAATCAGGTCAATGGCCTTGCAGTGGTCTTCCACATACAGCCAGTCCCGGACATTCTTGCCTTCACCGTATACCGGCAGGGGTTTATCGTTCAGGGCGTTGGCGATCATCAGCGGAATCAGTTTTTCCGGGAAATGGTACGGGCCGTAGTTGTTGGAGCAGCGGGAAATGGTACACGGCAGGCCATAGGTCCGGTGATAAGCCATGACCAGCAGGTCTGCAGCGGCCTTGGAAGAGGAATAGGGAGAAGACGTATGAATGGGCGTCTCTTCCGTAAACAGCAGGTCCGGCCGGTCCAGCGGCAGGTCGCCGTAGACTTCGTCGGTGGATACCTGGTGATACCGCTGAATACCATACTTCCGGCAGGCATCCATCAAGGTTGCCGTACCGATGATGTTCGTCTGCAGGAACACACCCGGATCCTCAATGGACCGATCCACATGGCTCTCAGCAGCAAAGTTCACTACGATATCCGGCTTCTCTTCTTCAAAAAGCTTGTACACCGCTTCCCGGTCACAGATATCCGCCTTCACAAACCGGAAGTTGGGATTGGCCATCACGCCCTTCAGCGTAGACAGGTTTCCCGCATAGGTCAGCTTATCCAGACACACAATCCGATACTCCGGATACTTCCCCAGCATATGGAACACAAAGTTGGAACCAATGAATCCGGCACCGCCGGTAACGATGATGGTCATACCTGAAAACCTCCTTAATTTTTGTCCTTTCTTATTCACGGAGGAGATTCTTACACCTCCATGTTTATGACCTGTTAGCTTTGTATGTGATCTGTTACCCAAATCTCAGATTTGGATAGATCATAACCGCTGCGCTCAGAATGACAACCCATTGACTGTAACCACCAAGGGAGTTATCTTGAACGAAGTGAAGGATCTCACAGATACCTTACTTGGCATCAGCAAATTTCTCTTCCCTGTGGCGGGAGATGATGAGCAGGACCAGGCAGACCATGAAGCCGACGGCGCAGATGGGGCCGGCGACTTTGATGGTTTGCTTGGCAAATCCGCCGGAGAGGAGCTTCGGTACGTCGTACTTGATTTTGGATACAACAACCGTGAGGTCGTTGATCTGCTCTGCATTGTACAGCGCGATCAGCTCGGAGAAGGTCTTCATGATTTCTTCCCGGCGGGCCAGCAGGGTATCAATCGCGGTTTCCAAATCGGCGATGTATTTATCATATTCCTCTTGGGAAACGACGGCATTTTCAGTAACTGTTTCGGCGCTGTTGACGGGCTCGTCAGTTTCAGGGGTTTTGACAGTGTCAACAGAGTCTGTGTTGCCGCCGATCTCCACCTTGTTGGACTGTGCGGAAGTGGTGCTGCTGACAAAGGGCAGGGAGAGTTCTTCAGTGGTGTCCGTTTCCTCGCCCAGGTCCCGCAGCAGTTCCTTATAGTGCTGGATGGAGGACTTAATGGTGATCATCCGGTCGTTGACCGCCTCGAGGGACTGCTGCAGTTTCTCGTAGGTCTCGGAAGTGTTGCTCTTGATCTGTGTAGCACCGTCGGCGGTAGACAGGTACATTTCCTCGTCCTGCTTATATTCCTCGATCAGTTTGGTGATGGATTCCCACTGCTGGTTTCTCTTCTCCAGCTCATTTTCCAGCGACTTCATGCTGTATTCGTACTGGCTGATCAGTCGGCCTTTGTCCTGAGTCAATGCGTTAATCGTTACGCTTGCATCCAGTTTCGCCAGGTCGGTATCGATCAGGTTATTCAGCTTCACCGCGATATCGTTGAAACCGACGCCGCCCTTACGCAGTGTGGGATGCTTTTCATACAGCTCTGTGGCGTAATCCGCAGATTCCTGCAGGGACTGCCGCAACAGGGTCAGGCGCTGCGGGTAGTCATACTGGTCCAGGCTGACCTGGAGCTCCACCGGCTGGGTGCCGACAGCATACCGGACTTCAAAATCACTCCGGAAGGCGGCCAGGATACACTGAAGCAGTTTTTCCAGATCCGCCTGGGAAATGCCGGCATCAAAGCCGTTCTGCAGGGAAACAGAGTACAGCGTCGGATGATACACCTTGGCCATGACTTCCCGGCTGGCGTTAAAGTCCAGCAGGGAATCGTAGCTGGTCATCTGCTCGACAATATTTTCCGGATAAACGCCGGTGGTCTTCAGGTACGGCTTGAGGGCATCCGCAGTATATTTATCCGCCATGCCCGCATCAGCAAGCGCCTGGGACAGCACTTCGTCGGAGGTGATGGCATCCATGGAGAATGCATTTCCGTTGGGGGCGATCCCGTCCGCCGCCCCGTCAAAGGAGAACTCAATCGTGGCAGAAGCACTGGCCTTGCCTTTATTGGACGTGAACATAATGCCGGAAATAATCGTTCCGACGATGGCACAGGCGACCAGCACGCACAGCGTGATTTTCAGCCAGCTCTTTTTCCTCATGCTCTTCATGCTTCAGCCGCCTCCTTTCCGTCCGCGATCCCTTTTCTGTCCGGCTTCTTTTCATCCTCATCGTCTTTCCGGTTCCTGCGGAATTCCGGCGCCAGAGCGGCCAGGAACCACAGCCCGCAGGCGACCACAATGCCGACAGCCGCGCCGATCAGCATCTTCTTGAGGTTGGCAACCAGGTAATTGTCCAGCTTGCCCTGGGGCACGGTGTGGGAAGCATAAATCCGGTAGAAAGCGCTTTCGGTGACTTCTTCCATATGTTCCAGGATTCCGTCATAAAGGCTGTTGAAAGCAACTTTGGCGTTTTCGAGCTCCGAGGAGGCCTTGTCCACATTCTCCTGGGAAATGGAGGAGCCGCTGAGCTTTTTCAGGGAGGCGATCTTGCTGCTCAGGTCGTCTGCCGTGATTTCCAGTTCCACAATTTTGCCATAATTCTTCGCCAGACGCAGGATCAGCTCGTTAAAGGAATCCGGAGTTTTTTGTGTGCTCTTGATAGATCCGCTTTCCTGCATCGATACGATGACCGTGGGCTTTTTGTAATTCTCGGTCTTCGTTTTGACGTCCGCCTCAATTTTGTCGTTGACTTCCTGCTTGCTCCGCTCGTTCTCCCGTTGCCTGTTCTCATAAGTGGTCAGCATTTCCGAGGGGTTTTTGACGATGGAGTTTGTATATACATAGGAATATAGGTTGTCAATGGACACTTCCCGGTTAGTCCGGACAGCGGTCATCCAGTTTTCCAGGTTCCGGCCGTCCCGGGAGGAACGGTAAGCCTTGACCGAATCCCGCTGGGAATCGCAGTAATTGTACAGCTCATCCGAAGCGGTCCGGAAGATATCCAGGCTTTCCAGCAGGTCCAGCTCGTCCGTTTTGATTTCCGCTACCAAATTATTTGGCAACTTCATATTCGCGTAGGTTTCCACCAGGTAATCGTTGTATGCAGACAGGATCCGATCCAGCAGCGCGTTCAGTTCCGCGTCGGTGATTTCGACTTTGACTTTCGAATCCTCATCCCGGAAACCGTTCGACAGACGGACGACAAAGCGATTGTCGTATTCCAGTTCCATGGCCTGCAGCTGCTCATAGGCTTCTGAGCTTTTATCCTCGGCCATCTTGGAGGTCAGTTCCTGGGCCTGCCGGCTCTTTTCGGACAGCACTTTCTCAATGGAAATATTACGACGGAGGGCGGACAGCGTAATCGACTGGGACAGGTCCAGCGCGTTCAGCGCCTGCTGGAGCACATAGGAAGAGGCGATTGCGTTCAGGTCCAGTTCAGACCCGTCCGGTGCTGTCAGGTCCTCCACCGGTTGCCAGACAATTACCGGCTCATCCGAACCGGTATAATCCGCTAAGGGAATCAAATCGTCATCCACATCCACCATGGGCACTTCATACTTCAGCGTAACCACGGATGATACCGTCAGCATAGGTTTGTTGAACTGGTAAAGCAGCAACGGCGCGCAGATGCCCAGCACCAGGCACAACACCAGTACCCATGCAAAAACGCGGCGCTTTACTTTCATATTATGGAACACCCGGCCCAGGTCAATGGCATTATCATCCTCTCCGGAACGGTTCACTACCACGTTGATCTGCGCGTCCCTGTCAATCGTCACCTTATTTTCCGGTCGACGCTCATTCTGATCCAAACGGGTTCCCTCCAATCTAATCCATAAGGGTAAACTTCAACACTTCATTCTACCATGCAATATCCCAAAAGGCAATGCCGAGGATGCCCAAAAATCAAGGCTTGAAGCACATCCTTTGCTCAACCCGAAAGATTGACTTCCTTCCTATTATAGGCTATACTTATATCTGTATATCTATGCGGGTGAAGTCTGCCCAAAACGCCCTAGATATACCAGTCAATCCATATAAACCCACTCCCAAACATACCCCGGACAACCCCAGAAGGAAGAAAGGAACCCCAGGCAGGCGCCAACCAGCCCGCGGTGGATTGCCGGAGCCGGAGAACCGCCGAACAGAGCCCCCGGAAAAGACGACGCAAAAACGTCGCCCGGCGGAGCTTTATCCTTTATTTGATCATGAACAACAATAGGAGCAAGAGAGAAGAATTGTTTAGCAACAAGTTAATTCGCAGAGCGAAAAAGAGCGGAGATAGATGATGTCTGAACTGGAAAAAACCATCGAATTTCTTAAAGATATGGACGATGAGCAACTACAAGCAATTCAGGTGGTAGCACGAATTCTGCTTAGGAACTGCGGGAAAAGAAGAGACAATCAATTAAAAGAAGAAAAAGAATAAAGAGGTTAAAGAATATGGCATTATTCGAAGGCTGCGGTACAGCCCTGATTACCCCATTCAAAAACGGCGAAATTGACTATCCGGCACTGGACAACCTGGTGGAATCCCAGATTGCAGCCGGCATAGACGCGCTGATCGCCGCCGGTACCACCGGTGAGCCGGCTACCATGACCTGGGAGGAGCACCTGAACGTGATCCGCCGGGTAGTGGACGTAGCCCATGGCCGGGTACCGGTTATTGCCGGCACCGGCTCCAACTGCACCCGGGAAGCGGTGGAAGCTGCCCGGATGTCCAAGCAATTCGGCGCGGACGCTCAGCTGGTGGTAACGCCTTATTACAACAAAACCAGCCAGGAAGGCCTGATCGCCCACTTCCATGCCATTGCGGACGCAGCGACTCTGCCGGTGATCGTCTACAATGTTCCCAGCCGTACCGGCCTGAACATGGGCCCCGAAGCCTTGGCCGACATCTGCAAACACCCGAACATCATCGGCGTCAAAGAGGCCAGCAGCGACGTGAGCCAGGCCATGGAAAAGATGCGCCTGGTAGGAGAAGACGCTGACTTCTACTCCGGCAACGATGACATCGCCGTCCCCATGATCTGCTGCGGTTACAAGGGCGTCATTTCCGTAGTCTCCAATGTATTACCCAAAGAAACCACTGAAATGGCCCATCTCGCCCTGGAAGGCAAAAACAAGGAAGCATCTGCCCTCCAGCTGAAACTCCTGCCCCTGATCAACGCCCTCTTCTGTGAAACCAGCCCGATCCCCTGCAAGGCCGCCATGGCAGCCCTCAACATGTGTGAAGACGAACTCCGTCTTCCCCTGGTCCCCATGCAGCAGCGGAACCGCCCACGCCTTTTCCAGGCCATGAAGGACCTGGGGCTTCAGATCTGCGTGAACTGAAAAGGAGAAGTACCCAAGCGGCATAAAGGACTCCCCTGCTAAGGGAGTGGGTAGAGGAACTATGGACATAGTGAACGAAAACGCCTTGTTTGAAACCGATGATGTCTTTCATCGTATAGATTTCGTTCAAAAGGCGATGAAATTGATAGAGATGCATAGACCAGAGCGCGGAGCCTGTGTAATCGACATTGATGCGCCGTGGGGCATGGGTAAAACGACATTGCTCAAGATGTGGATAAATGAACTGGAGAAAGATGATAGTCCTTATTCTGAATTTAAGAATGTTTCCAGCGAATGTGTCTATTACAATGCATGGGAGAAAGATTACAACTCTGACGCATTAACTCCGTTGATTTATGCGATTTGTGGAAGCCTTTCTGCGAAGGCCAATGAGACAGATGGCTGGGGTGAGGGCTTCAAGGAAAAGATGAAAGCAATGGTATCTGCGGGCGTTGGGATCATAACATCGTATCTTTGCTATCGCGGTACCAGAGATGAAATGTTTGCAACAGGTGTAGGTGGAATGGCAGGTGCCACCACAGACGCAGCTTTTCATCTTCTTGAAGGTAACGAACCGGAGGAGCTTGGTAAGGCGTATCTTGCAGATCAGGAAAAGAGGGAAGTTTTCCATAAAGCAGTATCTGATCTAGCTGGCGCTTGTGGCAAACTCTTCATCTTCATTGATGAGTTGGATCGCTGCAAACCGACGTTCGCCATTCAAACCCTGGAATGCATCAAGCATTATTTCAATATACCCAATGTGGTTTTCATCTTCGCCACAGATATGAGCCAGCTTGCTCACACGGTTGAAACTTACTATGGTCATGGAATGGATGCAGGCGGTTACTTCCTGAAGTTCTTTGATCATTTCATGCACCTGTCTGTACCAAATATTCGGGAATTGATTCAGTTTTCCTATCCAAAGGCAACAGTCAAAAAAGATGAGTTTTTCAGTTATATCAATGAAATCCGTAAGACATTCAGCTTGACGCCGCGGGAGTCACCTTGGCTTGTTCAAAGAACGAATAAAATATGGAACATAGCATTTAGTGCACACAGAAATGTAGACCTTTCTGCAAGCTACGCTTTCATAGCGTTTCTAATGGCGGTCAAGATGAAGATGCCGGACAGATTTTCATTGTGGTTGACTGATCAAGATAGTCTTTCCGATGTGTTTAGTGCCAACGATGAAACCTTTATTGGTCAATGTATGACATTCTTGCAGAATCATTTGACCATTAATACATATGATCTTGCGGACGAAATACACGAATCAAACGAACGAGAAACAAGAAGACAGATTGATGGGGTTACACAAAAAGGGATAGATTACCAGGATGTATTCCTTCATACGACTTATGCAGTGTGCGTACCGCAGACGGCCATATCTCAGACTGTAGGGGAAGCATTATTGGCTTCTTTGGAGTTGTGTTAGAAGAAGTACAATGTCATTAAGGCTTTGCTGAAGCAATACTCCCAGAAATGAGCGCAACCGGCAGATTTGAGAATAAAGGCGAAGGAGCAAGCTTGAAACATTCTATTAATGGCCCACAGAAAAGAAGGGTAAAGCAAACAAACCATCACAGGAGATCACGGTAGCTGTATCCGAGAAAATAGGCCTTCTATTCTCCATGTTTTACGAACCCCTCACAGGTGAACGACCGCTGATCGAGCTTCCCCTTCTTCCTGGTATTACACCAATAACGACGCCCCCAAAAACCAAAAAACTCTGTGACTCGTGTGACTTGTGACTCGACCACCCCGGGAGACAGAAACCGATGCCCATCCGAATCATCCGTGATCCAAACAGGCCATTCAACTGGTACGACTCCATCCCCGCCAAGCGCGACTCCACCCAGTTGCCAAAAGACCCGCATGACCAATATCAAGTCGATCCGGACTTCTTCGATCCGGACGTGCTGGAAGTTAACGAGTTCCGGCAGGGACACAACGTCATTGCTAAAATCCCGAATATCGAAGGCCGGATCACCCGGAAGCAGTCCAACGGCACAACTTACATCGAACTGATCCTGGCCCGCTGGTACGACAAGGAAAAGAAACAGACCCGCAACCGCCGGGTAACGATCGGCGTGGACATCAGCGGCATCTACCGCGGAATGATGATGGCCAACGAAAATTACCACGAATACTTCGACACCAAAGGTAATCTGGTTAAAGCCATCCAACTGGAAGGTGAGAACGGCCCGGAACCCCCAGAACCCAAACCTCAAAAACCAGAGGCAAACGTAACAGCCAAAACAATAGCCAAAACAACGACCAACCAAACAACCAACGCAACAGACAACCCAAAAGCAAACACGGCGACAAATACAAACCCAAACAAAACAGCAGATACAACAAAGACAGGACCCAAAAAGACAGCAACAACAGAAAATACAAATCCAGACAGAGCAGCAACTACCGGAGCAAACAAAACAGAAAGCACTGCAACAGACACCGAAGCAAAGAAGAAAACAACAAACGCCACAACAGGCACAGCAGCGACAAAGAAGCCGAAGAAAACCGCTCCAATCAAAATTCCCAAACAGTTGTTAGCGGAGATGGTGAAACAGCTGGAACAAAAACAACAGATCGAGCGGAGCAAACATCCGTTCCTGAATACAGACACCGAGGAGAGCCCCCAGATGTCCCACGATCTGAACGAAGACGAACTGGATCCTGAAATTCAGCGACAGCTGGAAGAGCAGGAAGAAAGACAAGTCAAGCACGACCATGACCGGATCGTGTTTATGGAAAACCTCCTGGACCGTTACCGGTACACGATTGAAGAACAGGCCAAGAAGAGACCGGACAAATACCTGACGCTGTACCAGACGCGCAAGATCAACGAACTCCTTAATACCATCCGGAAATTCTTCTGGGAGGCGGAAACATTCCCCTACCTGGACCTGGCGGAGGAACCCGCTGAAGGTAAAGCCAATACCGGCACCACCTACGGCGACATGGCCATTCTCCTCAGCGCCTACGACTGCACATTCACCGCCTGGCGGCTCCAGGAACTATGGCTTAGACCCAAATCTGAGCAAAAGCAAGGAACGGAAAACAAACAAGAAGCAGAAAGAGAAGAAAAAGAGAAAGACAAAAAAGACGCAGAAGACGAAAAAGAAGCGGAGAACGAATAAGAAGCAACAGACGAAGATAAAGAAGACACACCCGACAACAAGCCGGAAACAGACCAAAACAGCGAGGAGGAACCTGAATGAAATTCTACAAAATCGATGACCAGATCGTTATTAGTGACAAAACCCTCACAGTAGGCGAAGAACTGACCGCCAACACCACTGACGGTGCCTATGAAAAGCATGTTCCCGAAATATCCCACAAAGGCGAAACTGTCACTGTCAAAGTCGGCTCAGTTGCTCACCCGATGATTGAAGCCCACTACATCCAGTTCATTGTCCTGGAAACCGCCACCGGCTACCAGGTTCATCACCTGAAGCCAGGCGAAGCTCCCGAGGCCGACTTCGCCGTCACCGAACCGGTAATTGCAGCCTATGAATACTGCAATCTGCATGGCCTTTGGATGGCAAAGGCATAAAAAATGCTCTGCCTTATGGCAGAGCACGGAATGAACTTTATCCTCTTGGCGGATAAGGATCATGTCCATGAGAATCACGCTCACGAATCTGACTGTTCCGGCCATGGACGAAAAGCTCAGCTTTTTGATTCCTTGATATCGAACGGGCGATATCAATTGCCTCAGACTGGGTGTTTGTCCTTACAGTAGCTCGGCGAGCACCTTCGCGTTTTACCTGCCATCCGCCTTTCGGATGAGGCGTAACGTGCTGATTCGGCATACTTCATTATCTCCTTCCTGGTTGATTTTGAACCTTGACAGAAGATAATTCATTCGCTAGTATAACAACGTGATTTTCACATCAAGGACCGGTTACAACCGTGTTCCGGTAGGGATAGACGCAGGGCAAGTGCGCTATCCCTTTTCAGTTGGAGATTATACACAAAACAGCAAGAAAAAACAATACAAAAAACATAAAAACGAGAAAATATCACAAAATGAGTTGACATTACAACAATACGTGGTATTATACACATTGTCGCCATAAAAATGCTGAGATTATATTATAGAGATAAAGGCAAGGAGGAACGGGCTGTGCTGGTATGGTTCCGGTGCAAAAATTTTTCATCATTCAAAGATGAAGCGATTCTTGACATGCGAGCCGTGAAATCATACAAGGAACACCCTTATAACCTCATCATTCAGGATGATAAAGACGATCTGATCAAAGTTGCTTCCATATACGGGGCCAATGCCAGCGGAAAATCCAATTTTGTCGGAGCGTATAGCAATTTCAGGAATATAATCCAAAATTCTTTTCAAAATAACAATAAGGAAAATGAACAAGAATCCGTTCTGGAAGAGAATTATTTTCCGTTTTTTCTGAACAGCAAGAGCAAGAACGGAGACACTGAATTTGAAGCAGTTGTGAGGGAAGAAGGCAAAGAATACCAATACGGGTTTGTGTATAACCAGGATGAAATCAAAGAAGAATGGCTATATAAAAGAAGCTCAAAAAATTCATACACCACAAAAATCTTCGAAAGAAAACAGCAGCAGATTGATCTGGGAGCCAGCGTAAAACAGGCATGTGAGAAATATAAAGACGCTATTGACAAAGATGTTCTGGCGTTATCCTTTTTTAGCAGCCTGAACCTGAAAAACCAGGTATTCAAATCTGCAATAAGCAATATGATTGGTATTTTACCAATAGATTCCTCGGAAACAATGGAACAAAAATTGCTTGATCGTTATTGCCAATATGTTTTCAATGAAGAAGAGAAGCTTCAATTACTTGCATTTATCAAGGCAATCGATGTAGGGATCGTAGACATTGAAGTCATTCAGAATCAAAACAATCGCAAATATGAGATTTTCCTGTTCCATCTTAATGAAAAGAACGAAAAACAACGTTTTCATATGAGTTTGGAATCTGCTGGTACCATCAAAGCAATTTCCCTTTATACTGTTATGAAAATGGCAGCAACCTTCAATAAAGGGATTATTATTGATGAGTTCAACACGAAACTGCATCCATTATTGCAGAAATACCTGATTGACCGATTCTATGACGGAACGGAATCCGGACAACTGATTTATACAACACATGATACTTGTCTACTTGATAAGAGCTATATGAGACGAGATCAGATTTGGTTTGTAGAAAAAAACGACCGGGGAGAATCATCCTTGTTTTCCCTATCGGAATTCAAAGTTCGAAATGACAGATCCTTTGAGAAAGATTATCTTGGTGGCGTTTACGGCGCGATACCTATTCTGAAAGACTTCTCATTTACGGAGGCCTGAACATGGGTTCACACGATCTCTATAAAAGAAGAAAAGCAGAACGGCGGTCTCAAAAACGCTGTCAGGAATGCAGAAAAAATAGACAGAGAATACGATGACAGGACACTGCCTTCCAAATGCAATCCCTGCACGAAAGTATATAAACTTATTCAGGAATTAGAGCCATGGCTGCCGGATTTTCTCCAGGAAGATTCATAAGTTAAGGAAACGAGGACGACCAACATGCCGGAAAAAAACCAGCTTGACTATACGTGCGGACTATCGGACGAAGAGATTACTCGCCGATTCAAGGAAGCGATCCGGATTGACGAAGAGATAAGAACAATCCAGGGAATTCCGCAGCCGCGTTATGACGAAGCAACCAGGCGTGCCTATCTGGAATATCCGGATGGAAGGAAAGAATATGTCGGACAAACAGCTTCTGCCTGAAATCATTGTTTTCGCAGGCCCAAACGGGAGTGGGAAGTCGACGATCACCAGACTGGCTAAAACAGTCGGCATATACATCAATGCAGATGAGATTAAACGAGCAAACCATTGCTCGGATCTTGAAGCAGCCCAGCGGGCGGAAGCATTACGGGAAGAAGCCATCCGAAACAAATCCGACTTTACTTTTGAAACGGTTTTATCAACCAGAAGGAATCTGGATTTACTGATCAAAGCAAAACGGGAAGGCTATTTCATCAGATGTTTCTATGTCCTGACGGCAGACGTTAACATCAATATAGCCCGGGTTAAAACCAGGGAGATGCAGGGAGGACATGGCGTACCGGAGGAGAAGATCAGAAGCCGGTTTGAAAAGGCAATGAAACTCATTCCGGAACTGATAGATGTCTGCGATATTGTACATATCTATGACAACACCATAGAGCCCCAGCGGATTTTCAAAAAGAGAAAAACGAAATATTTTTGCTGGCCCAATAGCCGCTGGAACAAACCAGCCATCACAAAACTGACCGGAATCCAGGAATTTGACCCATGAAGGAATGAATTCTCATGGAAACAGACCTCAGATTTGTGAATTATCTTCGAATAGCTAGAAGTGATTGAGCAAATATTATGATGATAAAAAAGATTTCAATATCTGGGTTCAGAGGATTTGGCATTGAAAGAACAATACAATTCTCCTTGCCAGATGATCAGCGTCCAGGTAGCGGACTGAATATCATTACTGGAGCAAACAATTCTGGCAAGACAACAATTGTCGAATCTATTAGAGCATTCAATGCAGATAAAGCGCCTTCGTTTTCTGAAGGAAGACGAAATTTGTTGAAAAACGGAATTGTAAAACTTAGCATAACAGATGAGAATGATAAGGAATACTCCATTAACTCCGTTGAAGGAGGTGGTAGTTCAACTAAGAAAAGCAGCAACTTTGCTTTACGGTATTATGTAGTCCAATCACGGAGAGGCTTTTCATTTGAATTTAGGAAAGCAATAGCAAATAAAGATTACTACATTACTCATACACAAGCCATGCCTAATCAGAGGGATACCGTACTTGAACAATTTGAAATACGTATTTATCA
This sequence comes from Clostridia bacterium, assembly GCA_017429695.1. GTDB lineage: Bacteria > Bacillota > Clostridia > Christensenellales > Aristaeellaceae > Aristaeella. The sequence continues at coordinate 28,721 of JAFROK010000041.1, read as the reverse complement.
AATTGAGGAAAAAAGAGAACAATTTGACTCTATAATTCAAAGAGTATTAGGAACCGATTTCAAATGGACGATTGAACAAAGAGATAACGGACAATATTATATTAAATATACGCAAGAAGGAATAACACATAGCAGTGAAGGTGTCGGAGATGGTATCTGGAGCATCTTTACGATCTGTGCAGCGCTGTTTGATGCCGAAAACAAAACGACAATAATTATTGACGAACCTGAGCTTTCAGTTCATCCGGCTGTGCAAAGGAAACTTATGGATCTTTTTCTTGAATATACTGACAGATTGCAGATCATTATTTGTACCCATTCACCCTATTTTATCAGTTGGTCGGCGATTGCTGCAGGAGCCCAGTTGATTCGTGTAGTCAAAGAAAATTGCAATACGAACTGTTATTGTCTGGGAACTGAAAGCAAAAAAAGGATAAAAGGAATTCTGGAAGATATTAACAACCCACATGTTCTAGGTCTCGATGCAAGCGAAGTATTTTTCCTTGACGATAGTCTAATTCTTGTCGAAGGACAAGAAGATGTTGTCATTTATAACAAAATTGCAAACCAGTTGGGATTACAGTTTAGAGGGAACTTCTTTGGATGGGGAGTCGGCGGTGCGCCTAAGATGAAATTTTTCATCTCTTTGTTCAAAGATTTAGGATATAGTAGAATTGTGGCAATATTTGATGGAGACAAACAGAAAGATGCCGATGAGATCAAAAGTGAATTCCCAGACTATCATGTTGTGACAATTCCGGAAGCAGATATTCGAGAAAAAAGGGGAAGAAATATACCAGCAAAAAGCGGAATAGCAAATGAAAATGGTGACATAAAGGATCAATATAAAGAATATATCAAATCGATGATCATCGAAATTAACAACTATCTAATAGCAAATAAAACGGCAGAATCATGAAAAAACCATTGAGCAAAAGGGAGAAGCCCATGAGAATATCTGTAAAAAATGCTGGAATCATTAAAAATGCTGAAATTAAACTCGACGGCATTACCGTAATTGCAGGGAAGAATGGTACAGGGAAAACTGCTATACTGTATTGGCAGGACCCTTTATCAAGCGGACAATAATGTACGGGAAGAAAGAGCTCGACAAATAGCATCTGTTGTAAACAATAGATCGCGCGGACAGATTGGCGCCAGGTTTGTTCATGTCTCTCCAAGAACGGCTTATGAACTTGTAGACACATATAATCTTTCAGGCGCTATTGAATATCCGGAAGGTATGGATGAGTTGATTCAATCCTCAGAATCAGAAGAAGAGATACGTAAACAAATCAAAGAGGCTAACGGAAAGGAGACCAGACCGGCATGATTCGCAAGAACCAAGCATTCCTGAATCGTGTGAATATCATTCTGGATATGATCCTGGTTATCCTTTCTTACATGCTGGCATCCTGGTTAAGACTGGACTTCTTTGACGGGCAAAGCGAAAACATGGCTGCGATCAGCACTAAAACAATTCTGCTGGCTGTAGCTTATTCTCTGATGCTCTTTTTCATCCTTTCAATGTTCGGCTTTTACAATACTACCCGTACAAGAAGGCTAACATGGAAGGTCAAAACAATTATTCTGAGCGTAACAATATCTACATTAGTTGCGACTACATTCTTTTTTATCTTTCGCCTGATCGATTTTTCTCGTGGCGTTATCTTGGTTTTCTATCTTACAACCAACTTTCTGCTGACGGCCAAATACACCTTCATGCGCTTGGTGCTCAGGCGATTCCGTGGACAAGGCTATAATCTGAAACATGTCATTGTGATTGGAACCGGAAAACTGGCCCAACAGTACAAATCCGACATTGAAGCAGAGCCTGAATTAGGATTCCATATTATTGGATTTATCGGGAACCAGAATTTGCTTCAGGACAAGAATGCCTGGCTTGGATCATTTACGGAACTCAATGACAAACTGTCCTCCGCAGACGTTAATGAAGTAGTCATTGCACTGGATCCTGAAGAGTATTCCAGATTGTGGGCGATTATCCCTGCCTGTGAGAAAAATGGCGTAAAATATTCTGTAATCCCGTTTTATAACGACATTATCCCTACGAACCCGACGATCGAAACCATTGGCCACAGCAAGCTGATCAATATGCGAACGAACCGGCTGGAAAACCTTGGGTGGGGCATATTGAAACGCAGTTTTGATTTCATTGCAAGCCTCTTGGGTCTAATTATCCTCAGCCCTATTCTTGTTATTATAGCCATCTGTGTCAAGTGTTCGAGCCCTGGACCAATTCTTTTTAAACAGACAAGGGTGGGTTATAACAAAACGGAATTCCAGATTCTGAAATTCCGTTCCATGCGTCAGAACAGCGAAGAAGAGACCGCATGGTCAACCAACGAGGATCCGCGAAGGACAAAAATCGGCGCCTTTCTTAGAAAGACCAGTCTGGATGAACTTCCTCAGCTCATTAATGTCCTGAAGAGCGATATGAGCCTGGTAGGCCCAAGACCTGAACTTCCCCACTTTGTAGAACAATTTAAAGAAACAATTCCCTATTATATGGTCAAACACCAGGTCAAACCTGGCATGACCGGCTGGGCCCAGGTCAATGGTTACCGGGGAGATACCAGTATTGAAAAACGAGTGGAACTGGATCTCTGGTATATCGACCATTGGAGTGCGGGACTGGACATTCAAATACTGTTCAAAACATTCTTTGGCGGGATGACGAACAAAGAAAAATAAGAATTTTTGCCATGTCGGAAAGAAGAAAGTAATATATGGTTTCGGTTATCGTACCAATTTACAACGTCGAAAATTATGTAAAAAAGTGCCTTGACAGTCTTGCTGCACAGACATTGAAAGACGTTGAATTCATACTGATCGATGACGGATCAACAGACAACAGCGGCAAGATTGCAGAGCAATACTGTTCCGATTCCCGTTTTCATATCCTCCATACAGAAAACAGAGGACTTTCAGCAGCACGTAATTACGGCATAGACCAATCTCATGGCGAATATCTCATGTTTGTAGACGGTGACGATTGGATCGCACCGGATTTTAGCAGAATACCATACGAAACAGCAATAAAAAACAATGCTGATCTTGTTATATTCAGGGCATTCCGTGCAAAGAATGGAAAGATCCGAAACAAGAACAGAGCAGCAAAAAACATTCCGAAAGGTATTGTGGGTAACTATACAGCTATCAAATACGGAGGCAATGCTGCATGGAATAAACTGTATAAGAGAGAACTGTTTAATAATATTCGATATCCGGAAGGACATGTATATGAAGAAATTGCAACAACCCATAAACTTATACATATTGCGAAAAAAATATGTATGATAAAAACCCCATTATATTATCATGTTTATCGAAAAAACAGCATTTCGCACAGTCTTACAAGTTCGTCCCTGGATGATTTTTTTATATCGAATATTGAGAAATATAAAAACATGATATCTTTTGGATATCCACTGGAAGAACAAAGACCCATTTTGTGGTCTTCCGCAATAACATACCTGATAAATAAACGACCTTGTAAAGAAGAAAAGTATATACAGGCAACACAGATCGTTGAGTCGATAATAGGAATCCCCAGACAAATCCTTCTTAAGCACAAGGTGGCACTGATGGCATGGAGAAAGAATAAAAAATTGTTCAATTTATTATGTAAGGTTGCCGGCAGATTAAGAATATCATAGGTCAGCGGACAAACAAGATACTACATACATGCATAAAAGCAACGCCCCGGGATGTACCTATTCTGCAGATATCCTTTGTCCTGGATTGATCAGATCTTGTTTATATGAATGATCAATAGAGAGAAATAAGCAAAGGAGCTGATAACTCACATGAAAGGAATCGTTCTTGCCGGTGGTGCCGGCACCCGGCTCTATCCGTTGACCATGGTAACATCCAAGCAACTTCTCCCCGTTTATGATAAGCCGATGATCTACTATCCCCTGAGTACGCTCATGCTCGCCGGGATCCGGGATATCCTGATCATCTCCACGCCTACTGATACGCCTCGTTTCGAAGCACTGCTCGGAGATGGCGAAGCACTGGGCTTACATCTGCAATACAAAGTTCAGCCCTCCCCTGACGGTCTGGCGCAGGCGTTTCTGCTGGGCGAGGAATTCATCGGAGATGATTCCTGCGCAATGGTGCTCGGAGATAACATCTTCTATGGAAACGGATTTGGCAAGATTCTTCGCTCTGCCGCGAAGAATACGGAAGAAAACCATGCTACAATCTTTGGATACTATGTGAACGATCCGGAACGCTTTGGCATAGTTGAATTTGACGAGAACGGCAAAGTTCTCTCCGTGGAAGAAAAGCCAAAGAACCCGAAGAGCAATTACTGTATTACCGGTCTATATTTTTATCCCAGAGGTGTTTCTGCCCAGGCTCATCAGGTGAAACCTAGCGCCCGGGGCGAACTGGAGATTACTACCCTGAATGATATGTACCTGAAACAGGAAAAACTGAACGTCCAGCTGCTGGGCCGCGGATTTGCCTGGCTGGATACAGGCACAATGGATTCTCTGGTGGATGCGGCAGATTTCGTCCGGATGATCCAAAAGCGGCAGAGTATCGTGATTTCTGCTCCGGAAGAAATCGCGTTCAAGAATGGTTGGATCACAAAAGAAAAACTGATCGAATCAGCAGAACGTTATGGAAAGAGTCCCTATGGAGCCCATCTCAAGGCTGTCGCAGAAGGCAAAATTCAATACTAATTATAAAGTTATAAAGGAGAAACTAGCATATGAACAAAATTGCAACCAAACTGGAAGGCGTTTACATCATTGAACCGCAGATCTTTGGGGATCAGCGTGGATACTTTATGGAGACTTGGTCTACAAGAAACTTTGAACAGCTTGGCTTGAACTATAACTTTGTTCAAGATAACCAATCCTTCAGTTCCCAGAAGGGGATCCTGCGCGGCATCCACTTCCAAAACAATCCTATGGCCCAGGCAAAATTGGTCCGCGTTACCAAGGGTGCCGTCTTGGATGTGGCCGTTGATCTCCGTAAGGGCAGCCCAACCTATAAACAGTGGGTAGCTGTCGAATTAAGTGATGAAAATAAACGAATGCTCATGATTCCCCGCGGCTTTGGCCATGGTTTTAAAACCCTAACGGATAACGTGGAATTCTGTTACAAAGTGGACAACCTCTACAGCAAAGAATGTGACAGGGGCATCCGTTTTAATGACCCAACAATCGGTGTCGAATGGGGTGAAGTCAAAGAAGAATTGCTCAGCCCCAAAGATACCACATCCCCATTGCTGGATGACAGTGACTGCAATTTCATTTATGAAGAATAAGTCTCTCCAAATGGACGAGATGACATAAGAAGAAAGGAAAGAATAACATGACGATTATCGTAACAGGCGGCGCCGGATTCATTGGAGGCAACTTTATCCATTACCACCTGAAGGAGCATCCCGAAGATCGGGTGGTTTGTGTTGACAAACTGACCTATGCCGGGAACCTTTCCACGCTGAAACCCGTTATGGATAACCCGAACTTCCGGTTCTGTAAGCTGGACATCTGTGACCGGGATGGAATCTTCGCGCTATTTGAGGAGGAAAAACCGGACGCAGTCATCAACTTTGCGGCGGAACGCCACGTGGACCGCAGTATTGAGAATCCTGGCATCTTCCTGCAGACCAATATCATTGGTACTGCCACGATGATGGATGCAGCCCGGAAATTCGGAAACGTCCGTTACCATCAGGTCAGCACGGACGAAGTGTACGGCGACCTGCCGCTGGACCGGCCGGACCTGTTCTTCACCGAGATGACGCCGATCCATACCTCTTCCCCGTATTCTTCCAGCAAGGCGGGAGCGGATCTGCTGGTGATGGCCTATTACCGGACCTACGGCTTGCCGGTAACAATCAGCCGCTGCAGTAACAACTACGGCCCCTATCACTTCCCGGAGAAGCTGATCCCGCTGATGATCGCTAACTGTCTGAACGATAAACCTCTGCCAGTATATGGCGAGGGAAAGAATGTCCGGGACTGGCTGTATGTGGAGGACCACTGCAAGGCCATCGACCTGATCGTCCGGAAGGGACGGATCGGGGAAGTCTACAACGTGGGCGGCCACAATGAGATGGCGAACATCGACATCGTGAAGCTGATCATTAAGGAACTGGGCAAGAGCGAGGATCTGATCACCTACGTAACCGACCGGAAGGGCCATGACCTGCGCTACGCCATCGATCCGACGAAGATCCACAACGAGCTGGGCTGGCTGCCGGAGACGAAATTCGCGGACGGCATCAAGAAGACAATCAAATGGTACCTGGAGAACCGGGACTGGTGGGAAGAGATCATCTCGGGTGAGTATCAGAAGTACTATCAGGAAATGTATGGGAACAGATAAAAAGCATTGGATCATTAGACAACCAGGGAGGCTATAACTGACAACATGGACAATCCAAACAAAGCAAAAACAATTAAACCCGCTTGGATAATGCTTATTCTCTTTGTTTCTTTGGTTATCAGTCTGGGAACAACTAAATTTATTGATAGTAATGTTTCATCACAATTATTATTATCTCTTGAAGTAATGGAAGAAAACAATCCGAACGCCATACCGAATCATGAAGTTTGGATTGAAAAAGCAAGTATTAATGGAGAAGAAGAATTATCAAATATTTATCAGCAAGCCATTCAATCAACTGGTTTTGAGTTTAGAAAAGCAACTGATTATGGATATAATAATGATGTCATTGTGAATGTCGCCGGGGCGGGTAGTGTATTACAATTTTCATGCGCATCCAATAAGCCAGTTTCTTTTACATTTTGGAAACAAGGGTTTTCCGGAATGGTCCATATTCAAGAACTTCAAGGTGATACGGTTATCTATGATAATATATTGGATTTGTTCAGCTCCGAATCCGAACAAAGGGAAACATATAAGCTACCATTAGTCAATCAACCGGACACAAAGGATTATATCATTACAGTACTTATTACATTTGCGATTATATCTATTGTTGGAATTATAAGCATTATCCTAATTAACAGAAGAACAAATAAATTGTTTTCGATCCGAAGCATATGTGCTGCAATCATCGCTTTCTTCTGCTGTTCTTGTCTTTTTCCTGTAGTAATCGCTTTAGCTAAAACACTTCCATCTTTTGAATTTTGCAACAGCACAGCATTCAGGTTTGTTAATGATTTGTTCTATTCTATTTTGGGTTTTATTGGATTAAATGTATCTAATGGAGCATATGCACTTTATTGCTTTATCATATATCTAATAATATTTATAATACTACATATTTGTTTCTTGAGTTTAATCTCATCTGGTAAACTTTATAAGAATATTCACACAACAAAAAGAAATGAGCAATCCGGGCAAAGAAGTGTTGGGATAGACATTTTAAAATGCTTCGGCGCACTTTTTGTAATGGGTATACATGAATATTTTTATATTGGATACTATGAGCGACCTTCGCAAAACCTTGATATGGTAGTATTAACTGCAATATATGTCGTTATGCTGAGTTGTGTTCCAATTTTTATACTGTCTACTGGCTATTTGATGAGTAAAAAAAAGTACTCAAAAGATTACTTCAGAAATTGGTTCAGGTATTTGGTCACATATTTTATTGTCTTTTTCATGGGCCAGATTGCGATGAAAATTAAATATGGAGCAGACCTTTCAATAACATCAATCCTCCGTTCGGTCTCAATATATGATAATGGATATATGGCTATGTTTTTTGGATTGTATCTATTAATTCCTGCACTGAATATGATTTATTCTGCGGCAGATACAATGAAAAAGAAAATGCTGTTAATTTTAGGTACAGTATTTCTTACAATAGGTCAATCAATTTTAGGGAATATATTTACAAGATATTGGGTTTGCTTGGCACCAATAGCTTATTATTTTGTTGGCTCATTCTTGCGTGAATATGAAATAAAAATATCCCCAAGGAAGGGCGTTGCCATTTTAATTGTGTTGGTTTTCCTTGAAACAGTGTATTGTCATTTTTATAGTACGGATTTAATCAATAAAGAGTTTTTTTGGAATACCTATACAAATTATGAAAACACATATTACATTATTCCAACGTTTTGCATTACAGTAATCTTTTCTATAATGATAATTAACATTTCAAAAGTTTCTGAACTATGGAAGAAGATTGTCCGGAAAATATCAAGTTGCACTTTGGAAATATTCTTGTTACATTCAGTCTTAATTGCAGGATATAGCTGGGATTTTATAAGCAATTGGATGGGAAGCAATCTCACTCCTCTTCGTAAAGAAGCTATTTTTCCTGTTGTACTAGTTGTTGAATTTGTAGTGACTTCTATGATTGCCATACCAATTCATTCAATTAGCTCCAAGTGCTTTCAGAGTATCTTTATGCAAAAAGGCATAGAAAAAAAGAATGATAGGAACGATGTATCGAAAAATCCTCAAGATTGGAAAATTTACTAAAATATTATCATCAAAAGGAGAAAAACCATGGCAGTAGGACCGATCCTTAAAGGCAACAGGGGACAATTGCGTCCTGTTGAGGCAGAAGATGCACTTTTTACACTCAACATTCGAAATGATGAGAAGTTGACGGCATTTATTCCCAGATTGGGTGGGACAGTTGAAGGACAAACCGCCTGGATTAAAAAGCAAAGGGAAAAAGAAGGAGATTACTTCTACATTATTGAGAATACAAGTAATGAACCGATAGGAACGCTTTCTTATTATGATGTAGTTGGCAAGACCTGTGAACTCGGAAGATATATCTCTTATGGAAACGCTTTTGAGAACGTGGAAGCAGCAGTTTTGCTGATAGAGCATATTTTTTCGTTGGGATTTACACGCATTATTATGAACAATGATGAACGCAACGATCGCATTATCCGATTCTGGACAAAATTTGGCGCTGAGTTTGTTGCAAAAGTTCCGATGGATGGCTGGACGGCGGCACAATACGCGCTTACTCCGGACTTGTATTCAAAGAAAAAGGAGTCCATTCATAAACTGATTGGAATGAAAGGGTGACCGGGATGATTGCGATATTATCAAACACCAACTGTGACCCTGTGATCCGAAAGGTTTCCAAGGGTGTACCATGCATAGAAAATGTCGGGTACGGCAATGTATTGGAAGCCTTGCTTAATCCGGTATCAAACGTAGTTACAGGGAATCCAGATATCGTCATAATCCTTATGGATATCCGCGAATATATTCAGGACAAAGCTGATTACGAAGAGCGAATTAAAGGTTTTTTCAGTGATATTGAGAATGCTATGCAACCAGGCATTCGATATTATATTTCTGACGCGGATTATTATATCAGCTATGATGGAGACTATAAAGGGACCAGCATTCCGCGGCGGGCTGCACTGATATGGAATCAAAACCTATATCAGTTTGTTGATCAGCATAAAAACGGATATGTGTTTCCACTGCATCGTTGTGTAACGGATCTGGGAGAAACCGAATTCTATTCGGATAAGGCATGGAATCTGGGAAGTATTCGCTACTCAAAAGCAGGCATTGAAAGAATTTGTCAGGAGATCCTCCATATCGCTTCTGTATCTGCCGGCAAGATAAAAAAAGTCATTGCCCTGGATCTGGACAATACCCTTTGGGGCGGGGTGGCCGGCGAGGAAGGACTGCAGGGAATCAAACTCGCAGACAGCCGTATCGGCAAGGCATATAAAGACTTTCAATCTGTCCTGCTGTACATGAAAGATTGCGGCGCGGCATTAACGATTGTATCAAAGAACAACGAAGCTGATGCCTGGGAGATTATTGATAAGCATCCGCACATGCTGATTCATAAACAGGATATTTCTGCATACAGGATCAACTGGCAAAGCAAAGCAGCCAATATCAAAGAACTAGCAAAAGAAATGAATGTCGGACTGAATTCTTTTGTCTTTATTGACGATAATCCTTTGGAACGGCAGGAAATCAAGGAGTTTCTGCCGGATGTGACAGTGCCTGATTTCCCGGCGATGCCTGAAGAGCTTCCCAGATTCGGGCGAATAATTCTTGAAAACTGGTTCCAGCGGAACGAAATCACAATGGAAGACCGGGAGAAAACAAAACAGTACCAGGCGATGCATGAAATTGAAGAGGCAAGAACACATGCGGCGGATTTCTCCTCTTTCCTGAAAGGGCTCCAGATTAAAGTAACACGCCAGAATCCGGCAGAGCATTTGGAACGGGTCGTTCAGCTGGTACAGAAAACCAACCAATTCAATACCACTGTAGTCCGATATACGCAAAACGAAGTTGAGGAGATGCTTTCTTCCGATGAGTGGAGAATATTCCTTTACAACGTGGAGGACCGATTCGCGAACCATGGTCTGTGTGCGGAAGCGTTTGTTCACATCGGTCAGGCACCGGTCATAGAAAACTTCATCATGAGCTGTCGCGTCATGGGAAGGAATATTGAATACGGGATACTCAATGACATAGAAAAAACGCTGGCCAAGGAAGGATATACCTCCATAAACGCATTATACTGTAAAGGGCCAAAGAATATGCCTGTGGAAACTTTATATGAACAGGCAGGATATATTCAGACGAATTTTGTGGAATTGGAAGGCAAAAAAGAATATAATAAACTGATTTCCGGAGAGGAAACGGGCCAAATCTTTGTCGGGGAAGTGATTGGATCGTGAAAGTACACCATGTCGGTTATCTTGTGAAAAAGATGGATCCGTCTGTCAGCATGTTTGAAAGTATCGGATACCATATTGAACAGGAAACAATCTATGATCCATACAGAAAGATCAATATCTGCTTTTTATTGAATGGAACCGAAAGAGTAGAACTGATCGAGTCTGCATCAGAAGATTCAACCGTGGCGGGATTGCTGAAGAAGAATGGAATCGGTCCTTATCATATATGTTATGAAGTTCGCGACCTGGAGAAGGCAATAGACGGACTGAAAACAAAGCATTTCGTAATCACAGACCCACCTGAAAAGGCTCCGGCATTGGACAACCGGAAGGTTGTTTTTATGTATCACACAAAAATAGGACTAATTGAAGTATTGGAGGAAAGAAAATGAATCGCGAAGAAAAACTGCTGGAGATTGCTGCTGATATCCTGGATGTAGAAAAAGACGAGCTTACACTTGACAGCAAAAGAGAAGATATCGAAACATTTGATTCACTATCCATTGTGCAAATCATCGCTGAAATGAGTGATGCATTTGATGTTGTCATTCCTGATGAAAAGATCAATGAGGTGAAAATTGAAAAGATAGGGGATTTTCTTCAGCTTTTGTAAGCTGTCAATTGCAACTAATGATTTGGGATGAAAAGGAAGCAATATGATTAGGATATTGAAAAAACTGTTTACGGATATAAAACAAAGCAGGTATGTTTTATCCAATTTTATTAATCAGGAATTGACGATTAAATACAAACGGAGCGTTCTGGGCTTTTTCTGGTCTTTGTTGAACCCCATGGCAACAATGATTGTTAGCTCTGTTGTATTCGGAACGATTATGCGGTTCAGACTGCAGGATTTTGTCGTTTTCCTGTACGCAGCAATGCTGCCATGGAACTTTTTCGGACTTACTGTGGATTTTTGCGGAGTATCAATTATTAACAACGAAGGATTCATAAAAAAAATCTATCTTCCGAAGATCGTATTCCCGCTTTCCACAGTATGTGCCCAGTTTATCAATATGCTTTTTTCCATGGTTGCACTGTCTTTCTTTATGTTTATTCTGGGCGCGAAATTAACAATAGCGCTTGTATTCCTACCGGTTGCATTCCTGTTGATTTTCCTGTGGACGCTTGGTATGTCGCTCCTTGTATCGGCAGCAAATGTGTATTTCCGGGATATGCGCTATATCACAAACGTTGTGATGAACGCATGGTATTATCTTACGCCAATCCTGTATCCGATTGAGAATATTCCGGAAAATCTGCAGATCTTCTTCAAACTGAACCCCGGTTTTTATCTCGTGGATATGTTCCGATCCCCCATTTATTACGGCGTGTTTCCGTCAGGATTGAATATTGCAATTGCCGTTGCATGTGCATTTGGCATATTCTTGATCGGCCTGGCTGTTTTCTACAAGCATGAGCGGGATTTTGTGTACCGTCTGTAATGGGAGGATTTGGAATGAATAACGAGAACGCGTTTATTGAATTTAAAGACGTATCGCTGCGATTCAGGATATATGCAGATAAGGGCATAACAGTCAAAGAAGCAATTGTGAACAGCCTGAGGCGGAGAAGACATGCTGAACCCGTGAAGGAATTCTGGGTGCTGCAAAACTTGAATGTTCGCATCAATCAGGGGGACAGGCTTGGGATCATCGGGAACAACGGTGCCGGGAAAAGCACCATGCTGAAGCTGATTTCAAGAATCTATGAACCGACAAAAGGCACAATAGAGAGTCAGGGACGAATTGTACCACTCATCGAACTGGGTGCCGGCTTCAATCCTGAACTGACCGGACGGGAGAATATCTATCTAAACGGCGCTGTTTTGGGATACACAAAAGACGAAATGGCAAAGCTGGAGAAAAACATTGTGGAATTTTCCGGTTTACAGGATTTCATTGATGTTCCGATCAAATACTATTCAACAGGAATGTATGCCAGACTAGCTTTCACTGTTGCTACGGAAATCAGTCCGGAGATCCTGATTATTGATGAGATCTTTGCCGGTGGAGATATCAATTTTGTCGATCGGGCGGTAAAAAGAATCAACGACTTAATCGACTCCGCTAAGATAGTAATCATGGTTTCACACAGTCTCGGATTGATTGAGAGCATGTGTAACAGGTGTTTGGTGATCGCAGATCATGGCATTGCTTACGATGGAGATGTAGAATCAGCTATCAGATTCTACCGTGAAATGAATGGGAAGCTGGAGTCCTGACAAGCCTTAAGGATTAATTATCTGGAGTTGATGAATTGTGAATAAACAAAACGTCCTGTTTGTTGCCAACCGGTTGATTGCATCTAATATTATTGGGATTATCAAACCAATGCTTGAACTGCAACGAGAACAGGAAGTTGAATTCCGGATGAAGTATGCTTTCAACTATAAGGAAAGTGACATTATATGGGCGGATACGGTTGTTCTGTGTCGGGCTATAGATGTAGAGCTGCTGAAAATAATTGATTTGGTTCAGAAGCACCAAAAAAAGCTGATATATGATATCGATGACAACTTTTTTGAACTCAGCATTCAGAACCCATTGGGGAAATATCACAGATGGCCGCTTCATCTTTATACCGTCCGGGAAATGATCAGAAATGCGGATGCAGTTCGTGTCTATTCTCACCCGATGGAAGAAAACGCAAGCAAATGGAATGAAAATACTTTCAGGCTTAAAAGTTATTTTGATTTCAAACTGATTGAGAATCTCAAAAGGCAACCGCAAGATAAAATTCGGATTGTTTACGCATCCGGCAGGGGGAACTCAGACTCTCTTGCCCAGCTTTGTCTGCCTGCTGTTGCGAAAATTCTGGAAGAATATCCGGATAAAACGGAGTTCTACATCTTTGGTTCAATACCAAAGTACATGAAGCATCTGAAAAATATACGTAAACTAAAATACATATCAGACTATTCAAAGTATATTCAGTTTTCCTGGAAAATGGGATTTGATATTGGTCTGGCACCGCTTCTGGATGACCGCTACCACAATTCAAAGACGAATAATAAATATCGTGAATATGGCGCAATGGGCGTTTGCGGTATTTATTCCAGCACAGAGATCTACCGGGAATGTATTCAGAACGGAAAAAATGGCCTGCTTGTGGAAAACACATCGGAGGCCTGGCATGACGCAATCCGAGCGTTGATCGAAGACGAAGCATTGCGTAAAAAGATTAAGGAAGAATCATATCAGGACATTAAAGAAAATTATTCCATGGAAAACACCATTCAGGACTGGAGAAAAATCCTGACTATTAGGCGAGAAGACAAACCGGAATTTCGGCTTTATAAAGATGTTAAAGTCACGCTTCTGTATGATCAGAACAACACTAAAGCAACCTACAGGATTAATCAATTATCTAGCCTAATGGGAATTACCGGAATAGATTATAAAGGTGCACCGTTTCAGCAGGCAGATCTATGGAAACTGCGGGATTGTGATGTCTGCATATGCTTTGCCAGCAAGAATAATCAAATAAAGCAATGGATCTCCGCATTAAATAATTATGGATACAAGAACATCATAATGGATACGTTGTGTCCTTTTGATGAATGTAAAGAATATCCTGAGATCATTTTTACAAATACTCAGGCCATCGAACCCAACTGCTATCCAATTCGAGATCTGTACAGTCTGGAATCAACGAACCTGGAGGAGACAACCAAACAGACCCTTGTTATGCCAGGGAATGACCTGTCATTCTGCGACTTGTTTCAATTTGGACAGAAGCAGATCAACAAGACAGAAGAACGGGTTTATTCTCTGGACAATCCTGCGGTACAATGGATAGACCTGCTTTCAAGGTATTCGAATCCAAATAAAAAAGAACCTGGATTCTTTGCTGTTGTTTGGCAGAAGCTTCTTCCAAAGCTACATGGTCTGCAAAGAGGGTTGCTAAAAATCGGCAAAGTAATAGGAAAGCCCTTTGTTTGGATCTATCATAAAATATTTGACCGCATCAGTTGGTCCATCACATGTGCAATTGGATCTTACAAGATCAATCGAAGGAAGAAATACTGATTTTATCTTTTATTGAGATAATATCAGATTTATTATATACTATCTTTAATACGAGAAAGGGGAATTATTATCATGGCTATTCAAGTTCTGAAACCCAAATTTCATGTGGATGAATGTCTTGCGGAGATCCGTGAATGCCTGGAAAAAGGCTGGACCGGACTCGGATTTAAAACGGTTGAGTTTGAAGAGGCATGGAAAAAGTATACCGGTCACAAGAATGCGCATTACATCAATTCCAACACAGTAGGTCTGGAAATGGCAGTCGAAATCCTGCGCCGTGAGAACGGATGGCAGCCAGGCGATGAGATTATCTCAACACCGATTACCTTTGTTTCCACGAACCACGCAATTCTTCGCTCCAATCTGAAGGCTATATTCGCGGATGTCGATGACTATCTCTGCCTGGATCCCGAAGACGTAGAAAAGAAGATCACGGATAAGACTCGTGCCGTGATGTTTGTTGGCTACGGCGGACGCATCGGCCAGCTGGAGAAGATCATTTCAATTTGCAAAAAGCACAATCTGAAGTTGATCCTGGACGCCGCTCATATGTCCGGCACCCGGATGAACGGCATCTTCCCCGGAACACTGAACGGTGTGGATGTGACGGTCTATTCCTTCCAGGCTGTGAAAAACCTGCCCACGGCTGACAGCGGCATGATCTGCTTTGCGGATGATCAGTATGATGCAATCGTCAGGAAGCTTTCCTGGCTGGGAATTAATAAAGATACTTATGCCCGCAGCTCTTCCAACGGCACCTATAAATGGATGTATGACGTGGATTACCTCGGCTACAAAAATCACGGCAACTCCATCATGGCTGCAATCGGCCTGGTTCAGCTGAAATACCTGGATGAGGACAATGAATACCGCCGGAAACTGGTCCGGAAATATGAGGAACTGCTGAAGGACAATCCGAAGATCAAGATCATCGATGCGAATTATAAGGATGAATGCTCCTATCATATTTTCGAGATTGCGGTTCCGGACCGTGAGCTGGTGATGGGCAAATTGGCTGAACAGGAGATCTACTGCGGCGTTCATTACCGGGATAACGCTGAATACAGGATGTATAAAGACCAGATGGGCAAGACGCCGAAGGCGCATGAGCTCTCTGAACATATCCTGACGCTCCCCCTGCACCTGGGTGTAACAGAAGAAGACGTAGTGACAATATGCAAAACCGTGAATGAAGTAGTTAAATGAAATATTCGGTTATTATTCCGACGCTGAATGCAGAAAAAGAAATACCTGCTCTGATTAAAGCACTGCAAACCCAGTCCAATCCTCCGGCTGAGATCATTATTATTGATTCTCAGTCGGAGGATTCTACTGTTTCTATAGCGGAAAAACACACCAATGTCCGTGTGATACAGATCAGACGCGATCAGTTTGATCATGGCGGAACCAGGAATCTGGCGATACAGGCATGTGAAAACCCGCTTTTCGTCATGATGACGCAGGACGCACTGCCGGCGGACAGCACATGTATGCAACGGCTACTGAAGGCGCTGGAACCGGAGAAGGTTGCCGCGGTGACCGCCAGGCAGATTCCGAGGGCAGATGCGTGGGAATACGAAAAAAAGATCCGGGCATTTCGTTATCCAGAAAAGAGCCGGCAATGGTCCCCAAAGGACATTCCGGAGCTTGGAATCAGGAGTTTTCTCCTCTCGGATGTCTGCGCAGCATACAAACGCGAAGCTTACCAGGCTGTCGGAGGATTTGAAAACCCGATCAAAACCAATGAAGACATGTTAATCGCTGCGGATTTTCTACATGCCGGCTATGAGCTTGCCTACTGTGCAGAAGCCAGGGTCATTCATTCCCACAATCATACATTCCGTCAGGAATATTCCAGGAATAAAAAAATCGGCTGGTTTCTGAAGACATACAGCAGCCGGTTTGGAGAGCAGACCGAAGTAAAAGAGGGAATGAACCTGGTCAGGCAGGTACAGAAAAGCCTGCTTGCGGAAAAAAAGTATTCAGACCTATTACGTTTCTATCGGAACTGTGCAGCCAAAGTTCTTGGTAGCCGTGTGGGTCGGTTAACAGGCTGAAAAAAATGATCAAAGAAAAAAGAACGATCCGGATTCTGATGGCGGTATATAACGGGGAAAAGTATATCCGGGAACAAATGGATTCGATTCTGAACCAGACAGAACAAGACTGGCAACTTATTGTTTCTGACGATGAGTCCACGGACCATACGCCGAATATTGTGAAAGAATATGTCCGGAATCATCCGGACAGAATCAGCTTTATCGCCCAACCGCATCGTTTCGGTAACCCCAAGGATCATTTTATGGCGTTGCTGAAGCAGACAGATGCGGATTATTATTTTTTTTCCGATCAGGATGACGTATGGGCACCGGAAAAAGTCGAAACCCTGATGGACCGTATGTACAAAGGGGAAGACGAACACGGGAAGGATTTCCCGCTCCTGGTTTTCAGTGATCTGATGCCTGTCAACGAGGATAAGGAAACGATCGCCCCATCATTGATGAGATATCAGAAACAATACTTCCTGGATTTTGACTGGAGAAGCATTCTGTTATCCAATGTCGTTACGGGCGGAAGCATGTTGGCCAATCGGAGCCTGGTTCAGAAAGCGCTTTGCTGTTCTGATCAGAAATATATCCTGATGCACGACTGGTGGCTGGCGCTGGTTGCTGCAAAATTCGGACGAATTATTTATATTGACCAGTCCCTGGGACTATACAGGCAGCACAACAACAATGCGGTCGGGGCAAAGGATGTTTCTTCTGCTTTCTATTTTTCCGACAAGGTAGCGCATCTGAAAGAAGTGTCGCTTTCATTGCAAAACAAGAAAAAGCAGGCGAACGTTTTCCATGAAACTTTTCGGGATCAACTGACTGAAGATGATGAACTGTTTCTGAACTCATTTGTGAAGAAACGAAGCGGCCCGGCTTTCTATTGGAAAAACAGGAAATTAATCCACTCATTTTCACGCCTTGCCGGAATGATGATACTGGGGTGATTGGCTATGCAGTTGGAACACAAAAACACTCTATCGGCAGATCTAAGCCATGTTTTGTTTGTTTACAGGGCAATGATCCCGACAATCTACTGCATCCATCTGCTTTTTGATCATTTGGCCAAGGCGAAGAAGATTGAGTATAAATGCATTCAGGAGATGAAACTTCGGAACAGTGATCTGGAATGGGCGGACATCATCTATCTGGGCAGGTTTGACAGCTGGTACGAACAGAAACTGGCTGAGCGGATGAAGGCGGCCGGTGACCGGACGGTCTATTATATAGACGATGACCTGCCCAATGTCCCACAGGAGATCAAATGCTCAGACTATTACGGACGGGCAGACATCAAAAAGCATATCCGGGCATGCATCGAACTGAGCGGCGCAATCCTGACACCATCTCCGATCCTGCTTCAAAAATACACGACAGTACAAAGACCGGGAATCCTGTTTCAGTCAGCAGCCTTCCTGCCAGGCACATATACCCCACATCAAGAAGCGGAGACCATCAAAATCGGCTTTGCCGGTTCCCTTGACCGGAGCAATGACCTGGATGCCATGCTTTCTCAAACATTGAAACAGGTCAAAGCAAAATATAAAGAGAGAATCAGTCTACAATTCTACGGTGCGATTCCTTCATTTGCCAAAGAAGTTGATGCGGTGTGCATTCCTTATGAAGCCAATTACCTGAAATACAGGCAGAAGCTTAATGAGCTGAACTGGGATATTGGTCTTGCACCAATGCCGGATACCCCCTTTCATGCATGTAAACATTATAATAAGTTTATTGAGTATGGAAGCTCGGCGATTGCCGGCATCTACTCGGATGTGTCTCCCTATTTATCCATTCCACAGAGGGAAACAGTCGGTCGGTTTTGCAAAAATACACCGGAAGCGTGGATGGAAGCAATCTGTACTGAGATTGAAGACAATGCTGCCAGGGAAGCACATCGGGAAATGGCTTGGGATATATGTCTCCAACAATTCAGCCTGGATCATGTGACAGAGAAACTCCTGGAAGCGCAGGAAGAATGCCTGAGTAAAGGTAGCAACCAGAAAATTAAACTCAGAAGGCTTCCCCTGATCGGCATTAAATTGGCAAATATCTGGTTCCGCGGAAGTGGGTTTATCAAACAGAACAGATTCAAAACAATCCAAATGATTCCCAGAATAATGGGGGAGAAACTTCAGGGAGAGAAGGCAAAAAAGGAACTCGGAGCATGATCATCAAACACTATCATGTCCAGACGGACAAGAAAATTCAAATGACAATTTGCCTTCTGGCAGACATACATGGTTTTCCTATGGAGCACTTTTTTTATACTGCCCTCAAAGAGTGTAAACCAGATACGATCATTATTGCGGGGGACTTGGTCGACGAGCACCGACCCTTCTCCGACACGACCGAATTACTTCTGAAAACATGCATAGAAACTGCTCCGACTTACTTCGCATACGGAAACAACGATGAAGTTCTGACAGATCAAAACATTCAAAAAATGAAAGCACTGGGAACAATAGTCCTTGATAACACATGGACCGAGATCCACCCTCACATTTTCGTCGGCGGACTCACATCTGCCATGGTTCTCAGAAACCAAAAGTACGGGCTCCACGCAAAAGAGAAAGTGGAAACGGAAACAGCATGGCTTCAGGATTTTTCAAAGCTAGATGGATATAAAATCCTGATTGACCATCATCCGGAAAATTATCGGCTATATACCCAAAAACAGGACATTGACCTGATCCTATCTGGGCACACCCATGGAGGACAGATCTCCATATTCGGATATGGTCTTCTTGTTCCAGGACAAAGAAGAATCTGGCCTCGTTATTCCGGTGGATTCTACGAGCATAAACTGATTGTCAGCAGAGGCCTGAGCAATTCGCTGCCAATTCCAAGAATTGGTAATCCGACGGAGCTGGTATGTATCCATATAATAAACAAAGAAGCTAAGATCCGGAGGTCAGAATATGAGTAAACGGCGATGCGAAGAGAAAGAAGAAAAAGCAATTCCCAGGTTGCAAAAGAAACATTTTGAGAAAAAAGAAGAAGCCATTCAGACAGATAATCTATCAGTTGAAAGAACAGAAGAACAGACAGAAAAAAACAAAGTACAGCAAGAAATGATTGATCCGGAAATTGCGATCCATACAGAAAATTTGGAAGAATCAGGAGAACGATATAAAGCGAAGAAAACAATAGCGCAGAAATTGATGATTATCTTTTTGGCAGCTGTTTTATGTTTCCTCTTATATGATGCTATTGAAGCATTTGCAGACGCTATTCTTCCTGAAGGAGAGATAACAATCAGAATTACTGATCATAATGACGGAATATCGCAGAATGTTGTATTATGCAGGGAATATATATCCAAAGAGATATTTAATTTGTTTCAAAAGGAATACAAGAAACAATCCAACAGCGAAGTAAATTGGGTATATACACAAGGAATTACAGGAGAATCCTGGACAACGTTGGCTTCCTCAACACCAAATACGGTACTGACAATCATGGCGAGAAAAGATCCTGACAGTTTTTTCACTGTATGGGAAAGCGCTTTTGATATGACAGTAGAAAATGGAAAAACAGAAACGATCAGCAATCAGGGAGAGGCTTCCTTACTGCGGATATATCCCTTCAAAGATAGTCACACCAGACAAAATATCACCATTATTTTAAATATCTTATCATTTATTATCTTTTGCTTGATTCTAAATACAGCAATTGAAGGAAAGAACCGCAGCCCATACGTAAAAAAAAGGACACAAAAAAATGCGACAGCAGAATAAAAAAGATTTAAAAAGCAGAACAAAAGTAAGTGCAATCAAAAAAGAACCAGAATGGGTGTTTTGTCTTTCGATATATATTGTTCTTTTTTTTGCGCTTTTTTATCTGTTTATTAATCAGGCACGCGGTTTTTGTGTTTCGGATTTTCCAGCTCATATTTCAGCAGCGAAAAACGGTAAAGGTTACAGCATAACTAATGTTTTTTTATACTTATCAAACAAAGTAGCAGGGAACATTGGCTGCGCAGCATATTTAGCATCAGTTGTACTAATAACCATGTTTCTGTCCGGAATAATTCTGAAAACATATTTGGACAGTGAGTTGACAACTGGAGAATATGGGTGGGCAAAAACATTTCTGACAGCAAGCGCTCTTTTTTTCATAGGAGGCATATACGTACCCAATATATACCCGTATTTTTATCTCGCGCAAAACTATACAGGGCCGGGATCGGCGGGATCTATATGCACTCAACCGTGGCATAACCCGACATATCAGTTAATGAGGTTATTCGGAATAGCCACGTTATTCTTTTTTTTCAAAATTCGTTCACAATATCTTGTAAAAGGAATAAAAATAAAGGACTGGTTATTATTTTTTATATCCTTAACCCTGACCAATGCCGCGAAACCAAACTTTTTTATCGCATTTGCCCCTGCAATGCTCATCTTTTTGATCTATGATTTTATCAGGCAAAGAGGCAAAGGCTTTTTCCGAATGGTTTATTTTGGCGCCGGTGTACTTTGCTCTATGCCTGTGTTGTTTATACAGAAGAGCATCTTATTTCCGGAAGACGTTGCAAAAATCAACAATACAGAGCAAGTATATGGAATTGAGTTTTCAACAAGTGTAATTCAGAAGATGTGGCGTGAAGGGACTGTTATGCCATATCTTGTGACGGGATTATTGTTTTTTGTTATTATAACAATTTTATGTGTAATAAATCATAGAATAGATCAACGGATTATCTTCGGTTGGTTAATGCTGATCATTGCTATTCTTGAATTCTGGTTTGTCACAGAAACTGGGCCAAGAGCTGCAGCAGGTAATTTTGGCTGGGGCATACCGTTCTGTGCTTTTGCTTTAGCAAATATATGCATAGAAAGGCTGATTTTGCTGAAGTCTCATATAAGCCCCAAAGTTTTTCCCTTCATTATAACTCCGTTAGTGTGCATGTTTATTACCGGGATTGTCTATTTCGCATATGCATTAACTGGTGGCGATTTTAATATTTAACAAAAGATAATATAAATCTATGGAAGCGGGTAAGATATCGATGATCAGATTCAATGTGCCTCCATTTATCGGGACAGAGTTTGAGTATATGAAGCAAGCGGTCGAAAGCAGGCATATCTGCGGAGACGGTGTGTTCACCAAGCGATGCAATGCCTGGCTTGAGAACCGCTTCAATGCAAAAAAGATATTGCTGACTACAAGCGGAACAGCAGCCCTGAATATGGCGGCGATTCTTTGTGAGATCAAACCGGGCGACGAGGTGATTCTTCCCAGCTATACCTTTTCCTCCACAGCGAACGCCTTTGTTCTGGCGGGTGCAACCTTGGTCTTTGTCGATATCCGTCCGGACACTATGAATATCGACGAAAAAAAGATCGAAGCAGCGATTACCAAAAAAACCAAAGCGATTATTGTTGTCCATTATGCCGGCATAGCCTGTGAAATGGAGACAATTATGGACATCGCAACGAAGCACAATCTCCTCGTTGTAGAAGACGCGGCGCAAGGCGTTATGAGCACTTACAAAGGGAAAGCACTGGGCACCATCGGGGATTTCGGATGTTTTTCTTTCCATGAGACGAAAAATTATTCCATGGGCGAAGGCGGTGCCATTCTCATCAACAGACAGGAATATATTGAACGGGCAGAAATCATCCGCGAAAAAGGGACCAACCGTTCCAAGTTTTACCGCGGACAGGTGGATAAATATACCTGGGTTGACCTGGGTGACAGTTTCCTTCCCAGTGAACTGAATGCCGCATATCTGTGGGCCCAGTTGGAAAAAGCGGACGAAATCAACCAAAGCCGTCTACGAGCCTGGGAAATTTACGATCAGAAACTAAAACCTCTGTCGGAAGAAGGCAAGATAGAAACACCGACAGTTCCTGAAGGATGTGTTCATAATGCACATATGTATTATATTAAACTAAAGGACGCTGAAGAACGTCAGCGTCTGATCAATCATCTGAAAGCAAAAGGAATAGACAGTGTATTTCATTACATTCCTCTCCATTCAGCTCCTGCTGGACGACGCTTTGGGCGCTTTCATGGCGAGGACCAGTATACAACAATAGAAAGTGAAAGGCTTCTTCGACTTCCGTTGCATTACGGAATAACAGAACAGCAGGTGGCAGAAGTATCAGATATGGTCATTGATTTTTTCATGTGATATAATTCTACACTTCAAAATATAATAGTTATAAACATAGGTTATAGAATAAGCAAAGGATTAGGGATAGGCCAATGGAAAACACCATAAAATCAAAAAAAAGAATCCTGGTTACCGGTTCGAATGGATTCATAGGGCATCATTTCTGCAGCTATATGATGGAACATGGATACTATACTATCGGCATAGGCAGAACAAAAACAAGCAAAGCCAATGTGGCAGAATACTATAGCTGCGACTTGGCCACAGATGAAGTGTTCAGAATAGTGGGAAACGAAATCAAACAGATAGATGCCATAATACATTTAGCAGCGGATATGCGAAAAGAACCTCACAACATATCAGTGGTTACTGATAATTGCGGCGGTACACAGCGACTACTTGAATTGTGCGAAATCAAACAGATTCCTGCTTTTTTGCAACTATCCAGCCTACCTCTGATTGGAAAACCGGACAAGCTACCAATTACAGAGGATTATAAGGTTGAACCACCGACTGTATATCATGCAACCAAACGCATGGAGGAGTTGCTTGCAGATTATGCGTACAGAAAACGCGGAATACGAACTGCATCTTTCAGAATCACTTCACCAACAGGCGAAGGGATGAATGAATCAACAATTCTTCCCACGTTCGTAAAATGTGCAATAAAGAATGAAGATATATTATTGTATGGTAAAGGAACCAGAAAGCAAACATATATCCACGTGTTAGACATAGCCAGAGCATTGGAATGCGCTTTATTATCAGATTGCCATGGGGTTTACAATCTTGCTTCATATAATTGCATCTCAAATTTTGATCTTGCGAAAGCGGTAACAGAAATTTGCAAATCTAAATCAAAAATAATTTTCAATGGCAAAAATGATCCTATGGATGAATACTATTATGAAGTTGATATTTCCAAGATAAAGCAAGATACAGGATTTGAGCCCCAAATTGGAATAGAAGAAATAATCAGGGACATGGAACAGCATTTAAAAGAAAATAAGTAATACAGAGTGATTGGTATGAAAAAAGTATTAATTCTTAATGGTAGTTTTTGTGAGACCCCGGTCATCAAAAAAGCCAAGGAGATGGGGTTTTACACAATATCAACAGGTAATGATCCAACCCTTGAAGGACATTCTTTTTCAGATGAATATATTCATATGGATTATTCAGATAAAGAAAACATCCTGAGTTTGATTATGAGTCATAGCATTGATGGTGTGATTAGTTGTGCAAATGACTTTGGAACGATAACTACAGCTTATGTGAACGATAAAATGGGTTGGATTGGCCGGGATTCTCTTGAGAATGTCTTGCTGCTTCATCATAAAGACCGTTTTAAGGCATATTGTGCTGCAAAAGATATCCCTTCTGTCATTTCACATTCATTTACAGAGAAAGAAACCTTGCTGGCATATGCCAGGAATTGTGATTACCCTATCATTATTAAAGCAAATGACCTTACTGGTGGGAAAGGAATCCAAAAGGCTGAAAACTTTCAAGAAGCAATATCTGCTGCTGAATATGCCTTCTCAGCTTCTCGGGCCAAAAATGTTCTTGTAGAACCGTTTATCATTGGTACTCAACATGCAGTTGATGCTTTTATTGCAAACGGAAAAATCATTGCATCTACCAGTTGCAACTGTATTTCATCCATTAATCCGTATCTGATTCAAACAGAAACATATCCTTGCATATATGAAGAAGACATAAAACCTATTTGTCAGATTATCCAGAATATGGTAGATGATCTTCATCTTGCTGACGGAGTCTTTACAGTTCAGTACATGCGGAACAGTAATGGTATATACATATTGGAAGTTATGAGACGCCTGACAGGGAATCTGTCCTTTACCCTATATGAAAAAGCGAGTGGCTTCCCATGGTATGAGGGGTATATTCTTTCTCAATTGGGTTTACCATGTGATCATCTGAAATCAGCAGCCCCTGAAGCAAAATACTGCGGACACCATGGGATATTTGCAAGAGGAAATGGAATTATAGAAGATTATGAAATCCCATCTGATATACAACGGCACATTTATCAATTAGTTGAATTGAAAAAGCGTGGTGAAAGAATACAGAATTATATGTTCGAGCGTATTGCATCTTTCTTTTACACATACGATTCTCATGAAGAGATGAATCATGACGCAAAAGAATTCTTTAACAGAGTTGTGGTGCATATGAGGGAGGAATAACGATGATACAGATGCTGGATTGCACATTACGGGATGGTGCATATATTGTCAATTCCAACTTTGGCGTTGCAGCAATAAAGGGCATTATCAAAAAGATGCAGGACGCTAATGTTGATATTATTGAATGCGGATGGCTTAAAGACAAGGAGCATGTCATCGGAACATCTTTCTATCATGTTCCGCAGGATCTGAAGCAGTATATTATTGCACCTAAGAAGAACTGTCAGTTTGTAGTAATGATCGACTGGGACAGATACGATCTGACAGCTTTACCGGATTGTGATTATTCTAGCATAGATGCCATCCGGGTTGTTTTTCCTCATGGTAAGCATAAAGAAGGAATAGAAGTAGCCCGTAAAATAGCCCAAAAAGGTTATCATGCATATCTCCAGGCGGCAAATACATTAGCTTATTCAAACGAAGAGCTAATTGATCTGGCCGATGAAGTTAACCAGTCAGAAATAGAATCTTTATCCATAGTTGATACATTTGGTGCCATGTACTATGAAGATCTGAAACGCATAGTAGAAGTGCTGGACAATCATCTTCGAAAAGATATTAAGCTTGGTTTTCACTCTCATAACAATCAACAACTCTCTTTTGCGCTCTCAATATTTTTTGTTGATTGGATTATAACTAACAGCACGAGAAATGCTATTGTTGATGCATCTCTTTGCGGAATGGGACGTGGAGCCGGAAATGCCACAACTGAACTAATTGCCAATTATCTTAACAGACATCAGCTGGGTAACTATGATATGGATTCCATAATGGATGCAATAGACACCTATATGCAACCATTTCTGGAAAACTACAAATGGGGATATTCAACGCCATATTTTATAGCAGGCGTATATTGTTGCCATGTAAACAATATTGCCTATCTGATTAATAATCATCGGACTAATGCAAAAGACATGAGGAACATAATCCAGTCGATGAGTGAAGAAGAACGCAGGAAATACGATTATGATCTTCTGGAACAAAAGTATATAGATAATCAAAGTCGAAGCATTGACGACACATTGGCATTGGAAGAATTGGGAAAAGATCTGGAAGGGAAGGAAATCCTGTTAATCGCTCCTGGTCGATCTGTTACAGAGAAGAAAACGGAAATAGATAAATACATCAAGGAAGCCAAACCAACAACAATTCATGTAAATGCCATATCTGCTGATTATCCGGCTGATTATCTGTTTTTTATCAACGAAGGCCGATATGAATACGCACAAAATTCATATCCCGATGTTTTCAGAGAAACAAAGAAGATTGTTCTCTCCTGTATAACCAGAAGAGACACCCAAGAAGATCTCGCAGTGAACTTTAACAGTGTGATAAAAACGGGATGGGAACACTTTGATAATGCCGTAATCTATTGTCTTCGTCTACTTGATCGCTTAGGTATAAAAAAGGTAAAACTGGCAGGATTTGACGAGTTTTTACCGATATTCAGCGAAAGCTATGCAGATAAGAATCTGCCGACAATTAGCAAAGAGATGGATTGGATAAAAGTCAATCAGGAAACGAAGGATATGTTCCGTGACTTCATGCTTACAAATAACAGCAAAATGGAAATAGAATTCTTAACACGAAGTGGGTTTGAACACTATGAGTAAAGCAAAAAGAAAAATATCTTTCGTAATCCCTTGCTATTATTCTGAAAAGACAGTAGCAGATGTTATAAACAGAATTGAGGAGACAGTTCTTAAAGACGGAAGATATGACTATGAAATCATATGTGTAAATGACGGTTCTACAGATGGAACCTACGCAGTTTTACGTACCCTTGCAGAAACACAAAACAAAATTAAAATCATTGATCTGTCCAGAAACTTTGGTCAGCATGCGGCGCTTATGGCCGGTTTTCACTATGTTACAGGTGATATCATTGTATGCCTGGATGATGATGGACAGAATCCTCCAGAAGAGATGTTCAAGCTGATTGAAAAATGTGAAGAAGGATACGATCTGGTGTCAGCTAAGTATTCCGAAAAAGACAAACGTGGCATTATACGCAGTATTGGTTCCAGAATAAGTTTTGCCATGTCCAGAAGTTTGATTGATATGCCAAAGGATATAGAGTTAAACAGTTATTATTGTATGAAGAGATTTGTTGTAGATGAAATCATAAGATACAATAATCCTTATCCATTAGTACACGGCCTCGCGCTCCGGGTAACAAAGAACATGGCCAATGTAGAATTAAGGAGAGATGAAAGGGCTGGAGGACAATCGGGCTACAATCTGAAAAAACTGATTGGTCTTTGGATGAACGGATTCACAGCATTTTCAGCCAAACCTTTACGCATTGCCTCTTTTCTTGGAATTATTACAGCTTTGATAGGTATTCTGTTTGCTATCATAATTGTAATTCGAAAATTAACAAATTCGATTCAATCAGCAGGATATGCCTCTACCATTGCGATTATTTTAACTATTAGTGGGATTATTATGATCTTTCTTGGATTGCTCGGAGAATATATAGGACGGATATATATATCTATCAACAATGCGCCGCAATATGTGATTAGAAGCACAAAAAACATAGAGAAAGAGATGGGAGTTGGAGGTGAATAAATAATCTTGACAAACAAGTCCTCTCAGCCAAAAAACGAGAAGAATGGGTATATTGGATAAAAGCAATCGCATGTCTTCTTATCACAAATAGTCATTGCAGATCAATATATCCATATCCTTGGCTTGCTGTTGGCGGCGGATTTGGAAACGCAATATTCTTCATCGTTTCCGGATATTTGCTTGCATATCCACGAAACAATTTTGCCAAATGGTATCTGAAACGTCTGGCAAGAGTCATTCCAGTTACACTGATAATTGTTCTGATCAATCTGTCGATATCAGGAGAATGGAAGCAGTTTGCTGGGATGGATTTTATTGATATTATCGCCTATTATCCTCAGAGATTCTGGTTTATAACTGCACTATTAATATATTGCGTGATATATTACATTGTTTTTGCTTCTACTGATAAAACCACAGTAATAAAGCAAGCTGTATTTGCTTTGTCAATTTGGGGAATCCTGTACTTTTTCCTTTACTTTTACGTAGTCGATAGAACAACTTTCGTGGTTGAATTAGAAGGCCTTTCATGGTTCAAGGTATATTTCTATTTCGGAATAATGATAATGGGTGGAATTTGTAGAATCAAAAAAGAATATATAGTAGCCAGATTAACCGACAAAAAAGTATTCAAAATAATTTGGGGGGTGGAGTATTCTACTTTTATCCGCTATTTTATGGGCTATCATTTACATGTTAATCACTGTTTACAATAAAGCTATAGAATTCCAATGTCTGATTCATGTGTGTGTATTAATTTTTTTATTCTCTTCTCTGCTAATCGGATGGAAGATAAAAAAGAAAGCACCAAAGCCAATACAGATTATCAGTAATAGCACTTTGGAAATTTACGTAGTTCAAGTTGTATTTGGATATCTTTGCCAAAACTTCTCATTTCCTCTAAACTGGTTTGTTTTCTTTTTAATTGCAATCGGCGGAGGAATAAGTTTGAAACAGTTGACTAACGGCCCGCCAGAAAGAAGGGTAAAGCAAACAGACCATCGCATGGATGGACAAGCAGGATAGTTCAGATCAGGCAGACTCTTCCTTAATGACGTACCCCCTGAGTCGGAGTAATTCCAAAG
>JAFROK010000002.1 GCA_017429695.1 Clostridia bacterium | reverse complement strand
TATGGAGGCAGCCCGGGGCCGGGTGTTCCAACCGAAGGTACTGTTTTGGCGTCGGTTCTTAGTGATTGACGAGCGCCAGCGAAGTCAGAGCTTAGAACCGCTACGCCAAAACCGTAGACGCGAGGCGTGCCTTCGGTGGAACACCCGGCCCAGGGGCTGCCCACGCAACCAAGTAACTTACCCATTAGTCATTTGTTACTGACTGCTCCTCAATCTGGCGCCGCAGCACCCGGTTCTCATCCTGCGCCTTCATAACCTCTTCTGCCAAATTAAAACAAGCCAAAACCGCCGCCTGCGCCGCCGGCAGATTCGTCACCGTCATCGTCTCCCGCATCTTCCGGTCCACATAAGCCGCCACCCGCTTCACATACTCCGGCGGATCCGCCGAAACCAGCGTATAAGGCTTCCCGGCCACCGAAACCGTAATCTTTTGCTTTTCCATATCCTTCAATCCTCCCGCCTGCCACCATATCCTGCCGACATAAAACTGTCCTAAAAAGCGCGGAAGGAGCCTCCCCCTTCCGCGCTGCGCTTACGCCTCTCAGATCTGCTCGAACGGATACACCTGTCCGAAGGTATCCACCCGGATGGAAGCCATCTCCTGCGGCTCCAGCGGCCGGTCCGATGCGTCCCGTTCGGCCTTCACGATGTCCTCCGCCACGTCCATGCCTTCCAGCACCTTGCCAAAGGCGGCATACTGCCCGTCCAGGTGCGGGCTGTCGCTGGTCATGATGAAGAACTGGCTGCCCGCGGAATCCGGCATCATGCTCCGCGCCATGCTCAGCACGCCGTAGGTGTGCTTCACAGGGTTGTTCACGCCGTTGGCGGCAAACTCGCCCTTGATGCAGTATCCCGGGCCGCCAAATCCCATACCTTTGGGATCCCCGCCCTGGATCATGAATCCGGGAATCACCCGGTGGAAAATCAGTCCGTCATAAAAGCCGCTGTTGGCCAGGGCAACGAAATTCCCCACAGACTGGGGCGCTGTTTCGGGATACAGCTCGCCTTTCATTTCCCGTCCGTCGCGCATTGTAATCGTAAATACCGGATTCTGCGCCATGTTGATAGTGCCTCCTTTTCCGGGACCCTCCCGGAATGATCTGTTCCGTTCATTCGTTCCTATTATATGAGGAACATCCGCTATTTTAGCAGTATTTTCCTTTGATTTCAAGTGTTTTGACAACCGTCCGCAAAGCCGGTATAATGTATTTCCCTTGTTCCCCGGCGATTTCCATATCCGGGAACGGACCAGGAAAGGACTTGGCGCCATGAAGATTGTGCACCCGCAGGAACCGGTCAACAACATGAACCCGGAGGATGTCTTCTACGCGGTCGATGACCTCGGCACCCAGACCGGTTATGGTTTTATTCTGTATCAGCAGCAGCCCGGGCTGTATCCGGACTGCCCGGTGAATATGTATTTTTCCCTGGCGGGAGATCCCGCCTCGCGCTATCTGCTTTTCGGCGCGCTGGTCGCCCGGGCCCGGGTGCTGCAGGCCACAAATCCCCAGCTCCGCGCCAGGCTCTACACCAGCATCGCCCCGACGGATACCCAGATGAAGGATTTCTACCTGCATAACGGGTTCGACTGCGACGAGGCCGACCAGGTGCTCCAGCTCGCCATCCCCCTTGGAGACGGGCGAATTCCCATGAGCTGCACCGTCGCCGCCACCCCGCTGCACACCTGGGAGGAGCAGAACAGCCTCATCTACCGCCTCCAGATGAACGAAATCTCCTTTGTGGACCTGGATTACCTGAATTCGCTCATGCGCATGCCCCGCTTCCTGGCCCTCGGGCTTTACCGCAACGCGGTCCTCATCGGCGAAACGATCGTCGCCGGCCAGGGGCAGGACTGTGAACTCATTGCCATCTATATGGAGCCCGGCAGCCGCCATCAGGGCATGGGCCGCGCCCTGCTCCACAGGACCCTGGCCGTCATGGCCGCGGAAGGCGTCACCCGGATCACCACCCGGATCATGACACGCAGCCTGCCCCAGTCCCACCTCATGGCCGATTTTGGCGCCGTCGTCCTCGGCACCAACATGCTCTTCCCCGGCATGTACCTCACATAAATCAAACGCAGAAACGATTCGCATACTTGCCAAACTGCCGGCAACTTGCTTCGGTGTCATTCTGAGCACAGCGAAGAATCTCCTTCTGAAAACTGATAACTGCCAACTAACAACTGAATAAAATATTGACTTAAAATATCCGGATGACTATAATTGTTGCATCTGTGTTTCAAAAAGGAGGAAACGATCGACTATGAGTCCCAACAAGAAGCGCACGAACGGGAAAACCAAGTCCGTTATTGCGCTGTGTGTCCTTCTGGCGGTCACGATTCTGCTCGGTGTCGTCGGTTTTACCGGCCTGAGCTTTCTGAACGTCTCCCGCTGGATGCCAACCGCAAGCACCGATCCGGAAGAATGGCCCGAAGCCCTGCCCCTGGGCCTGGATCTCCAGGGCGGCGTATATGTTGAATTCACCGGCGAGGTGCCGGAAGGTTCCGATGCCGGCTTTGATGAACTGGCAGAAGGTACCATGCGGATTATCCGCGATCGTCTGGCCAACGTAGGCTATACGGAAGCCACCGTCCAGAAGATCGGCACCAACGGAATCCGTGTGGAAGTCCCGATCAAGACAACCCAGCTGGCCACCACGGCCGCTTCCACCGCCAGCACTTCCGAAGCTGCTGTCCAGGCTGACACCACCGAGCCGGAAGAAACCACCACGGAAAGCACCACGGAAAGCACCACGGAAAGCACCACGGAAACCGCTCCCGAAACAGACGCGGAAGTGAAGACCGAAACCGAAGCTGCCACCACGGAAGCCGAAGTAAAGGCCGAAGCCGAAACCGCCGTGGCAGACGCGGAAGCCGAAGTGAAGGCCGAAACCGAAACAGCAACCACGGAAGCCGAAACTGCCGTCGCCGACGCGGAATCCGAGGTAAAGGCCGACGCCGAAACCGCTGATACCGAAGCGAAAGCGGAAACCGAAGCCGCCGCCAATACCGCCATCACCACCAACAGCGTCATTCAGCAGGTGCTCGACCTCATCGGCGATCCCGCTGAAATGTATTTCCTGGATAAGGACTACAACGTCTTCATGAGTGGCGACATGGTGAAATCCGCCACCTATTCCTACGGTGAGAACGGACACGAAATCGCTTTCGAACTGACCGCTGAAGGCAAGGATATCTTTGCCCAGAAGACGATGGAAGCCGCTCCGACCAAGGATCACATCATTATCGTCCTGGACGGTGTCGTCCTGGTCGACGCCGCTGTCCAGAGCGCCATCACCGATGGCCGCGGCGTCATCTCCGGCAGCTACACCCAGGAAGAAGCCAAGGCCGTCGCCGCCAAGATTCAGTCCGGCGCCCTGCCGCTGAAGCTGACGCGGGATAAGGTGGACGTCGTTTCCGCCACCCTGGGTCAGGACGCCCTGTCCACCTCCGTCATCGCCGCCCTGATCGGCATCCTGCTGATCATGCTGCTGATGATCTTCCGTTACCGCCTGAACGGCGTCATCGCCTCCTGGGCCCTGACGATTTACGTCATCCTGCTCTTCGCGATGATTGCGCTGTTCAAGGTCCAGCTGACGCTGCCCGGCCTGGCCGGTGTCGTGCTCGGCATCGGTATGGCGGTTGACGCCAACGTCATTATCTTCGAGCGCTTCAACGAGGAAGCCCGGAAGGGCCGCTCCGCGAAGGCCGCTGTCCGCGCCGGCTTCAAGAACGCGATCTCCGCGATTCTGGATGCCAACGTAACCACCCTGATCGCCGCCATCGTGCTGCTGATCTTCGGTACCGGATCCATCCAGGGCTTCGCCCGCACCCTGCTGCTGGGCGTCGTGGTCTCCATGATCACCGCCATCCTGGTCACCCGGTTCCTGATGAACCGCTTTGTCGATGCAGGCTGCACCAGTATCGGCCTGTACGCCAAAGTCAAAGCTGAAGCTGAAGAGGAGGTGGCGCAGTAATGGTAATCAAGAATCGTTCAAAGATCTGCCTCATCATTTCTGCGGCCATTATCGTCGTCGCACTGTTCCTGACCATCATCGGCTCCGGTATCAATATGGGTATCGACTTTGCCGGCGGCCAGTCCGTTGTCTATAAGCTCACCAAGGATACCGCCGCGGATAAGGCTTCCGTGGAAAAAGTCCTGGATGAAATGAACATCGGTTCTTACACCGTCACCGTTCAGGGCTCCTACAGCAATGAAGTCAACCTCCGCCTCCGGGACGTCTCCGAAGATGACATCGAAACCGTCATGAACGATTTCCAGTCCCGTATCGCGGAAAAGTACCCGGACGCCGCTTTTGACAGCCGCAGCAGCGTCGGCCCGGTCGCCGGTGCCGCCCTGCTGAAGAACGCGATCTTCTCCGTGCTGATCGCTTCTGTCCTGATGCTGATCTACATCGCCATCCGGTTCGACCTGAACTCCGGCCTCGCCGCCGTGTTCGGCCTCGTCCACGACGTGCTGATCATGCTGTCCTTCATGGTCATCTTCCGCTCCATCATCCAGATGAACTCCTCGTTCATCGCTGCGGCCCTGACCATCGTCGGCTACTCCATCAACAATACGATCGTGATCTTCGACCGTATCCGTGAGAATGCCAAGAAGATGCCCACCGTGGCCAGGGAAGAAGTGGCCAACATCTCCGTCAAGGAGAGCCTGGGCCGCACCATCTGCACAACCATCACCACCCTGATCACCATCGTGGCCCTGTGCATCCTTGGTGTTGCCTCCATCCGGGAGTTCGCCCTGCCGATCATCGTAGGTATCCTGTCCGGCGTCTACAGCGCCAACATGATCAACCCCTACGTCTGGGCAACCCTGGAAGAAAAGCGCCGCGCCCGCAAGGCCGCTGCCAAAAAGGCTTAATCCCCAGTAATCTTTCCGGAGGGACTGTCAGGCACAGTCCCTCCTTGTCTTTCCCTTCTTGTTGGAAGGTCACTTTCCCTGGTTCTGCCGTAAAATCCATAGCCATAAGGCAGCCCGGGGCCGCCAAACGCAGAACGTATCGATACCGGAGGTCTTATGCTTCATTTCAAACCTCGTGAAATTCCCCCAGCAGGCTCTCTCCCAGACCTCGACCCCTGGCTCAACGACCTGCTGCTGATCCGCGGTATCGATACGCCGGAAAAAGCCGCCCGCTTCCTGAACCCGCGGCTGCCCGACCTCCACGACCCCTTCCTTCTCCACGACATGGAGAAGATCATCACCCTCCTGCGCAATGCCATCGCCTCCCACACCCCGATCCTGGTCTGGGGCGACTACGACGCCGACGGCGTCTGCGCCTCCGCCATCCTCACCGAAACCCTCCGCGAGGAAGGCGCGGAAGTCTCCTGGCGCCTCCCCTCCCGCCATACGGAAGGCTACGGCCTCAATGCCCCCGGCATCCGGGAAGCCGCCCAAAACTTCGGCCTCCTCATCACCGTGGACTGCGGCATCTCCGCCCACGCCGAGGTCGCCCTGGCCAAACAGCTCGGCATGACCGTCATCGTCACGGATCACCATGCCCTGCCGCCGGAGCTCCCCCCGGCCGACGCCGTCACCAACCCGCTCCTTTCCAACTACCCCTGCCCGTATCTCTGCGGCGCCGGCGTCGCCCTCAAAATCTGCCAGGCCCTCCAGGGCATGCCCGGCGTCGAAAAGCGCCTGGATCTCGCGGCCATCGCCACCGTGGCGGACGTGGTTCCCCTCCTGGATGAAAACCGCGTCATCGTCCGGGAAGGCCTGGACCGCATCCCCCTCTCTTCCCGCCCCGGCCTGCAGGCGCTCCTGAAGTCCTCCGGCACCACCCCGCCCCTCCGGGCGGATCACCTGGGTTTCCGCCTCGGGCCCCGGCTCAATGCCGCCGGCCGCCTGGAAACCGCGGATCTGGCCGAAGAACTCCTCCTCACCCGGGATCCGGAAAAAGCCTCCGCCCTCGCGGAACAGCTGGAAGCCCTCAACACCCGCCGCCAGCAGCAGGAAAAGGAAATCACCCTCGCCGCCGATGCCCAGGCCCGTTCCCGCGCGGACTTCGATGAAACCCGCTGCCTCATGGTCCTCGGCAAAGGCTGGAACCCGGGCCTCATCGGCCTCACCGCCGGCCGCCTGTGCGAGAAATACCATAAGCCGGCCATCACCCTGTCCCTGGAAGGGGATACCGCCGTCGGCTCCTGCCGCTCCATTCCCGGCGTCCATATCTTTCATGTCCTGCAGCAGTGCGGCGACCTCCTGGAGCGCTTCGGCGGCCATGCCCAGGCGGCGGGCCTCACCGTCCGCTACGACCGCCTGAAGGATTTCTATCTCCGCCTGAACCGGGTCATCCGGGAAACCTGCGATCCGGCCTGTTTCGAGCCGGTCCAGGAATACGACCTGGCCTTCCCCTTCTCCGCCTGGACCCCGGAAGCCCTCGAAAAGCTGTCCCTCCTGGAGCCCACCGGCTGCGGCAACCCGCCGCCCCTGTTCCTCCTCTCCGGCGCCTCCGTCCAGTCCATGCGCCGCGTCGGCCGGGATATGAACCATCTCCAGATGACCCTTCTCTCGGATCAGACCCTCCTGAAGGGCATCGCCTTCTCCATGGGCCCCGAGGCGGATAAAGCGTACCAAACCGTGGATATCCTCTATCGCCCGACCCTGAACGAATTCCGCGGAAAAATCTCCGTCGAAGCGCAGGTAACTGCCCTCCGCCCGTCGAATAAATAATCTTCACCCTTAAAGAAAGGAGGCCCGCCCCATGGCTTTCACATCCTACGAAGCAATGCCCCTGGACCAGATGCTCAACCGGGTGCAGAAATACCACCCCGGCGACGGCTATAAGCTCGTCGAGAAAGCCTGGAAGTTTGCGGAAAAGGCCCACGAAGGCCAGGTCCGCAAATCCGGCGAGCCTTATTTCATTCATCCCTGCCTCGTCGCCTCCATCCTGACCGATCTCATGATCGATCCCCCGACCATTGCCGCCGGCCTCCTCCATGATACCGTGGAGGATTGTGAAGGCATCACCCTCGATACCATCCGCAGTGAGTTCGGCGAAGAAGTGGCCGACCTGGTGGACGGCGTCACCAAACTGAACCGCCTGGATTTTGCCAACCGGGAAGAGGCCCAGGCCGAATCCCTGCGCAAAATGATCCTCGCCATGTCGAAGGACATCCGCGTCGTGCTCATCAAGCTGGCGGACCGCCTCCATAACATGCGCACCCTGCGTTTCCAGCCGGAAGACCGCCGCGTGGCCATTGCCCGGGAAACGCTGGATATCTATGCGCCCCTGGCCCACCGCCTCGGCGTCTATGCCCTCAAGCAGGAGTTGGAGGATCTGTCCCTCAAATATATCGATCCCGAAGGCTATCAGCGCATCGTCCACCTGGTGGGCATGAAGCGCCAGGAGCGGGAGGATAATATCCGCCTCGTTATCGACGAGCTGTCCGAGCGCCTGGACGCCCAGCATATCCGTTACGATATCGACGGCCGCTCCAAGCATTTCTATTCCATCTACCGCAAAATGGTGCTCCAGCAGAAAACCTTCGACCAGATTTACGACCTCATCGCCATCCGCGTCATCGTGGATACCATTCCGGATTGCTATACCGTCCTGGGCATCGTCCACACCTTGTGGAACCAGGTCCCCGGCCGGTTTAAGGATTATATTTCCGTTCCCAAGGCCAATATGTATCAGTCCCTGCATACCACGGTCGTCGGCGGCCGCAAAATCCCCTTCCCCTTCGAAGTGCAGATCCGCACCTGGGAAATGCACCGGGTTGCGGAATACGGCATCGCCGCCCACTGGCGCTATAAAGAAGGTGCCGCCCGGGAGGACAACCTGGACCATAAGCTCTTCTGGGTCCGCCAGATGCTGGACTGGCAAACGGAAACCCGGGATTCCCGGGAGTTCCTGGATACGCTGAAAACCGACCTCTTCTCTGAGGAAGTCTTCCTCTTCACCCCCAAGGGCGATGTCATCTCCATGCCCAAAGGCGCCACCCCCCTGGACTTCGCCTACCGCATCCATTCCGCCGTGGGCAACCAGTGCGTCGGCGCCCGGGTCAACGGGCGCATGGTGCCCCTGGACACCCCGCTGCAGACCGGCGACCGGGTGGAGATCATGACCTCCGCTTCCTCCAAGGGCCCCGGCACGGACTGGCTCCGTATCTGCCAGACGCCCCAGGCCAAGGCCAAAATCCGCCAGTTCCTGAAGAAGACCCTGAAGGAAGAGAATATCACCCTCGGCCGGTCCATGATTGAAAAGGAATGTGTCCGCCGCGGCGTCCGCATTTCCGATCTCATCAAGCCGGAATACTATGAGCCGCTCCTCAAGAAATATGGCTTCATGGAGTTCGATGATATCTGCGGTTCCGTCGGTTACGGCGGCATGGCCGCGGTCTACGTGGTCTCCCGCCTCATCGAGGAGCAGAAGGCCCATGAAGCCACCGCCGCCCCCGTCATGTCCGTCAAGGATATGGTCTCGGAAGACCAGCGCCTCAGCCAGCGCCGCGCCAATCACGGCATCGTCATGACCGGCAACGAGGACCTGGATATCCCGGTCCGCTTCGCCAAGTGCTGCAGCCCGGTCCCGGGCGACGAAATCGTCGGCTATATCACCCGCGGCCGCGGCGTCACCATCCATAAAGCGGAATGTGCCAATATCGCCGTCGGCGAGCAGGAGCGCCGCATCCCCGTCGAATGGGCCATCGAGAGCGAAGGCACCTTCTATGCCTCCATCACCATCGTGGCTTACGACCGGGTCAACATGCTCGGCGAAATCGCCACCATCATCGGCGAAAACGGCGTTTCCATCCGCGCGGCTTCCATCCAGGCCAGCGACAAAACCCGCATTTCCACCCTGCGCCTGACCCTGGACGTCCACTCCCGCGAGGAAATGGACCGCGTCATCAACGCCCTCCGCAACAAAGCAGACATCCTCGACGTCTACCGCTCGAATCAATAAAAGAGGTATTTTCAATGCGCTGTGTAGTCCAAAGAGTCAAAGAATCCTCCGTCACCGTCAACAATGAAACCGTCGGCGCCATAGGCCCCGGCCTCATGGTCCTCATCGGCGTCTCCACCGACGATACCGATGCCGACCTCAAATACATGACCGATAAGGTCCCCAACCTCCGCATCTTCGACGACGAAAACGGCGTCATGAACCGCTCCGTCCTGGATGTCGGCGGCAGCATCCTCGCCGTTTCCCAGTTCACCCTCTACGGCGATGCCCGCGGCGGCCGCCGCCCGTCCTATATCCGCGCTGCCCGCCCCGAGGAGGCCAATCAGATGTACCAGCGCCTCGTCGCCGCCTGGCGGGAGAAGGGCATCCATGTGGAAACCGGCATCTTCCGCGCGGACATGCAGGTCTCCCTCATCAACGACGGCCCCGTCACCATCCTCCTCGACAGCGAAAAAACGTTTTAACTCTCCGAAGGAGACAATATGCAGATCAACGAAATCACCGTCGGCCTCGTGGCCACCAGCTGCTATATCCTCTCCAGGGAAGACCGGGATGACTGCCTCGTCATTGATCCCGGCGGAGAAGCCGGCCGCATCCGCAAGGCCGCAGGCGATAAACACATCGCCGCCATCCTCCTGACCCACGGCCATTTCGACCACATCGGCGCCGTTTCCGGCCTGATGGAGGAAGATACCCGCCTCCTGGTTCACGAGCTGGATGCCCCGATGCTGACCGACCCGGACCTGAACGCCTCCATGGCGCTCCTGCAGCGGCCCTTCACCGCGCCGGAACCCACAGGCAAATTCCGCGAAGGCGACGAATTCACCCTCGCCGGCCTCACCGTTCAGGTCCTGCATACCCCCGGCCACACCCCGGGCAGCTCCTGCTTCCTCATTGAGGACCACCTGTTCACCGGCGATACCCTCTTTGAGCACGGCTGGGGCCGCACCGACCTCCCTGGCGGAAACGAGCACGACCTGTTCGCCTCCCTCCGCCGCCTGATGCCCCTGGCCCAAAAATACCCGATCCACCCGGGCCATGCAGCCTGACAACTAATCACTAACCACTACCCACTACCCACTAATCACTAACCACTAATCACTAAAATGGGAGCAACGCGACCATGGAACTGACCAGCGCCCTCGAAACCATCCGGCCGGAGCTGATGACCGTCACCCGGCTTTTTGGCATGGACGAAAGCGTCTGGACGGATCCGCCCCGTTATACATATACCGCCTGCGAAGAAGGCGGCCGCTATGTCATTGCCTTTACGGACGGAACAGCCGCCGCGGAAAACAGCACGGAAATTCCTTCCGACCCGGATCCCAGGGTGCAGGCCCTGCACCGCCGCCGGGCCGCCCGCCGGCTCTGCAAGCAAACCCTGTATGACCTCTGCCGCAAAACCACCGGCATTCATCCGCCCTGGGGCAGCATGACCGGCGTCCGCCCGACTCACCTGATGCTCGAAGCCCTGGCGGAAGGCCTGTCCCCGGAGGAAGCCGTCGACCGCCTGGTCAACCGTTTTGACGTCCTCCGCCCGAAGGCGGAACTCCTGGCGGAAATCGCCCTCGTCCAGCGGCAGCTTCCCCCGCCCGGGGACGCCTTCATGGATGTGTATATCGGCATTCCCTTCTGCACTACCCGCTGTGCCTACTGTTCCTTCTCCTCCGGCGAAATCGGGTCCGGCCGCCTGGTGCCGCCCTATATGGACGCCCTGGAAAAGGAGATCCGCGCCTGCGCCGGCATCCTCCGGGATAGCGGCCGCAAGCTCCGTGCGCTGTATGTCGGCGGCGGAACCCCCACCGCCCTGCCTCCGGATGCCTTCGCCCGCCTCCTGGCCCTCATCGGGGAATGTTTCCCCCGCGCCCTGGAATACACCGTCGAGGCCGGCCGCCCGGATACCATCACCCGGGAAAAACTGCGCATGATTCATACTGCGGGCATCTCCCGCATCTCCATCAACCCCCAGACCATGAACGACCGCACCCTGCAGGTCATCGGCCGGGCCCATACTGCGCAGCAGGTCCGGGATGCCTATGCCATGGCCCGGGAGGAATCCATCCCGCATATCAATATGGACGTCATTGCCGGCCTGCCGGGAGAGAATGAAGCGGACTTTGCCCGTACCATAGAGGAAGCCGTCGCGCTGCACCCGGAAAGCCTCACTGTCCATACCCTGGCCATCAAGCGCTCCTCCCGCATGAGCTTGGAGAACGCCCCCCTGCCGGACGGGGAAATGACCGCCCGCATGGTCGCGAAAGGCATGCAAACCGCCCGGAAACTGGGCCTCGTGCCCTATTACCTGTATCGCCAGAAATATATGGCCGGCAACCTGGAAAACACCGGCTATGCCCTCCCGGGCCATGCCTGCCTTTATAATGTCGATATGATGGAGGAAACCACCCACGTCCTCGCCATGGGTGCCGACGGCATCTCCAAGCGCGTCTTTGAGGACGAAGGCCACATTGAAAGGGCCCCGAACGTAGCCAACATCGCCGAATACATCTCCCGTGTGGATGAAATGATCTCCCGCAAACGTGACCTTTTCCTTCAAAGATAATCAGGGACTGTGAATCCACAGTCCCTTTAATGATTAAGCTTAGATTATCCCAAAAGTTGCTGCCCGAAGGTTTCCAAAGGGCGATCGGATGATGAACCGTCCGGAACTTGTTCCGGGTTACGGTTCACATGCACCGCTAAGCCCTTTGGTCGCGGCCGCAGCCGCGAAATCTCAGAACCTCATCCGATCCTCAATATACTTCCGAACCTCGCTCAGCGGCACCCGCTCCTGCTGCATGGTATCGCGGTCGCGGATGGTCACGCTCTGGGTCTCTTCGGTTTCAAAGTCAACACAGATGCTGAACGGCGTGCCGATCTCATCCTGCCGGCGGTACCGCTTGCCGATGGATCCGGTCTCGTCGTATTCCACCGGGAAATACTTCGCCAGTTCGGCATGGATGTTGCCCGCCAGTTCGCCCAGCTTGTTCTTCTGCAGCGGCAGCACGGCAGCCTTGTAAGGCGCCAGGGCCGGATGCAGGTGCAGCACGGTGCGGACGTCGCCGCCCTCCAGCTCCTCTTCCTCATAAGCGTTGCACAGGAAGGCCAGCACCGCCCGGTCCACGCCCAGGGAGGGCTCAATGCAGTAAGGAATATACTTCTCGTTGGTCACCGGATCCAGGTATTCCATGCTCTTGCCGGAATGGTTCTGGTGCTGCGTCAGGTCGTAGTCCGTCCGGTCCGCAACGCCCCACAGCTCGCCCCATCCGAAGGGGAACAGGAATTCAAAGTCCGTCGTAGCCTTGGAGTAGAAGGCCAGCTTCTCCGGCTCATGGTCCCGCAGCCGCAGGCTCTCTTCCTTAATGCCCAGGCTCAGCAGCCAGTCCCTGCAGAATCCGCGCCAGTAGTTGAACCACTCCAGGTCCTCGCCCGGCTTGCAGAAGAACTCCAGCTCCATCTGCTCAAACTCACGCACCCGGAAAATGAAGTTTCCGGGGGTAATTTCGTTCCGGAAGGATTTACCGATCTGGGCAATACCCGCCGGCAGCTTTTTCCGGGTAGTCCGCATGGCGTTCTGGAAGTTGACGAAGATGCCCTGGGCAGTTTCCGGCCGCAGGTAAATCTCGTTCGCGCTGTCCTCGTTCACGCCCGCAAAGGTCTTGAACATCAGGTTGAACTGCCGGATGCCGGTAAAGTCCTTCTTGCCGCATACCGGGCATACAATATCATGCTCAGCAATGAACTTCTCCAATTCAGCGTTCGTCCATCCGTCGCCGGTCTCCTCGCCCTTGGTAAAGTCTTCAATCAGCTTGTCCGCCCGGAACCGCGCCTTGCAGGCTTTGCAGTCCATCAAAGGATCGTTGAAACCGCCCACATGGCCGCTGGCCACCCAAACTTCGCGGTTCATCAGAATCGCGCAGTCCAGTCCGGTATTATACTTGCTCTCCTGCACAAACTTCTGCCACCAGGCCTTTTTCACGTTGTTCTTGAATTCCACGCCCAGCGGGCCGTAATCCCAGGTATTCGCCAGTCCGCCGTAAATCTCGGATCCCGCGAAAATAAATCCCCGGTTCTTGCACAGTGCCACCAGCTTGTCCATGGTCAGTTCAGCCATTGTCATTTCCTCCTGATTCCTTTACAGATCCTGCCTATCATAAATTTCGTTTCCTAGTTTGTCAACCTTAAAACAAAGCCTCAACAAAGTCCTTGGCGTTGAAAGGCTGCAAATCATCAATTCCCTCGCCAACCCCAACATACCACACCGGCACCTCCAGCTCCTGCCGGATTGCCAAAGCAATCCCGCCCTTCGCGGTCCCGTCCAGCTTGGTCAGGATAATCCCGTTAATCTCCGCCACTTCCTTAAAAGCCCGCGCCTGGTTCAGCCCGTTCTGCCCGGTCGTCGCGTCCAGAACCAGAATGCACCGCGTATCCGCCTCCGGATACTCCCGGTCAATCACCCGGCGCATCTTGCTCAGCTCGTCCATCAGGTTCTTCTTGTTATGCAGCCGCCCGGCCGTATCAATAATCAACAAATCCGCCTGCTGCGCCTTGGCCGACTTGATCGCGTCAAACACAACCGCCGCCGGATCCGCGCCTTCCGCGTGCTTCACAATCGGCACCCGGGCCCGCTCCGCCCATACGGTCAGCTGCTCCGCCGCTGCCGCCCGGAACGTATCCCCGGCGCACAGCATCACCTTCCGCCCGATGGACTGGAACCGCAGCGCCAGCTTCCCGATGGTCGTCGTCTTCCCGACGCCGTTCACGCCCACCAGCAGCATCACCATCGGCCACTTCAGCGGCGGCCGCGGAATGTTCATCTGCTCAACCATGATCTCCTTCAGCATTTCCCGGGCCTGCGCCGCGTCCTTCACCTTCCCGGCCTTCACCCGGTCCCGCAGCTCGTCGATGATCACCGTCGTCGCCTTCAGCCCGCAGTCTGCCATCAGCAGGATGTCTTCCAGCTCCTCATAAAAATCCTCGTCGATCTTCCGGTTCTCCCGGACCATCTCGTCAACCTTCTCGGTCATGTTGCCCCGGGTCTTGCTCAGTCCTTCCCGCAGCCGGGCAAACAGGCCTTTCTTTTTCTCTTCGCTCATGCCGAACCTCCGTAAAAAAGGATTCTCCGCTCCGTTTCGTCCCGGGGAAGAATCCGGATAAACTGCCTTATAGTTTACCACATGTACCCCGTTGCAATCAACCAAACGTTTTGTTATAATGTCCGGGTACATCTGCAAGCCGTTCAAGTCTTGATTGTAAAGGAGTTTGCGTCTTATGAAAGGAATCTCTTCCAAGGAACTGAGAAATGCCTGGATCCGTTTCTATGAGGAACGGGAACATATCAATATCGGCGCCGTCTCCCTCATCGGGGACGGAACCACCGGCGTCATGTTCAACGTGGCCGGCATGCAGCCGCTCATGCCCTATCTCCTGGGCAAGGATCATCCCTCCGGAAAGAAGCGCCTGTGCAACGTGCAGGGCTGCGTCCGCACCGTGGATATCGAATCCGTCGGCGACCCGACCCATTTCACCTTCTTTGAGATGATGGGCAACTGGTCCCTGGGCGATTATTTCAAAAAGGAAAAGACCCGCTGGTCTTACGACCTGCTGACCAAAGTCTTCGGCCTGGACGGCAATGAAATCTGCTCCACTGTCTTCGAAGGCAACGACGCCGCTCCCCGGGATGAAGAAACCGCCAACCTCCTCAAGGAAGTCGGCATCAAGCCGGAGCATATCTTCTACCTGCCCAAGTCCGATAACTGGTGGGAACTGGAAGGCACCACCGGCACCCCCTGCGGCCCGGATAACGAATGGTTCTATCCCCGCCATAACAAGCCCTGCGGCCCCAACTGCGGCCCGGCCTGCGGCTGCGGACGGTATGTGGAAATCGGCAACGACGTCTATATGCAGTATGTCAAGAATGCGGACGGCTATGCCCCCCTGGCCAATAAAAACGTGGATACCGGCTTCGGCCTGGACCGGATGCTGGCCTTCCTCAACGGCCTCACCGACGGTTACAAGA
The DNA here is from genome assembly GCA_017429695.1 of Clostridia bacterium. Lineage (GTDB taxonomy): Bacteria > Bacillota > Clostridia > Christensenellales > Aristaeellaceae > Aristaeella. Next base: position 24,927 of record JAFROK010000002.1, on the reverse strand, counting down.
CCGACCTCTTCCTCCCCGTCATCAAGCACCTGGAGGAGAAATCCGGCCGCAGCTACGATAACGATCCCGACGCGCAGAAGGCCATGCGTATCGTAGCGGACCATATCCGCACCTCCACCATGCTCATCGGCGATGTCAACGGCATCCTGCCCTCCAACGTCGGCGCCGGCTACATCCTGCGCCGCCTGCTCCGCCGCGCCATCCGTTATACGCGGCAGCTGGGCCTGGAATCCGCCGTCCTGGCCGAAGTCAGCAAAATCTTCATCGAGCAGATTTACGACGAAGCCTATCCGCTTCTCGTGGAAAAGGAAGCCTATATCCTGGATGAAATCATGAAGGAAGCCGCCCGCTTCGAAGCCACCCTGGCCACCGGCATGAAGGAGTTCACCAAGTGCATCTCCGGCATCCGCCGCAAGAATGAGTTCATGGCCCAGAAGGATCCGTCCTATCAGCCGGAAACCGAAATCAGCGGCAAGCAGGCCTTCCGCCTTTACGATACCTACGGCTTCCCGCTGGAGCTCACCGAAGAGCTGGCCGCTGAAGAAGGCCTGACCGTGGATGCCAAGGGCTTTGCCGAAGCCTTCAAGGAGCACCAGGCCATCAGCAAGCAGGAAGGCGCTGCCAAGGGCGGCCTCACCGAGCAGAATGAGGAAACCGCGAAGCTGCATACCGCGACCCACCTGCTCCACGCAGCCCTGCGCAAGGTCCTGGGCGACGAAGTGGCCCAGAAGGGCTCCAACATCACCACCGAGCGCCTCCGGTTCGACTTCAGCTTCGGCCGTAAAATGACCCCCGAGGAAATCCAGGAGGTCGAACGCCTGGTCAACGTCGCCATCGATGCGAAGGTCCCCGTGGTCTGCGAGGAAATGACCGTTCCGGAAGCCAAGGCAAAGGGCGCCATCGGCCTCTTCGAAAGCAAGTACGGCGAAACCGTCCGCACCTATAAGATGGGCGATTATTCCTTCGAAATCTGCGGCGGCCCCCACGCCAAAAACACCGGCGACCTGGGCTCCTTCAAAATCCGCAAGGAAGAATCCTCTTCAGCCGGCGTCCGCCGCATCAAGGCTACCATCGCACCGAAGCAGTAACCCCCATAGAAAGGATTTCCCTATGCACTGGGACATTGACCGGGAAAACAAGCGTCTTCGCGAAACGAAGCTCTCTTCTGAAGACATCTTCGACGGCGTCATCCTCCACGTCAGGCGCGACCGGGTCGCCCTGCCCAACGGCAGCCTCACCGTCCGCGAAGTCATCCGCCATATCGGCGCCGTCTGCGTCATCCCCGTCCTGGATAACGGCGATGTCATCATGGAGCGCCAGTATCGCTACCCGCTGGACCGGGTCATCCTCGAAATCCCCGCCGGCAAGCTCGACGCCCCGGATGAAAACCGCCTCTCCGCCATTCAGCGGGAGCTCCGGGAGGAAACCGGCTACACCGCCGACTCCTGGACCGAAATCGGCGACTTCCATCCCGCCCCAGCCTATTCCGACGAATACATCACCATGTACCTCGCCCGGGGCCTCCATAAAGGCGCCCAGGACCTGGATGCCGATGAATTCCTGGATATCTATGCCGTCCCCCTGAAGGACCTGGTGCAGGATGTCATGGAAGGCAAAATCTCCGATGCCAAAACCCAGGTGGCCGTCCTCAAAGCCGCCCGGATCCTCGGCATCTGATCCGTAAAGCCCAAATAAAAAAAGTGGTCGAATTCGGCCACTTTTTCATTTATCCCACATTTCCAAACTTTCCCTCATCCATTCGTATATGTCCATATCGTAAACCTGTTCCAGGTTTTCTTTTGTCATAACCTCATCCACCGGCCCGCAGCCCACGGCCTTCCCTTCGTTCATCAGCAGCGCGTGGCTCCCGTACCGCTTTGCGATGTTCAGGTCATGGGTCACGGTGATCGCCAGCCGTCCCGGCGTCTTCAGCCATTCCCGGATCAGTTCAAACAGCTGCTTCTGAAACGGCAGGTCCAGGTGATTCGCCGGCTCATCCAGGATCATCACCTGCGGATCCTGCGCCATCACCTGCGCCAGGAAAACCCGCTGGCATTCCCCGCCGGAAAGGCTCAGCATGCTCCGCTGCCGCATCTCCGTCAGCCCGGTTTTCTCCAGTGCCTCCCGGATCCGGTCCTTTCCTTCCGCATCCGTCCCACTGAAGTACCCGTTCCGCCAGGCATACCGTCCAAGCGACACCACTTCATCAACCGTAAAAGCATATATATTGCTGTTGTTCTGGGATAATATCCCCACTTTCCGTGCAAATTCCCGGTGGGAATAGCTCTTCAGTTCCCTTTCGTTCAGATATGCCTCGCCACTATACGGAACGGTGCGGGTCAGCGCGCCGGCCAGGGAAGATTTCCCGGCGCCGTTCGGCCCGACAATCATCCACCATTCCCCTGCTGAGGCGCGGAAGCTGATGTTGTCCACCGCGGTCTTTGTCCCGTAGCGGACCGAAAGTTCCCGTGTTGTTACCACAGGCCTTTCCCTCCCTTCCGCGACCGCACAAAGATCCCGATAAACACAATCGCGCCGATCATCGACGTCACCACCCCCACCGGCAGCTCCGTCGGCCGCAAAACGGTCCGGGCCCCCAGGTCCGCCAGCATCAGGAAAATCGCCCCGCCGAACATGGACCGCGGCAGGAGCCGCCGGTGGTTCGGCCCGGAGCACAGCCGGATCATATGCGGCACAATCAGCCCGACAAAGGCAATGCTCCCGCCAACGGAAACGCATACCCCGATCAGCACCGATGCCGCAATCATCACCTGCAGCTTCACCCGCCTCACCGGCACCCCGATGTGCATGGCGTTCTCCTCCCCGATGGCAAAAGCGTTCAGCTCCCGCCCCCGGGTCAGCAGCAGCGCCCCGCAGATCACCAGTGCCCCGGTCATCATGTTCAGCTGCTCATAGGTTTTCCCGTTCATGGACCCCATCGTCCAGTAGGTAATGGTCTTCAGCTTCTCCCCGCTGAAGGTAATCAGCAGGCTCAGGATGCCGGAAGCCAGCATCGTAAAAATCACGCCGATCATGATAATGCTGTGGGTCGCCAGCGACCGGTCCATGCTGTAAGCCAGCATCAGGATGATCATCAGCGATCCGAAGGCGAATACCATCGCCATCGCCGCCGGTCCCGCCGCCGCCATGCCCGGCACCGATATGCCCAGCACAATGCTCAGCGCCGCGCCCAAAGCGGCCCCCGAGGAAATTCCCAGCGTCGATCCGTCCGCCAGCGGGTTACGCAGCAGCCCCTGCATCGCCGCGCCGCACAGGCTCAGTGAAGCCCCCATCACCCCGGCGCACAGCACCCGCGGCAGCCGCGTCCAGTGGATAATGCTTTCCCAGGATGCACGGGAAACAGGCATGCCGAATACGGCACGCCAAACCTCCTCCAGCGGGATGCTCACGCTCCCGACGCTGATGCAGACCGTCGCAGTCAGCAATGTCAGAAGGGTCCACAGGACGCCTTCCGTAATCCGGAAGGCGTCCCGCTTTCCCTTTTGTCCGATTTTTCCTCGGCTCAAAATGGTTTCCTCCGTTTTTTACGCCGCGGGAACTTCCTCCGCCGCCGGCGCGGAAATGAACTCAAACAGCGCTTCCGCCGCTTCCATCAGCCGCGGGCCCGGACGGGTAATCGCGTTGCTGTCCGCGTTGAAAACCTGGTTGTTCTGCACGGCCTTCAGCACGTCCCAGCCGGCGCGTCCCTTAATTTCCTCTTCCGGAGTCGGGCCCTCGCCCCAGTACATGGACGTGGTCACAATGTAGTCCGGATCCCGGTCCAGCACCTGCTCTTCGGAGATGCTCTGCCAGCCTTCCAGGTCCGCAAAAGCGTTCGTCAGGCCGCAGATCTCGGCGATCTCATCCATGAAAGTGCCCTTGCAGCCTGCCCACAGGCCCCACTCCAGCGGGGACACCTCAAAGTAGATCGTCTTTCCGGTGTTTTCCGCCTTCGCGGCGATCCCGGCGAAGGTGTCCTTCATCTGCTGAATCAGCGCCGCAGCTTCCTCGTCCTTGCCGGTCACCTGGCCGATCAGGGCGATGGCGGTGTAGACGCCTTCCAGGTCCTGCGCGTCGGAAACGATCACCTTCACGCCGGCCTGCTCCAGCGCTTCAACCTGTTCCTTGGTCTGGGCCATCGTCGCCATAATGACCACTTCAGGCTCGAGGTCCAGGATCTCTTCCAGGTTGGTTTCCGCGCCGCTCTTCACCACGGGCTTTTCCACAACTTCCGCCGGATAGTCGCAGTATTCGCCGCGGCCCACCAGCAGGTCGCCGGCGCCCAGCGCGTAGATGATTTCCACGTCGGAGGCCGTCAGGGCAACAATCTTCGTGGCCGGGCCGTCCAAAGTGATCTCCCGCCCGGTCATGTCGGTCAGCGTAATGCTGTCCGCCAAGGCAGGAATGCAGCAGCACAGAAGTGCCGCGCACAGGAACAGGGCTACCAGTTTTCGGGTCATATAAACCCCTCCCTATAAAAAAGTATTTGATCAGATGAACAGCGGAAGCAGCACATAAAAAGTGCTCCTCCCTGAGGAACACTCAAACAAACCTGTAAAAAAAGGGTTAACCAAAACAGGCGTAAAAGCGAATCCCACCCCCAGGGGACAGATTTCACAGCGCAAACAGGTCTCCCGACTTGGTTTCATCCTACTCGAGCCCCTTCTCACAATCCGAAGATTGCAATGGTCAGGCTGTAGCAATTTACATTCCATATCTTCAGACAGAAAACTCTTTAACTAAACTAAAGAAGATTTCCCCGAAGGATTCCAAAGGGCGATCGGAAAGCCCTTTGGCGCGGCCGCAGCCGCGAAACCTCCTCATGCCGAAGAACGCTAAAGTTCGTCAGCTTCACAACGTATTTCTGCCGAAGGATTCCAAAGGGCGCTTATACCGCCGCTGCCAGTGGCAGATGAAGGCGGTTTAAGCGTTGGATAGGGAAAGCCCTTTGGTCGCGGCCGCAGCCGCGAAACCTTCTGCCTATGCTCTTTCATCAACTTCACGGTTTCTGGGAAAGTCCGGGACTCTCACCCGGTTCCCATGGCCCGGAGGGCCACCAAAACTCCCCCCAGGTCGCACGTTTCCGTGCAGATGCGCCGGCTATTCATTTGTCCTCCCAATTATAAAAAAAAGCGCTTCCGCCGTCAACGCCGGAAGCCGCCCTATTTCTTCCCGAAACTCTTGAATATCTTCTTCACCCTGCCCTGGATCGTTTCCTCTTTCCGCTGCTCAATCACAGCCGCCAGCGCCGCGCTCCTGAATACATTATTGTCCGGACACAGCTTAATCGCCTGCCGGAACGACTGGTGCGCGCTCTCATACTGCTCCATGGCCATCAGCACCCGGCCCTGCATGTAGTACCAGTCCCCGTCCCGCTTGTCGCATTTCAGCAGCTGCCGCAGCGCGCCTTCCGGATTGTTCCGGCTCAGCGACCGCTCCGCCATGAGTATCACCGCGGCGGTCGGCATCTCCTCCGTCGCCTGCACCTTCGGCGAAGCAAGCCGCAATGCCTCTTCATACGCCAGGTTCAGCGCCACCATGCGCGTCTGCGCTTCCTGCTTGAGCACCGGGTCCTGAATCATGTCCGGGTGGCACTGTTTCACCAGCGCCCGGTAGGCGTTCCGGATTTCCTCCTGGTCCGCCCATCCCCTCAGGCCCAGCACCTCGAATGGGTTGTTCATCCTTCATTCCCTCCGGTTACAGTACCGGCTCCCGGCTGATCACCGCGCCCAGCGAGCGCAGCTTGTCTTCAATATGTTCATATCCCCGGTCAATATATCCGGGCTCGTATATTTCCGATGTACCCCTTGCCATCAGGCTGGCAATAATCAGCGCCGCGCCGGCCCGCAGGTCCGTCGCCGTCATCGGCGCGCCATACAGCTCCGATACGCCCTCGATAATCGCGCTCCGGCCCATGACCCGCACATGCGCGCCCATCCGCCGAATCTCGTCCAGGTGCCGGAACCGCTGCTCAAAAATGGTCTCCGTCACAATGCTGGTGCCCTTCGCCGTGGTCAGCAAAGCGCTCATGGGCTGCTGCAGGTCCGTCGGGAATCCGGGATACACCTGGGTCTTGACGTTAATCGCCCGCCGCTGGCCCACCACATGCACGCGGATCGCGTCGTCGTAGTCCGTCACCTTAACGCCCATTTCCAGCAGCTTCGCGCTCAGGGCGTCCATATGCGTCGGGATGCACCCGTTGATAATCACGTCCCCGCCGGTCGCGGCGGCGGCAATCATCAGCGTACCGGTCTCAATCTGGTCCGGAATCACGGCATAGGTGCTGCCGTGCATGTGCTGCACTCCGCGGATGCGGATAATATCGGTACCGGCGCCTTTGATCCGGGCGCCCATGCTGTTCAGAAAGTTCGCCAGGTCAACGATGTGCGGCTCCTTCGCCGCGTTGTAAATCACCGTGTTGCCCTTCGCCCGGGATGCGGCCAGCATCACGTTCACCGTCGCGCCGACCGTCACCATGTCGAAGAAAACGTCTCCGCCCGTCAGATTATCACATTCAGCGGTCAGCATGCCGCCGATTTCCCCCGCTTCCGCCCCGATGGCCTGGAAGCCTTTCAGGTGCTGGTCCACCGGCCGGGTGCCGATCTCGCATCCGCCGGGCGTCGGCACCTTCGCCTTGCCGCACCGGCCCAGCAAAGCACCCAAAAGGTAATAGCTGGCCCGCAGCCGCTGCGCGTTGTGATAGGAAATGGAGGTCCCTTCCGCCGGCCGCGGATCCACCCGCATCATCTTTCCGGGCTCGTAATCCACCTCGGCCCCGAGCTCCTTCAGGATATCCGCCAAAGCATGAACATCCTCAATGTCCGGCAGGTTTTCAATCGTGCACGGTTCGTCGCAAAGAAGGGTCGCCGGAATCACAGCCACAGCGGTATTCTTTCCGCCGCTGACCCGAACCTGGCCTTCCAAAGCATTTCCGCCGGTCACCAGCATCCGCTCTTTACCCAATCACGTCACCTCCGATGCGTCGCTCTCCGTTCATTCCATTATACACATTTCCGTCCCCCATGACAAGTTTACACAAAAATGGTTCCTTATTCTCTAAATTTGCTTCTCCATCCTCTTTGTTCTGCATATTTACATACAAGATCGGATTATGCCTGTGGAACTGACGGGGACGGTTTTCTCCGTCCTCTTTGTTCTGCATATTTACGTACCAGACCGGATTATGCCTGTGGAACTGACGGGGACGGTTTTCTCCGTACTCTTTGTTCTGCATATTTACGTACCAGACCGGACTATGCCTGTGGAACTGACGGGGACGGTTTTCTCCGTCCTCTTTGTTCTGCATATTTACGTACCAGACCGGACTATGCCTGTGGAACTGACGGGGACGGTTTTCTCCGTTCCGTGTTCGGCCGGAACGTGAGAGAACTGTCCCCTCTGTTCCACCCCCGAAATTTCAAAGCCCCCGGTTCTGTAATGATACCCACAACTACAAGGCAGCCCACATATTGACGCCATTATTTCCCTAGCGTAAAATAAACCCAGAACCAAAAAAGGAGGTCCATCCCGTTGTCCAAAAAGCTGACCCTCATAGCCTGCATCCTCTGGCTCGCCGGCCTCGCCGCCTTCATCATCGGCCTCAACATCTCCGGCTCCACCGGCAAATGGCTCACCCTCGCCGGAGAAATCACCTTCCTCATCGGCCTCGGCCTCGAAGGCGTCCTCTATTTCCGCAAGCGCAATGCCGAAACCCAGCCCCCAGCCGAAGACAAAGAAAAACCAGGGGAACCGTAATCCCCCCGGTGTAAAACCTCTTGCAGCAAACCTCAGCCTTCCGCAGCCGCCGCCTGTGTGTCTTCATAAACCATGAACTGCCGCATCAGGTAGCACATGTGCCCTTCCACCTCAATCCGGCACCACTTTCCATCATCCTCAAATACGGTAATCGGCGTACCGACGCGGTATTCCTCCTGCTGGGCCCCCTTCGGATCATTCCGCACATGCACCGAAGAATCCCCGTAAGTATGCCCGCTCTTGGTGGCCACATATCCGGCCCGGTATTCCCGCGCCTCATTGGCGTAGAACTTCAGCGAGTCCGTCTGCACATATCCCCGGATGCCCTTAAAGTCGACCAGGCTCCAGTTCTTGTCCGTCTTCAGCACCCGCACCACCGTGCCGCAGTAAATCTTATCCAGGATCGTGCTCTTCTTGGTGGATTTTTCAAACAGCCGGGCATAGCTCTTCGCGGAAACCACCGCCAATACCTTATCCGCCGGCGCTTCGGTCTCCCAGATCAGGTTGGCGGTGCTCACCAGCACCTTTTCCCCGTTCAGGTTAATCATGCTGCGGTAAATTCCCGTGTATTCGACGCTCACTTCGGTCATGCTGCCCGAGCCGTCAAAATACCACGTAGGCGTGTAGCTGCCGTTGTTAATCGCCGCGTTCTTCATGCTCAGCGCCCAGACCTCGTCTCCGCTCAGCTCGTTCTTTTTTTCGTTTTCCCCTTCAAACACGATGATCTGCCCCTGCCCGGATACCACCGTGATGCTGCCATCGGCATTCTCAATATAGGTCTTCCCGTCATCAATCATGGTCAGGCTGCCGTCAACGTTCTGGACAACTTCCAGCCCGCCGTCCACAGCAGAAACAGGATCCGAAGGAGTATTCACCTGGGGCACCTCTTCCGAAGGAGCGTCATCATCAATGATGCTGACCACCCGGCCGTCCGGCGCGGTATAAGTACCATTATCCCAGTCCCAGATACCGCCGTCTTCGTCCCGTTCCACGTTGGCCAGCGCAGAGGCGCACAGCATCAGAAGCATCAACGTCAGAGCGATCCCCCGGATAAAAAGCGGTTTGCCTGAACGCATAATCAGAAATCCTCCTTGATGCCGCACGCGGCACGAATATCATCCCTATTATACAGGATTTCGTTCCATTTGTCAAAGAAGTGTAAAAATTCTGTAATATTTACACTTTCAACGTTCCACCATGGTATCACTCTTGACGTTCCTCTTGGTTCTGCAGCAACACCCGCAACCAAGAGGCAGCCCGGGGCCGGGTGTTCCAACCGAAGGTACTGTTTTGGCGTCGGTTCTTAGTGATTGACGAGCGCCAGCGAAGTCAGAGCTTAGAACCGCTACGCCAAAACCGTAGGCGCGAGACGTGCCTTCGGTGAAATACCCGGACCAGGGGCTGCCCAACGCAACCAAGCCATTTATCCCCCTGGTTCTGCATAAACACTCACTATCTCAAAAGGAGCAATTGCAAATGAAGATCTCCAAAAAGGACGCCCTTTCCTGGTTCCGCTTCTTCTCCACCCTCCCTGACGACGAGCCCCTCGGCCCCCGCCAGCAGGAACTCGCCCTCGCCACCTTCGCCCAGATCGAAACCGCCGTCGACGCCCGCCGAACCGCAACCCTCAAAACCATCCCGGGCCTCAAAGCGCTTCTCCCCGGCCACCCGGAAGGCATCCCCTGGACCGAATCCCTCCCGGCCTGCACCCTTTTCGTCGGCTCCCCGTCCCGCTTCCCGGCCGGCTGCCGCAGCTGCCTCCTGGGCACCGGCCTCTCCGCCGTGCGCAAAACCAACCGCTGCAACGCCGCCTGCCCCTTCTGCTACGATTACGGCCAGCTCTCCGCCATTCCGCCCATCGGCGAAGGCCTCTGGGAAATCGGCGGCACCCGCTACCGCGAGGAAGACCTGCCCCTGCTCTTCTCCCTCCAGAAAAAACCCACCGGCATTGCCTATGTTTATCTCGAACCCTTCATGGAAATCGAAAAATATTACGGCGTCATCCGCCGCTTCCACGAAGCCGGCGTCCACCAGCATATGTATACCAACGGCATCCCCGCCACCGAAGAAAACCTGAAAGCCCTCGGCGAAGCCGGCCTGGACGAGCTCCGCTTCAACCTCGGCGCCTCAAACTGTTCCGACCGCGTCATCGAAGCCATGGCCATCGCCAAACAGTATATCCCCCAGGTCGGCATCGAAACTCCCATGACCCGGGAATTCGCCGACCAGTTCTCAAAGAAGAAGCAAAAAATCCTCTCCACCGGCATCGACTTCATGAACTGCGCCGAGCTCCACCTGAATGAGAATAACCTCCCCAATTACTGGGGCGAAAATATGTATTTCTGCCGCATGGGCTACCTGTCCCCCGTCTTCTCCCGGGATATCTCCCTCCAGATGCTGAAATCCGCCGCGGAAGAATCCTGGCCCATCGCAGTCCACGACTGCTCCAACCACACAAAATTTGCCCGGGATATCAATCTCCGGGCAAAGGAAGGGGGATGGTTCGGCCAGAGCAGCTACGGCGCTGAGTTCGAACACATCCCCTATGAGGTCTTCCTCCCAGTGCTGGAAGACCCCGAATTCACCTTCATAGAAGAGGAACCCCTGCCGAAAGGCTACCGCCCGGGAGATATCGTGCTTTAATCATCCCCCGAACCCTGATCCCCCGTTCTACTGAAACCTGATACCTGACACCTGCTTGAAAAAGGGTTCACCCCTTTTCAAGCGAAGCTTTACCTTTCGCAAACGGCAGTGAAATCTTTCCCTTGCCCCGCACGCCCAGCACAACGCTCTGCATCACAATGAAGATTCCCAGCATCACGCCGTTGGCCATATCCTGCCAGTAAGCTTCCTGCAGTCCGCTGAACCAGATAATCTTCTGCAGCGTGCCCAGGATCATCGCCCCGAAGAACGACCCGATCACGTTGCCCACGCCGCCGCTCAGCAGCGTACCGCCGATAATGGATGCCGCAATCGCGTCCATTTCAAACCGCAATCCGATACCGGTCTTTCCGCCGGCGCCGTTGAACATCATGAACACAAATCCGGCCAATCCGCTCAACACGCCGCTCAGCAGGTAGGTGTTGAACCGGGTCTGCTTCACGTTGATGCCCAGCATCTGCGCGCTCTGCTGGTTGCCGCCGATGGCGTAGGTGTTCCGGCCGAACTTGGTAAACCGCATCACCAGGTAGATAATCACCACAACTGCGATGGCGATAATGGTCACCCAGTTCAGCACAGCCGGGTTAATGAATACTTTCCCTTTCCTGATCCGCTGGGTGCCCAGCTCCGGAATCTTGATTTCCAGCTCCGCCATCCACTTCGCGAAAGGATTGTCATCCGGCAGCGTCACATTCTTGCCGCCGCTCAGGATGGTCGTCAGGCCCCGGGCCAGGAACATTCCGCCCAGCGTAATAATGAACGGCTGGATCTCCAGGAAGCTGATCAGCGCCCCCTGGAATGCGCCGAAGGCAGCGCCGATGGCAATCGCCACCCCGAATGTGGCCCACAGCAGCAGCGTCGGGTCCTCAATCCCGCTGTCCTTCATGAACATCGTACATACCATACACGTCAGGCATATCACGCCGCCGACGCTGATGTTGATGCCGCCCCCGACCATAACGATGGTCAGCGCGCACGCAATAATAATCAGGTAGGAATAATAGTTCGTAATGTCAAAGAGCACCTGCGGCTTTTTGAACTCTTCAATCGAGAGTACCGCAATCAGGTACATCACCACAAAGATCGTCCCGCTGATAATGGTCAGCAGCTGGGCGTCCGTCAGGCGTTCAAACCGTTTTTTCTTCCTCAGGTCCGGCTGAATCGTGGTCATCTTATTCCACCTCCTTCACCCGGGCTGCCCTGGTTGTCATCTTGATTTTGTTCCCCAGCGATACAATCCAGTTCCTGACCACCGGGCTGCCGGCCACCATGATCACAATAATCACGATCGCCTTATAGAATTTCATGCTGTCCGATGAAACTTCCATCGCGTTCAGCGTCGTTGTCAGGGTCTGAATGGTATAGGCGCCCAGGATGGATCCGCCCAGGCGGAATTTGCCGCCGCCCAGGTTGTTGGCGCCGATGGCCACCGCCAGGATGGCGTCCATTTCAAAGCTGTCCATCAGGGATTTGGTGGTCAATGTGCTCAGGCTGGTGCTTTTCACAATGGCGGCCACCGCCACGCAAACGCCCAGCATCACAAAGCTCAGCAGCTTCACCATCACCGGGTTGATACCGTTCAGCTGGGCCGCCTTCTGGTTGATACCCACCGCCTGGGTATACAGCCGCAGGTTCGTCCGCTTGAAAATCAGCCACATCAGCAGCCCAACCAATATCACAACGAATATCGATGTCGGAATGGGCACGCCGGGAATCGTCTTGCCGATCGCAAATATAATCGGGTCATCCAGCTTGATGGATCCGACGCCCAGCGCCTGATACAGGAAGTAGTACGCAATGGACCGGCCGCAGGAGAAAAGGATCAGCGTGGCAATCATCGGCTGGATTTTGAAATATGCCACCAGCACGCCGTTGAACAAACAGAATATCACGGCCGCAATGATCGCCACAACCACCCCGAGAATCACATTCGGCCACGCCACGGATGTCAGTGTGGACATCTGTACTTCCTTCTGCGGGTGCATCATAATCACGAAGAACGCACCGGCAATCGCGCCCACCGCGCCAACGGAGATATCCTGTCCGCCGCAGGCCGCCGTCACCAGCGTCATGCCCATCGCCAGGATCACCAGCGCGCTGGCGCTGTCGATAATGCTGATCAGGTTGCCCGTCAGCACAGAGCCCTTTTCATCCGTCGCGATGGAAATTTCATAGAAGCTCCAGCTCCCGGTCACAATGCAGCGGATCAGGTTAAACAGCAGCAAAACGCCCAGCGCCACCAGCGGCATCGTCAGCGCGCCGAGGCTGTTCTTGATCTTTTTCATTTTACTGCTCACCTCCCGCGATCGTTCTCATAATCTGGCCCTGCGTCAGCTGGTCCCCGGTCAGTTCGCCGACAATGTTCCGGTCCCGCATAACGATCAGCCGGCTGCATGTCCGCAGCATTTCTTCAATCTCGGAGGAAATGAACGTCACGCTCATCCCCTCTTCCGCCAGCTTCAGCACCAGCCGCTGGATCTCCAGCTTGGTGCCCACGTCGATGCCGCGGGTCGGCTCGTCCAGAATCAGGTAATCCGGATGCGTCAGCAGCCACCGGGCCAGGATCACCTTCTGCTGGTTGCCGCCGCTCAGGCTGCCGATCGGCGTTTCCTGGCTCGCCGTCTTAATCTGCAGGGCCTTGATATATTCGTCCGCAAACGCTTCCATCTCGTCCCGGCTCATCGGGTGGAAGAAGCCTTTCATCACCTGCAGCGCCAATATGATGTTCTCCCGCACGCTCAGGTCCGCCACAATGCCGTCCCGTTTCCGGTCCTCCGGCAGGTAGCCGATGCCTTTCTTCATCGCCCGGTAGGGTTTGTTGATCACCGCGTGCTGGCCTTTCACCATCACCATGCCGCCGGTCACCCGGTCCGCGCCGAAGATCGCCCGAACGCTTTCGCTGCGTCCGCTGCCCAGCAATCCGGTAAAGCCGTTCACCTCGCCCTTGTGAATCTGGAAATCGAAGGGCTTGCATTCCGTGCTGGAGAGCCCCACCGCTTCATAAACGGTCTCGTCGCTGCCGACGCTCTTCTCGCCAACCGCGTCCAGGTCCACCATGTCGTCCAGGTCCTTGCCCATCATCCGGGCCACCAACTCCACCTGCGGCAGCTCCGCCACCGGCCATTCGCCGACCAGTTCGCCGTTCCGCAGCACGGTAATCCGGTCGCTCACCGCGTAAACCTGCTCCAGGAAGTGCGTCACAAAGATAATCCCGACGCCCCGGTCCCGCAGGTCCCGCATCAGCCCGAACAGCATCTCCACCTCGTGCTCGTCCAGCGAGGATGTGGGCTCGTCCAGGATCAGCACCTTGCAGTTCATGTCCACCGCCCGGGCGATGGCCACCATCTGCTGCACCGCCAGCGAACACTGGCTCAGCTCCTGCCGTGCCCGTGCCGGAATGTTCAGGCTCTCCAGGATCTCTGTCGTCCGCTTGTTCCGGCTCCACCAGTTCACGAAAGGACCCTTGGTCCGGCCGATGAACATATTTTCCGCCACGCTCAGGTTCGGGCACAGCGTAATTTCCTGATACACCGTACTGATGCCGATGTTCTGCGCGTCCTGCGGGGAGTGGATCCTAGCCTCTCCCTCCGTACCGTCCACCCAGATGCTCCCCGCGTCTTTTCCATAAACGCCGGTCAGCACCTTAATCAAAGTGGATTTTCCGGCGCCGTTCTCCCCCATCAGGGCATGAATCTCACCCTTCCGCAGGGTAAAATCCACATTGTTCAACGCCTTGGTACCCGGAAACTGCTTGCAGATTCCGCGCATGGTCAGTACCGCCTGGTTCTCCATATTTGGCATCCGGGCCAGCTCCTTCCAACAGAAAACTAAAACTAAATTTCTTTAAAACCGAAGAATCAATTTAGTGATTCGGGCCGAAGAGTCCAGAGGCGATCGGAAAGCCTCTGGTCGCATCCGCAGATGCGAAACCTCTTTAAACCCCATTCTTCTCCACACACACATGGGCCGAAGGTCCAGGGCGATCGAATGCGGAAGTGTCCAAATCTTTGATTTGGGTAACGCTTCCCATGTTACAGCCGTCTATTTTCACAAATGCCAATGCAGTGAAAATGGGTAACGGCGATCACAAAGCTCCCCCAATCTTTTCAAAAAGCATGTCGCCCGAAGGGGGTCTGGGGGGCGATCGGAAAGCCCCCCAATCTTCTTAGAAAGAAGGCGCGGTATGAAACGCGCTTACTGTACGTTCATACCGCGCCGTTAAATCCCTTAAGAATTACAGACCGTAGTTGTCAATATCTTCCTGGGTAATGGTCTTGGCATCGAAGCCAACTTCAACGGAGATCACCTGGTTCAGCTCGTTCAGGCCGAACGCGCTCAGGTCTTCACCGGCTTCCAGGGCCTTGATCATCTGGTCGATGACGCCAGCCTGGAAGGGAGAGCACTGTCCGTCATAGTTCCATTCGCCGGCCAGCAGCTTTTCGAGCGCCCACTTGTTGCAGTCGAAGCCCATGATGATGACGTCGCCGTTCACACCGTGGGTGATCTTCTTGGCGTCCAGGGCAGCCACAACACCGTCGGCCATGCCGTCGTTCTCAGCGTACACAACGTTGAATTCGATACCAGCGTCGATCGCAGCTTCAGCGATCTTGCGGGCTTCTTCAGGATCCCAGCTGTCTCCGCCGGTGCCTTCGCGAACGATGGTCCAGTTGTCAGCAGCTTCGCACTTTTCGGTCAGGGGATCGCTGCGGCCGATCTGAGCGGCGCTGCCCAGCTGTCCCTGGATGTGCAGGATCTTGTATTCCGGCAGGTTCAGGCTTTCCAGCCAGGCAACGGCGGTCTCGCCTTCAACGCGCATGTCGGAAACGACAGCCGCGGTGTAGTTGGAAGGATCGGTCTCGATCATCCGGTCGAACAGGAACACGTCGATTCCGGCGGCCTTCGCATCTTCCAGCACCTTGTCCCAGCCGGTGGTGTCAGCGGCGGAAACCAGGATGTAGTCCACACCAGCGGTGATGAAGCTGCGGAAAGCATCCAGCTGCTTGTCAGCGGTGGGGGCGGTAACGAAGGTGGCGTCATAGCCGTTCTCAGCGGTGAACGTATCGGTCAGGTTCTTAACGTTCGCCTGACGATATCCGGACTCAGCGGGATCCAGGTTGATAACACCAACCTTGATGCCATCCGCCAGCGCGGACGCGCAGCCGATGATCATGGCCAGGGCCAGCAGCAACGCAAACAGTTTCTTCATGGGTTCTTCCTCCTAAATCTTTATTCGGCTCTTTCCGAGCCTTTGATGGTGTCAGTATAATCGCTCCCGTTGTCAATAACATTCACATTTTTTGGAAAACATCAGGTAACTTTTTTGGTTCCTTTGTCTTTTTTGTCCAAAATCAGTACTTTTTTTGGAAAATCGATACTTTTTTTGTTTATACTATTCGTCATCTGCTAAAATTTGTTATAATCAAATCGCATTTTACATGCACTCAATAAAGATAGATGCATCCCGAAGGTCCAGGGCGATCGGAAAGCCCTGGTCGCGGCCGCAGCCGCGAAACTCCCTGGGGGTACGGGGGCAGAGCCCCCGGGCGCACTAAATATCCCCCGTCCCCGTGCAAATCAACTAAAACATCCACAAAGTAAGAGCACGGGGAAGGGGGCGAAGCTCTGACGACTGCCAGTGGCAGAAATCTCGTCAGAGCTGAGGTCAACCGAAACAAGCGAACTCCACAGTGTGGAGTCGCGTCGATTGAGGTTGCGGAGTAGGGGAAGGGGAAAAATGTAACATGCAGCAAGTTAACCCGGTAAACCCACGCACAATCCAGCAGCACATCCGAAGGCTCATCATCACCATGTCCGTGGCAATGGCAACCATCATCGCCGTCCTCGCCTTCGTCCTCATCTCCGTCAGCCGCCAGGCCTCCAGCGTCCTGGCCTGCGCCACCACCGCTGCCGACTTCAACCAGGAATTCAAAGCCAACATCGACCTGGAAATGTATAAACACGTCAACCTTCCCCCCAGCGAATCCTCCGTCCAGAAACTCCCCATGTCCGAACTGGACAACGCCGAAAAAGTCCTCAAACGCCTCGCCACCGAAACCACCCTCCCGGATAACCGCGAGCGCGTCCGCAGCATGCTGGATATGTGCAGCAATCTCCGCATGTATATGATCGAAATCGCCGAAACCAAATCCTACGACCTCCGCATGGAGCTCCTGGACCGCAACATCTCCGGCCAGACCGGCCTCACCGGCATCATCGAGGACTACATGCACGATTTCCTCTCCGACGAAGTCCGCGAGCTCGCCCGCCTCCGCGGCGTCATCAACCGCCAGATCCCGATCCTCCTGGCCCTCACCGCCGCCATCGTCATCGCCCTCTTCGTCCTGCTCCTCATGTATTCCTTCCGCGTCAGCCGCCGCATCACCGCCCCCATGCAGGCCCTCTCCCGCAAGGCGGAGCAGTTCGGCTCGGATAATTTCACCAGCCACCCCGTCGAAACCGATATCGTCGAGCTCAAAATCCTCGATCGCAATTTCGATAAAATGGCCTCCCGCATCTCCTCCCTCATCGACCGCCAGCGCCGGGACCAGCAGTCCCTCCACCGGGCGGAGCTGGAGCTCCTCCAGGCCCAGATCAACCCCCACTTCCTATATAATACCCTCGACTCCATCGCCATCCTCGCCGAATCCCAGCGCGAGGAGGATGTCATCGATATGGTCAACAGCCTCTCCACCTTCTTCCGCAATTCCCTCAACCGGGGCGAGGATATCATCTCCCTCCGCTCCGAGCTCATCCAGGCCCGTTCCTATCTGGAAATCCAGCAGATCCGTTACAGCGATATCCTCTCCTGGGAAATCTCCGTCCCGGAGGAACTCCAGGACTGCACCGTCCCCAAGCTGATCCTCCAGCCCCTCATTGAAAACGCGCTCTACCACGGCATCAAAAACCGCCGCGGCCGGGGCCTCATCACCATCACCGGCGAGGAATCCGGCGAGGATCTCCTCCTCTATGTCAGGGATAACGGCGCCGGCATGACCGCCGACCAGCTGGCCACCCTGCAGTCCGGCAATTTCGAGGAACACCATAGCGGCCTGGGCCTGAAAAATGTCCACCAGCGCATCCGCCTCTATTGCGGCAGCCCCTACGGCCTTTCTTTTTCCAGCGTCCCCGGGGAGGGCACCACCGTCACCGTCCGCCTCCCCCGCCAGGGCGTCACCGCCATCCGGAAGGAGGATAACCATCCATGACCCGTAAAGCAAAAAAAGCAGGGCGCTTTGCCCTGCTCCTCAGCCTCCTGCTCTGCCTCTCCGCCTGCTCCACCGCCCCGCAGGAACCCCCTGCCCCGGAGGAAAAGCTGATCTCCGTCGGCTTCTCCCAGGTCGGCACCGAGAGCGACTGGCGCGTGGCCAATACCGCCAGCATGGAAAGCGCCCTTTCCGCTGAAAACGGCTACCGCCTGGACCTCCGCTATGCCCAGCAGAAGCAGGAGCAGCAAATCGTGGATCTCTATAAATTCATCAACCAGGGCGTGGATTATATCGTCCTCGCCCCGACCACCGAGCGCGGCTGGGAAACGATACTTTCCCGCGTCCGGGATTCCGGCATCCCGGTCATCATCGTGGACCGCATGATCGAAATTGAGGATGAAAGCCTCTTCACCTGCTGGGTCGGCAGCGACTTCCGCCAGGAAGGCAAAACCGCCGTCGAATGGATGGAAAAAACCTTCGCCGATCAACCCCTGAATATCATCCACCTCCAGGGCAATATAGGTTCCTCCGCCCAGATCGGCCGCACCGAAGGCCTGGATGAAGGCCTCAAAGCCCATGATAACTGGACCCTCGCCTTCCGCCAGTCCGGCGATTTCACCCAGGCCAAAGGCCAGGAGTTAGTCGAGGAGGTCATTGAAAAAGGCCTCCTGGACCGCTCCGGCAATACCATCAATGTAATCTATTCCGAAAACGACAATATGTCCTACGGCGCCATCGACGCATTAAAAAAAGCCGGCCTGACTCCCGGCAAAGATGTCTATATAATCTCCTTCGATGCTGCCAGCACAGCCCTCCGCCTGGTCCTCAAGGGAGAAATAGCCTACGACGTGGAATGCAACCCCCTCCACGGTCCCCGAGTGAAAAACCTCATAGAACAGCTGAAAGAAGGCAAAACCCCACCCAAATACACCTACGTAGAAGAAACCGCCTTCTCCCAGGATAACTTAACAGAAGAACTTATTTCCACTAGAGGTTACTGACCCCGAAGGTCCAGGGCGATCGGAAAGCCCTGGTCGCGGCCGCAGCCGCGAAATCCCCCAATTCTGCAGAATACCCATAGGAGCATGCCCGCGGAACGGAGGGACGGTTTTTTTCGTTACGTGTTCGGCCGGAACGAAAAGAACTGTCCCTTTCCCGTTCCGCCCCCGCAATTCGACTACCCTTCTTGGTTCTGCACAACACCTACAAACTTCATTTCAAAAGCACTCGCCTGCCTGTCATCCTGAGCGAAGCAATGATGATTTGTCCAAATCTGTGATTTGGGTAACAAATCACATGCAGAGCAAGGATCTCCTCCGCCTGAAGCCTAAACCCCTTCCTTGGTCCGATACTCCTTCGGCGTCATCCCCGTAGTCTTCCGAAAAACATGACTAAAATAATTCGGCTCATTATACCCAATCTCCATCGCGATATCCGCCAGCTTCATATTCGTCGTCTTCAGCAGTTCCTTCGCCTGCTCAATCCTCATCCCGGTCAGGTAATGAATAAACGGCCTCCCCGTCGTCTGCGAAAACACCGTGCTGAAATGCGCCGCGCTCATCCCAACATGCTGCGCCACGCTGATCAGCGATATATTCGGATCCCTGAAATTCTCCTTCACATATTTCTCCGCCCGGCTGATCACATGGCTGTATTTCATCTCCGCCGGCGCTTCCTGCCGTGCGTTGATTGCCGCCGTCAGCAGCTCCTCCGCCGTCTTCCGGAACGTATCCTTCTTCCCGGACGCCACAAAGATATCATACTGGCTGCTCAGCTGTGCCGCTGCGTCCTTCGCGTCCGTCCCGCCCCGGCCATTCCTGACGATGATCTGCACCGCAATCTTCATCAGGTAAATCAGCCCGTAATACCGCATCAGCATGCTTTCAAACTGCCCGCACTCCGGCGATTCCATCACCTCATCCAATAGTGCCGGAATCTCCGCCGCCTTCGCCTGCATAATCTTCTGCCCGAATTCCTCGCCGAACGGCCCGCTGGATGTGACGATGTTCTCCGTAATCTGCGCCGTATCCCCGATGTTGATAATCTGCCCCGGGCTCACGCCATCCACCTGCCGCAGCAGGCTGGCGGCCGCTTTGTATGTCTCGCTGATTTCCCCCAGCCGGTGGGCGCAGTTCCCGACCACCGCCGTAATCACCGGGCAAACCTCCCGCAGCTCGTGCCGCAGGATGTTCATCAGCCAGTATACCCGCTCGTTCAGTGCCTCCTCGTCGTTTCCGCAAACCAGCAGCGCCATCTGGTCCGCCGCTGTGAATACATACAGCATGTCCGTCTCGTTCTTCATCACCTGCTGCACAATGTTCCGTATCCGTCCCGTGTCCGGGTTCTGCTGGTCAAAGGAGCACACCGCTGTCAGGTAGTGCGGCCGCACAATGTCCAGGTTCAGCGACCGGGCCTGCTCCAGCAGTTCCCCGGTATCCGTCCCGCCAAAGAGCAGTTCCCGCGTAAACTGCAGGGTCATGACCCGGTTCACTTCCCCCTGGTCAAACCCGTCCTGCCGCGCGGTTCCCGTCGCGTTCCGTTCCTTCTCAATCCGCTCCGCCATTTCCTCAATGGCCTTCGTCAGGTCCGCCGGCCGCACCGGTTTCAGCAGGTACTGGTCCACCCCCAGCGTAATCGCCTTCTGGGCATACTCAAATTCCCCGTATCCGCTGATAATCGCAATCTTCAGCCAGGGCATCATCGCCCGGGCATGGGAAATCAAACCGAACCCATCCAGGAACGGCATCCGGATGTCCGTCAGCAGAATATCCGGCATCAGGTCCTGCATCATGCTCAGGGCCATTTCCCCGTCGGAAGCCTCCCCGCAGAAAGCGTAAGGCCCCTTCATCCCCTCAATGGTATGCCGGATACTCTCCCGGATCAGCAGCTCATCCTCCACCACAAATATCTGATACATACTCTCCTCTGTCTCTCCCGTAGGAACGGTACCCTTTGGTTCTGTAATTAAATCCACAACGCTGAGGCAGCCCGGGGCGCACGCGCTTAATTTAGTCCTTCTTCTTAACGTCCTCTAACGCCACCCATGTATGACATGCATTCCCTCTGAACACAAAATCAACGCGTGCCCGCTCCTTCCGATAATCCACCTGCGTAACCTTCCCCTGGCTGTTCGCAAACAGCGGATCCTCCAGCGTCACCTGGTCGCCGACCTTCACAATCTTCATCCCGCCGACAACCCCGCCTTTTTCCATCAGCGAAAAAGCAAACTCCCGGTCCGCTCCCTGCAGCTCATACCACTCGTCCGCGCACCCGACCTTCCGGATCACCCCGTCAATTCCCCAGAATACGGAATAATCCACCAGCTTCTCTTCCGTAAAAGCGAAAACATATCCCGGCAGCAGGTCCACATACTTCGTCTTGTTTTCCCCTTTAACCCGCTGCTTCTGCATAATCTTGGGAGAAAAAGCCCTGTTCAGCCCCTTGATCTCCAATAGCTGCGCAATCCGCGAGCACCGCTGCGTCTGGCAGAACAGGCAATACGCAAACATTACTTTTCCCCTTCTCCTAAGATCGTCCGATAACTTTGGTTCTGCTGGTAAACCCTCGGCTGTTTTTTCGGCCTGGGACCGGGTGTTCCGACCGAAGGGCGAACCTCTGACGACCGCCAGTGGCGGAAATTTCGTCAGAGGTGAGGTCAACCGAAAGGGAGCAAGCTCCCCAGTGGGGAGTTGCGACCATTGAGGTTGCGGATACTGTTTTGGCGTCGGTTCTTAGTGATTGACGAGCGCCAGCGAAGTCAGAGCTTAGAACCGCTACGCCAAAACCGTAGGCGCGAGACGTGCCTTCGGCGGAATTCCCGGTTCCGGGCCAAGCCCACAACGTCTTAATACTTAACTTTGCCTTCAGCCACTGCTCTTAAATGCTCGCCATACGGACTCTTACCATACATCTCGGCGCTCTTCAACAGCCCTTCCTTATCAACCCAGCCATTAATAAACGCAATCTCCTCCGGCGCAGAAATCGTAATCCCCTGCCGGCTCTGAATCATCTCCACAAATTCCGCGGCCTCCAGCAGGCTCTGCATCGTTCCCGTATCCAGCCATGCGAACCCTCGCCCCAGCAGCTGCACATCCAGCAGCCCGTCATCCAGGTACATCTCGTTCAGCGTCGTAATCTCCAGCTCTCCCCGTGCGGAAGGCTTCACCGCATTCGCCCGCTTTGCCACGTCGTTCGGATAGAAATACAGCCCGGTCACAGCATAGTTGCTCTTCGGCTCCTTCGGCTTCTCCTCAATGCTCAAAGCCTTCCCGTTCTCGTCAAAATCCACAACCCCGAACCGCTCCGGATCCGGCACATAGTATCCGAAAACCGTCGCCCGTCCGTTCTGCTCCGCGTTCTCGACGGCCGCCCGCAGCATCTTCCGGAATCCATTCCCGTAGAAGATGTTATCCCCGAGCACCATCGCCCCGGCTTCGCCCGCCAGAAACTCCTCGCCCAGGATAAAAGCCTGCGCCAGTCCGTCCGGAGAAGGCTGCACCTTGTAGCTCAGGTTAATCCCGAACTGGCTCCCGTCCCCGAGTAAAGCCTCAAACCGCGGCGTATCCAGCGGCGTGGAGATAATCAGAATATCCTTAATCCCCGCCAGCATCAAAGTGCTCAGGGGATAATAAACCATCGGCTTGTCATAGATAGGTAAAAGCTGTTTGCTTGTCACCTTCGTCAAAGGATATAACCGTGTTCCCGCGCCTCCCGCCAGAATAATGCCTTTCATGTTCTCATTCCTCCTCTTTGTTGAATCTATCGTTTAGTAAAGGGTATTTCCACCGAAGGTCCAGGGCGATCGGATGATGATCCGTCCGGAACTCGTTCCGGGTAACGGATCACATGCAGAGCTAAGCCTTGGTCCTGCCGTGCGCGGTGCGCGAGCTGCACATAACGGCCGCCGCCAGTGGCGGATGAAGGCCGATTGTGTGTTGGATTCACCGGCCGCGGTGCGCGCGCGATTCCTTGGGCCGCAGCCGCGAAATCTTACCTTCCTCCTTTTAAAATCCACCTCTTAGTGAAATAGTTCCATATCATCACAATAATGGTTGCAATGGTCTTGCTGATCAGATACATCTTCACTTCAAATGATAATACCGTAAAAACAATCTGATCCTCTCCAAACAGTTTCCCGAATACCCACATCAGTGCCACATTCAGCAATAATCCCAATACGCTTGTAATCAGGAATCCTGCCTTCTGCCTGTCTCCCTGGTTCTTTGCTCCTTCAAAAACCCATCTAACACAAAGCAGGTAATTGACGATCACGGAAATAATAAAAGCAATCGCCGTCGCAATCAACGTGCCATAATTGAAAGTCCCGGCTGTCAGATTTCCCAGTCCAATAACATCCCGTAATAACTTCAAAGCCACCAATTCAATTAAAAAGCATACCCCACCGGTAATACAGAACCGAATAACTTCTCCAAAGCGTTTGCTCTTACCGCTCATCGTTTCTCCTTGTAAAAAACCCACCGGATTCAACTCCCGGAACGAAGGGGACGGTTTTTCCCGTTACGTGTTCGGCCGGAACGGGAAGAACTGTCCGAGACCACTGAAAAAGTCTAGCAAAGGAAGTGGTAGCCAAAAACAATTTCAGTACACCTCGGAAGCCCTCTGTTCCTTTAAAATCAACGGGTTTAATGGTATAATAGAAGCATCAAATGAGAGGAAAATACCAAGATGCTTCGACCGAATCAGAGCCAGACAAACTTCTTCACAGTCTTGTATGACAGGATCCCGGAAGATCATCTGCTGAAACGGATTGCTGGTGCTGTCGACTTCAGCTTCATCAACGAACTGTTAGCTGACAGCTACTGCGCAACGTTTGGCAGGCCAGCTAAAGAGCCGGAACTCATGGCCAAACTGTGCATTCTCGAAAGGCTGTATAACCTTTCAGATGTCAAGGTCATTGAGGAAGCCAACTGCAATCTGGCTTACCTCTGGTTCTTAGGATTGAATCCGGATGACCCGCTTCCGGATCCGAGCTTGTTGGCTAAGTTCAGGACACAGCGGCTAAAAGACATATCTCTGGATGAAATCCTTACAGAGATCGTCCGCCAGTGTGTTGAAAAAGGAATCATTAAGGGTACGACTCTTGCAGTGGATGCTACCCATACCGAAGCCAACTGTAAGAAACTAGTTCCTGAACGGATCATGAAACATCTGGCTGCCAAGATTTTCGCGGCACTGGAAGCGGATCATGACGGAAGACTTCCGAATGGCATCAATGCAAATATTCCGGAATACAAGGACATCGAGGACCACAAGGAAGCCAAGCGGGTCATGAAGGAGTATCTGGAGCAAACCGTTGAGGCGGCAGAACCTCATGCCGGACCTGTCACCAAAGGAATCATTGAAGAAGTAAGGGACATCCTTTCAGATGAGAAGTTCATTCTCCAGAAGGGACTGCGTTCACTGGTAGATCCGGATGCCAGAGTCGGATATAAGTCCAAGACAGATTCGTTCTTCGGATACAAGACTGAGTACACCATGACTACGGATGAGCGGATCATTACAGCGGTAGATGTCCATGACGGAGCGTATGTGGACGGGACAGAGTTCTCCAATCTCCTTGAGCGGACAGAAGAGGCGGGAGTGAAAGTAGAAGCCGTAACAGGAGATAAAGCATATTTCCGGAAAGATGTTCTGGACGAACTGGAGAAAAAGAAGATTGAAAGTGTGATTCCGGTTAGTGCCGTTACCTACCATATCGATGAAGAGCTGTTTTCATACAACAAAGACAGTGACGAATGGTTCTGCAGGATGGGAAACCGGACAGTCAGAAAGAAGCAGCGGTTACGGGAGTTAAGTCCAGGACAACGCTTTCTGTTCTTTACTTACACTTTCGACAAAGACGTTTGCAAGAGTTGCCCGCACAGAGATGAATGCATGGGCAGGGAAAGCGGTGGCAGGCGACTGATTATTTCAGAGAACACTCCCGCTTATTATCTGGAAAGTCAGCGCCAGAAGTCACCTGAATTCCTGAAGAAATACAAGAAACGTGCTGCCGAGGAATGGAAGAATGCTGAAATGAAACGCTTCCATGGATTAGCCCGAGCCAGAGGCTGGGGCTTACGAAGTATGGCATTCCAAGCCAAATTCACTGCAATAGCGGTGAATTTGAAACGGATAGCCAACCTGATAAGGGAAAATGAGAGGGAAAACGCAGGGAATAATGCCCTCCTTTCCTCACTTTTTTCGGATTTGCGGCTGCTCGGTAACCTGAAAGCCGCTTGATGAATTATTGTTGAACTACGGAACGAATGGGGAAGATTTTAGTGCCACTTCTTCAGTGGTCTCG